>JAYPSJ010000001.1:0-421295 GCA_038132955.1 Flavobacteriaceae bacterium
TGTGAACCCGACAGGATTCGAACCTGTGACCGTCTGCTTAGAAGGCAGATGCTCTATCCAGCTGAGCTACGCGACCAAAGCGCTAAAAAATAAGCCCCATGCACTTGAGAAAGGAACCTTTCACAAACCCACAGAGCTCCATTTAATGTCGGGGTGGCAGGATTCGAACCTGCGACCTCCTGCTCCCAAAGCAGGCGCGATAACCGGGCTACGCTACACCCCGTAAAATTATGCTGTAATTTTACAGTTACATTGCGGAGAGACAGGGATTCGAACCCTGGCAACGGTTTCCCGTTGACAGATTAGCAATCTGCTCCATTACCACTCTGGCACCTCTCCTGTCTATGTGATAAGAACGTGCATTTTTCAATGCGGATGCAAATGTATTTTTTTATACCCAATAACCCAAAATTTTATGGGCGTTTTTTCACAATACTTATGCGATTTATTCAGGATACGCCACACGTAGATGATACATGTTGGTTAGCTTTTTCTTCAATACCTTTTTGATCTGCCCAATTTCCTTAAAGGTAATGTTCGCGTTATCAAATTGACCCTGCTCCATATGCATGTCTACGATCGACTCTACAAATTCATTAATCTTAGCCGAAGTCGGGTCTTTGAGGCTTTTGCTGGCCGCCTCTACACTATCGGCCATCATCAGTATGGCTGTTTCTTTAGAAAAGGGTTTTGGCCCAGGATATCTGAAATCCTTTTCTAAGGCACTACCCTGCTGTTCCATTTCCTTTTTGTAAAAGAAATACACTAGATTGGTGCCATGATGTGTTCTAATAAAGTCTATGATGCGCTCTGGGAGCTTGTATTTTCTTGCGAGCTCGATACCCTTGATTACATGTCCAATAATGATTTTAGCACTTTCGACAGGTTCTAAATCGTTTAGCGTATTAATGGAGTTGACTTGATTCTCGGTAAAGTTCGTGGGGTTATTCATTTTCCCAATGTCATGATACAAAGCCCCTACGCGAACCAACATGCTGTCCGCCCCTATTTCTTGGGCCGCAGTCTCAGCCAGATTAGCCACATTCAAAGAATGATGAAAGGTCCCTGGGGCCCTGTTTGACAATTCCTTTAAAAGTGGTGAGTTGGTATTGCTCAGCTCGAGCAGCGAAACTTCCGAAACCAGACCAAAGATCCTCTCGTACGCGTAAATCAGTGGAAAGGCAAAAAGCGTAATCAATCCGCAAATAACAAAGTAAGCGAAGTTTTCCAGTGCGATGCGCTCCAAACTCCCTTCTTGCACAATGAAAAAAGCCAAATAACCCAGAACATATATCCCGGTGATTTGACCTACTGAAATAAATAGATTAGCTCGTTTTGATAGTTCAGATACTGTAAGTATCGTAACTATACCTGCGATGATTTGCAAAAACATAAACTCAAAACTATTGGGTACCACAAAGCCCAATAGCAATAGGGTTAAAACATGGGCAAATAAACCCAAGCGCGCATCAAAAAAACTCTTTAGTACAATTGGGAGTATACACAGCGGAATGAGATAAACATAAGCCGCATCTAATTTGATCACTAGGGTAGTCACAAAAATCATCAAAAGCATATTGATGAAAATAAAGCTAACCTTGGTGTTGTGGTCATAAATTTCGGGGCGATACTTGCGTAAAAACAAGAATAACATCACAAATACTAAAGTGACCAACATAGTATACCCAAATACCAACCAATTGTAATTGCTTTGGCTCCAAACTTGACTTTGGAACTGGTCGCGCAGCGAATTTAACTTTTCATACTTTTCACCCTCAACAACTTCTCCTTTAGCAATAATTCTTGCCCCCTTCTCCACCACACCAATATTTGGGTTGATATCTGCCAATAGCTCTTGGACTGAGGCTTCTGTAAGCGCAGCATTATAGGTTAAATTCGGTTTGACTACGGTAGCAATAATTTGGGTAAAAATATCAGCTATATCAGGAGTTGACTCGGTCTCTCGCTGGGATAAAACCGCCAGCTCTTCTCGCTGTACTACCCTTGAATAAACGGTTTGTCTCACCTGATTATCAAACCTGAGGTTAACCAATTGCTCTGGTAAATAATCATCTCCACTGCCGCCAAGTACCCCACTTTTATAAAGTTTATTAACAAGGTTGAGTCCAATTTGCTTGACTTTGTTTTTTGGCGTAGCCCAAGCACTGTCCTGATAGCTCAAATCCAACAGAACACTAAATTCCTGCAAGGCCGTAAGCGGAATGTCCGGATCTAAATCAAAAAATGGTATGGCGTTTCGTTTGATTGTCTCGCGTTCCTCGTCTAGGGTTTTATTGTCTTTTTTTATGGTAAAATTAAAAGGCGCATAGAGATTTTCGTACTGCCAAGGTTTACCTTTTTGAAACTGATACTTAAACTGGCCTCCTTTAGGTAACATATAAATCACCAAAATGATAGAAGTCACCATCAATAAAAGCTTAAAAGCATTTGACTGATTACGTGAAAGTAAAGACAAAAATTGGTGCATTGATACTGGCTTAAAAAGTAAAGGTAACAATTCGTTATAACTTATCACAAGGCTTTACCTATGCTCCAAAAGAATTCATTTATAATGCTTAATTTAGCTCTATTGATAACCTAATTTCATGAGTAAAAACATTGTAATCGTCTCCCGCGCACGTACCCCGATAGGTAGCTTTATGGGGAGTTTATCATCCCTTTCAGCCCCAGAATTAGGGGCTATCGCGATCAAGGGTGCATTAGATAAAATTAATCTTGATCCGTCCCTAGTCTCGGAGGTATTAATGGGTCAGGTCGTTCAAGCCTGTGCTGGTCAAGCCCCTGCTCGTCAAGCAGCCATAGGTGCCGGGATTCCGAACAGTGTGCCTTGTACTACCGTGAATAAAGTATGTGCTTCAGGACTTAAAGCAGTAATGCAAGGCGCACAAGCCATCGCCATGGGCGATGCGGAAATCGTTGTTGCTGGAGGCATGGAAAGTATGAGTAATATCCCTCATTACGTGGCTATGAGGCAAGGTCAAAAATTCGGTCCTGCTACTTTAGTCGATGGTCTTCAAAAAGATGGTCTCGTGGATGTTTATGCCCAACAAGCCATGGGTGTATTTGCAGAGCAATGTGCAACAGAATACGGCTGTAGTCGTGAAGATCAGGATGACTTTGCCATTGCCTCCTATGAGCGCTCTACGAAAGCCTGGGATGAAGGAAGATTTATTGATGAAGTCGTTCCAGTTTCAGTTCCACAAAGACGCGGGGAACCTATTGTGATCCGCGAAGATGAAGAATACAAAAACGTGCAACTAGACAAAATACCCAGTTTGCGTCCTGCATTTGTCAAAGATGGTACAGTAACAGCCGCAAATGCCTCTACAATAAATGATGGCGCGGGTGCTGTGGTACTTATGAGTGAAGATAAGGCCGTTGAACTCGGTTTGAAACCCCTAGCCCGTATTGTAAGTTATGCTGATGCGGCTCAGGCCCCTGAGTGGTTTACGACAGCCCCAGCCAAAGCCCTACCCAAGGCCTTAGATAAAGCAGGATTAAGTCTTACGGATATTGATTATTTTGAATTAAATGAAGCTTTCTCTGTAGTAGGACTCGCCAATATGAAAATAATGAACTTATCTCCTGATAAGGTAAATGTAAACGGAGGTGCAGTATCTCTGGGTCATCCTCTTGGATGCAGTGGTGTGCGTATTTTAATCACCCTAATCAGTGTACTCGATCAAAATCAAGGGCGCTTTGGAGCGGCAGGTATATGTAACGGCGGTGGCGGGGCCTCAGCGATGATCATCGAGCGATCTTGAAAAAGCCTTAAATCGTCAGTGTTTGACATAACAATGAACTACGGAATTTGTCATTTAAGTATCGTCCCTATGCGGGCTAATCCCGAAGATGCTAGCGAACTAGTTTCTCAATTACTTTATGGCGAAATCTTTAAAATAACCGAACAGCGTAAAAAATGGATTAAAATAAGATGCACCGCAGACGACTACTCCGGCTGGATCGACCGCAAGCAGTATCAAGGGCTAAGCGCAGAACAATATAATGATGCCTTGGGTAGAAACGCTTTTTACAGTGGTGATTTAGTTGACTTTGTGAGTACAGGTTCAGGGGCTCTTAAATCTATAGTTTTGGGCAGCAGTATTCATAATTGTGATCTCCTGGGCGATACCTTTGAAGGTCAAAGACGTCAAGCCGAAAAGCAGAATGCAGAACTAATCATAGAGCAGGCGCTTATGTATCTCGGGACACCATATTTGTGGGGCGGTAAAACTCCTTTTGGGATTGACTGCAGTGGACTTACTCAGATGGTCTATCGCTTGAGCGGCAAGTCATTACCTCGGGATGCTAAGGATCAAGCCCAATTGGGAGACGCCCTGAGTTTTATAGAAGAAAGCACTCCAGGTGATCTCGCGTTTTTTGATAATACAGAGGGAATAATCACTCATGTTGGGCTAATCATGAAGGATAATTATATTTTACATGCCCATGGCGAAGTCCGAATAGACCGCCTTGATCAAACAGGAATCTTTAATACTGATAAAAATACGCATACCCACAAATTAAGGGTTATCAAAAAGATTTTGTGAGTCCACAAATATTTTCGGTACGCAAATTAGCGCACAAACATTTAGCATGAATTGAATAAAAAAGGCCGCGCTTAACGCGCGGCCTTTTTTTTAATAGCTGACCCAATTGGATCGAAACAGAATTTAATGAAATATTTAGTTCCCTTCTAATTCAGCAACTTTCGCCTTTGTAGCCTTGTATTTAGGAGTCATGCCTAATTGACTGTATAGGTTCATCAAAGTACGCAAAACCTCAATATTATCTGGAACGGTTTGTGAAGCACCTTCTAAGTATGGCAATGCTTCACGATACATGCCTCTGCGGACCTCCTTTAATTCATCATAACGTCTATTATCTGCTGCCGAGGTTCCTAGATTATTCATCTCTTCCACTAGATCTTTCTCTCCTTGTAAAATCAATGAAGCCATATTTATTTGGGCATAAGAATAGGTCGGATCTAATTCTAGGGCCTTTGCGTAATAGGTTTTTGCACGATCGCTCTCTCCCAATTGCATCGCGCTTACTCCCAAATTATAGAACAACTCAGGATTGTTTGGATCGGTCTCAACAACTTGCTCCATTACTTGACGATATTTAACCATATCCCCCATCTTGTAGGCTAAATCAGCCTCAGATCGCATTAAGTTGATATCATTGGGATTTGCGGTACGGGCACGGGCCATCAACGCTACGGCTTTTTCGTCTTGTCCTTGATTGATGTAGATTAAAGTTACTTTTTGCAATAGATCAGATTCTACAGATTCAGATTTAAAATCACGAGGCTGCTCGTATAGGCCAATTTTTATTCCTTGCTCGCGTTGTTCGCGTGATTCAAACATGACCTCTTCTCCATTGGCTTTACTTACCGCGTAAAATTCTTCACGAACTCCCGTATAACCCATGTCCAATAGTTGGGTGTATTTTTCAAGTGCACGATCAAATAGTCCACCATTAACTAAGTTTCCGGCTGCATAATATAAAAATGAGGTGTCTGTTGGGCTTAATGTATACCCCTGAGTCAATAAATCTGCCGCACGACCATAATTATTGCCATTCTGTGCCTCAATTGCCTTATTCACAAAAACCCCACGTAATGTCCCTACAATACGATCGGCACGCTGCTCGCTTTCATTATCTAATCCGCGTGATTTGGCTTGACTCAAAGCCTCGACCACATTGGTAAGATTATTATCGCTCACTTGCTCACCTGAACCTAAAAGCGCCTCAGCTTTAATCAAATAAAACTGAACTACTTGTTCTTTATCCATTTCAGCAAAATTGGCCTCAGCTTGATTCAGCTGAGCTAGGGTCTCCGTGTAATTCAAACCCTCGAGAGCTTTTTCTGCCTTTCTCAATTCCTTTTTCTGTCCCAAGACAACGGTTGATACCATTACAGCAAAAACCAGTACAAAATGTTTTTTCATTTTATTATTAATTAATTATTCTTCTGATTGATCTGTCTCCTCTGTGGCTGCAGCTTGATCTTCATCTGCTTGGGTTACCTCAGTTTCACCCAACTCATTGTTATTTTCAATTAAATTGCTCATGTCTCCCGTTACAGTCGCTGAGTCCTCTGAGTCAATAGTATCTTCATCGTGCATGACTTTGGCTACAGCAGCGATTGAATCTTCCTCACGCACTTTAATCAGGCGCACTCCTTGAGTCGCACGTCCCATTACCCTTAAGTCTTCTACAGCCATTCTGATAGCGATCCCAGACTTATTGATAATCATCAGATCATCGTTATCACTGACGTTTTTAATGGCCACAAGACCGCCAGTTTTCTCAGTGATGCTTATTGTTTTTACGCCTTTTCCGCCACGATTTGTAATACGATAATCTTCAATACTTGAACGTTTACCGTATCCATTTTCAGAAACCACAAGGATGTCCGACTCTTGATCATCTACAGTAATCATGCCAATCACTTCATCTTTGGGTCCCCCCAAGGTGATTCCACGCACCCCTGATGCATTTCGGCCCATAGGACGAGTTTTCTCTTCTTCAAAGCGAATGGCTTTACCCGAGCGCACAGCAATCATTACCTGGCTATCGCCTGTGGTAAGTTTTGCTTCGAGCAATTCATCTCCTTCTTTGATGGTAATGGCATTGATTCCATTGGTACGAGGTCTTGAATACTGCTCTAGCGGAGTCTTTTTAACCTGTCCCTCTTTAGTGGCCATGATCACATAATGATTATTTATATAATCCTCATCTTTCAAATCTTGAGTACAAATAAAGGCCTTGACCTTGTCATCTTGCTCGATATTGATCAAGTTTTGAATCGCACGACCTTTTGAGGTACGACTGCCTTCAGGAATTTCGAATACACGCATCCAAAAACACTTTCCTTTTTGGGTAAAAAACAGCATATATTGGTGGTTGGTTCCTACAAAAAGGTGCTCTAAAAAATCTTCATTACGCGTAGATGAAGCTTTTTGACCCACACCCCCTCTGTTTTGAGTTTTGTATTCGGTAAGTGGAGTTCGCTTGATATAACCTAAATGACTAATAGTGATTACTACCTGCTCATCAGGAATCAAATCAGTAATACTTACATCACCGCCAGCATATTCTATTTCAGAACGACGTTCATCGCCATATTTTTCGCGAACCTCGATTAGCTCTTCTTTGATAATGGCCATACGGCGCTCTTTTTTATCGAGAATATCTTTATAGTCCTCGATAGTTTTCATCAACTCCTCATACTCAGAACGCAATTTGTCTTGCTCAAGACCCGTAAGCTGACGCAAACGCATTTCCACAATGGCTTTAGCTTGAACCTCAGAAAGCTCAAAGCGCACCATCAATTTTTCACGGGCTTCATCAGCATTAGAAGAGGCACGAATAAGTGCAATCACTTCATCGATGTTGTCTGAGGCAATGATTAATCCTTCTAGGATATGGGCGCGCTCCTCGGCCTTGCGCAACAAATATTGAGTGCGCCGAGTCACTACCTCATGACGATGCTCCACAAAATGTAGGATCAATTCTTTGAGGTTAAGTAGTTTTGGACGACCATTGACCAAAGCGATATTATTCACACTAAAGCTCGATTGAAGCGCAGTGTATTTATAAAGCATGTTCAATACGATGTTCGGAATGGCATCGCGTTTAAGTAAATAAACCACGCGCATACCATTGCGGTCAGATTCATCGCGAATATTGCTGATTCCCTCAATTTTCTTTTCGTTAACTAGGTCTGCGGTCTTTTTTATCATATCCGCCTTGTTAACTTGATAAGGAATCTCTGTCACCACGATACACTCACGCCCTTCGATTTCTTCAAAATGGGCTTTACCGCGCATGACCACTCGTCCTCTACCAGTTAAAAAGGCCTCTCGCACTCCTTCGTAACCATAAATCACACCCCCTGTCGGAAAGTCAGGCGCTTTGATATGTGTCATTAATTCCTCAACCGTGATATCGTGGTTATCAATATAGGCTACAGTACCATCGACCACCTCTGTCAGATTATGCGGTGGCATGTTAGTGGCCATACCCACCGCAATCCCTGAGGCCCCATTGATGAGAAGACCAGGAATTTTTGTAGGCAACACTGTTGGTTCTTGCAAGGTATCATCGAAGTTGAGCTTTAGGTCAACAGTTTCTTTATCAATGTCAGCGAGCATGTCTTCAGATATCTTACGCATACGCGCCTCGGTATAACGCATTGCCGCTGGACTATCTCCATCAATTGACCCAAAGTTACCTTGTCCATCTACCAGCATGTAGCGCAAACTCCAATCCTGAGCCATACGCACCATAGCGTCGTAAACAGAGGTGTCTCCGTGTGGGTGGTATTTACCCAAAACCTCACCAACAATACGGGCTGATTTCTTGTGGGCTGTATTTGAACGAACCCCCAGTTCATGCATACCAAAAAGCACTCGTCGGTGTACTGGTTTCATTCCATCACGTACGTCAGGAAGGGCACGTGACACAATGACGGACATCGAATAATCGATGTACGCCGACTTCATTTCATCCTCAATATTGATCGGTATTAATTTTTCGCCTTCAGCCATAGTTAGTTAGGGTTTTTTTAAAGGTATTTACAAACAAGGCAATTTAATTAAATTATCAATGTTTATGCGCCTTTACACTCCATTTAAATCATGAATTTATTAACAAAAAAACAAGGGTTTATCGTTAATAACTTCATAGCTTTTACCTTTGTTTTTGACCATATTTTTCTTCCATTTACCCTAGCGACCAAAATTTGGCATTTCTTTTGCTTATTTTTGAGAAGAAAAACGATTGCTTTTAGAGAAATGACGCTATTAAAAGCGTATAAAAATAGCAGAGTATGGAAGATAATTTTTCACCCCGAGTTAAAGACGTCATTGCCTTCAGTAAAGAAGAGGCACTTCGTTTAGGCCACGATTTTATTGGAACCGAGCACTTGATGCTGGGGCTATTACGCGATGGCAACGGAAAAGCTATTTCCATTTTAAACGCTTTGGATGTGAATCTAAATCAATTGCGTCGCAAAGTGGAAATCTTGAGTCCGGCCAATGCCGAAGGTATGCTTACTGCTCAAGACAAGAAAAATTTGCATCTAACCCGTCAAGCCGAACGGGCGTTAAAAACCACTTTTTTAGAGGCTAAACTGTTCCAGAGTACTGCAATCAATACCGCGCATCTGCTTTTGTGTATACTGCGCAACGAAAATGACCCTACTACAAAGCTTTTGCATAAAATGAACGTGGATTACGATGGTGTCAAAGAACAATTCAAACAACTATTGGTTAAAGACGACGATTATATCGAACCGACAAACGAATCATACAGTGAACCTGAAGATGATGCCCCGAGCGCTAAAGAGCAGGACCAACCTTTTTCGGGAGGATCGAGCAATAAAGGTCAAAAGAAGTCGAAAACGCCAGTTCTGGATAACTTTGGACGCGATTTAACGGCACTTGCCGAAGAAGGCAAACTTGACCCTGTAGTGGGGCGAGAAGCGGAAATACAGCGCGTTTCTCAAATTCTAAGTCGTCGCAAGAAAAACAACCCACTGCTCATAGGTGAGCCAGGTGTAGGTAAATCAGCGATCGCTGAGGGATTGGCCTTGCGCATTATCCAACATAAAGTATCGCGCATCCTTTACGACAAACGTGTTGTAACGTTAGATTTAGCGAGTCTGGTGGCGGGTACAAAATACCGCGGACAATTTGAAGAACGCATGAAGGCCGTCATGAATGAGCTAGAGAAAAATGACGACATCATTTTATTTATCGACGAGATTCATACCATCGTTGGTGCAGGAGGCGCTACTGGATCATTAGATGCCTCCAACATGTTCAAACCAGCTTTGGCGCGTGGAGAAATCCAATGTATTGGTGCGACCACCCTTGATGAATATCGTCAATATATCGAAAAAGATGGTGCCTTGGAGCGTCGTTTCCAAAAAGTGGTAGTCGAACCAACCTCTGCCGAGGAGACTATTGAAATTTTACAGAATATCCGTGATAAATATGAGGGACACCACAATGTAACCTATACTGATGATGCCATCAAAGCTTGTGTTCATTTAACCAATCGCTATATGAGCGACCGCTTTTTACCGGACAAGGCAATTGATGCTCTAGATGAGGCAGGTTCTCGTGTACACATCACAAACATCAATGTTCCTGAGAAAATATTGAGTTTAGAGCAAAAGCTTGAAGAAGTGCGCGCACACAAAAATTCTGTGGTCAAGCGCCAAAAATATGAAGAAGCGGCAAAATTGCGCGATGACGAGAAAAACATCGAAAAGGAACTCGCTGCTGAGCAAGAGGCCTGGGAAAATGAAGCCAAACTGCACCGGGTAACGGTAACCGAAGACGATGTTGCTCAAGTGGTTGCCATGATGACCGGCGTTCCTGTGCGCCGAATCGCTCAAGACGAAAGCGAAAAGCTCGCGGCACTCCCGGATCGTATTAAAGGTAAAGTCATAGGGCAAGACGAAGCAGTGGCTAAAGTAGTAAAAGCCATACAACGCAATCGCGCTGGGCTCAAAGATCCAAATAAGCCCATTGGCTCCTTTATTTTCTTGGGACAAACCGGTGTAGGTAAAACTCAACTCGCTAAAATATTGGCCCGCGAATTATTCGACAGTGACAATGCACTTGTACGCATTGACATGAGTGAATATATGGAGAAATTCGCTGTTTCTAGACTAATTGGAGCGCCTCCGGGATATGTAGGCTATGAAGAAGGGGGACAGCTCACGGAAAAAATCAGACGCAAACCCTATGCTGTGGTTCTGCTAGATGAGATTGAAAAAGCGCACCCTGATGTGTTTAATATGCTCCTTCAGGTTCTTGACGATGGCTATATTACCGATAGTTTAGGACGTAAGATTGATTTCCGAAATACGATCATCATCATGACCTCAAATATCGGATCACGCACGCTTAAGGATTTTGGTCAAGGAGTTGGCTTTGGTACCGCAGCAAAAACGGCACAGGCTAATACTCATGCCAAAAGCGTGATTGAAAATGCCTTGAAGAAGACTTTTGCACCAGAATTTTTAAACCGTATTGACGATGTGATGGTCTTCAATGCTCTTGAGCGAGAAGATATTCACAAGATTATCGATATCGAACTGGGTAAACTCTGCAATCGCATTGAGGCTTTAGGTTATCACCTAGAACTCAGTGATAAGGCAAAAGACTATATCGCCGACAAAGGATTTGACCAGAAATACGGGGCAAGACCGCTAAACCGTGCGATTCAAAAGTATGTGGAAGATGTCATGGCTGAAGAAATAATTACTGCTAAGGTGAAAGAAGGCGACACAATTTGCATGGAATTAAATGAGCAGGCAGATGGACTTACAATTTCAGTAAAAAAGGCAGCCAAGAAAAAAACCGAGTCCAAAGCGGAAACTGAGCCAGAGGAGACTAAAGAATCTGAAAAGCCAGAATAATTTCAGAATAATTTACCAAACCACGGTAAGTACGGACTTTTGAGCGCTTTCCGATGAGCTTATGGCTACAAAATAAACCCCTTTGGACACGTTTAAAGGCCATGAATAGCGTTTTTGAGGCCCAGTAAACTTTTCTGCAACAAGACGACCATTTACACTGTACAGTTGTAATTGATCAAAAGCCACATTGGATTGAAATTCTATGAATTGCCCTTGAACATCGACTCGTGCTTGTGGCTTTAATAATGCAGAAGGGGGTCTAAATCCTAAAGTTGGACTACAGCCCGAAATTGAGTCGAGATTTGAATAAAATAATGCCCCTTGTTTAAAAAAACAGCTAAGATGCCCTACCCCATTAATATCAGGTAGACCACTTGGCGCGTTAATAATAGACAAGGATCCCACACCTTCAACCCAAATACAATTATTGTCGCTTATGGTATTATTCGGCGCAGGACTAAAGTAAAAATGCTTATAGGCCTCACCATCCTCAAGTATACGCGCACGAATACTGTCGACGACAAAAGGTCCTGCATTTTCCGGAAAAGGTGCAATAGGATTACTCATGGTAAAAGTGTCCCCCTCTTCTAGGCTAAAGTCATAAAGGAGATACTCCTGACCAATCCCATTATTACTGAGTTTTCGTAAATATACTCTTTGGGTGGAGAGTTCTTCTCTTAACAAAAAGCTCCGGGAAATATAGTGGTAGCCGTCCAAAATTTTGTAATTATTACCTGCTACCAAGGTGTCTCCGTCAGTGTAATAGATGTCCGTGAGACAACCAAAATAACAATTAGTAAAATGCCATTCATTAGTGTTGTCTAATAGAGGTTTGTAATTTTGAGCATTTAAAGCACTGCCACCTAAAAAGCCATTGATTAAATCTAAGGCAAAAAGGAAACTTATATTCTGTACGGCTGATTTAAAAAACTTAAATGGTTTGAGTATAATCATGATTTTGGCGAGACTTTTATAGGCTTTATATAAATCGTAAACTGCTCAATTAAAGATAATTAAAGTATGATTTTTAATGTTATAAATTAAAGTTCTATTAATTCGGTATCAATATTAAATGAATCCATGAATTGCAAGACAGCTAGCATGTCATCATGGATTATACGATCTGTCTCAAGCGGGGGAACAACTTCCCTCAAAGCCAAGAAGACTTGACTTAAAAACCCACTTAAAGTTCGATCTTTTCTGAATTCCATAGCCTGTGCCGCGGTCAAAAGCTCAATGGCCAAAACAGAAGCCACATTATCCAGTATTTTATAGCATTTGGTGGCCGCATTGGCCCCCATACTAACATGGTCTTCTTGACCATTCGAGGACACAATTGAATCTACTGACGCAGGGGTAGCCCACTGTTTATTTTGACTCACGATACTCGCCGCAGTATATTGAGCAATCATTAGCCCACTATTGAGTCCTGGCTCGGCCACTAAAAAATGAGGAAGACCCCTTTGGCCAGAGATTAATTGATAGGTTCGGCGCTCAGAAATATTGGCTAATTCAGAAGCAGCAATACCCAAATAATCTAATGCTAAGGCCAATGGCTGTCCATGAAAATTTCCTGCGGATATGACCAAATCTTCTTGACTAAAAACATTGGGATTATCCGTTACCGAATTAATTTCCGTCGTCATGGTTTGAGCCACAAACTTCAGGGTGTCTTTAGTTGCGCCATGAACCTGTGGAATACATCTAAAAGAGTAAGGGTCTTGCACTTTTTTATCTGGCTGTGCCGCTAGATTACTGCCTTCTAAGAATTCTCTAATGCGCTCCGCAGTAAGGATTTGCCCTTGATGAGGCCGAATAAAGTGAATCAAGGGATCTAAGGGCTGTTGATTACAATTAAAAGCTTCAATGGACAATGCTGCGATGAGATCCGCCCAATAGGAAAGTTTAGATGCTTTTAAAAAATTATAGACACCATAGGCACTCATGAATTGAGTCCCGTTAAGCAACGCCAGACCTTCTTTAGCCTGAAGGCTAATGGGCGTCCAACTTAATTTTAGATGCAAATCTTTGGCACTTATTTTTTCATTTTCAAAATAAACTTGCCCCTCGCCAATGAGACCAAGGGATATATGAGCCAATGGTGCGAGATCACCAGAGGCGCCAAGACTTCCCTGTTGATAAACAACAGGCGTAATCCCATAATTGTAAAAATCAACTAATCTCTGAACCGTAGTTAACGCAATACCACTATATCCATAACTCAATGACTGAATTTTAAGCAGCAACATGATTTTAACTACCTCAAGCGGCACCTCTTCACCCATACCACAAGCATGCGATCGCACAAGATTCGTTTGCAACTGCGCCAAATGCTGAGGGTCTATCGCCGTGTCGCAAAGCGAACCAAAACCAGTATTAATGCCATAAATCGGGCCCTTGTTCTGGTCAATTTTACGATGCAAATAAATATAGTTGTCCTCTATACGTTTTTTGGCGTCTTCACTTAATTCAAGGGTATATGCCTGAGTAAGTAAATTGCTTACCTTATAGAGCGATAAGGGCTCTGAGCTGATATAATGGACAGGTTTCATGGCCCTAATTTAGTGATAAAAACAATAAGGTCACAGGGGTTTAAAAGTGCCTGATTTACTAACTTTATAGCGCAACTTTAAAGCGCCATTTTATGAAAGAAACCGCCCTTACCCATGTTCATCAAGCCCTAGGCGCCAAAATGGTTCCTTTTGCAGGATTTAATATGCCCGTATCCTATCTAGGCGTCAACCAAGAGCATCTTTGCGTGCGTTCTGGTGTTGGTGTATTTGACGTTTCTCATATGGGTGAACTTTTTGTTAGCGGACCAAGTGCCTTGGCATTGATTCAAAAAATTAGCAGTAATGACGCTTCAACCATGAGCGATGGACAAGCACAATACGCCTGTATGCCTAATGAAACCGGTGGAATTATCGATGATTTGATCATCTACCGCTTTAGCCTGAACCATTATATGCTGGTAGTCAACGCCTCAAATATTGAAAAAGATTGGGCATGGATTAATCAACACAATACTATGGGAGCGATTTTAGAGAATCGTTCAGACGATTTTTCACTTTTAGCTGTGCAAGGACCTCAGGCACAAGCTGTAATTCAAAAGCTTTCCGATACCGATCTAAATGAAATCAAATTTTATAGATTTCATACCGGACGAGTCGCAGGTCAGAGTGATGTTATAATCAGTAATACGGGGTACACCGGAAGTGGAGGATTTGAATTGTATTGCGCAAATCGCCAAGTTGAGGCCATTTGGAATGCGTTATTTGAAGCGGGAGCAGGTCAATGCATCCAACCAATCGGTTTAGCCGCTAGAGACACTTTACGGCTTGAAATGGGCTATTGCCTTTATGGCAATGACATAGACGACACTACCTCACCCATTCAGGCTGGATTAGGCTGGATCACTAAATTCACCAAAGATTTTGTGAATAGTGCCGCTTTGGCTCAAGAAAAGGTAGAAGGCCCAAAAATCAAACTTTGCGCATTTGAACTTTTAGAGCGCGGGATTCCCAGACACGGCTACCCTATTGTAAAAGAGGATGGTGCTGAAATTGGCCGTGTAACAAGTGGAACTATGTCCCCTTCTTTAAATAAAGGAATTGGGTTGGGTTATGTTCAAACACCTTATCACGCAATAGATCAGACAATTTATATCAGTATACGTCAGAAGCTTCTGCCTGCCAAGGTAGTTAAGCTTCCCTTCTACCAAAAGACTTAATCCCTGTGCCCAAACGTAAAAAATCAATAGAGCGAATTCTAATTATTGGGGGTAGCGGTTATATTGGCAGGGCTTTATACCGGGAGTTTCAGTCATTTTACCCGGTCTTTGGCACCTTTTGCAATAGAGATGAATTTTGGGAAAATCACGGGGCGTTTTATCACTACAATAGCAGCATTCATACGCTTAGCCCAATATTAAACGAGGTTAGGCCGTCACATGTGATTGTGAGCATGTGGAGTGATCACCAGGCAGGCTTGGAGGCGATGAGTGAACTTGTACAATATGCTTATCAGCACAAAACTCAGATCATTCTACTTTCTCATGTACTCGTTTTTGATGCCGTAGACCAGCATCCCTCTTACCCCTCACATCGAAGGCAAAGTATTTCGCAAACAGGAAAGTATTTTATTGAGCTCGAAAAAATTTTAGAAAAATTGCCTAATGAGCAATGGCTTATCGCGCGCCTAGCTATGGTTATTGGCTTTAATAGCCCAGTGGTACAGGCCATAAAGTTGAAACTGGCCCAAAACGAACCCATTGAGGTCTACCCTAACTTGATTATGAGCGCTATTACGCGTGATATGCTGGTCAAGCAATTACACTATTTATTAAATCAAAAATCCATTGGCATTGTGCACTGTGCGAGTACAGATCTTATCCATCACATTGATTTAGTTCGGGATATATGTGGTTTACTGGGTCGTGAGCAACCTCGATTGACCCATGTCTATAACTCAAATAAAGAAACCTATTTGGCCCTAATGATTGATAGTACACATTGGCCTAACCACTTAAAGATTAACATACAAGAGGTGATTGATCAGGGCACACTCAGTCATATTGAAACCACAAAATCGCTGCTGAATTCATGAATAAATTTAGGTGTAAATTATTTTTTTCATCCCTGTTTTATGGCTGCTCAGTAATTTTTATTTTTGCTTAAATATTTAAAGCATGGGAAGAGCATTTGAATTCAGAAAGGCGCGTAAAATGAAGCGCTGGTCAGCGATGAGCAAGGCCTTTACGAGAATCGGTAAAGATATTGTGATGGCTGTCAAAGAAGGTGGCCCAGATCCAGATGGAAATTCACGTCTTCGGGCAGTAATTCAAAATGCCAAGGCGGTTAACATGCCTAAAGACAATATCGAACGCGCTATTAAACGTGCTTCAGATAAAAACCAAGGTGATTATAAAGAGGTAGTTTTTGAAGGTTATGCCCCGCATGGGATTGCTATTTTAGTTGAAACTGCCACAGACAATAACACGCGTACGGTGGCCAACATTCGATCTTATTTTAACAAATGCGAAGGAAGTCTCGGAACTTCAGGTTCGGTGGTATTTATGTTTGACCATGTATGTAATTTCCGGATTAATGCTGGGGATATGGATATGGAAGAACTCGAGCTAGAACTTATAGATTTCGGTGTGGAAGAAATTTTCCAAGACGAAGATGGCTGTATGATTTACGCTCCCTTTGAAAGCTTTGGTTCTATTCAAAATTACCTAGAAACCAATAACTTAGAGATTTTTTCCTCTGGTTTTGAACGAATTCCACAAGTCACTAAATCCCTTACCCTAGAGCAAGCAGCAGATGTTGAAAAACTCCTAGAAAAAATTGAGGAGGACGATGACGTGCAAAACGTCTATCACACTATGAGCGAGATGGATTCTTAAACTCTGGAGTCCAAGAATATTCAGGAATATGACCCACAGCACCGATAAAGTGCTTTTCTAAAACTAGTATATCCTTTTCGATTGATCCTGTTGGTTGAAAAACTTCCCCAATACGCACCTGTTTTTTTGCGTAATCTACAGCGATAGGGATAATGGGAACATTGGCCTTAATGGCTATATAATAAAAGCCCGTTTTCCACTGACTCACTTTTTTGCGCGTGCCCTCCGGTGATAGGGCCAGTCTAAAAGTCTTATGTTCCTGAAATAGTTTTGCAATGCTTTCCACTTTATTTTGACCGGGTGTACGGTCCAGAGGTGCTCCACCGGTCCATCGAAAATAATAACCAATGGGCCAGGTAAATAACTCCTTTTTACCTAAATAATTAATGCGTAATTTCATGATGCTACGGATCAAAAGGCCCATAATAAAATCATAAGAGCTGGTGTGGGGAACAACAATAATGACACACTTTTTGATACTCGGATTTATCGTACCAAAAAGCTGCCAACCCAGGACTTTATAAAAAATTATCTTGGCAAAAAAACGCATGATTCAATTACATTTTGGCATATAGTGCCTGGAGTTTCTCGGCATTAATTTTTGACTCCCAGTCTGGGCCAAGGGCGTTTTCCCATAGCGGCACTAAGCTCAGGGCAATTTTAACCATGGTATCCATTTGGTTTTGGGTTAAATCCTTACAAATTCCTTTTGGCAGCTCAATACCATGGGCGTCTTTCATTTGTTTAAATAAAACAACGTCAAAGGGATAAAACTCCTGAAGGTGGTCAAAAACTATGCAATTACCCACGCCATGCTTGATCCCCAGAACATAAGATAAACCATAACTCATAGCATGCGCCACTCCGACTTGAGAATAGGCGATACTCATTCCGCCGTGCCAGGAGGCCATCATCAGTTTTTCACGAGCGCTTTGACCGTCAAGTTCTGAATTCAAAAAGATTTCCTTGCACAGATCATAGGCCTTTTCGCCATAACTTTTACTGAATTCGTTTAAAAAGGTTCCATTTAGGGATTCAACACAATGAATAAAACAATCCATACCGGTATAAAACCACTGATCTTTTGGCACGCCTTTAGTAAGTTCAGGATCGAGTACCACTTGATCAAAAGGGGTAAAATCACTATTGATCCCTAATTTTTTTTCTGGCCCTGTAAGTACTGTAGTGCGCGAAACTTCCGCGCCAGTACCCGAAATAGTAGGTATACCAACGTGATATACGGCTTTATTCTTGACCAAATCCCAGCCTTGATATTCACTGGCTTGTCCCTTGTTGGTCAGCATAATCGAAACTGCTTTGGCCAAATCCAAAATTGATCCTCCACCGATACCGATAATCCCGGAAGGTCGGTAAGAGAATTCTGTTTTGATACTTTTTACCAAGACATCGACCTGTTCCGTTTTTGGTTCTTCAAAAGAAGAAATAAAAATTAGCTTGTCATTAAAGCGTAGTGGTATACGCTGAATCAACCCCTTATCATTTTGAAACACATCATCCACCAAATAAATAAAGGGCGCTTTTTCCTTACGCTGAGGCCCTAAAATACTCGCCAACTGCTCAAAACAACCATTTCCATAAACCACTTTTGGAACCATTGGAAAATTGCGGTATTTATTGTTGATGGGTAGGCGCTTTTCTTCCTTAAGGACCTTATTGGCACGTACCAAATCTTCTGGCGTATCTATTTCGATACCCTGCGTATTAGAAATAGCCATTTTGATACGTTTGCCATATTCTAAAAAACGAATACATTCAATTTTTTCAGTGGCCTCGAGTATGGTCATCGGCAAATTGTAAAAATCCAAGAGGGCCTGCTTGCGAAACGCATAAATCCCTTTATGCTTGAAATACTGCACTGCTGTATTCTTATCCCGAGGATAAGGAATTGGACTGCGTGAAAAATATAACGCATAGTTTTCTTTGTCCACTACTACTTTTACAGCATTGGGATCACTGATCTCACGCCAGTCATGAATTTCGGTCATTAGTGAGGCCAAATCTATTTGTTCGGCATCGGGACCATCAAAAACACTCAAGACTTGAGCCAAACCTTCTTTACTGGTAAAAGGTTCATCACCCTGCACATTGACCACGACATCTACATCCATGTCAGCAACCGCCTCAGCAATGCGATCGGTACCACAATCGTGTTCTTTTTGACTCATAATGGCCTGCCCACCGTGCCATTCTATTTCCTTAAAAATAACGTCACTATCAGTCACCACGTAAACTGCATCAAACAAACCAGTGGCTTTGGCCGCTTCGTATGTCCTGACAATCACAGGCTTACCGCCCAGGTCTTGCATTAATTTTCCAGGGAATCTCGAGGCACCGTAGCGCGCAGGAATCATGGCAATAATTTTCAATGGTCGTGGTTTTTTAGGCGTCAAAAATAATAAGTTTAATGCATTAAACGTGCATTAGTATTCTCAAGATACAAAAATGCTATTTGGGTTGGTTTTAGGAATCAAAATATTCCTTAGAAAAGCCCAGTAAATAAAGCTGATTTTTTGCCCGAGTTATCGCTGTGTAAAGCCATCGCAAATATTCCTTATTAACGCCCTCTTTAAGAAAAGGCTGTTCGACAAAAACTCGATCCCATTGGCCTCCTTGCGATTTATGGCAAGTAATGGCATAGCTGTACTTTACTTGAAGGGCATTGAAAAATGGGTCTTTTTTGATGGCCAAAAATTTCTTGTAATTGGCCGTAATTTCTTTATAATCTTCCCGAACTGACTGAAATAGGGTGTTGGACTGCTCGTAGGTCAAACTCGAGGCCTCACTATTTATAGTGTCCAAAATCAGTACAGTATTGAAAGGCGGTTGATTAGGATAATCGAGCATACGTACGCGCACTTTTGCAAAATCAAAGCCATGTATGGAGACAAATTCAAAAATCTCCAAGACTTCGATGACATCGCCATTGGCAATAAAACCTGCAGAATCAGCCGGTTTTAACCAGAAATAGTTATTCTTGACCACCATGAGCACATCCCCCACGCAAAGGCCTTCATCGCGAAATAAAATACGTTGTCGGATTTGCTGGTTGTACAAATTGGCGCGCTTATTAGAACGCACTATAACCACAGCCTGATCAATATTATCTTTGGAAAACGCTCCTTCTAAGGCCTCCAAAACCTCCTGCCCCCCAAACGGACGAATAACTTCTTCTTGACGACCTAAATCAAATTGCAATTGTTCAGGGGTATCTTGCTGAATCCATCGGCGGATTTGTGTGGCATTAGAGACAATATCACCATGTTCTCTTTGACGGACCACCTCAGTCAGTGCCGACTCGCTTACTGATTTATGAAATTGTATGCTTAAAACATCGGGATCTAAGGCAGGACTAATGTTAAGGTGCACCGGAGGCAATTGAGCTAGATCCCCCACAAACATAAGTTGACAGCCAGGGCCGCTATAGACATAATTTATCAAATCATCAAGCAATGACTGACCTTCAAAAACCTTTGAATCTGTGTTGGTGTCAGGAACCATGGAGGCCTCATCGACAATGAATAAGGTATTGCGGTGCTTATTGGGTTGCAAAGTAAATTTTATACCCCCGCCCTTTTGACTTCTGGGGACATAGATTTTGCGGTGTATGGTAAAGGCCTCACGATTGCTATACTGACTTATAACTTTTGCTGCACGACCTGTAGGTGCCATAAGGACACTAGATCGTTTGAATTGATCCAAGGTTCGGACTAAACCCCCAATCAGAGTACTCTTACCGGTGCCAGCATAGCCGGTAAGCAAAAAAACACGATCTGCCTCTTTTTTTACACAAAATTCAGACAAAGTCAAAATAGCCTGTTCCTGCCCCGGGGTTGGTGTATGTTCCAACGCTTTTTTCAGGGCTTTTTCAAATTCTGTGACGGTCATTAAAACAGGGGAAAACTCAAGCCAAAGATAGCTAGGTTTTTTCCCAATTTCCTTTTATGATTGAAAAAATATTGTAGATTTGCCTTGGTAGTAAAGACCCTTTTTTCAACTTAATACAGATCAATGAAACTCGGAATTAAACTCGTACTTTGGATTCTAATTATCTTCTTGGGTTACAAGCTTTACAATTCAATTATCGGCCCAGTACATTTCAACCAATCCAAAGAAAAAAGATACGTTGCGGTTATCGCTAAGTTAAAAGATATCAAGGCAGGTCAATTAGCTTATCAAGAACTTAATGGTAAATTCACCGCAGATTTTGACAGCCTAGTTCAATTCCTCGATACTGCAAAATTCGCCATTACAGCGCGTCGTGATACAAGTTACGCTGATGTTGCTCGTAACCGTGCTTTTGGCCTTGACCCACAAAAAGGAGGATACTATATCGAAGATGTCATCATCGATACACTGTCATTTGCATCGATAAAAGATTCAATTTATCCGGGATCTCAGCGCTACACCATGATGATGAATATTCCGGATTCTGATCAGAAATTCGAATTACGGGCAGGAACAATTGATAAAAATGGAACCATTTATCAGGTTTTTGAAGCTCGTGCCTCAAAAGATGTAATCCTAGCGGGACTTGATGCCGATTTAATCGCACAAGAAAAGCAAGTGAATTCTGTAGATGGTGTAAATGGGCCTTACGTTAAGGTAGGTTCTATGGACGAGGTGAACACCAGTGGAAACTGGCCAAAACTCTATGACACAGTCAAGGACAAATAATAATGTTTTAATAAACAAAAGTTGGTCCGTTCAAGTTTCTTTGACCGGACTTTCTTTTTTGGGCCCAGGTCAACCTCAAGAGGCTGTATATCTTTCTGAGCAATTCCCCGTGGCCACAACAGCAGAAGGCTTGACGCAATACCTTGATCAATTTTGGGGAAGACAAAGGGAAATGCTTAATATCGAGCCAGACCAAAATATACGTTTGGTTCATCAATCTTCTTGGTATACTGTGGTCCCTAAATCATTATTTGACCCCGCTCGAGGTTTAGATTATTTAAAATTCAATACCAGACTACTGGATAATGATTTGGTAGCTCATGATACTATCGAGGCCTTGGATTTAGTCGTGGTCTATTTACCCTTTACCAATGTCAATAATTGGTTTTTTGAGCGTTTTGGCAGTTTTACCTTTGAACATAGCGCATCAGTACTTCTGCGCCACCTTTTGGCACAAAATACTGCCGTCAATACCGCACAGGCCTTGGTTTATTTACATAAAGATCATTTTGATTTCATCGTTTGGCAAAATAAAAAACTCCTGATGTCTAATACATACAGTTTTATGGCCCCTGAGGATGTGCTTTATTATGTTTTATTTGGTTTTGAGCAATATGATTTAAACCCGGAGCAAATACCACTTGCTATAGCTGGGGCTGTTTCAGAGCAGAGTGATCTTTTTGATCTTTTATTTCAATATGTTCGTAATGTTTCTCTCTACAGCCGAGGTCCACGCCCTATCAAAGATCTGGCTCAGCATCAAGAACTACCCTTGCAATGCATCAGTCAATAAGGATAATTTCAGGAAAGCATAAAGGGCGAAAAATAAGAGGGCCCAAAAATCTACCTGTGCGCCCGACCACAGACTTTGCCAAAGAAGGCTTGTTTAATATTTTACACCATGGTGGAGGCTTGGTTGGTGCCAAAGTTCTAGATTTATTCAGCGGCACTGGAAATATCGCCTATGAATTTGGATCGCGCGGAGCCAATCACATCGATTGTGTTGATCAACATCGAGGCTGTATAAAATTTATTGAGGAGACCGCTCTATCTCTGGATCTCCCAATACGTTGTTTTCAAGGCTCCGTTTTTAAATTTTTAGAACACCACCAGGGCCATTACGATTTTATTTTTGCTGACCCCCCTTACGACTTAGAACAATCGACATTGCTTGAGTTAATTGCTCTTATTTTTGAGCGCAATTTATTGGCTGAACACGGTCTCTTTATATTGGAACACGAAAAAGAACGTGATTTTTCCTCCCATGAACACTTGGTAAACTCGCGAAAATTCGGGGGTTCGGTATTTAGTATTTTTGAATAAAAAGCAGGCCTATAAGCCGGATTCTGTATCCATTTCTGGACCCTTATCATTTATCTAGGCGATTCATTACTGAAACGCTCAATCTGCCTACCCTCCCACTCAGACGGGCATCTTCAAACGTGGGTTTACGTGGCATTTCACCGCATAGAGTTTACCTGATTTCACTACAGCATGATCTGTACATTCTTTCTGTTGCACTGGTCCTAATTCGCCGAAACGAACCGACGGCTGTTAGCCGCTATGCCTCCCTATGGTGCCCGGACTTTCCTCTTCACCCTGCGATGAAGCGATAAGGCGGCCTGCTGCACAAAATTAGCAGAAATGTTGATAACTCACGAAATAATGCAAACCGATTTCCGGGAATTAAAACTGTTGCTTTTTATATTTGTTAAGGCATTATGGAACACTTTATAGTATCGGCGAGAAAGTACAGACCACTGGGGTTTGAGCAGGTGGTAGGACAAAAGTCCATCACACGCACTTTAGACAATGCCATTAGCAACAATCATTTAGCGCAAGCCCTCTTATTTACAGGGCCACGTGGTGTCGGCAAAACAACATGTGCACGTATTCTGGCTAAAAAAATTAACCAAGAAAGTGCCGAAGATCTAAAAGGGAGTGTCCACCCGGATGAAGACTTCGCCTTTAATATTTTTGAACTCGATGCTGCCTCGAACAACTCTGTAGAAGACATCCGTTCTCTGATTGATCAAGTGCGTATTCCCCCACAAACAGGACGATTTAAAGTTTATATTATCGATGAGGTTCACATGTTATCCTCTGCGGCTTTTAACGCCTTTCTCAAAACGCTTGAGGAACCGCCCGCCCATGCGATATTCATTTTAGCGACCACCGAAAAACATAAAATCATTCCGACAATACTATCGCGCTGTCAAATTTTTGATTTTAAGCGAATTACAGTAGAGGATATCAAAGAACAATTACAACGTGTAGCCCAATCAGAAGGAATCCAAGCCGAAGATGATGCATTGCATTTGATGGCCCTAAAGGCAGATGGTGCCATGCGTGATGCTCTATCGATATTTGATCGAATCGTGAGTTTTTGCGGTAATAATATTACCAGAACCGCAGTGGCGGAAAACTTGCATATCCTAGATTATTCATACTACTTCAGCCTTACGGATTTAATGTTGCAAGAAGATATTCCTTCCTTATTACTTCAACTAGACGAAATCCTTGCTCAAGGTTTTGATGGACAGCACTTCATAAATGGGTTATGTTCGCATTTCAGAGATTTACTCGTGGCTCAAACACCACAAACAATTCCGCTTTTGGAAGTTGGTGAAAATGTTAAGCAGGATTACACTAGACAGTCACAATCTGCTAAACGGGATTGGCTCATGGCTGCCCTTGAAATGGCTAATCAATGTGCCTTAAATTATCGAAACAGTCGCAATCCAAGACTACTTATTGAACTGTGTTTGATGCAGCTCGCTTCTCTAAAGGATTTAGAGCAAAAAAAAAAGTCCTCTAGCCAGCCATACATAATCCCAGCTCTTCAAGTAAAGTCAACGGAATTAAAAGGGACTAAAACACTTACGGAAATCAGAACCCCAAAAGAGGATCCCTCAAATGAGACTACTGCAATATCGACTCACGAGGTAACCCAGGCCCCTAAACCCACTTCAGATGAACTTTATAATTTATCGTCTGTCGAGCCCATTGCAAAGGAAGCTGTTGCGGCGCAGCCGATTTCAGTTGAATATTTATCTCTTGATCAATACAAGACGACAGAAAGCCCCAAAAAACCACGAAAACTTGATTTAAAGATAGATAGCATTCGTTCAGGGGTCTCCTCACTATCACTCAAGAGTATTCAGGAGAAAAAGCAGCTTCAAGCCCAGCAAAAAACTTCAGATCCCAATTCAGTTGAAAAAAGAACCAATACCTTCACTCTGGAGTCATTTTTAGAGGCCTGGCATCAGTATGCGGATCAAATCAAAGCGGAAGGCATGTTCAATTTACATTCGCATTTGACCATGGAGAAACCAGAACTAGAGGGTACTGAAATTATCCTTACCTACCCTAATGAAACCATCAAAATTGAGGTAGAGCGCGAACAAGGCGCACTGCTCAACTATTTAGCGAATAAACTCGGAAATGACTTACTGAGTCTAAAAATAAATGTCGTAGAAAGTGCTGAAAAGCGTTATGCTTACACCCCAGAGGAAAAATATATGCAACTCAAAGAACTAAATCCACTTCTAGATGTGTTGCGCAGTAGTTTGGATCTCGATGTATAAAAAATAGAAATATGAGTCAAAAAAGTCCCTCAACAATGTTAGGATTAAAGCTACCGACAGATCCAAGATGGGTCAACATAGTCTCCAAAAATATAGATGAAATTTTGACAGATCACGCCTACTGCGAGCAAAAAGCGGCCTCCACAGCTATTTCGCTTATTATTGGTTATCCCGAATACACTGAGCTTGTTGCTGAAATGACCTTGCTGGCCCAAGAGGAAATGAGCCATTTTAAAATGGTACATGATCGCATTGTAGAACGCGGAGGTCATTTAGGTCGAGAACGCAAAGACGCCTATGTAAATGCCCTGATGAAGTTTTTTCCGAAAGGCGGAAGCCGAAATGATCAATTAGTCCATCGTCTTCTTTATGCAGCCCTTATCGAGGCGCGCAGCTGCGAACGCTTTCGTTTGCTGAGTGATGAGCTCGACGACAAAAAGTTGGCAGATTTTTATCGTAAATTGATGATAAGCGAGGCCAATCATTACACCATGTTTCTAAAATTTGCGCGCCAATATGGCCAAAGAACAATCGTGGATAAAAAATGGCAGGATCTTTTAGAATTTGAGGCGCAAATCATGAAAGACCTCAGTAAAACAGAACAAATCCACGGCTAATTAAAAACCGCGAAGCGTGTCCAAGGAATGCCCTTGCTTGGGGTCTTGAAACATTCGTTTGACCATTCCATCAGCCAGTCCAATCTTGGGCACATAAATATTTTTTGCGCGACTCCATTTCATAGCAGATAAGTAAATCTTGGTGGCGGGAATAATTACATCGGCACGGTCTGGATTCATCTCTAGTTCATAAATGCGCTCATGATAAGTCAATGACTTCAGAAGTTCAAAATAATTGACTAAGAAAAAATAACTAAGGGGTTTTCCGATCTTTTTACCGCTTTTAGTGTATATACTGTTAATATTTCCACCGGAACCAATCACATTAATCTTGTCGTAAGGTGCAGTTACTTTGGTAATCCATTCCTTGACCTCATCCCACATAGATTCTCGAACCATATCATTTAAAATCCTTACGGTCCCCAACTTAAATGAACGAGAGACAATTACCTGACCCTGACTATAAAGTGTAAATTCAGTACTTCCCCCGCCCACATCGACATAAAGAAAGGTTTTTTCTGTCCCAATAAAATCACCAAAATCCGTCGCAGCAATAATGTTGGCCTCAATTTCTCCATCAATAATTTCAATTTGAATACCGGTGGCATCCTTGATGCGTTGAGCCACTTCTTCACCGTTACTAGCCTCACGCATAGCCGATGTAGCACACGCACGGTAACGCACCACGTTATGGTTTTTCAACAGCAATCGATAAGCACTCATAGCATCTATCATTCGCTCAACACTCACAGTAGAAATTGTGCCATTTAAAAAGACATCAGCTCCCAAACGAATCGGTACACGGACTAAAGATGTTTTCTTGAAACGTGCTGGCTTATCATCCATTTTAGTTACTGTGGCTACTAGAAGTCGGATTGCGTTAGACCCTATATCAATCCCGCCATATTTTTCCATCAACATCATTCGGACTCCAATTTCTTTTTATAGTAATCGTATATGGCAAATTGAGAACGAATAGAAGGACCTCCTTCGCGTACATAGGCATTGTCTTGAGTAGCAGATATTAAACGCGCTTTGACATTATCTTGCCAGCTGATATCATAGGTTTCTTGTAGCTCTTTTTGAATTTCCACGTCAAAAATAGGACAGCTAATCTCAACTCGGGTATCTAAGTTTCGCCCCATAATGTCTGCAGAAGAGATAAAATATTTGGGGTCGTTATTGTTATTAAAAATGTAAAGACGTGTGTGCTCTAGGAACTTATCGACTATACTGATTACCTCGATATTTTCACTCAATCCTTTTACTCTTGGGATCAAACAACAGATTCCACGAACAATTATTTTGATCGAGACTCCAGCTTGACTGGCTTGATATAATTTATCGATCATGCGATAATCACTCAGACTATTGAGCTTAAGCTGAATCCCAGCAGCTTTTCCATCTTTTTTGTTTTTGACCTCACGCTCAATTAAATGCTCCCAAACTCCTCGTGTGTAATGAGGCGATACTATGAGGTGTTTATAGGTATTTACTCGATAATTAACGTCAAAGAAATTAAAGACTTTTCCGATGTCTTTTGCAATACCTTCATTTGCTGTGAACAAAGTATAGTCTGTATAAATACGGGCGGTACTTTCATTAAAATTACCCGAGCTTAAAAAGGAATAGCGCTTGATTTTACCCCCCTCTAAGCGCTCGATAACACAAGCCTTACAATGCACTTTAAGGCCTTTAACGCCAAAAATCATGCGCACACCCTCCTCCTGCATTTGTTCCGCATAATGGATGTTCGCCACCTCGTCAAAACGCGCTCGAAGCTCGATCTGAACCACAACATCTTTTCCATTTTTTGCCGCATTAATTAATGAACTGGCAATGTGGGAGACTTCGGCCAAACGATAGATAGTAATTTTTATGGATTGTACCTGAGGATCTAAAGCAGCTTCACGCAGAAACTTGACTACATACCTAAAGCTTTGATAGGGTGCATGCAGTAAATAATCTTTTTTGGCGATTTTGGCCAACAGACTCCCCTCAAAATTAAGTCCTTTTATGAGTAGTGGTACTTTTGTCTCATAGAGTAAATCGTGTCGCCCTAAACTCGGAAATTTCATATAATCCCGTCTATTGTGGTAGCGACCACCTGGAATTACACTATCCGTGTTTTCGATTTTCATTTTATCCATAAAAAACTTAAGCATGTCTGGGTCAATATCTCTGTCGTAGACAAAACGGACGGGATCTCCAGAACTTCGGCGTGCGACACTCTTGGATATTTTCTCCAAAAAACTACGACTCAAATCAGAATCTATATCGAGTTCAGCATCCCGCGTTATTTTGATCATATAAGCAGAAATCTCTTGATATGAAAAAATACTGAATATGATCCCCATACAATGACGTATCAAATCGTCTAAGAGAATAATATATTTCTGCCCATTTTTTTCAGGTAGCTCCACAAAGCGATCAATAACACGCGGAACTTCAACTAGCGCATAGTTCACTTTGAGGTTGCTGTGCTCGGAATCATGATACTCCGTTTCATTTAAGACCATCCGCACCGCTAAATAGGCGGCACTATCTTTTAAGGCGGGAAAAGTCTCCAATCCGGTCAAAATAATCGTTACAAGCGCCGGACTCACTTCTCGAAGAAAATAATCGGTAATAAAATGGCTTTGATCTGGCGTAATTTGGCGTTCATCAATGATATGAATCCCTGCTTTTCCGAGTTCTTTTTGGATGCCTCCCAAAATATCAAGACTCAATTGCTGCTGACTAATTACTGTTTGGGTGATTTCCTCTTGTAAATCCTTAGCCGCCATACCCCCTAATTCGCTCCGACCCACCTTACCAGCCTCTACAATGCGCTTAATCGTGGCGTATCGCACCTTAAAAAACTCATCGAGGTTATTTGAGAAAATTCCTAAAAATCGCAAGCGCTCAATTAATGGCACAGAAGGATCTTTCGCTTCTTGCAATACGCGGGCGTTAAATTGTAACCAACTGATATCTCGATTTATAAATCGATCGTAATATTTTTTGGATTCGGCCATCATTACTTAAAGTCTCTAGGAAATATAGTTTCTCTTGTCGTTCCTTTTGATATTTTTTGCCAATCATCGCATGAAAAATCAATAACTGTCATGCCGCATGTAGGCACATGATCAATTCTTTTGTCTCCTAACATATTTACAAGAGCTGTAAACGCATGATTATGACCCACGAGTAAAACGATTTTATGGTTGGTATCCAAGGATTTAATAAAGCGAAATACATATTCTCCTGAAAAGTCATATAATGATGATTCGAATACTACTTTTTGTTCTGATATATTGAATGCCTCGATGAATTCCTGCGCCGTTTGACGGGTACGGGTTGCAACACTAACAGCAGCAAAATCAGGTCTCTTGAGTTGCTGTGCGACAAAATTAGCCAACAACAATGCATCTTTTTTACCGCGCGCATTTAAGGGCCTTTTAAGATCTTCAACCCCAGGTTCCCATGAAGATTTGGCGTGTCTCAAGAAATAAATGCTTCGCTTCATATATAACTTAATAGGTTTATTAAGGCGCTAATCGCTCAATTATCCACGATTGCTGGCCTGATTGATCGTTTGGTTCCAGTTTTCTATAACGTAAGCGATCGTGCAAACGGTTTGCTCTACCTTGCCAAAATTCGTAGACATCAGGAATAACACGGAAACCGCCCCAATAATCCGGACGCGGTATTTCTCGGCCTTGAAATGCGCTGTCAAGTTCCGCTAATCGCTGCTCCAGAACAGAACGAGATTCAATAACTGTGCTTTGATTACTGACATGTGCTCCTATTTGACTCCCACGTGGACGTACTTTAAAATAAGCATCCGATTCATCTGGTGTCAATCGCTCAGCTCTTCCTTTTATATGCACTTGTCTTTCTAAATCAGGCCAAAAAAAAGATAATGACACCTGGGGGTGTCTGTCGATATCCTGTCCTTTTTGACTGTTGTAATTGGTAAAAAATTGAAATCCTTGCCGATCAAAGCCTTTTAAAAGAACCACTCTTGTCATTGGAAATCCCTCTGCATCTAGGGTAGTACAATGCATGGCATTTATCTCAATATTTAAATCCAAGTCCTTCAACTGATCAAACCAAAGCTGAAACTGATCCATTGGGTCCTGAGCTGCTTCTCGCTTGCGCAAGGCTCCTTTTTCATAGGACTTTCTATAATGATGGAGATTTTCAGACATACCAGTATTTCATTGCAATTTACGAGATTTTGAGCAGTTTGATAAGCCGAGAATTTAAATTTCAGTTAATTCAGAAACTCCACCGTGTTCCAAACAATAAACTGTATTTTCCCGGGCGAGATAGGTCCGAGAAAAAACAATACTGGCCTCTTTTTTAAAGCCTTCTAAGGTCTTATAACGCCCTGAGTAATGCCCGAGCAATAAAAACTTAGCCTGGGCCGCCTGGGCCATTGCTGCCGCCTGACCGGCGGTACTGTGTTTAGTTTGTTCGCAAAGATGCTCGTGCTGACTCAAAAAGGTGCTTTCATGATAAAGTAAAGTTACCCCATGGATTAACTCTGCTAAAGGCTGATGATATGCTGTATCACTGCAATATGCATAAGATATCGCAGGAGGTGATTCATGGGTTATAGCCTTATAATCTATAGGATTACCCTGTTCATCCTGAACAAAATGACCTTGTTTGGCCTTATTAAAATATGCTGAGGGTACCTTTAGCTTTTGAGCCGCTTCTGGATTTAGTGGACGAGGTCGAGGTTTTTGCTCAAACAAAAAACCATTAGTATAAACCCGATGATCAAGTGGTAAAGTACTTACCGATACATCTTTATCTTCATAGATCAAAACACTCTCATTTTGGGTCAATTCATGAAGTCGTAAAGGAAACCTAGTCCAGGATTCCCCGAGTTTAAGAGACATTAGTATAATCTCCTTAAGTCCTTTTGGCCCATATATATTTAAAGGTTCGGTTCTGCCTAATAAATTAAAGGTCGCTAAAAGCCCAAATAAACCGAAATAATGATCTCCATGTAGGTGAGAAATAAAGATTTGTTTAATTCGGGCAAACTTGATTTTATTTTGACGCAAAGCCATTTGAGTCCCCTCTCCACAATCAATTAAAAACATTTGCCCATCGATTTCGAGTAACTGTGCGCTGGGCTGTGCATTTACCTTAGGGGTGGCTGAATGACATCCCAATATATGCAATCTAAGGCCCATAACTAAAAGCCTAAATCGCGCTCCATCTCTTCCATTTCTATGAGATCAAAGGCTTCATCTTGGGTTGGAGCGGCAGAGAGTTCTTCAGGATAATGTATTAATCGATCCGGCTTATCCACAAGAACAAAGGATCTCTGTGATGATTTTTGCGCTACCTGAACTGACTTAATTGACTTAAATATTAAATCTGGGGAAAGATCACAACTTTCTACCAACAGGACGATATGACAATTCTGCCACTTTGCTTTATTTGCTATTAATTGCTGAGACAAGTCAAAAGACTCATCGGGCAATTCGGTAATCACGACAGTATGTCCTTTTGAGGAAAACTTCATTTATTTAATCTTAGCCGCGAGCAAGTAGATTACGGCCATACGGATAGCGACACCGTTTTGAACCTGATCTAATATTATGGCCTGTGGGCTGTCTGCCACTTCACTAGTAATTTCAACCCCTCGATTTATCGGACCTGGATGCATTACGACAATTTGTTTATCCAAAGCCTTGAGGTGATCTAGGGTTAGCCCATACTGCTGAGCATATTCTCGTGTGGAAGGAAAATAACTCATAGACATGCGCTCGTTTTGAACCCGAAGCATATTGACAGCATCACACCATTCTATTGTTTTTTTCAAAGAGGGCTCATATGTCACTCCAAGAGTATCTACATGTTTAGGAATCAATGTTTTAGGGCCACATAATTTCACCTCTGCCCCAAGTTTTTTCAAAGCAAAAATATTGGACAACGCCACCCGCGAATGCAAAATATCCCCAACAATAGCCACCTTTTTTCCTGCCACATCCCCTAGGGATTCGCGAATAGAATATGCATCTAAAAGGGCTTGTGTAGGATGCTCGTGAGCGCCATCACCTGCATTAATGATTCTGGCATATACATGCTTGGATAAGAAAATTCCGGCACCAGGATTTGGGTGACGCATCACCACCATATCCACTTTCATGGCCAGAATATTATTTACGGTATCTATCAGGGTTTCACCTTTTTTCACAGAAGATGAAGCCGCAGAAAAATTAACTACATCAGCTGATAGTCGCTTTTCGGCAAGCTCGAAGGAGAGTCTGGTCCTCGTGCTATTTTCAAAAAACAAGTTAGCAATGGTTATGTCACGAAGGGAGGGAACTTTTTTAATGGGCCGGTTTATTACCTCTTTAAAATGATCAGCAGTTTCAAAGATCAATTGAATATCCTCATCCGTGAGGTATTTAATGCCTAATAAATGTGCTACACTTAATTCCTTCATATATTATTGCTCCACGAGATAAACAGCGTCCTCTCCGTCTTTTTGTTGCCAACAAACCAAAACCTTTTCCCCATTGATAGCATCGACCTGACAACCACGATAATCGGGTTGTATTGGCAGATGACGACTAAAGCGACGATCGATTAAAACCAGAAGCTCTATTTCCTCAGGGCGGCCAAAACTTTGAATGGCGGTAAGTGCAGAACGGATACTGCGTCCTGTAAACAAAACATCATCTATAAACACTACTTTTTTACCCTCTACAATAAAATCAATTTGTGTCTTATTGGCCTCCAAAGGCTTATCAGAGCGACGAAAATCATCCCTAAAAAAGGTTATATCTAAGTAGCCCAAAGAAACGTTTTCAATACCGTAATCGGCCACAAGCAAAGCCTTTATGCGTTCTGCCAAATAGACACCACGAGGCTGAAGGCCCACTAAAACAGTGTTTTCGAAGTTATTGTGATTTTCAATGAGTTGACAAGCCAAACGGTTTAGTGCGATCTGGATTTCCGTTGCATTTAAAAGCACTTTTTGGCTCATGTGAAAAGATCTGAATCGGATTCAGGGGTCAAATTTAAGTGTTTTTGGCTAATTTTTGGGCATAAACGGGCATAAAAAAACCCGGCAGTCCTGATGCCGGGTTTTGTATTAAGTCTGTCAGATTCAGATCACTATTGACCTTTACCCTCCATTTTATCCTTAATTTCTTGAAGCTTAGCATTGGCATCACCCAAGGTTGGTTTTGATTCCTCAGCCTGTTGAGCAGCAGCTTTAGCCGCTTTTTTAACAATCTTAGCTTCTTCATCTTTATGGATCGACATGTGAGAAGCAACTACTTTTTTAAAGTCCTTGTTGAATTCGATAATTACGAATTCAGCTTCTTCTCCAGCTTTAAGCAAGCTTCCGTCTTCTTTTTCTAAGTGACGCTTAGGAACGAAGGCCGTAATATCATCGTTAAAGTTGATCACAGCGCCTTTATCGACCATTTCGTCAATTTTGGTAGTGTGCTTAGTGCCTACACCAAACTCAGCCTCGTACTTATCCCATGGATTATCCACAGTTTGTTTATGGCCTAAGCTCAGTTTACGACCCTCTACATCCAATTCTAGTACTACTACTTCTAGCTTTTCACCGATTGAGGTAAATTCACTTGGATGCTTCACTTTCTTAGTCCAAGAAAGATCGCTGATGTAAATTAATCCATCGATACCTTCCTCAAGTTCTACAAATACACCAAAGTTGGTAAAGTTGCGCACTATTCCAGTGTGCTTAGAACCTACAGGGTATTTCTTGGTAATATCAGTCCATGGATCTGGAGTCAATTGCTTTATCCCTAGAGACATTTTGCGCTCTTCGCGGTCAAGGGTTAATACAACAGCTTCTACCTCATCACCCACATTTACGAAGTCTTGAGCGCTGCGCAAGTGTGTAGACCATGACATTTCGCTTACGTGAACCAATCCTTCTACACCTTCAGCAACTTCAACAAACGCGCCATAGTCTGCAATTACTACAACTTTGCCTTTTACACGATCCCCGACTTTTAATTCGCCTCCAAGAGCCTCCCATGGGTGTGCGCTTAGTTGCTTCATACCCAGTTGGATACGTGTTTTATCTTCATCAAAATCCAAAATAACTACGTTTAGCTTTTGATCAAGTTCCACGATTTCACTTGGATGATTGATGCGAGACCAAGAAAGATCAGTAATATGCACCAATCCATCAACACCACCAAGATCAACAAATACCCCGTAAGAGGTAACGTTCTTAACAACGCCCTCAAGGACTTGACCTTTTTCAAGTTGACCGATGATTTCTTTCTTTTGCTCTTCTATATCCGCTTCGATAAGCGCTTTGTGTGAAACTACAACGTTTTTAAACTCATGGTTTATTTTAACCACTTTGAACTCCATAGTTTTACCTACATACACATCGTAATCACGAATTGGTTTAACGTCAATTTGAGATCCTGGCAAGAAAGCCTCAATACCAAATACGTCTACAATCATACCTCCTTTGGTACGACATTTTACAAAACCATTTACAACGAGTCCCTCATCATGAGCTGCGTTCACGCGATCCCAAGCTTTGATGGTTCGCGCCTTACGGTGAGACAAAACAAGTTGACCCGTTGCGTCTTCACGCACATCGATCAATACTTCTACTTTGTCGCCAACCTTTAGGTTTGGATTGTAACGGAATTCGTTAAGTGAAATAACACCTTCACTTTTGGCATTGATGTCGATGATTGCATCTCTATCTGTCAAATGTACCACAACACCTTCTACAACCTCATCATTTAAGGTGTCAACAAAGTTTTGTGCTACGAGTTTTTCGAATTCTTCTAACTGCCCTTCATCTACAGGATCAATACCTTCCTCGTAGTTGTGCCAGTTAAAGTCTTTCAGGAATTGTTCAGAATTCTGAACTCCAGTATCCGCTTTTTTAGCTTCTACTGCCGCTGTTTCTTGAGTTTCAACAGCTTCGTTGTTTGCTTGTTCAGCCATTTTTAAATTTTGGCATTCCATTGAGAAAAAGGAATCGCCATTTGTATTCTGCAGCTCACCCAAAGGCTAACGCTATAAGTCCACAGAAGGGTTAAATCAGTTTAAATGCTCCTTTTTTCCTTTGGTTGGCGTCAAAAAGGGTGGCAAAAATAGAATATTCCAATGGAATATCAAAACATAAAAAATCAGTTTATTGATGCAAATTTTGGCTGAATGTCAAAGTGGGGTATCTCAGGAACTAAACGCGCCCATAAATGCGGTCTTTAGCCAGTTGTAAAATCATATTGAATTGGTCATGTGGATTCATCTCACTGTTATCGATTACCACAGCGCCTTTTGGCACAATTAGAGGGGAAATAGCCCGTTGGGAATCCATAGCATCTCTCGATTGCAAATTATTTAAAACCGCTTCATAGCTGACCTCTTGGCCAGAAGCCAAAAGTTCTGCGTGCCGTCTTTGGGCTCTCACCGCAGATGAGGCTGTCATGAATATTTTTAATTCAGCATCAGGAAAAACAACCGATCCAATATCACGACCATCCATTACGACCCCACCTTTAGCCCCAAAAGATCGTTGAATTTCTACCATTTTAGCCCGCACTTCGGGCAGTGTTGCCACTAGACTCACTGTTTCAGAAATCTCCATACTGCGGATGAGAAGTGAAACATCGCGACCATTGAGTAAGGTTTTGTTTACACCATTTTCCCAAGAGAAATTAATATCAATCTCAGCCAATGCCTCTAGTAATGCATCCTTTTGAAGCCCTTTTTCATTAATTAACCCGTGTTCTTTGGCATAAAGCGTCACTGATCGGTACATGGCACCACTATCAATGTAAATATAGCCGAGTTCAGCAGCCATTTGTTTGGCAACAGTACTTTTGCCAGTTGAAGAATGTCCGTCTACGGTAATAATTATGCGTCGCATTATTGTAGATTCATATTTAAACCAAAAAAACTTGTAGCTGCCGCACTATTAAATCGGCTGTAGGCATAACTGAAGCGCAATTTATTCAATTTAATACCAAATCCCGCGCTCAAACCTGCAAAGGAACGCTGATCAACGATTCGCAGCTCCTCACCGCGTCTAAAACTATAGCCCAAACGAAGATTGAAGCCCTTGTCTGGAAATAGCTCCACACCAACTAAAGCATGACGTAAAATCTCGTCTATAAAATTAATGTTTTCTCTAGTGGCGTTTCCCTCGAGATCAATTTCGTCTCTATTTGGATTGGCAAAGGCCAATCGCCAATTCTCCAGATGTTCCATGGTCAAATGCCAGCGGACCGGAATGTTTTCAAGATCTTGAGAAACCCCTGCGATAAGTTCAAACGGAAGTTTCTCGGCGGTAATGTCATAAGGATCTAATTGAGCTCCAAAATTTCTTGCTACAAAACCAAAGTTAAGACCTTGTGCTTCATTACGATAAAGCACTCCCAAATCCAAGCCAATTCCTGAAGCGTTGTACTGCTCAAGGGTTGAGGAAATGAATTTTAAATTTCCTCCAAAATACCAATTTGTAAAAGGGATGTTTTTGGCATGACCTACGGACACTGCTAGCTCCCCACCTGTAAACGAGTTTGTCGATTGACCTTGTTCATCATAGCCCGCGAAATTGCCATAATTTATGTAGGTTACTCCAGCATGAAATACTTGAGTTCTTCTATCCCAGAGGTAAGCATAACTCGCGGTACCATATGAAATGTCCGATACATAGTTATTAAAATTCACCGACAACTGATTGTCCATAGCAGGGTTAATTGTCGCCGGGTTAAAAAGTGCCTGTGTCGGATCGTAATCAAAATTAGTGACCGTTTTACCGCCTAAAGCAACTTGACGAGGACTCGCGCCGAGATTTAAAAATTGGAAAGTTGTAGAACCTCCAACCTGTGCCGCACCGAAGTGAGTGCATAAAATAAAGGTCATCAGTAGCCACAATCTCATCATGCTATTGGTATCAATCATTGGTTTGATTAACGACTACAATGATACTTTATTTTCAAGCTAAAAAAAAGTCGGTCTTGTTTTAGTCCCAAAGCTTTTTCGGACTTTTCACGCGTTGATTGGTTACAGCGATAGATACCACTTCCATCATATCAGAAACATAATGAAAGGTCAATCCTTTGAGATAATGCTCCGGAATCTCTAAAATATCCTTTCGATTACCTTCACACAAAATAATTTCTTTGATTCTCGCACGCTTGGCTGCCAAAATCTTTTCTTTAATTCCGCCTACTGGTAAAACCTTACCGCGTAGCGTAATTTCTCCAGTCATGGCCAAACTCTTTTTGACCTTACGCTGGGTAAAGAGAGAAACTAAAGAAGTAAGCATTGTCACCCCTGCACTGGGACCATCTTTTGGCGTAGCTCCTTCGGGTACATGAATGTGAATATTATAATTTTTAAAGGCCAAAGGATCAATACCCAAGGGTTCAGCATGAGATTTAATGAACTCCAAAGCGATGGTTGCTGATTCCTTCATTACCGTTCCTAAATTACCCGTCATTGTGAGCTGACCCTTACCTTCCGAGATGGCTGATTCAATAAATAGAATATCGCCACCCACACGAGTCCAAGCTAATCCGGTTACCACCCCAGCGACATCGTTATTTTCATATTTATCTCGCTCGAGTTTTGGAGCGCCTAAAACCTCCTCTATGATTTTTTGATCAACAGTAACTAAATACGGCTCATCCATGGCGATATTCGTAGCGGCATAACGCACGATTTTAGCAATTTTTTTCTCCAAACCGCGCACACCGCTCTCACGAGTATATCCTTCAACTATAAATGTCAACAAGCGTTTGGGTATATTTAAATGACTCTTATCCAATCCGTGCTCTTTGAGCTGTTTTGGCAGCAAATGTCTGTGGGCAATTTCTACCTTTTCTTCTATGGTATAGCCCGAGACTTCAATAATCTCCATCCTATCCAAAAGCGCAGGCTGAATATGGCTCAAGCTATTTGAGGTCGACACAAACATCACTTGAGATAGATCATAGCCTAATTCAAGGTAATTGTCATAAAATGCATTGTTTTGCTCCGGATCTAAAACCTCCAGCATGGCTGATGAAGGATCTCCTTGATGGCTAGCCGAAAGTTTATCAATTTCATCCAACACAAATACAGGGTTTGCCTTTCCGGCTTTTTTGATGCTTTGGACTATACGCCCTGGCATGGCACCAATATAAGTTTTTCGGTGTCCTCTAATTTCAGCTTCATCGCGCAAGCCACCCAAAGACATGCGCACATATTGACGTCCTAGGGCTTCAGCTATGGACTTACCCAATGAAGTTTTACCCACCCCTGGAGGACCATACAGACATAAAATTGGGGATTTCATGTCCTTTCGCAGCTTGAGTACTGCCAAATACTCTATGATTCGTTTTTTAACGTCATGAAGACCAAAATGATCTCTATCAAGTATTTTCTGAGCACGCTTTAAGTCAAAAACATCCTGACTGAACTCAGACCATGGCAATTCAAGCATGAGATCCAGGTAATTGCGTTGAATACTAAATTCAGCCACCTGTGGATTCATACGCTGAAGCTTATTGAGTTCCTTTTCAAAATGCATAGCAACTTCATTGGTCCACTTTTTCTTTTTGCTTGCCAAGCGCATCTCTTCTATTTCGGCCTCGTAAGAAGTCCCCCCAAGTTCCTCTTGAATGGTCTTCATTTGCTGATGCAAAAAATATTCTCTTTGCTGCTGTGACATGTCGCTTTCTACCTTGGACTGTATATCCATTTTTAAGGACAATTTCTGCAATTCGATATTTAAGAATTTGAGGGTCTGTAAGGCGCGATCATTGAGATTGTTGATTTCCAATAAACTTTGTTTTTCTGGAACTGTAATGTTCAAGTTAGAACAAACAAAATTTATGAGAAATGAGGAGCTCTCGATATTTTTAATGGCAAAGGCAGCATCTGATGGGATGTTTGGACTATCCTTGATGATATCAATCGCCAATTCTTTGATTGAATCGATAATGGCATTAAATTCCTTATCGTCCTTTTCAGGACGCTGTTCATCAACTTCTTTAATTGTGGCAGTAAGAAACGGGTCTGTTGTTACTACCTGCTCTATTTCAAAGCGTTTTTTGCCTTGAATAATTACGGTTACATTGCCATCAGGCATTTTAAGGACGCGCAGAATGCGCGCCACGGTCCCTACTTGGTAGATATCTTTTGATTCGGGATTTTCTTGAGCCTCTTCTTTCTGCGCAACCACCCCAATAACTTTATTGCCTTGATTGGTTTGATTGATTAGGTTAATAGATTTATCCCGACCTGCTGTAATAGGAATCACAACCCCTGGAAACAATACTGTATTTTTTAAAGGTAATATGGGTAAAGTTTCCGGCAATTCCTCAGAGGACATTGCTTGCTCATCTTCTGCACTGAGCAATGGAATGAATTCCGCATCCTCATTTAAGTCTTTAAATGACAAACTGTCTAAATTTATGAGTTTGGCTTTCGACATAGATAATTCTCGGTCATTATGTCACACCTTGAATAGGTGCAACCATCATCACTTTTTTGTTTAACTCCTCAATATCAGTGCTTTACCACTGATTATTGACATCCACACTGACTAACTATTTTACTAAGGTCAATAGTTATGCCATACCCCACACCTCAGGCAAAAAAAATACCCGGAAAACCAGGTATTTTATATTGTTTCTCACTTTTTTCGGGAATTAACCCAATTACGCCATAATTAAGCTTTCTTATTTATCTAGCAATAGATACTTAGGGTATGGTAAGGGTAAATACACCATTTTCAATGGAATATTCCGCTATGTAAAAACCATTAGGATCAAGGGCAATAAAACTAAATTGTCCTTCAATAACCCCATCGGAATACTGATAACTCGTGATGATTAATTGACCTGGAGACGCATAATAGAGTTGAGCATTTTCAATATCAGGATTGTATAACCCAACACTCTCCGCGCCAGTCTCAATGCTCGCAGTTAATGCATAGGTCCCCGGCATAACGTCAATTGGAAAACTCAAAGCAATCGATCGATTCGTATCAGTATCAATTCCTGTTAGTTGAATATAAGTCGTATCATAACTTGGGTTGAGCAAAACCTCCACAGTAGTCGCTGTAAAACTTCCTCCATCCACTTCAGCACTCATCGTATTGTCTGCAATCGTGGCATCTGGACGGTAATCCATCACAAAAACCCCTTCGGTAACAAGAACTTCTCCCTCATTTGTACCAATAGGGTCAGTAGCCGTATAAGCGAAAGTCGCGGCAAGTTTACCAGTAATATTCCCGTATTCTTCAAATGTGATAGACCCGGACATTGAGGTCATAGCCTCAGTTCCTTGACTATCGGTATAAGCTACTGTAAGATTAGAGCCATTGAAAATAGGGTCAAACTCATAAGTCCCCACACTCAGTCCCATTGGAATAAAGAATTCCATGCGCTCTAGAGTCGGTGCTGTCGCAGTTAACTTAACGACCTCATCACTCCCTACCATCAGGATTTCAGCTACAAAGGACTCATCGATAAATTCTTGACCATCTACAAGGGCAAAGAAACTGCTTTCTGGGTCAACAATACCTGAATCACCCGGGTCATCTCCTGGGTCAACTCCTCCATTATCGCAATCAAAAGGATTTAGAGATCCATCAACAAGTGTAAAAGGAATATCCGTAAATACCCCATTAGTGACCACTACGGATTCTGTAATAGTGCCACCTGCACCATCACTAATTTCTCTAATGGCTGTGAAGGAAAAAATACCGCTCACAGTTTGATTGTCTTGATCATATGTCTGTATCGACGCACTACCAGACCCCCCCAAACTGCTCAAAACTTCAAATGGTGTTTCTGTTGGTGCTTCAAGTATAAAGCTCGTTGGGTTAATTTCCTGGGTCAAATCAAAAGTACATGTACCAATATTAGTGATGACAATAGAAATAATATTGCCGAAATAATCGGTGCCAGTCATAAGCAAAACCCCGTTTATCAATTGCCCAGTTGTGGTAGATGCCGTAAAAGAATCTCCGTTAATCGTTGCCGAAAACACGCTAGTGTCGTTGGCTTCTTCTTCGGTGATAAAATCACCAGTTAGTGGTTCGTCTTCACATGCTGAAAACAAAAACAGACTGAAAACGGTCAAAATTAAACCGCGAACCAAGTATTTCTTCATAGGGCAAGATTTGCTTTAGGTATGTAACGCAAACTTAAGTAAAAATTGTGTAATCAAGGCTTTATTTTATGGGGAACCCTTATCAGCAAAACGATACCAGAAATGAAAAACACAATCAAAAATAAAACTGAGTTTCTCATGCTTCCTGTGATTTGATCGATAAAACCGTAAAGCAGCATTCCAATCACAATACCAATTTTCTCCGCGACGTCATAAAAACTGAAATAAGAGGCCGTGTCTTCCGTTGCCGGCAGATACTTTGAGTAGGTCGAACGACTCAGGGACTGTATTCCTCCCATAACTAACCCTACAATTGCTGCAGCGATATAAAATTGAAAAGGACTGACCATAAAATAAGCATAAATACTCATGGCTGCCCATACACTATTGACTGCGATAAGTGTATTTAGATTCCCAAACTTCTTAGAAGCCTTTGCCGTCAATTGAGCCCCAATCATTGCCAATAATTGAATAATGAGTATGCTCACAATTAGCCCCGTTGTTTTCGCACCTTCATCAGGCCAAGCAACCTCTTGCTCACCAAAATAAGTGGCTACAAGCATAATGGTCTGTACCGCCATACTATAAACAAAAAAAGCCATGAGATATCGTTTAAGGCGAATGTTTTCAGATAGTGCATTATAAACGCCTTTAAGTTCTTTGTATCCACTAAATACAACTGAGCGTGTAACTTTATGTGGCTTACTAAATCCATTAGGCAAGACATAAAAAGTATACTGACTGAATCCCATCCACCAAAGACCCACCATAACAAATGACCAGCGCATGGCCTGCATACTTCCTGCTCCTGACGGATCAAAGCCGAAAAACTCTGGCTTCATAACCATAGTAAGATTAACAATTAGCAATAGTACGCTGCCGATATAACCCAGTGAAAAACCTTTCGCGCTCACAGCATCTTGCTCTTCAGGGTAGGCAATATCAGGGAGATAAGAATTGTAAAACACTATACTGCCCCAAAAGCCAATGAGCCCAAAAAAGTAGCACATGAGCCCCAAATAAATATGCTCTAAATCAAAAAAATACAGGCCAATACAAGACAATGAACCCAAATAACAATAAAATTTGAGGAACGCTTTTTTATTGCCCACAAAATCGGCAATACCCGAAAGCAAAGGAGAACAAATAGCCACTACGATAAAGGCCGCTGCCGTAACGTAACTGATTAAAGGAGTTGGGCGAATTTCACCACCAAAAATTTCAACAGTTTCAGCTGAGGCACTTAAAAATATGGCTCCGTAATAGATTGGGAAAATTGCGGACGAAATAACTAAACTGTAGGCTGAATTTGCCCAATCATAAAACGCCCAAGCATTAATGTATCGCTTGTTGCCCCGATAATTTTGTAGCTCTGTTTGTGACATTTAAGATGAGGTTTGCCCTAAGAAGGTATCGATTAGCTTTGGCCCAAGTTAATCAATTATTTAACGTCGATAAGATAGAAAAAACCATTTGACTTATTTTTGGCCTAACTTTTGTAACCTACACGAAAACGCACATTATGAAACATGTATTTCTAACCCTTGTCAGCTTAAACTTATTGTTCTCATCCTGTCAAGGACCTGAAGGCCCTCCAGGAGTTCCAGGAGTAAACATACTGGGTAAAGTCATTGAGGTCAGCATAGATCTCGACCAAAGCAATGGCTACCAACAAGTCGTAACTTTACCCTTGGATGTAGAGGTTTTTGAGAGTGACGCAATTTTAGTTTACCGTCATGAAGGTATTTTTGATACTGCCGATATCTGGACGCCACTTCCCACAACATATTTTGATGCTGGGGGTGGAACCTTTTTATACATATATAACCATACCTATTTCGATGTAAAGTTTTTCCTTGATGGAAACTTTAACCTAAATACCTTGGGCCCAGAGTGGACACAAAACCAACTTTTTAGGATTGCCATAGTTCCGGCTGAATACGGAGATGGGTCTTGGAGTATGGAGGATATTGAGCAATCAGGTTCTTTTGAATTTTTAGGAAACTAAACACAAGATATAAAATGCGTCGATTTTTGATTTTACCTCTCGCATTGACCCTGATTTTCAGTTCGTGCAGCTCTAAAGCCCAAAAAAAAGAAGAAGTTTTTACTGTTGAAAAACCAGACTCTATTTGGCAAAAAGAATTAGGCCCTATGGCCTATAGAGTTCTTCGAAAAGCCGCTACTGAACCACCAAACAGCAGTAAACTGAACAAAGAATATCGCCCCGGTACTTTTCACTGTGGAGGATGTGGGGTCCCACTTTTTGAATCCTCCGCAAAATATGACAGTGGCTCAGGCTGGCCTTCTTTTGATCGTCCCATTCAAAATGCCATTGCCTATAGTAGAGATTATGACCTAGGTTATGCGCGCACAGAGGAACATTGTGCTAATTGTGGCGGTCATCTCGGTCATGTATTTCCTGATGGCCCTCGAGAAACCACAGGAATGCGGCATTGCATAAATGGAGCGGCGCTGAACTTTATTCCCAAAAGAAACAGTATAAATCAAAATGAGGAATAATCCGATATGGTTTTTATTTCAAGGGAAATTAATTGTATCAACTATTCTAAAAAAACACTACCTATGAAAAAGTCAAATCAAGAATGGTTAGAGGAGTTAGGTCCAGAACGTTATCGCATTTTGCGACTCAAAGGCACTGAGCGACCGTTTACCGGGGAACTCAATGACGAGTATCGCTTGGGTGTTTATCTGTGCGGAGGCTGTGGTTCACATCTTTTTGATAGTGATGCGAAATTTAATAGCGGATGTGGTTGGCCATCATTTGATCGCAGCGTCCCGAATACTGTTTCATATGAGCGTGACACGAGTCATGGCATGTATCGCACTGAAATTTTGTGCCAAAATTGTGGAGGGCACTTGGGGCATGTATTTCCTGATGGTCCCACACAGACCGGTCAGCGATACTGCGTAAATTCACTCTCCATATCCTTTGAAGAAAAATCTGAAAAAAACCCGGTTTAAAACCGGGTTTTTATTTTGTAAATTTGCTGGCATTCAAACCAAAAATTTTTGAACAAATGAAATCTTTTGACGTAATAGTATTGGGCAGTGGCCCGGGAGGATATGTAACGGCGATTAGAGCGTCACAATTGGGGTTAAAAACAGCCGTAATCGAGAAAGAAAATCTGGGTGGTGTTTGCCTTAACTGGGGTTGTATACCGACTAAAGCCTTATTAAAAAGTGCTCAAGTTTTTGATTATATCAAACATGCTGAAGACTACGGCATCACAGTTAGTGAATTTGATAAAGATTTCTCAAAAGTTGTTCAGCGCAGTAGATCAGTCGCTGATGGAATGAGCAAAGGGGTTCAGTTTTTAATGAAGAAAAATAAAATTGAGGTTATCAATGGATATGGAACGATGAAGCCCGGAAAAAAAGTAGATGTTGATGGTACAATTTACAGTGCCGAGCACATCATCATTGCAACAGGAGCGCGTTCACGTGCTTTACCAAACTTACCTCAGGACGGCAAAAAAGTTATTGGCTATAGAGAGGCCATGACCCTTAACGAGCAACCAAAATCTATGATTGTGGTTGGTAGTGGTGCCATTGGGGTTGAGTTTTCTAACTTTTATAACAGTATGGGAACCGAGGTGACCATTGTGGAATATTTACCCAATCTTGTTCCTTTAGAAGATGAAGAAGTTTCAAAGCAATTTGAGAAAATTTTTAAGAAAAACGGTATAAACGTCATGACCAATGCTGCTTTGGAAAGTGTTGACACCTCTGGAGACGGGGTTAAAGCGAGTATTAAAACCAAAGACGGCATACAAGAATTACACGCAGATATCGTGCTTTCTGCTGTGGGTATCGCAGCCAATATCGAAAATATCGGTCTTGAGGATGTTGGTATAGTTACGGATAAAGGAAAAATAATGGTAGACGAGTTCTATCGAACCAATATTCCGGGATATTATGCCATTGGAGATGTTGTGCCTGGACCGGCTTTGGCACACGTGGCCTCTGCAGAAGGAATTACTTGTGTAGAAAAAATTGCCGGGATGCATGCTGAACCCATTGACTATGGCAATATTCCGGGATGTACCTATACCTCACCTGAAATAGCGAGTGTAGGACTAACAGAGACTCAAGCCAAAGAAAAAGGTTATGAAATTAAAGTGGGTAAATTCCCGTTTTCAGCTAGTGGAAAAGCCAGTGCCTCTGGGGCAAAAGATGGTTTTGTAAAGGTTATTTTTGATGCTAAATACGGGGAATGGCTCGGATGCCATATGATTGGCGCGGGAGTTACTGATATGATCGCTGAGGCGGTTGTGGCGCGTAAGTTAGAAACCACAGGACATGAGGTTTTAAAGGCAATCCACCCGCATCCTACTATGAGTGAGGCTGTAATGGAAGCCGTAGCTGCGGCCTATGATGAGGTGATTCACCTGTAATCGCAGTCCTATCACCTAGAAAACAAAAAAAATCCTCTTTCGAGGATTTTTTTATTCAAAATAATTTAAGGCCAAATCATATACCTTCAGGCCAAAACCAACAATTACACCTTTGGCGTGCGGCGCTATATAGGATAGATGGCGGAATTCTTCTCGAGCAAAGGTGTTGGATATATGCACTTCCACCACAGGAGTCTCTATTGCTCTAACGGCATCACCAATACCAACTGAGGTATGGGTGTAGGCCCCAGCATTCAAGATAATACCGTCCGCGGAAAAGCCGTGCTCGTGTAATAAATCAATGAGCTCTCCTTCGATGTTCGTTTGGGCGAAAACCAATTCATAACCCACAAATCTATCACGCAATTTTTGTAAGTAACTGTCAAATCCTTGTGCCCCGTAAATTTCAGGTTCACGCTTGCCTAACAGATTTAAATTAGGGCCATGTAAAATGACGATTTTGCCCATATAAAAGGTTTTCTAGTTGTTCCCTAATATCAGGGGTAATCCATCTTCACCCGAACCAATAACGATAATTTTTGAATTATTAGATTCGGACAATTTAATGGTCGCCTCTATCCCTTTATCACTCAAAATTTTATCCGTCAAAGAGGCACTTAAGATTCGGTTGGCATCAGCCTTACCTTGGGCTTCAATAATTTGACGCTCAGCCTCCTTTTGGGCGGTAACCAAACGGAATTCATACTCCAAGGACTCTTGCTCTTGCTTTAGCTTACGCTCAATAGCGTCCTTGATTGTAGGTGGAAGCGTTACATCACGCACCAATACTTCATTGAGTTGCACATACTGACGCTCAAGAATCTTTTTGGTCTCGGTATAAATCTCATCTTGAATCGCATCTCGCTTAGAAGAATAGAGCTGTTCTGGTGTATAGCGCCCAACTACACTGCGCGCTGCACTGCGTATTGCTGGCTGAATAATACGTTCGAGATAATTCTCGCCTTTTTCTTGATGTAGTTTCCCTAAGTCAGGTGTCACAGGTTGATACCAAGCCGAAGCGTCGATCTGAATTTCCAATCCATTAGAAGAGAGAACTTTCATCTTCTCAAACAATTCTTGTTGACGCACCTCATATACGATGACTTTATTCCAAGGCGCCACCAAATGGAAACCTTCGCCAAGTGGCGGTTGATCGGTTACTACCCCACCACCAAATGTTTTATACAATACTCCAGCTTCTCCGGAACCAATGGTTATTGCTGATTTTGCAAGTATAATAACTGCAAATATGATTAGGGTAATGGCAGGCACTCCTGCTTTTGGTAATTTTTCCATAATGTCGTGGGTAAATTTTATATAATTAAAGTTTATTTATACTTATCGATATTCAGTCACAATCACTATAACATCAAAAACTGTGCTATTATTTCTTCTAGATCAATCCGTTATATTTTCGAATGAACCATTCAGTTGCACTTATCAAAATTAATAAAGCTAAGGCGTAATACCATCGAATGAAGTCCAGATTTTTAAAAGTCACAACTTCACGAGGTAAAAACTCTTTTTGATTTTGTAGGTATTCTTTAAATTCATTCATTTGACTTAGATGCCGCAAGGGGACCTGATTCAATTCGGCCCACTCTTTCATGGGTTGAATTTTGGCAAAGCCCTGACCTATTTCATTGGCAACGGGGGCGATTTCAAATTGTCCTGACTTTTGTTCTTCTGTACCCAAAACACTCAGGGTAAAGTTATAAACACCAGCAGGCACATCAGACAAATTTAACTTATAATGCTTTGCCTCTGCCAAAAGTGGTCGTGTTATTATTTGATTACTTTGCTGATTAACCATCCGAATTTCAATTTCCGCTGACATATCCAATGCATCTGTTTTGTCCAGATATTGGGCATATAATTCTGCCTCAGCCATTTGGGTATAGATCGCCTTATACTTTAATTTAAGAGCACTCTTTTCTTGATGCTTGCTTACGTATTTTGCAATAATACCTAGAAAAGAATCAAATGAATCGTGTGTTTTGGATAGCCTAAAGGCTTCCATTCTCCAGCGCCATAGGTTAACCCCATCCCAAACAACCCAGCGGACTCCATTATCTTCAAAAAAACCGAGCTGAACACTGTTAAGCGGTTGATTTTGAATCACCGACGTCAAGAGGACCTGATGAGGTATGTCAATACTCAATTGACCGATGTCCGAAAGTAATGGTGGCATTTCATTCCATTGATCCCAAGGACATTTAAATAAAGAAAATGCAGAATTTAGTCTTACAAACAGGGCATCACTCACCCCAATACGATCTTTTTTTAGGTTCGGTTGTATTTTGGTTATTTCAGACCACTGGGTTTGAGGGCCCGTAATCAACCATGTATTTATTGGCCTTTTGGCCATTCTAGTGATGAATTCCGAAAATTCTTTAGTTGGTTGATACAATATCACAGCATCAACCTGATCTAAATAGGTCAATCCCTTTTCTGGACTCACTGGGATAATTTCAGTACGATCGTCTGCCAGAATTCCTCTAGTGAGACCACCTATATCAGGATGGCTATTGGTATGAACTAATAAAATTCGTCTTTGATCTTCAACACTTTCAACATTTAACGAGGCACTGTTATTTTGAAGAATTTGCTCTCTCGGGACTGATTTTAAAATCCATTTAAAGGTTTGATTACCTAAGCCATCGGTGAGAAGTTCCGTTTTTAGCAATTGGCGCGTTGCACCAATGGGAAAATTTACATTGATGGTTTTAACTTTTATACCGTTTTGAAAAGCTTCTAGCTGAGTCTTTAATTGGTTTGAAGAACCAAATCGGTTGATTAATAATTCGACTTCAAAGGACTGACCCTTGCGCACTACTGGATTAGTCGTTACCCTTTGAATTGATAAATCTTCAGGCCAAATTGTATCTCCGAGTATTACAGGGTAAATCGGGCGACTGTTCGACCTGTAGTAGTTAAAGGCAGGACCCATAGTTTGCTGCCCATCGGTTACTACGAGTATAGGTCCCCGGGATTGCCCCAAAATGCGATCAAGGTTTCTTACGGCGCCTCCTATATTGGACTGAGTTTCCTTAAAATTTAGCTCTTGAAAAGGGCGGATTTCCTGGCCAAAAATATACCAATTAACTTTGAATTTACCATTCAGATCTTGGTCCGTTTGCCATTGATTAATAAATTCCGCCATGGCTGTACTATCGGCAATGGACTTAGATTGATCTAATAGAATACTGAGTTCGGGATACTCTAAGGAAACTGACTTTTGTCTAATTTGAGGATTGAGCAACAAAAGTAATATGAATGCAAGAGAGGCGGTCCTAAGGGCAATCAGTAATGGCTTAATCCATTTGTTTGATAACTTTGTCCTAGCGTAAATATAAAATGACAAAATCAAAGACAAGGGGATCAAAATGATCATCCACAGCCATTGATTTTGTATAAATGGTTCCATTTATTGGACCAATAATGGTCAGTTTAGGTGTACATACCGCCGTCTACATGGATCACTTGACCCGTGACATAAGAAGAAAGATCGCTAGCCAAATACAAGCATGTATTGGCTATGTCTTCAGGAGTCCCTCCTCGTTTAAGTGGAATACCATCACGCCATGATTGAACAGTAGTCTCATCCAATTTTTGCGTCATTTCGGTTTCAATGAATCCAGGGGCAATTACATTACAGCGAATATTTCGAGACCCCAATTCCAGTGCAACGGATTTAGAAAATCCAATGATACCTGCCTTGGAGGCCGCATAGTTAGTTTGCCCAGCATTTCCCTGAACCCCAACAATTGAACTCATATTGATGATACTCCCGTGTCTTTGCTTGAGCATGCTTCTCTGAACCGCTTTGGTCATATTGAATACGGACTTGAGATTGACTTCAATAACACGATCGAAATCCTCCTCACTGATGCGCATCAACAGGTTATCTTTGGTAATTCCCGCATTATTTATTAAAATATCGACACTGCCGAAGTCTTCTAAAACTTGAGCTAACAGTGCCTCTGCCTGATCAAATTTGGCAGCATCACTCTGATAAGCTTTAACCTTTACTCCATTGACAGAGAGTTCATTTGCCATGGCATTAGCAGCTTCACCTGAAGAATTATAGGTAAACGCCACATGGGCCCCATGGGCAGCAAAAATCTCTACGATACCCTTACCTATTCCCCGACTTCCACCGGTGATCAAGGCAACTTTATTTTCGAGTAATTTCATCTTTAATTTGGTTTAGTTGTTACTTGAGAAGTTCAGCTATTTTTTTGCCTATTTCAGCAGGAGAATCCACAACATGAATACCGCAAGATCGCATAATTTTCTTTTTGGCTTGAGCGGTATCGTCACTGCCCCCAACAATGGCGCCAGCATGTCCCATGGTACGTCCTGTAGGAGCTGTTTCCCCTGCTATAAAACCTACTACGGGTTTGGTACTGCCACTAGAGGCATACCAATGCGCCGCATCAGCCTCTAACTGACCTCCAATTTCACCAATCATAACCACTGCTTGAGTCTCTGGATCATTGATCAGCAGAGAAAGTGCCTCTTTTGTTGTTGTCCCGATTATAGGGTCTCCCCCTATCCCTATGGCCGTAGTAATACCAAGACCTTGACGCACGACTTGGTCTGCAGCTTCATAAGTTAACGTCCCTGATTTTGAGACAATTCCTACAGGACCTTTTTTGAAAACAAAACCAGGCATAATACCCACTTTAGCCTCTTCAGGAGTTATAACACCAGGACAATTGGGACCTATTAAACGACAGTCGCGTTCTTTGATGTAATCGGCAGCTTTAATCATATCTGCTACTGGGATTCCTTCTGTAATGGTAATGATCACCTTTATGCCTGCCTCAGCAGCCTCCATAATGGCATCAGCGGCAAATGCCGGTGGAACAAAAATAATACTGGTGTCAGCACCTACCTTTGCCACGGCCTCAGCAACTGTATTAAATACAGGACGCTCTAAATGTGATTGCCCCCCTTTACCTGGGGTAACACCACCCACCACATGTGTTCCATATTCAATCATTTGGCTGGCGTGAAAAGTACCTTCACTCCCTGTAAATCCTTGAATAATAATTTTTGAATTTTTATTTACCAGTACACTCATGGTGCGCTTATATTTTGAAGGGTTATGAGGCGCAAAATTAAACTTTTGCCCTCGTTTAAAAAAGGAATTTATTGCTTCTTTAGTGAATAAATCATTGAGGAAACTTGACTAAATGGGCTGCCAGTCAGGCGCACTAGCAGGTTGACTCATCATATGACCCTTGATAATGATTCCGTCTGCTATTTCCCAAAACGTATTAAAATGCGAAATGGCCAATTCCTCATCGGGATTTTCAATTGTACGCGCGTAATAGGTACAACGCACGGCCACTGTATTGCCTTCTTTTACAAGGTGATGCACTGCAACCCGAAGATCATAATAAGTCTTATTTATTTCTTTGAAAAAGGCGTCAAGTTGATCAAAACCCATAACTACTTTTCCATGACTACTGAACCAAGTAAGCGACAAATTTTTATGAAAAAATCTAGAAACTATGTTCGGATCTTCTACCACATGAGCATTGTAAAATGCTTTGACCAGTTTTTTTGGTCCCATTATTTCTTTTTTAATTGTTCTACAACTTCTGGCAGCTGACGCAATGCTGCCAACTCCTTATATTTTTTACGAAACTCTTCTGCAGGGGTACCAAAATAAGATTTACCCCCCTCAAGTGATTTACTTACGCCACTTTGCGCCGAGATAATTGAACCAGCCCCAATTGTTATGGCGCTTGTAATTCCTGCTTGCCCCCAAATGGTTACACCGTCTTCGATAACAACACATCCTGCTACTCCAACCTGTGATGCTATAAGGCAGTTACTTCCAATGACTGTATCATGACCCACGTGGACCTGATTGTCAATCTTAGCTCCTTTCTTTAATGTTGTATCACCACTAACCCCTTTATCGATCGTACAAGCGGCACCAATATGCACCTGATCTTCAATTACAACGCGACCACTACTTTTAAGAGGATCATATCCTTCAGGCCGCTTTTTGTAGTAAAATGCATCTGCTCCTAGAACGCTACCTGAATGAATGACTACACCATCTCCAATGACGGTATGATCGTAAATAACCACATTTGCGTGAATGAGACAATCTTGACCTATTTGCACATTATGGCCGATGAAACAGCCCGGTTGAATTACCGTACCATCGCCAATTTGAGCGGAATCGGAAATCATAGCAGTGGCTGGTACAAAAGGCCTAAAATGTTCTTTTAATTTATTGAAATCCTTAAATGGATCATCTGATATTAGTAATGCCTTACCTTCAGGGCAATCGACCTCTTTATTGATCAAAATAATGGTTGCTGCTGAATTTAATGCCTTATCATAATACTTGGGATGGTCCACAAAAACGATATCCCCAGAGGTTACCACATGAATTTCATTAAACCCTTCAACAGGAAAATCATCAGCGCCATTATACCTACAATCAAGCAATTGTGCGATATGTTTAAGTGAATGGGGTTTTGGTAATTTCACAGCAATTATTTCACACTAAAGTAAAAAAAATCCCGCCTTGGCCGGAGCAAAAACGGGATTAATTTTTAAAGTTTTTGAGGAATTAGTCCTTCATGCGCTCTTGATATTGGCCTTTTTCGGTATCAATTTTAATTTTATCCCCTTCGTTGATGAATAAAGGCACATTAACTCGTGCGCCGGTCTCTACTGTCGCAGGTTTTGTCGCGTTGGTTGCCGTATTACCTTTAACACCTGGTTCTGTCTCAATAACGGTCAAAATAACATGCGCCGGCATTTCCACAGATAGAGGCATTTGATCTTCCGAATTGATGATCACCGTAACAACTTCTCCCTCTTTAATCAAATCTGGTCGGTCTAGGGCGCTTTCAGGAAGCTGGATTTGATTATAATCCTCAGTGTTCATAAAATGATAGGCGGTTCCTTCTGCATACAAATACTGAAACTTATGAGTCTCTACACGAACGTCTTCTATTTTGTGACCTGCGGAAAATGTATTGTCTATTACCTTTCCAGTGGTGACACTTCTTAGTTTAGTTCTTACAAAGGCAGGGCCTTTACCTGGTTTTACATGCAAAAATTCAATGATTTTGAAGATATCGTGGTTGTATTTAATGCATAATCCTTTTCTAATGTCTGAAGTCGTTGCCATATAAAGTGTTTATTAATTTTGAAAATACCCTTTCATAATCCCTCGTTTTGAGTCTTTGATGAACTGTAAAATTTCATCACGCTCTGGGGTAGCCTCAAGTTCTGCCTCAATAATCTGAGCCGCTTGGGTATTGTTATAGTTTTTCTGATATAAAATGCGGTAGATACTTTGAATCTCGCGGATTTGATCACTTGTATAGCCACGTCGTCTTAACCCTACCGAATTAATCCCCACATAAGAAAGCGGTTCGCGAGCAGCCTTAACATAAGGTGGGACATCTTTACGCACCAAAGATCCTCCGGTGACAAAAGCGTGATTTCCAATCATACAAAATTGATGTACCGCCGTCATTCCCGCAAGAACGACATAATCCCCAACATTTATATGTCCGGCCAGCGTGCTATTATTTGAAAAAATACAATTATCACCCACAATGCAATCATGAGCAATATGGCAATATGCCATGATTAAGCAGTTTTTTCCCACAACTGTTTTTCCTCGGTCTACAGTTCCTCTATTTATGGTCACGTACTCACGAATAGTGGTGTTATCTCCAATTTCTGCGGTTGTTTCTTCCCCCTTAAATTTCAAGTCCTGCGGGATGGCAGAAATAACCGAACCGGGAAAAATATTACAGTTCTTTCCAATTCTAGCACCCTCCATTATGGTGACGTTCGAACCGATCCAAGTACCTTCACCGATTACTACATTGTTATGAATCGTTGTAAATGGCTCTATAACAACGTTTTTAGCGAATTTAGCACCAGGATGAACGTAAGCGAGTGGTTGATTCATATGCTATTTGGTTTTTACAATTTGGGCCATAAGTTCTGCCTCTGTAACCATGCGATCATTCGCATAAGCCTTTCCAGCCATATGAACTATCCCTCGTCGAATTGGGGTAATTAGATCAAGAGTAAATACCAAGGTGTCCCCAGGATTCACTTGATGCTTAAATTTCACATTGTCAATCTTCATAAAGAAGGTCAGGTAATTTTCAGGGTCTGGAACTGTACTCAAAGCCAATATTCCACCAGTTTGCGCCATTGCCTCGACAATTAAAACCCCTGGCATTACTGGTGCCCCCGGAAAATGACCCACAAAAAATGGCTCATTCATGGTGACGTTTTTCAAACCGACCACACGATCGGAACCGAGTTCAAGTATTTTATCTACCAATAAAAATGGCGGGCGATGCGGCAACATGGCCATAATTTGATTAACGTCTTTTACTGGTGTTTTATGAACGTCAAATTTTGGCACAGCGTGTCTTTTACGGTCTTTGACCATCTTGCTAATTTTTTTTGCAAATTGAGTGTTCACATAATGCCCCGGTTTATTGGCGATAACCTTTCCTCTAATTCGTGTACCAATCAGCGCCAAATCACCCAAAACATCAAGTAACTTATGCCTTGCAGCTTCGTTCGGATGGTGGAGGGTCAAATTGTCCAATATGCCATTGGGTTTAACAGAAATTTTGTCCTTCTTAAACGCAGCACGCAATTTATCCATAGTACCTTCCGATAATTCTTTATCCACGTATACTATGGCATTGTTTAAATCTCCTCCTTTAATAAGACCATGTTCCAAGAGCATCTCAATTTCGTGTAGAAAACTAAATGTCCTTGAATTAGAAATCTCATCTTTGAAATCACTAAGCGTATTTAATGTAGCATTTTGGGTTCCTAAGATTTTGGTACCAAAATCAACCATAGTGGTCACCTGATATTCTTTGGCTGGGATAATGGTCAATTCACTACCCGTTTCTTCGTCTAAAAATGAGATTACCTCATCTACGACAAACTCCTCACGATCAGCATCTTGCACTACTATACCTGCCTTTTCAATAGCCTCTACAAAGAATTTTGAGGAACCATCCATTATTGGTGGCTCAGGTGCATCTAACTCTAAAATACAATTGTCGACCTCCATCCCGACCAAAGCCGCTAAAACGTGTTCGGAGGTTTGAATTTTTACCCCGGACTTCTCGAGATTGGTCCCGCGCTGTGTGTTAACGACATAATTAGCGTCTGCTTCGATAACAGGGGCGTCTTCCAGGTCAACGCGAACAAACTTATAACCGTAATTTTCCGGTGCAGGCTTGAGCGTTAGGGTAACATTTTTTCCAGTATGAAGGCCAACGCCTGTTAGTGATACATCTGAGGCGATTGTCGTTTGCTTGCCATTACTATTTGCCATCATTGACTTTTTTTTCCAAAGCGTCAAACGCTCGAACAATTTTGGGTAAATTTTTAAAATGAACGTAACTCTTGCTGTATTCTCCATAGTTAAAGGCAGGAGATCCTTGAAGCACCTCATTGTCCTTGATAGAACGTCCTATTCCACTTTGAGCCTGAATTTTTACGTTATTGCCGATAGTAATATGTCCCACAATACCTACTTGTCCGCCAATCATACAATTTTCACCGATTTTTGTAGAACCGGCAATTCCCGTTTGCGCAGCAATCACTGTATTTTTTCCGATTTCTACATTATGCGCAATTTGAATTTGATTGTCTAATTTAACGCCACTTCGTATAACTGTGGAACCTAGTGTAGCGCGATCAATTGTGGTACCTGCCCCGACATCGACATTGGACTCAATGACAACATTACCTATTTGTGGCACTTTATCATAGGTCCCTTGCTCATTTGGAGAAAAACCAAAACCATCCGCCCCAATTATAGCGCCGCTGTGTATTACCGTTGATGCTCCTATTTGAGTCTCAGAGTAGATTTTTGCTCCAGAAAAAACAATCACATTATCCCCAATATTTACATTATCTCCGATATATGCATTAGGATAAATTTTTACATTATTACCGATAACGGCATTGTCCCCAATATATGCGAAAGCTCCGATGTAACAATTTTCGCCGTAATTCGCCGAATCCGATATATATACGGGCTGTTCAACCCCTTGCTTATTCATCTTAACTTTATTGTAATAAGACAAAAGAGTTGAGAAAGCACTGTATGCATCCTCAACCCGAATTAAAGTGGCTTGAATACTTTGTTCTGGCTTAAAATCTTGACTTACAATGACAATTGAAGCCTCAGTTGAATAGATAAAATTAGTGTACTTAGGGTTCGCAAGAAAAGTCAAACTGCCTTTTGTGCCTTCTTCTATCTTCGATAATCGAGAAACAGCAACTGCCCCATCACCATCGACCGTGCCGTTGAGTATTTCTGCAATTTGGTTGGCTGTAAATTCCATTCAAATGGTATCAATGTGCAAATATAAAAAAAGCGTTTCTATTCAAGTGTTTTTGGGTAACATTGAAAATACTTCACCACCTTTTCTGACAAGGCTGTAATATGTAACTGATCACTAGCTTGCGCAACATCAATTAAGGACCCATTCTTCCTTAGAAGTTGTATATTTTCTTTTGATCGATTATAAGCTAGGTTAGAAATAGTTCCTGTAAACACAAAATAAGATGCCTCTGCGCGTGAAAGGTTGTGTTTCTTGGCAAATTTTTCACATTTTTCATCGAGTTTATCGGCAGAAAAAGGCGCTTCTTTAATTTTTATTTTTAATAATCTGCGTTTGATTATTGTTCTCGATAAATGACTCAGGACAAAATCATCGTGATCTAACCATAATTTTAGTGCTGCCAAAATATCAATATCATCCAGTTTCAGAAAATTATCAAGATCTTCTTGAGACAATATTTCGCCGTGTTTTTGGGATAAAAAGTAGTTCAATGGACCTTGAATTCCAAGAGGCACTCCATTTTGGGTCAACTCTCGTGCACGTCGGACAATGTTCATCAAAATATGTTCAGCACAAAGAGAGGCTTTATGCAGATAAACCTGCCAATACATAAGCCTTCTGGCCACCAAAAAGTTTTCGACAGAATAAATTCCCTTTTCTTCAACAACGAGACTATCATCAGCCACATGTAGCATGGTTATTAGTCTTTGTGCACTTATTGATCCCTCAGCAACCCCAGTGTAAAAACTATCTCTTCTTAAAAAATCAAGTCGATCCATATCGAGTTGACCTGATACAAGCTGTTTGAGGAATTTTTTAGGATGCCTTCCTGTAAAAATTTCAACGGCTAAATTTAAAGCCCCGTTGAATTCCTGATTCAAACGATTCATTATCGCTAATGACAGTTCTTCATGTGACATGCTGGGTACTATTACCCCCTCTAGCCCATGAGAAAACGGACCGTGACCGATATCGTGTAATAAAATTGCTAGATATAAAGCCTCTTCTTCCTCTGATGTAATCATCACATTTTTTTGACGCAGAACAGCAACGGCTCGCTGCATAAGAAACATGGCGCCTAAAGCGTGATGAAATCTGGTATGATGCGCTCCGGGATAAACTAAATAACTCAATCCCATTTGGGAAATATGCCTTAATCTTTGCACATAAGAATGTTCAATGACTTGAAAAATCAATTCATTGGGAACCGGTATGAAGCCATAAATGGGATCATTTATAATTTTTAGCTTGTGAGATTTACTCAAAATTTAACGATTAATTAGCACCTTTAGGTGTATTTTTAGCATACTAAAACGCATCCTCAAAGGTTATATATACTAGAAAAGCGCATGACAAATATACGTATATGAATGAGATTAAAGTTCTTTGGGTAGACGACGAAATTGATTTGTTAAAACCACATATTTTATTCCTGGAACAACGCCATTATCAAGTAACCCCTGTTCGCAGTGGTACAGAAGCTATTCATGCCATAGAAAACGATACTTTTGATATTGTTTTTTTAGATGAAAATATGCCAGGGCTGTCAGGACTTGAGACCTTACAAGAAATCAAAGAGATACAAGACAGCCTCCCCGTTGTGATGATCACAAAAAGTGAAGAAGAACATCTAATGGAGGAAGCAATTGGTTCAAAAATAGCCGATTACCTAATAAAACCCGTTAATCCGAATCAATTACTGCTTAGTCTCAAGAAAAATCTCGATCACTATCGCTTGATAGCACAAAAGACCAATCAAAACTACCAACAAGGATTTCGAAAGATTGCCATGGATTTATCGACGGTAAATCAACCGAATCAATGGAGCGATCTCTATCAAAAATTGGTGTTTTGGGAAATGGAACTCGATAGCATTGAGAATGTTGGAATGATGGAGATTCTTGAGAGCCAGAAACAAGAAGCCAATTCTCAGTTTTGCAAGTTTATTGAGAAAAACTATGAGGACTGGTTTGATGGGCAAAATAATGCGCCAATTATGTCGCACACTTTGTTTAAAGAAAAAGTGGCCCCTTTGCTTGACGACCAACCCACTCTGCTTGTGGTCATTGACAATCTGCGCTATGATCAATGGAAGGCTTTTGAGCCATTGCTTAATCCCCTTTACAAAAAGCGCGATGAATTACTGTTTTACAGTATTTTACCTACGGCAACCCAATATTCGAGAAATGCTATTTTCTCCGGCTTAACCCCCGCGGATATGGAGAAATTACATCCAAATTATTGGCGTAATGATACGGATGACGGTGGAAAAAATTTATATGAAGAAGAATTTCTAGGGCTGCAACTAAAACGACTTGGACTGGATTTGACTTGGAGTTATCACAAAATCACCTCTTTGCGCCAGGGTAAAAAACTAGCGGAAAATTTTAAAACACATAAGGAAGAACAATTGACTGTGGTGGTCTACAATTTTGTCGATATGCTTTCACATGCCAAAACAGAGATGGAAGTCATCAAAGAACTCGCCTCTAATGACAAATCATATCGCTCACTTACAGCGAGTTGGTTTAAAAACTCCCCGTTACTTGAAATCATACAGCAAGCGGCAGCGATGAATTTTAAGCTCATGATCACCACCGATCATGGGACAATTAATGTCAAAAGCCCATCAAAAGTTGTGGGAGATAAGCAAACAAGTTTGAACCTGCGTTACAAAACAGGACGAAGCTTAACCTATAATCAAAAAGAAGTTTTGGCAATTAAAAATCCAAGTGCTGTTCGATTACCTTCTATAAATATGAGCAGTAGCTTTATTTTTGCTAAAAGTGATTATTTCTTTGCTTACCCGAACAATTACAATCATTACGTCAATTATTATCGCAATACCTATCAACATGGCGGAATTTCACTCGAGGAAATGATTATACCATTTGTAGTGATGAAACCCAAAAAATAGGAGAATTCGTGTATTTTATCGATATTTTCTTACCTGTTAACTATTTAATGCGTATATTTACACACATATAAAATAGTAATGGAAATAGAGTTTAGTCTACTTGACATAGACAATGTCGCTAAAACTATTTTAAAGGACGTTCATTCAAAAATCATACTGTTTAAGGGCTCGATGGGATCGGGTAAGACCACTTTAATAAAAGCTATAGTTAAAAACTTAAATAGTCAAGACGTAGTCTCAAGTCCCACATTTGCCTTGATGAACGAGTATAATTCGATTACCTGTAAAATTTATCATTATGATTTTTACAGAATAAAAAAGCTTGAAGAAGCTTTGGATATAGGTTTTGATGAATTCTTAGAAGAGGATTGTTGGAACTTAATTGAATGGCCTGATTTAATTGTAGGATTATTGCCACAAGAATATGTGGAAATTGAATTAAATAAAGTAACAGATACAAAAAGGAGTTTATCGCTCAAGAAACATAAATAGGTAACATACAGTAAATTAAGTCTGTTTTGACGTTATTTTTCAGTGATAATTTTATTACTGCTAGGTATACTCCCTCTTATTTGTAAAGCCAAACTTTACAAAATACCACTAAAACTTTTCCAAAACTTGTTTTTTTTTTCAGTCTAGGTTTGTAGTCTTAAACTCACAAAACCTAGTGTTATGACAATTAAAAGTCTACTTTTAGTGCTGTTGTTCGGTGCTACATTATTTGTATCTTGTACACCCGAAAACATCAATGATGATCAAATCGATTAACAAATCGACAGAGACAGAAACAGACCACCCCAAAACGGGTAAAAAATCCCTCGTAATAGGAGGACTTATCGTTTTATTGATTGCATTAAGTCCTTTTATTTTTTATCCATATAAAAGTTTCACTGATGATAATAAATCTTGGGAAACTTTTTTATTTTCTATTAATACGAGCTTTTATTCAATGTTTGATTACGCTTGGTATTTCGTTGGTAAATTTGTTCCGCTTTATCTTCTCTTAATCTGGTTTTTCACTTGTAAGCATTGGTGGCATTGGATCATATTGGTCCCTATTGCCATGTATTCTTTTCAACTCTGGGGAATAATTAATGAAAGTCAAAATCTCGATGAATTAGAACTCTATTTCATTTTACCATTAATGGCAGTTTTAATCCCAGCCGTTTATTTAATCATAGCCAAATTATCACATAGTTTAAAAGACAAAGATTTAAAGTCTTTTGAAAAAGAACTATCTCAAGAGAAAAACACTTGGCAACAAATTAAAGATTTGTTTCATTAAGCATTAACAGGTTGGGCAAGTCTTCACCGTTTTTTCCACATGAGTTACTTCCACAAGAGGAAATGTTAGATATTTCTCGTAACAGTGAACGACTCTTTATCGGTATTCCAAAAGAAAGACATTTGCAGGAAACACGAATTCCTTTGACTCCTGACTCAGTATCTGATTTGGTAAAAGATGGACATCGAGTTTTAATTGAATCAATGGCTGGCGAGAATGCAGGGTTCACAGACCACGATTATTCAGAAGCTGGGGCGGAAATTACGCCTGATACACAGAAGGTTTTCGAATCTCCTATTATTTTGAAAATTGAGCCGCCCACATTAGAAGAAGCTCAATGGATAAAACCTAATACCTTTCTTATTTCGGCGATTCAGATAAAAAGCCAAAATAAAGCCTATTTTGATTTACTGCAGGCTAAAAAAATCACAGCCATTGCGTTTGAATATGTCAAAGAACAGGATGGAGATTATCCCATACTTCAAACTCTTAGTGAATTGGCGGGTACTTCATCTATTTTAATTGCCTCTGAGCTTTTAAGTCAACATGAATCAAGTACAGGACTATTATTAGGAAATATCGCTGGTGTAGCACCAACCGAAGTTGTTATAATTGGGGCTGGTACCGTTGGATATTATGCAGCCAAAACTGCTTTAGGTTTAGGGGCTAAAGTAAAAGTTTTTGATCCATCAATTAATCGCTTAAGAAAATTACAAACGCGATTAAATGGCAACATTCACACTTCGACTATTCAACCCAAGTCATTGCTCAAAGCCGTGAGACGCTGTAATGTGATTATTGGGGCACTCAAAGGAATGGACCGATCCCCAATGGTAATCACTGAGGACTTAGTTGAGTTCATGAAAAAAGGTTCTGTTATAGTCGATGTTAGTATTGACTCTGGAGGATGTATTGAAACCTCTCGATTAACTACTCACGATGATCCAACATTTGTGCTACATGATGTAATTCATTACGGGGTGCCAAATATCTCTGCACGATACCCCAGATCAGCATCACTTGCTCTGAGTAATATTATCGCACCGTTTTTAATGAATATTGGCAATAATGGAGGCATAGAATCGTCAATTCGATTTAATTATGGTTTAAAGTCCGGAGCATATATGTATAAAGGCATTTTAACTAACAGAACTATTTCAAAATGGTTCGATATGCCTTCTCGAGATATTAATCTTTTGATTTTATAATTCCTTGTGAGCTTTATTAAACGTCTTGTTTATTATTTGGGCGGTGTTGGATTAGGTATAATCTTACTCATGTTTTTTCTGTCAGGAAAAAAAACTTCATGTGATTATGGACCAAACGCAAGAACATTAAAATTCTTGAAAAGTAAACCCCTGTTTAAATCGGATGAATTACAAAGAACCTTGATGAGCTTTGAATTGGATTCGGCTCAGGTTGCTTCTGTGTTTATCCAGGGAGAGGTTAACTTTCAAAAAAGTGAAATCTCCAATGAACTTCCGAATATTTATTCTGTCTTTATAACATTTATACCGCAAGGAAGTTTTGAATTTAGATTTCAAGTAGATGAAAAAGTAACAGAATTAATTTCTATTCAGCCTTCTGATCCTTAATAATTTCATTTATGAAATATGAGGGATGTATTCCTGTTTTTTTATAAAACGATCTTGAAAATGAGGCAGAATTATTATAACCGCACTCCGTGGTAATTGCTTCAATGGTATATTTTCTAAAAACCGCATCATTTTTAAATTGTGACACCGCAAAATCGATTCGTAGGTCATTGAGGTATTGCGAGAAATTAATTAACTTACTCGAATTAAGCGCTCTTGATAAATAGCTTGAATTTGTGTTAAACTTCTTGGCTAAACTCATTAAACTAAGGCTTGAGTTGAGAAAATCATTATTTTTTTCGAACTTCTGGAGCTTTCTCAGTATATCAGAAACAATCTCCTGAGAAAGTTGTGATTTAATTGATTCATCATCACTGCTAGCATCGCTTTTATCAGAAAGCTTTTCATCCTTCATTAATTTCTCAAATCGGCGTCGATAAACAACTTGTTGTCTGTAGTAACTCCAGGCCAATAGGCTAGAAGAAATGATTACAATTATCGAAACTATAATCATGTACAAGGAATTTCTGTTTTTTTGCCTTCAGCTTTTCAATAGTTTTTTCTTTAGATCTCAGAAGCTCTGGAGTTTCGAATTTAGCAATGAAAGACGGCTCTATATATTTATAATTCGCAATGCTAATACTGTCCATATATATGAGCCTATTTAATAAATTTACCTTGAAATCATATTTCTCATAATGGGTATAAATATTATTAAGTCCTTGATACAGCAACCTATCGTAATTATCGAAAAAACCATTATAGCTATTGTCCTTTAAAACAAAAGCTTCTTCAAGATATTTCTTAGATAAGTTGTAATTACCTAATTCATAATGAGTCAATCCGCCGAATAACATGATATTTGATTTAAGCCTCGGATATTCGTCATATTCGTTCATTTTATTGACACTCTCAAGATTATTCAAAACTCGTGCAAAATCTTCTTTCCAATATTTAATTTCCGTATCAGAATCAAGAATTCAAAGAATGTGTTCGTCCACATCAATTAAGCCCTTGTTTTTATCAATATATAATCTGATTGAATCGACTTAATTTTCAGCTAATACATAGCTCCCTGATTTCACATAACAACGCACAAAAGACTTATATGAAGTCTATACAGTTTCTGTGAAAATTGAAGGAATCTCATTATGTAATTCTTTTCTTGTACTTCTTTTAATTCCATCAAAATTATCATCAGACATTAAAATTGAATGACGTTGTTTCTGCAATTCAATCGCCTTGAAAACATCTCCCCAGGTTGCTCTTAAATAAATCATTAAGTCTAGCACAAATAATTGCTGACTTACATTGTTGTTTTTAATTGATAACTCTAAAGCCTCAGTTAGGCTCTCATACTAGTTTTTTACATTATCAAGTCTTCCAAATTCAAATCCTTTAAGTATATAAGCTAGTGCCGGATAAGTTATGTTGTTCCAGTCTTTAGTATAATCGATTAATGAATCGGCATATTGAATGTTTTTTTGTGGTGTAAATATTCTGGCCAAACGATCATAACTGCGCGCAACTTTTAGGCTATCCCCTTCTTTTTCTGCACGATTTCTGTAAGTAAGAATTATTTTTTTTGGGTGGTAGAATCAGATTCGAAATCGTTGAACAATACAAGTAACTCCTCGTAACCAATCATGTCCAGATACTGCTGACTGGGACCTTGAGAAAACATTGGCGCAGATAAAATGCAGACAATGAAAAAAAGCAGGTAATTTTTATTCATATTGGTTTGTTTGGACAAATTCATGACTAATATCTCCAAATCCTACCAACAATAAAAATTAATAATGTGACGATTAATAAAATTACCATCTATAATTTGCAGATTGATGGAAAAAATTATGATAGTAAATTAGAATTACTCTCGTGCTGCTTTACGACGCTTTAATTCTTTTTTTAGCAGTTCCAGTTCGCGACTGGTTTGACCAGCCACAGATGTGTTTTCCTCTGCTCGCCGAATAAGATAAGGCATTACATCTTTGACAGGACCAAAGGGAATGTACTTAGCGACATTGTAGCCCTGGTCCGATAAATTGTAGGTTATGTGGTCGCTCATGCCATATAATTGACCGAACCATACTCTCGTGTCGTTTTTATCAATTCCATGTTCTTCCATCAAATCTATGGCCCTTAGCGTGATTTCCTCATTGTGGGATCCTATAAATAAGGAAATATCTTCTATATTTTTGAGAATGTAAGCCACTACGGCATCAAAGACGTCATCTGTATGCCGCTTATCTCGACAAATAGGTGTAGCGTAGCCCATATTACGAGCACGGTCATTCTCCTTTTCCATATAGGCACCGCGCACCACTTTAAAACCTAGTTTTATCCCTTTTGATTTAGCTTGAAGATGTATTTCTTTAAGATAATCCAGGCGATCATGACGATAACACTGAAGTGTATTAAAAACTACGGGCTGAACTTTATTATAACGAAACATCATTTGCGTACACAAGGCATCTGCTCCATCTTGCATCCACGATTCCTCTGCGTCAATCAATAGCATAAGGTTATTGGATTGGGCCGCACGCGCTAAATCATCATACCGCTGAACAACACGATTCCATTCTTCAACTAGTGGGCCCCTTAGAGCTCCTTGAGCGCTGGCCTCCCAAATTTTAAAGCGCCCTAATCCCGTCGGTTTAAAAACTGCAAAAGGCATGGAGGCTTTCTCGGTAGAAAATTCAATTAAAGAAAGAACTTTATCCCGAGTGGCATCAAATTGAGCCTGCTCCTCTTTACCTTCTACAGAATAATCCAATACTGAACGTACCCCCAAAGATTGCAAGGATTTGACAACCTTCATGGCGTCTTGCTCATTAACACCACCACAAAAATGGTCAAAAACTGTAGCCCGTATTAATCCTTCCACAGGCAGGTGCATATTCAAGGCTAACTTAGTTAGGTTAGTACCGATTTTTACCAAAGACTCACTTGAAATCATTCTAAAAAGCGCGTATGCCCTTTCTAAAGAGGCATCTGTCTTTAATGCAAATGCCTTTTCGGTATTATCAAACAGCTTATTTCCTGCCATACAGTCTATAAATAAGCACAAATATAGTTAGATTTGAACTTTATTTTTTTCACAAAAAGGCTTTTCTAAATGTCCTATTCTATTGAAAATACTGACCATAATATAAGTATAGGTGCGCCAGCATGGTCCATTCTTAATAGGACTTTAAATAAGAACCTGTGGAGTACAATTTTTGTTCTGACAGATGAGGCCTCTCTGAAATTTTGCTACCCCATATTTGAGGAAAACATTGATAAAAAAAACCTAAAAGTGTTGACGATTCCTCAAGGAGAAAGCTCGAAATCAATTGAATGGACACAAAAATTATGGGAAGAATTGACAAATAGTGGAGCGGACCGCAAAAGCGTAATGATTAATTTAGGTGGTGGCGTGGTAACGGATCTCGGTGGATTTGTAGCCAGTACCTTTCGACGAGGTATAGACTATATTAATATCCCTTCTACCCTTCTTTCTATGGTTGACGCCGCTATCGGCGGAAAAACAGGTATCGATTTAGGGGTCCTTAAAAATCAAATAGGCGTGGTAGCCCAGCCCAAAGGCATTTTTATTTTCCCTGAGTTTCTCAACACCTTACCTGAGCGAGAATTAAGTTCAGGCTGGATGGAAATGGTGAAACACGGTTTTATAACGAACAAAGAATATCTTGATAATTGTCTTAAAACTCCCCGTCTTGACAATTCTGAAGTAGCCCAGCTAATCTGGGAGTCTGTAAAAATTAAAAATGAAGTTGTTATCCAGGATCCTTTTGAGCATGGAAGACGGAAAACCCTAAATTTTGGACACACATTAGGGCATGCCATCGAAAGCTACTGTTTAGATAATTACCCCAAGGATTACATAAAGCACGGTGAGGCCGTGGGAATTGGTATGGCATTGGCCCTATATTTATCGCATACCACACAAGGATTTTCTAAAGAAACTCTATTTGTATATCGAGCTAAATTGAAAAAAATATTACCGGATTATTACTTTGACGCGGAGGCACAACAAATGATAATCTCCTACTTAAAACACGACAAAAAAAACTCCCACGGGCGCATAAATTTTGTTTTATTGAAAGACATAGGAGACTATGTTCTGGATTGTCAAATAACTAACGAAGAAATTTTCGAAGCATTTAATTTTTGGCAAGCTGCTGAGTGAATTAAATCTTGACTTATATTTAAAATATTATTTCAAGATTAATGAGACGCATCATTGTTGATTATAAAAAACTTACTCCTGGGATTCTTAGTCTCTTGGCTAACAAATATCCCGATGGCTACGACGATGAGGATATCATCAGTTTTCGAAATGCTGAAAATCAAATCATTGAGGCGGTAGAGGTCCGTGATCAGGATACCATATATTTGGTTAAAGTTAGCGCCAAACTTGAAGCATCCATTGCCAATTTCGAAGAAGAAGACGATATCGACTCAGAATCAAATGAGCCCTTTGAAGAATCTACCGATATACCGGATTCTGGTCAGGACGGTGATGATGATTTTGTCGATATTGATTAAATCTCATTAAAAATTGAGTGCATCAGACGTTTTTTATCATTGATGCTCTCTTCCAGAGAAATCATAGTCTCAGTGCGTGTTACCCCTTCAATATCATCTATACGAAAGATAATTTCTTTTGCGTGGCTTGTTTTCTTTGCACGAATTTTACAGAAAATATTGAATTTACCGGTAGTCACATGGGCTACGGTCACATAGGGTATTTCTTGTAACCGCTCAAGGACAAATTGTGTTTGAGAGGTTTTGTTAAGATAAATTCCGACATAGGCAATAAATGAATAACCTAGTTTCTTGTAATCTACCATCAATGAAGAACCCGTAATTATATTGGACTCTTCCATTTTTTTCACTCGTACATGCACTGTTCCAGCCGAGATATTGAGCTTTTTAGCGATATCCGTAAACGGTGTGCGGGTATTTTCAATCAACATTTCGAGAATGTCGTGATCTGTTTCGTCTAATTTAAACTTGGCCATTTCATTTTTTTTACAAAAATAAAATTGGCCGAAGAAAAACTCGCTTTTTTTTTAGATTTTTATCAATAAACCAGACTTTTTTAACAAAATCCTTACGATTAATTTATTTTCGAAATCGTTTTCGTGAGAATTTATCAATATTTCTTCATCGTTTATGTCTTGCATTTTATAGCCCAAAATCGCTCCCGGTGCGACAATATCATGTACATAAGTCTCCAATTTAAGCGCTCCTTGAGACAAAACGTAGCGATTCTGGAGTCCTAGATCCACTATTTTACCTTTATAACGTACATTTTTTAAGACTATATCCCGCAGCATATTTTGGTTTTCTGGGATATTATAATAACGATTAACGACTTCCTTAGCGTCCAATGGCTTCTTTGGCTCATTATTTAAAATCCCGAGCAATGCCAGAAAAACTACAAACCGTGATTTTTCGCGCTGGTGGTCTCCAATTATGTGCCCCGCCTCTATGAGCAAGGTAGGAATTCCTTGAGATTGAAAGTAGTCCCCAAAACAACTGTCGCAATAAGACTCATTATAGCGACCGATTTTATCAAAGCCAGAATTTTGAAGTTGACTCTGAGCCGAAATGATATATTCCATAGCCTTTAAGCGAGCAGGTGTAAGGCTTAGACCCTTATCTGCGGCAGGTGATAAAAATGATATTACTGGAGGTGTGATGCCTTTATTTATACTGTACAAACTTCTTTGATCATGACAATTAATACATAAATCTGGTTTAAATTCAGTAACTAATTCATTGAGCAGTTTGCTCTCGGGTTGAAATTGGGTATTGGCATCGCGATTCAAGTCAAAACCAAGGGCATTCTCACGGCAGTATGCAAGCGCACCATCGGGATTGAGCTGGAAAACAAATCTTAAATTATGAGTTTCCAAAATCGAACGAACGATATCTGTATGATACTCATTTTGATTTAAAAATGAAAAAAGATCAATTAACCCACGGGTGGTCGTAGATTCATCACCGTGCATTTGAGACCAAGCTAGTATTTTATTTTTGCCATTTCCGAGTTCCACATATCCAATTTCTCGGCCTTGTATTGAGGTGCCCACTGTCTTATAAATACCTTGAGCTTTTGCGCCTCCAATGAGTTCATTTAACACGCTAGGCGGGGTATAGCGATGGCATAAATGCATGGTTTTTATCGCCGCATATAATTGTTCTATTTGCTCAGGTACTATCATTACAAAACAAAGGTAAGCATCTACTTGTTTACAATTGTAAATCGGTTTGATTGGGAAAATGAGTTCAAAAAAGGGCAAATTAAGCCCAATTATTTACTACGATAAGCACATATGGAACAAATAAATTTTAAATTACTTCATATCAGTGTTTTAAATAATATTATTTCAAGTAATAAGTTAAATTAATTGAGGTATTAAAGATTAAATTTACTATTGTAAACACCATTATTAACCTTTATTTGTTAGCTTTGGTAAACAATTAAATTACAATGGTAAACAGTGCAGAATTCGCGAAAAGATTGGGTGAAATTCTAGATTATTACGGAATCACAGCAGCTACTTTTTCTGATATTTTAGCGGTTAATCGCTCAACCATTTCACACCTTCTTTCGGGACGCAATAAACCAAGTTTAGAATTTGTTTTAAAAGTACTTAATCAATTTCCTGAAGTAGAACTTTATTGGCTGCTCAATGGAGAGGGTCACTTCCCTACCCAATCAAAAAATAAAACCAAAGACGTACCCGATCTTTTTTCAGAAAAGTCATCAAATGAATCAGAAAAAGAGTTAATCGATAAAATTCCTCCTGATTTTCCCACATCAAACTCAAGTCCGCAAGAATTGAGTACTGATTTTGGCGCAATTGAGCGCATTGTAGTTTTTTACCAAAATGGAAAGTTTAAAACTTATACACCTTAAATCTTAAATCAAGACGGTCATTTGTGATTTTTTGGCGAAATTTATACCATGACCCATTTCACTAAAACCTTGTTCTTGCATGTAATTGTTGCAGTAGTCTTTTCGGGCTGTTTCGATAATCAAAGGGATTGCGATGCCTACAAAACAGGAACATTTACTTTTTCTACCGCGATAGGTGGGCAAATTGAAACTAGCGAATTTGAGCGATTCGAGGGCTTTGAGGTGGAATATTATCAAGGAAAACAGGATACTTCAGATCTTCGTTGGATCAACAATTGCGAATATATTATTCAAAAACGTTATCCAAAAAACAGAGCTGAAGATCAGGCCATACACGTAAAAATACTGCGCACAGACGCCTCAGGTTACGAATTTGAATACAAGGCAGTCGGGGATGCAAAAACACTCAAAGGGCGAGTAAATCGATCCTAGGTGCTAAAATAATGAGGTTTGACCTGGGGTGTTATCCGTACTTGGCGGATTTTCATTTTCCGATTGATTTTCTTGAACTGAGTCATCGACAGGCTCAGGGTGCACCTCGATATCTGCAAGATTTTTGGCAGATTCATTTGCCGTGGTCTCACTTTGAACCTCAAAATCTAGATCAGGCTCGACCTCGCTTTCAACCTCTTCTTCGTAGACCAGGGGCTCTAAAGCATTAATCTCGAGTACTTTATCTTTGGTCAGCTGGTTCCCTAAAGCAGAAATACCCTTAATTGCTATAAATGACTCCAAGTCAATTTCTAGGCTGTCCTTTCGGGCTTTATTGCGTTCTTTGACGAAAATTAGTTCAGCCATTGGTCGGTAATCAGTGAACACCTTCTCTAAATAAGACTTAGAATGATCATTGATGACCAATTCCTCACGTTCTGGGTTTTCAATTAAAAAACGTTTAACATAAAACAACTCTTTGTCCCCCGCCCAATAAATCACGGTAATAGGTTTGTCCTTTTTCCATTGTTCAAGAACAATCATGTCGTCATCAAAATGTAGAGACATATCAGGTAACACCGTCTTTACAGTTCCATTTTGTCGGATAATCAACAAGCGATCGTCTGAGGTAAACTCCCCAAGCAGCTCACCGCGTCCGTCGACATTGAGTCTTTGAACAGTATCATCAAACCATATTTTCCGCGGTTTCAGTGTTGATAATCCTTTTTCTTTAAGTTCAATGCGCTTAACGGCATATTTAGAAACGATATTTCCTTTGGAGTCACGCCCCTTGACCAAAATATCGGAAAAATCGAGATCCCATTTGAGTTTTTTTATACTGCCTGATTGACGTAGCAATACGGTGACAACCTCAGCTTCTCCATTAGGATTGGCAGTGAAATAAAGAACTTGAGATCCGGCATTTCCGGCCATTATATCATATTCACGATCACGAGTAATACTTGTCACTGCAAAACGCTTAACATAAGTCGCTCCTTTTGATCCATCCTTATAAATCAGGTTATAAATGGTGCGCTTGTCCTTTTTCTTCCAAACGCCGGCATAGATAATTCCTTTACCGACAAAAGTCTTATCGCTGACTTTGGTAACCATCATTTGCCCAGATTCCGTAAAAACAATGATATCGTCTATATCACTGCAATCGGTCAGATACTCGTCTCGGCGCATACTGGTACCTATAAAGCCCTCTTCACGATTAACGTAAAGCTTCGTGTTTCTGATAACCACCTTAGTCGCTTCGATGTCGTCAAAAACACGAATTTCAGTTTTGCGCCCACGACCCGGGCCATAGTCCTTTTTAAGGCGATTAAAATAAGTAATTGCGTAGTCAATCAAGTGAACTAAATCATGCTTTATTTGCGCAATCTGGTCCTCAAGAGCATCAATTTTCTGTTGCGCCTTATCGATATCAAATTTTGAAATTCGTTTGATCCGAATTTCTGTAAGGCGGACGATATCGTCGGGGGTTAAGGCCCTTTTTAAATGCGTAATGTGCGGTTTTAGCCCTAAGTCAATAGCCTCAATAACACCCTCCCAAGTTTCAACTTCTTCAATATCACGATAGACGCGATTCTCTATAAAAATGCGCTCCAAGGAGGCAAAATGCCATTGTTCTTCTAAATCGTTTAGCTGATATTCTAAATCCCGTTTGAGCAAATTCACAGTTCGATCTGTCGAACGTTTGAGCATTTCATTGACCCCAATAAATAAAGGCCTGTTATCCTCAATAACACATCCCAGCGGAGAAATTGAAGTCTCACAACTGGTAAAGGCATAAAGGGCGTCTATGGTTTTATCTGGTGAAATTCCTGAGGGTAAATGGATCAAAATCTCTACCTCTGCCGCCGTATTATCTTCTATGCGCTTGATTTTAATTTTACCTTTATCATTTGCCTTGAGTATTGAATCAATCAAACTAGAGGTGTTGGTCCCAAAAGGGATTTCTTTAATCACCAAAGTACTTTTATCGAGCTGATTGATTAAGGCTCGAGAGCGTATTTTTCCACCGCGCTTGCCCTCATTATACTGAGAAGCATCCATCAAACCTCCTGTGGGAAAGTCCGGTAAAATCTCGAAACGTTTGCCTTGTAGATGCTTGATAGAAGCATCGATTAACTCAACAAAATTATGCGGTAAGATTTTTGTCGAGAGCCCTACTGCAATCCCTTCAGCGCCTTGAGCCAAAAGAAGTGGAAACATCACCGGTAAATTAATCGGCTCTTTCTTACGACCGTCGTACGAGGCTTGCCAATCTGTAATTTTAGGATTGAATACTACGTCTAAAGCAAATTTGGACAAACGAGCCTCTATATATCGCGATGCAGCGGCATTATCCCCAGTATAAATATTACCCCAGTTACCTTGAGTGTCAATAAGCAAATCTTTTTGGCCGATTTGCACCATGGCATCAGCGATACTGGCGTCGCCATGGGGGTGATACTGCATCGTATGCCCCACTATATTTGCCACCTTATTGTAGCGCCCATCATCCAGCTCTTTCATGGCATGCATGATACGGCGTTGAACAGGCTTAAAACCGTCCTCAATTGCGGGCACCGCCCGCTCTAGAATAACATAGCTTGCATAATCCAAGAACCAGTCACGATACATTCCAGTGACCCTGGTAATAGTCTCTTGAACGTCTGTCCCTTCCGTATCTGAGGTCAATTCTGGGTCGATATGCTCTAATTCCTCACTCATGCAGATGCTTCAACTTGATCCAATTCGACTTTTAGATTATTGATGATAAATTCTTGACGATCTGGGGTGTTTTTGCCCATGTAAAAACTGAGCATTTCCTCCACGCTCATCGCTTTATCCAGCATGACCGGGTCTAATCGTATGTCCTCTCCTATAAAATGCCTGAACTCATCTGGGGATATTTCACCGAGCCCTTTAAATCGGGTAATTTCTGGCTTTGGCTTTAACTCTTCTATCGCATCAATACGCTCTTGCTCCGAATAGCAATAGATTGTTTTCTTTTTATTGCGCACTCTAAAGAGCGGGGTTTGGAGAATATATAAATGACCTTCTTTGATGAGTTCCGGGAAAAATTGCAAAAAGAAGGTAATCAAAAGGAGTCTTATGTGCATCCCATCTACGTCTGCGTCTGTAGCAATAACAATATTGTTGTATCGCAAATCTTCTAGAGATTCTTCAATGTTCAGCGCTGCCTGCAAAAGATTAAACTCTTCGTTTTCATAAACGATTTTTTTGGTTAACCCATAACAATTCAGCGGCTTACCCTTGAGGCTGAAAACCGCTTGAGTGTTCACATCACGGCTCTTTGTAATACTTCCTGAGGCCGAATCTCCCTCAGTGATAAATAAGGTTGTATCTAGGGTACGGTCACTTTTGGCATCAGTCAGATGTACCCGACAGTCTCTGAGTTTCTTATTGTGTAAACTCGCCTTTTTTGCCCGCTCTTTGGCGAGTTTTCTGATACCACTGAGTTCCTTACGCTCGCGTTCTGCCTGAATAATTTTACGCTGTATTTTCTCTGCAACCTCCTGGTTTTTATGCAGGAAGTTGTCTAAATGAGTTTTGATAAAATCATTGACATAAGTTCGCACTGTAGGCATTGATCCTCCCATATCCGTCGAACCGAGTTTGGTCTTGGTCTGACTTTCAAATACGGGCTCCATGACCTTAATACTGATGGCGCCCACAATGGATTTACGCACATCACTGGAGTCATAATTTTTACCGTAAAATTCTCGTATAGTTTTTACTAGTGCTTCTCTAAACGCAGCCTGATGAGTCCCTCCTTGAGTTGTATTTTGACCGTTAACAAAACTGTGGTATTCCTCGCTATATTGCGTTTTACTGTGGGTTAGAGCGATTTCGATGTCTTCCCCTTTCAAGTGAATTACTGTATATAATCGATCTTCTGCAGGCATATTGTCCTCAAGTAGATCTTTGAGTCCATTTTCGCTAAAAAATTTTTCACCGTTGAAATCAATGGTTAGTCCCGGGTTTAAATAAACATAATTGCGGAGCATTTTCTCAACATACTCATTCCTGAACTTGAAATTTTTAAAAATAGCCTCGTCGGGCGAAAAGATAACTTTTGTTCCACGGCGTTTGGCACTTTCTTCTGGAACAGGATCATCGACAAGCTCACCTAGCTCAAAGCCAGCAGACTTCATTTGACCGTCCCTTATGGATTCTACACGAAAATAGCTGCTCAGGGCGTTCACTGCTTTAGTTCCCACTCCATTGAGACCTACGGACTTTTTAAAAGCGCGCGTATCGTACTTACCTCCGGTGTTCATTTTGGAAACGACATCTACGACTTTTCCCAGCGGAATGCCTCGCCCATAATCTCGAACACGCACTTCTTTGTCCTTGATGCGAATCTCTATTGATTTACCGGCCCCCATAACATATTCGTCAATACTGTTGTCCAGGACCTCTTTTAATAGAATATAAATGCCGTCGTCTGCTGAAGAACCATCCCCCAATTTACCAATATACATTCCTGGGCGCAGTCTGATGTGCTCTTTCCAGTCGAGCGATCGAATATTGTCCTCAGTATATTGGGTGTTTGACATGGGCGATTGTTGAGTCGCTAAGATAAAATTCTCGATAAAAATGAAAAACCCCGAGCGGTTAAAGTAATTAACAATTCGGGCAAATAATTGTTAAGAAAAACAAGGGTTTATACCCTCAAATTACGGGGCTAAAAGCAATTTAAAACAGAAGTTTTTACCCCAGTAACCCTTGGGATTGTAGGCAACCTAAACGTTAAATCTAAAATGCATTACATCGCCATCTTTGACGATGTATTCTTTGCCCTCAACACCAAGTTTACCGGCCTCGCGAACCTTAGCCTCACTTCCAAACTGAACATAGTGGTCGTAAGCAATAACTTCAGCACGAATAAAACCTTTTTCAAAGTCAGAATGAATAACACCAGCGGCTTGCGGAGCCGTGGCGCCAACGGGAATGGTCCAAGCACGAACTTCTTTTTCCCCCGCAGTAAAATAAGTCTGCAAGTTTAATAAAGCATAGGCACTTCTAATCAGCTTCGAGGCTCCCGGCTCATCTAGGCCTAAATCATCAAGGAACATTTGGCGCTCCTCATAAGTCTCTAATTCAGTAATATCGGCTTCTGTGGCTACAGCCAACACCAGGACCTCTGCGCCTTCAGCCGCAGCCAATTCACGTACCTGATCAACATAATCATTGCCCGTTGCCGCAGCGCCTTCATCTACATTACAAACGTACAATACGGGCTTGTCGGTAATGAATTGAACTGGAGTGATGTACTCTTTGCGCAAATCACTATCGATTTGAACACCACGAACGGAGGTTCCTGAAGAAAGCGCTTCCTTAACTCGGTTGAGTACTTCCTGTTCTTTCTGCGCTTCCTTATTTCCTGTTCTAGCAGCACGATACACTTTTTCAAGTTTCTTCTCGACTGTTTCAAGGTCTTTGAGCTGCAATTCCATATCGATAATTTCTTTGTCAGCCACAGGGTCTACGCGGCATTCCACATGAACAATATTATCATTATCAAAACAGCGCAATACATGTAAAATGGCATCTGTTTCTCTGATGTTGGCTAAAAATTGATTTCCTAAACCTTCTCCTTTGCTCGCGCCTTTGACCAATCCAGCAATATCGACAATCTCAACTGTAGCAGGCATTACGCGCTGGGGCTTAACCAATTCTTCAAGCTTTATCAAACGTGGGTCGGGCACATTGACCACTCCAATATTAGGCTCAATGGTACAAAATGGAAAGTTTGCACTTTGGGCTTTGGCCTGCGATAAACAATTAAAAAGAGTCGATTTTCCTACGTTGGGCAATCCCACTATACCTGCTTTCATCCTAATAAATTATGGGGTGCAAATATATCACATAGACTTCATTAAATATGAATTTTTGGAAATTTAGACTTGGTCTGCTTAACTTAGTACCAAATTTGAATAAATGAAATTGAGACATTATATCACTGTTATTTTATTGATCCCAATATCGGTGTTCAGTCAAAATAATGAGACCGTAAAAGAGGTCGTCACAGTAAAGCGTGTAATTACGAATAATGGCCAAAACATAACCATTAGTGAACAACAATCTACCCAGCAAATCAAGGGTACGGTCGTAGTTGCTGGAAACAGCATTGTCAATCAAAGCGCTACCGAAAGAAGTATTCAGATAAATGATACCATTAACAGTGCAGATCAAAGGATCAAAGACAGCCTAAATCAAGCCAAAGTGGCCGAATTAAAAGCAGCACGAGAAGCCTTATTAAGAGCTTCAATTGAAGCACAAAAAGCTAAAGCAGAAGCCCAAAAAAAGGCGCTCGAAGCGCAATATCAAAAACAACTAGAAGCACTAGAAGCACAGCGCAAAGCGCTAATGAAAAAACCTGACAATAAGAGATAAGGCTTGCTTTAAACAGTCTATTCAAAATGCATAAACCGCTGTTTGGCCAAAAGCACTTCCTCTGATTCTACATGGGCATCATCAGGGACACAGCAATCTACGGGACATACCGCGGCACATTGAGGTTCTTCGTGGAATCCTTTACACTCAGTGCATTTATCTGGAACAATATAATAATATTCGTCGCTGATAGGAATCTGAGCCTCTTGAGCATTAACGGCCTTGCCCGAAGGCAAAACCACGTCGCCGTTCAAATCTGTTCCGTCGCTGTATCGCCAATCGTCTGCACCCTCGTAAATGGCAGTGTTCGGACACTCTGGCTCACAAGCACCACAATTGATACATTCGTCAGTAATGATAATGGCCATAGCAATTTGTTTTTCTAAATTTGTGCAAATTTAATATCTAACTGGGGGTTCTCCAAACAATCTTATGCAATTAAATCAGCGTATAAATGCCTTTGTTAGACTGGGTCAAGAAATGGGCAAAATTGGGAATCAACCTGAATCATACCCTGATTTATACTCCGAAATATACGGCCACAATAAGTGGTTTAATCAAGAACAGGTGAGTCTAGCGCTGCTCGAATGGTCTAAGCAGCTTTCTGACCAGGCATTATCCCGCTGGACAAAGGATTATTGCCAAACTTCAAACGGCGTTAAAACCATAGCACTAGTTTTAGCCGGTAACATTCCTCTGGTAGGTTTTCATGATATTCTTTCTGCATTGATTTCAGGACATAAAATTCTGTGTAAATCTTCGAGCAAAGATCCTGTACTCACCAGGTTTATTTTAAATCTTTTAGAAACTATAGAACCTGAATTCGCCCCCTATATCGCTTGGGCAGAGGGGCCTTTAAAGAATTTTGATGGGGTCATCGCCACGGGCAGTAATAATTCTGCCATGCATTTTGAGCATTATTTCAAGAATTACCCCAAAATTATCAGAAAAAATAGAACCAGTGCGGCAGTATTGTCAGGTAAGGAAAGTCCACAGCAACTAGAGGCCTTATCAAAAGATATTTTTCAATACTTCGGCCTGGGATGTCGCAATGTTTCCAAGTTATATGTGCCTCAAGACTATGATTTTCAACCTTTTTTTGGGGCCGTACTTAGCTATGCTAAGGTCATGCAGCATGACAAATACATGAATAATTACGACTATAATAAAGCGGTGTACCTTATGGGACAAGTGCCCTTAATAGACAATGAATTTCTCCTGCTCAAGGAAGATACTGAACTTGTTTCGCCAATCGCAGTGGTTTTTTATGAATATTATGACAATCTAAACAACCTAGGAACACAACTTTTAAACTTAAATGAACATATTCAATGCGTTGTGGGTGCAGAGCAAGATCTATGCACGGTTGATTTTGGCCAAACCCAATGCCCGGCCCTTGATGATTACGCCGATGGGGTCAATACACTAGCCTTTGCTAATTCGCTTTGATTCACCTCTGGGCGAAAACCTTATCGTTGAAAAAAACCTAGTTTTTGTTAAAATTATATTGATAAGTTGTACTCATTCTTTAGTGGTTTGCCCCGATATTTCTCATCTTTGTAGGCTCATTTTATGGCTATGAAAAAACACAATTTTAGTGCTGGTCCCTCAATACTCCCTCAAGAGGTCATGCATCAAGCTTCACAAGGGCTTTTGGACTTTAACAACTCGGGACTGTCCATTATGGAAATCTCACACCGAAGTAAGGATTTTATTGAAGTTATGGATCAAGCCTGCGCCCTTGCACTGGAATTGCTAGGATTGGATTCCAGTGAGTATAGTGCTTTATTTTTACAAGGAGGGGCGAGTACACAATTTGTTATGGCTCCCTATAACTTTTTAAAACACAAAGCAGCCTATCTCAATACGGGAACTTGGTCTAGCAAAGCAATTAAAGAAGCTAAATTATTTGGAGAGGTAATCGAGGTCGCTTCGTCGAAAGATCAAAACTTCTGCTATATCCCCAAAGGCTATCAGATTCCTGAGGACAGTGACTATTTTCACTGCACGAGTAACAATACCATATTTGGTACACAAATTCAGCATCTTCCAGAGACTTCGGTCCCTGTGTTTTGTGATATGAGTAGCGATATATTTTCTCGAGTTTTAGATTATTCAAAATTTGACCTCATCTATGCTGGAGCCCAAAAAAACATGGGGCCCGCGGGAACGACGCTTGTAGTGATCAAAAATGATTTACTGGGTGATGCACCCAGACCCATTCCTTCAATGCTGGATTATCGAGTCCATAAAGAAAAAGAGAGTATGTTCAATACTCCTCCTGTAGTCGCTGTCTATGTTTCACTGCTGACCCTTAAGTGGTTAAAAGAAAAAGGCGGTGTGGGTGCCATTGAAAAAAACAATAAAGAAAAGGCTAATCAGCTCTACACTGAGATTGATCGTAATCCATTATTTAAAGGTTTTGCTCAGGTGGAGGATCGCTCAATAATGAATGCCACCTTTAATTTGACCGTTGAAAGTCAAAAAGCAATATTCGACACATTATGCAAGGAGGCAGGTATTAGCGGTTTAAATGGCCATCGTAGTGTCGGAGGATACCGCGCCTCTATATACAATGCCATGCCCTTGGAAAGCGTTCAGGTGTTAATTGAAGTAATGAAAGAATTTGAGCGCAAAGTTTAAGCGCATTGAGTAACGATTATATTAGAAACATGATAAAAGTACACGCCAACGATGGCATTTCTCAAAGTGGGGTTCAGGCCCTTGAAAAAGCAGGATATAGTGTAAGCACCACCAAAGTTGCTCAAGAGCAACTAGTTAATTATATCAATCAAGAATCGATATCAGTTCTTTTGGTGCGCAGTGCAACAACGGCGCGAAAAGAACTCATCGACGCCTGTCCAGGCTTGAAAATTATCGGTCGTGGTGGTGTCGGAATGGACAATATCGATGTGGATTACGCCCGATCTAAGGGATTACACGTAATCAACACCCCAGCAGCCTCTTCGGCTTCGGTGGCTGAGCTTGTATTTGCTCATCTATACGGTGGAGTACGATTTTTACATCAATCCAATCGCGCCATGGCTCTAGAAGGAGACACTAACTTCGGAAGTCTAAAAAAAGCCTATGCCAAAGGACGCGAACTACGTGGAAAAACATTGGGAATTATTGGATTTGGTCGTATCGGAAAGGCTGTTGCTCAAATTGCCCTAGGTTCAGGTATGCGCGTTATATATTTTGATCAGTATGTCCCCTCTGCGACCATCAATTTAAAATTTTACGATGAGCAAGAAATGAACTTTGATCTCACCAGCTCAAGTTTTGACACGGTTTTGGCGGAAAGCGATTTTATTACCCTGCATGTTCCGGCTCAAAAAGATTATGTCATTGGGGCTAATGAGCTGTCAAAAATGAAGGTCGGTTCAGGACTCATTAACGCAGCAAGAGGTGGTGTGGTCGACGAAGTCGCCCTTATTGAAGCACTAGAATCGAGACAACTTTCGTTTGCTGCTTTGGATGTTTTTGAAAATGAACCTACTCCGGCCATTCAGGTTTTAATGAACGAATATTGTTCTTTGAGCCCCCACATAGGTGCAGCCACAAATGAAGCCCAAGATCGAATCGGAGAGGAATTAGCGGCGCAAATTATCGATTTAACGGCTTAACATTAGCATTAGTTTTTTCGAGAATTACCTTGTTGAGCTGTTAAATCCTCAGGGCAATATCCAAAATGATAGTGCGAATGTCTAACTTTACCCCCTATGTTTGAAAAACTCAAAAAGCGATGGAATGTCACCAGTAATTTTCAGGTGACCAAAATTCTAGTGGTCTTTGCGATAACGGGAAGCTCATCGGCTAAAGTTACCGGGCCGTTGTTGAAATTAAGTCCGGCTATTGCAGGACTTGAACCGCTTTACTTCAATACTATTTACGTCATCGCAACCTTAGTATTATACCAGTTTTTGCTACTATTCTTTGGCTGGCTTTTTGGAGAAAAAGAGTTTTTTGTCCTATTTTTAAAAAAATTCTTCAGAAGACGAAAACTGTGAACGCCAAAGTTGCTCATTATAAAAACTTGATTCATAGATTGATAGCCCTTATTTTCGGGTTAGCGCTGATTGTGCCAAGTTTGATGCAATTAGAGCACATACTTGATGGACACAGTCATCTAGGATGCAACCAAAACACAACCCACCTACATGAATTAGATCATGGCTGTGATTTGCTTGCTTTTCATTTTAGCGCCGCTGCCTTAAATATTTTGGAGCCGGTTCTTGATAATGCTATCAGAATAGTAAGCCAAGAAAATTTCTGGTCGAACGCCGTATTCAAACATCAAAAACCCAATACTCAGTCCTCTCGAGGGCCTCCTACATTGATTTAATTTTCCAGATTTGGCGATTGACAAAATGGTTTAATTAAATCCATAAAATGCAAAAATTTTTGTGGGTATCAATGTTACTTATTGGTACCGTTACACAGGCACAGACTTGTGAACTTATATTTTCCGGTATAATTGAGGATCAGCATGATGATTCAGTGCTTTCGCAGGCCCTGATCTCGATAATTGATACAGATTATTATACCTATAGTAATGAACAGGGCGAATTTTCTATCGAGAATCTTTGCCCTGGGAATTATACTTTGGAAGTCGCTCATGCTGAGTGTAAAACCCGAACATTTTCCATAAAGATTAACGAAAATATAAGCAAAGTACTCAAGCTAGAACATCACTACGAAAAACTCAATGAAATCCTTTTAAAAGGTAATGCTCAGCGCATCAATAAGTCTGCTCCTGTAGATTATTTAGATCAGACGCTCATTGCAGAAAAAAGTGACCAATCGTTAGGGGATCTAGTCTCCTCTATCGCTGGCCTGAGTATTATGAGTACTGGAAAAACAATAATTAAACCTGCAATTCATGGCTTATACGGCAGCCGTGTCACCATAGTGAGCAATGACGTAAGATTAGAGGATCAACAATGGGGCTCTGAACACGCGCCCAATGTCGATATTAACCTAGCACAATCAGTGGAGGTCATAAAAAATGCGTCTGCCTTGCAATACAGTGGCGATGCAATCGGTGGATTTATTGTACTAAAACCCCAGCGCATTCCTGTTAAGGATACACTTTATGGCAAAACCAGAATTTCTGGGCAAACTAATGGTCAAGGAGGGTCAATACACGCTGGACTTGTTAAAAGTTCGGAATCCGGATGGTATGGAGCCTTAGATGGTACTTTCAAGAGGTATGGTGATTTTAGTGCACCCAATTATGTTTTGAGCAATACCGGCATGGCCTCAAACACCTTAGCAGGACGATTCGGCATTAATAAATTTAATTATGGTGTTGAACTGAGTTATAATCGCGTCTTTAATAATCTAGGGATTTTAAGAGCTTCTCATTTAGGAGGAGCAGAAGATCAATATGTGGCCTTAAATAGTCCTAAACCGTTAATTATCAATGATTTTACCTATTATATTGATCGGCCAATGCAAGAAATAACGCATCAGATAGTCTCGATCAAAACTTTTGTTAAGTCCAATGCTCTAGGTAGAATTGACTTGCGCTATGACTTTCAATTAAACAATCGCCGAGAGTTTGATATTCGTCGCGGTAGTGATCAAAACAAAGCCTCTCTGGATTTGGACCTAGAAACACATGCTATCAGTTTGGATTGCGCACCTAAAATCAAAGGTCTTAGTTATCTAAAGACTGGGCTTTTGGGGCGTTTTTTTAGCAATGCATCCAACCCAAATACTGGGGTAAAGCGCTTGATCCCTGATTATAAAAGATATGATCTTGGCATTTATGCTCTAGCAGGCAAACCACTGGGTGAGCATCTAGAGGCAGAATTAGGTATTCGTCTTGATTATATGAATATCAAAGCGTTCAAATATTATTATTTAGCGCTTTGGGAGGAGCGAAATTATGGAATTTTATATCCAGAATTTGAACTCGAAACCTTGGGGACACAAATTTTGACAAGGCCCAGATTTGATTATTTGAATCCCTCTGTTTCGGCAGGTCTTAATTGGTCCGTGAATGAGCAAAATGAATTATCACTGAATTTTGCCTTAGGGGCGCGCAATCCAAATCCTTCTGAATTATTTTCCGAAGGTTTGCATCACTCAGCGTCAAGAATTGAGATTGGAGATTTACAATTTGAGTCAGAAATTTCCAAGAATATATCCTTGGGCTTTATGCACAGCAGAACTAATCTGAGTTTATCCGTTAATCCTTTTATTAGATTCATTGATCGTTTTATCTTACTCGAACCTACGGGCATTCAGCAAACGATAAGGGGTAATTTTCAAGTTTGGTCGTATCGACAAGCTGATGTACTACTTTCGGGTGTAGATTATAATTTGCGCTATACACTGAATTCAGAACTTAATTTTGATCAACAATTTTCCTTGGTCAAAGGTTACGAATCAGATCATGGAGCAAAATCGCTGATCAATATGCCGCCACCCCAACTCGTCAATGCGATAACATATAAAATTGATAGAATACAAAATCTCGAAATTCGTCTTGAAAGTACCTATACTTGGCGACAAAACGAGTTTCCAGACACGAATTTTGAAGCTTTTATTCCAGAGACTCAAACTCTTGAACTCATTGATGTCAGTTCGCCTCCAGGGGCTTATCATTTGATGAATCTCGAGGTAGGCTATCCCCTACTTAAATTAGGGAATGGCTTGAGTAAATTGACTGTTCGTGCAGAAAATCTACTCAATACTTCTTATCGAAATTATTTAAATAGCAATCGATTTTACGCCGACGAAATAGGTCGAAATCTATTGCTTTCATTTACCACAACATTTTAAAATAAACATTATGAATACAAAGTGTAATAACATTTCAAAATCAACTCATATGAACGGATTATCATTTCAATTAAATGCAAAGTCATTTGCCCATCTACTGAGCTACGCTTTTGCGCTGCTTTTTCTATTTTCAGCTTGTTCTGATGATGACACACCTCCAGCACAAGTGGATGAAGAAGAGGTAATTACAACACTTATTGTTTCTTTAACCAACAACAATACCGGAGAGCAAATAGAATTGCGCAGTCAAGATTTGGACGGTAATGGCCCGGATGCTCCTGTTATGCAAGTCTCCGGAAATTTATCAGTAGCCTCTACTTACAACGGATCTATTGAACTCTTAAATGAGACCGAAAGTCCTGCGGAAAATATTCATGAGGAAGTGCTGGCAGAAGGAACAGAACACCAGTTTTTTTATACGCAAGGGGGCGGCCTTAATGTATCTACGCAATATTCTGATGTGGACAATAATGGTAACCCCATCGGATTGATCTTTACGCTCGCTACCACTGCACCAGGGCAAGGGACACTGACCTTTACTTTGCGTCACGAGCCACTCAAACCAAACGATGGCACGCTCTCAGGGGCTGGTGGAGAAACAGATATTTCCGTCAGTTTCCCAATCACGGTAGAATAAATTATCTCGTTGGGTTAGGGTAAGTCATTTTGAATCAGACAGAGTATTAGTTCATTTTTTGGTCAAATACTCTGTTTTTTTATCCAATTTCGGTTTGATCACAAACTGACAATAGGGCTGATAAGGATTATTTTTATAGTACTCCTGATGTTCAATTTCTGCTGGATAAAAGACTTGAAAAGGCTCTATTTGAGTCACAATAGGTCTTTCAAATTCCTTTTGACTATTTAATTGAATAATATACTGCTCTATGATTTGCTTTTGCAGCTCTGAAGTGTAAAAAATAGCACTACGGTAGTGCTCACCAACATCATGCCCTTGTCGATTCAAAGTCGTTGGATCGTGTGTTTTAAAAAACAAGGCCAAAATTTCTTGCAAAGGCAGTTCCTCTGGCAGATAGGTGAGCTCAATACACTCGGCATGGCCAGTTCTCCCCTGACAAACTTCTCGATATGCTGGATTTTTAATGTGCCCTCCACTAAATCCTGAGACTACAGACACAACTCCTGGAACACCGGAAAACACTGCCTCCGTGCACCAAAAACACCCTCCAGCCAAAATGATTTTTTCCATAACATTACTTTTATTAAGCCTAAAAATACACACCCAAGTCGGATCACCCAAACATTTTAAAACCAATACATGAGACTTGGTGGCCTGATTTTAAAACTGTAATTTTCGGACTCAATTAATTAAAATGATTCAAGCCAAAGGTATAAGTAAAAATTTCGGGCCAATGCAGGTGCTTAAAGGGGTCGATTTATCTGTAGAAAAAGGTGAGATTATTTCGATTGTAGGCGCCTCGGGAGCAGGTAAAACTACTTTATTACACATACTAGGAACCCTAGATCGCATGGATCATGGGAGTCTTAAAATCAATGGTATTGCTCCTTTTGAACTCAGTGCAAAAGCCTTGGCTGAATTTCGAAATAAATCTTTAGGATTCATATTTCAATTTCATCAACTTTTACCTGAATTCAGTGCTGTTGAAAATGTTTGTATGCCTGCCCTGATTCAAAATCAAAGTATTTCTCAAGCGCAAAAAAGAGCCAAAGAACTTTTGGATTATCTTAATTTGAGTCATCGCTTTGACCATAAACCAGGAGCCTTATCTGGCGGGGAACAACAAAGAGTTGCTGTAGCCCGCGCATTAATGAATAATCCATCGCTAATTTTGGCCGATGAACCTAGTGGTAACCTCGATACTCAAAGTGCCCAAGAATTACATCAATTGTTTTTTGATTTGAGAAAGTCTTTTGATCAAACCTTTATTATCGTCACCCATAATACTGAACTCGCTCGTATGGCCGATCGACAATTAGTTATGGAAAACGGTAATTTCATACTATAGGTATGGACCACAAGGCTGTCAAGAATCTGCTAGACCGCAACCTGGACCTCTATTACAACGATGGTTTTCTCAGCGAGGACCCTTTGCAGATTCCTCATAAATTCAGCCAAAAGGAAGATATCGAAATAGCCGCCTTACTTACAGCAACCATAGCCTGGGGTCAGAGAAAAACAATCATTAATAATGCTGAACGCATGATGTCATTGATGGATGACGCGCCTTATGATTTTATCATTCATCATCAAGAGAGTGACTTAAAAGTAATGGATAATTTCGTGCACCGCACTTTTAATGGAGCCGATCTAAAATTTTTTGTAGCTGGATTAAAACATATTTACAGTACATATAATGGACTTGAAACTGTTTTCCACGCCTGCTCTAAAGAGCCATTTCTGCACAAATCAATACATCATTTTCGCCAATGTATGTTTGAAACCACACACGAAAAACGGAGCGAAAAACATATCAGCGACCCATTGAATAAATCAGCAGCCAAAAGAATTCATATGTTTTTAAGATGGATGGTTCGTCCTTGTGAACGTGGAGTTGATTTTGGTCTTTGGACCACCTTATCCCCTGCCCAACTCTCTTGCCCCCTTGATGTGCACACGGGTAATGTAGCTCGTTCATTAGGACTTATATCGCGCAAAACCAATGATATTATTGCATTAGGAGAACTGGACAAAGCCCTGCGGAGCTTCGATCATAATGATCCAGTGAAATATGATTTTGCTCTTTTTGGTATAGGCGTGCACAAGGGTTTTTCTTAAAATTGTGCATTTCATCGAAAAAATTTACATTTTATCGTTTATATTAAATGTTTTCATTTATATTTGAGGCATCAAACCCAATTTGATTAACCTTAAGAAATCTATCATGAAATACTTATTACTCTCCCCAAGCATTTTTACTTTTTGGAGCTGCAGTCAAGAGCCCATAAGTTTAGAAACAGAAAGCATTCAAAGTCGTCGCAGTGGAAATAACTACGGAATTGTCCATGTCGCCGATTTATACGCCGCTCAAAATATTTTAATTGGCAGTGTTGAAGTGGCTAATTACAATGATCAAGTTTATGTAACTTACAAAACTAATGGAGATTGGTCTATAAAAAAGACCCATTTGTTTGTTGGAGATTATAGCGAATTGCCCGTTAATAATGGTGGTAATCCGCAAGTGGGTCGCTTTCCATATAAAAGAACACATCCGAATGGCACTCAAGAATTTACCCATGTAGGCCCTGATGTTTATTCCTCTATGTGCTACTTCCACGCTGCTCATGCTGAGGTTATAAACACTAGTGGTCAAAGCGAAAGTGCCTGGGCTGATGGAGATCCTTTAGGTGGCAACAGCTGGGCTATGGGCTTTGAACAATGCTATTAGGCACAGTAATTTTTTTTAACATAATTTATCCTAAAAAAGACATCTACACAGGTGTCTTTTTTATTTAGTGTATATTTGCGCAATTATTGAGTCAATGACATTCCTCAGGCCGGAAATACTTTACGCTCTTTTTCTTCTCGCCGTACCGATTATTATCCATCTTTTTGAATTTCGCATTTTTAAGCCAACGGCCTTCACCAATCTACTGTTTTTGGAGGATCTCAAAAATGAACAACATCGCTATCAAAAGTTGAAAAAATGGATAATTTTATTTCTTCGTTTGGGGTATTTTTCTGGTATAATTACGGCTTTTGCCCTTCCTACCATACTCGCCAATCAGGCTAAAGAAAAAAATACTCCTGTTTCTATTATTTATATTGACAACTCATTCAGTAGTATGGCAAAAGGTTCCACAGGCACTGCCCTACTCTCAGAAGCCAAAGAAGAGTTATACCAATGGAGTAAATCCATACAGGGAAATGAAATTAATTGGTTCACTAATGACGCGGAATATCCAAATCAATCTCTAATCGGCTTTCAACAAAGTATCTTAAGCCTTGAAGCTAGTCTAAAGCAACTTTCAACTGCTGAGGTACTGCTCAGGGCAAGACGAATGTTCGAGCGCACAGGCACCAATAACCCACATTTAATTTGGTTTACCGATTATCATAATTGGGAATTTCCTAGCGATAATCAGAATTTGGAAATTAGGCTTCGACCCTTGATGGCTGCAAATCGCGACAATATCAGTTTGGAAAAAGCTTCAATAGATGGTTCCGATCCCGACAATGCACGGCTAAGTGTATTGTTACGCAATAATCTCTCAAGCGAACAAATATCGACTATTCGGGTGTACACTGATGGTAAGCTTTTTGCCCAAACAGGCGCTAATTTAACCCCACGACAAGATAAAACTGTAGATTTTGATTTAGGGGCGGTGCGTAATTTCAAAGGTATGGTAGTTATTGAAGATCGTGGATTGAGCTATGATGACACCCTGTACTTCAATATCCCTGCTCAGCCGCGTGTAAAAATATTGAGCATTGGTTCGGCTTCTACCCCGGTTCTTCAATCAATTTATGATGAAAACGATTTTTCCTTCGTGCAAAAAGACTTAAACAATTTTGACTATTCCCTTATTCCCGGTCAGAACTTCATCATACTCGATCAAGTTACAAAAGTTAGTAATCCTCTCATTACAGCATTAAAAGAGCACCTTTTAAATGGTGGGGGCCTTTTGATTATTCCTGAGGTTAGTGCATTGGAAGCCACTCAACTTTTATTGGATGAATTTAATTTAGGAAAAATTGAATCCTATGAAAATCAGGCTAAAAAAGTTGTTGAAATCGACACCAAAGATCCTTTTTATTCGGGCATTTTTGAGCAAGATGTGGCCGTTTTTCAGTATCCAACTATAGCGCAAAGCTTGAATGTCAATACAGATGCAAAATCATTGTTAATATTTGATCAAGGCAGGCCGTATTTTTTGAGAAAAAACAACATTAATGTTTTTACGGGTCCTATAACTGGCCCGAAAACAAACTTCGACCAATCTCCATTGAGTGTGGTTACCTTGATTCAATTAGCACTACAAACTCGGATTTTCCCGAAGCCCTACTACTCCACTTATTCATCAAATGATCGATCACCAACAACTGATTTACTTGGCGCACGCGCAGCCATTGCGGGATCTATGGTTGCAGATCAAGTTTTAGTCCTCGAGCGGGAAAATGAGCAATTAATTCCTAGACAAAAACAGGTGTTGGATTTAATCGAAATTGATTTTAGCGATATCGAATTTAAACCAGGTCATTACCGAGCTCGCCTCGAAAACGATGAATTGGGATGGTTTAGTTTTAATCACCCCAGAGACGAAAGTCACGGCAATTTTGTCATTCCTGAATTCGATTCAACGCCAATTGCAACTTCAAAAAACATGAACTTGGCCATCACGGCAATCAATCAAACCTACGAAGGCAAACAATTATGGTTTTGGTTTGCTATTTTTGCATTGATTTGCTTTTTGGCCGAAATGTTCATTTTAAAACAAACCATATGAGAACACTACTTAAATCGGTTACAGTCATTGATCCCGAGGGTCCCTACCACAATCAAGTGGTTGATTTGTTGATTGATGAAGGAATCATTCAGAACATCGGCGTATCCATTGATGATGATAAAGCAGAATGCATTCAAATGACCAATGCACATATTTCTCTGGGATGGTTTGATCCCTCAGTTTCTTTAGGTGAGCCCGGGTTTGAGGAGCGAGAATCCCTTTCTAATGGAAGTATGGTTGCCGCAACTTCAGGTTATACTGCTATTGGAATTCAACCCAATACAAATCCAGTGACTCAGACTAAGGCGGCAGTAAATTTTATTAAATCAAAAGAAAATATTGTAAATCTCTTGCCAATCGGGGCCTTAACCGTTGACAATAAAGGAGAAGATATATGCGAACTCTTTGATATGCATAATGCGGGTGCCATCGCTTTTGGAGATTATAAAACCTCTATTGAAGACCCAAATGTTTTAAAACTAGCCTTGGAGTACACCCAATCGTTTTCTGGAATCATTTGCTCCTTCCCCATGGATTCAGCTTTGGGTAAAAATGGAATGATCAATGAGAGCCCTCAAAGTGTTCAATTAGGACTTAAGGTTATTCCAAAACTATCAGAGCATCTTCAAATCACAAGAGATTTAAGCATCTTAAAGTATACTGGCGGGCGACTCCATATTCCCACTATTTCTACAGCGGAATCTGTTACTCTTATTCGCGATGCAAAAAAACAAGGTATGGCAGTTTCTTGCAGCGTAGCCATACATAATCTAGTTTTGACCGACGAAATTTTGGAGTCTTTTGATACCGATCACAAACTTCTGCCACCTTTGAGGGAAAAAGAAGACCAAAAAGCATTACTAAAAGGGCTAATAGATGGGACAATTGATGGTGTTACCAGTGATCACAACCCCATAGATATTGAACACAAGAAAGTCGAGTTTGATCATGCAATGTTCGGGAGTATTGGTCTTGAGCACACTTTTGGCACACTTCTAAAACGAACCGATCTTGTAAGCACCATAAAAGCACTAACAGGATTACGCCAATGCTTTGGTTTAGAAATGGGGCACATAACCAAAGGTAGTCCAGCGAATTTGACTGTTTTTAACCCAGATGCCGTCGGAATTGTAACATTGGATGAAAGCCATTCAAAATCTAAAAATGCCGCACTCAAAGGGTGTGAAACCCAAGGGAAAGTTTTAGGAATCATTAACAAAGACAAACAACATTGGAATGAACATTGATCAAGGTTCAGGCCCAAAGTTTCACAGCGTATTAGCCTATTTAACTTTTATAGGGCTAATAATCGCTTATCAATTAAACAAAGATTATAAGGATCCCCGCACAACTTGGCACATCAAAAACATGTTTGGATTGCTGTGTGGGCTTTTTGCAGCCGTTTGGTTACAGGAATATCCTATAGGATTTTATGTCTATTGGACTGTGGTTTGCCTTTGGATTTATTCTTTGATTATGGCCGTTTTAAATCAACAACGCGGCATTCTATATTTGAGTAGTGCTTTTCAAAATTGGTTTAAATTTCTCGATCAGTAATGAGTCATAACTCAAGATTACTCGACCTACCTCTTGCTCATCTATATCGTGCTAGTTCCCTAAATTCCAAAGCGCCATTGCTTGTATTACTTCACGGCTATGGAAGTAATATGCATGATTTATATGGGTTTGTCCCTTATTTGAGCGAGGAATTTGCTGTTGTTGCCCTTCAAGCACCTGTACATCTTGGCGGACCGAGTTATGCGTGGTATGATATTTACTTTGATCAACCCCATGGTAAATGGAATGATGAGGATCAAGCACGGGTTGCTGTAGGATTAATTCTCGAAACGCTAAAAAAAATTGTCGATCAAATCGACATTGACCCTGCGCAATTAAATTTGCTTGGCTTTAGTCAAGGCGCCATTTTGAGTTATGCTTTGGCCATGGCCCATGGCCATTTAAACAAAGTGCTTTGTCTGAGCGGCTATTTAAATGAGGGAGTTTTTCCTAAATCGACTGAACTAAAATCCTATTTGAATACCCAATTTTTTATTTCTCATGGAGATCAAGATCAAGTAATTCCTGTGGCTTGGGCTCGATCATCAAAAATGCGCTTGCAAGAATTAGGATGTCAACTAGAATATCATGAATTTCCTGTTGGTCACGGAGTCTCCCCAGAGAATTTTGCAGCTTTAAATTCTTTTTTAAACCAATGACCCCTTTAAAACGTCATTTTTCATAAGGAATATTCAGGGATAGAGTACAGAGGATTGGGTCGTTAAATCCAAGAGGCCATCTTGGTCAAAAAAGTACTCAATCCAAATTTCACCCCAAGCGCGACCATCGCTGCAATCAGCAATGACCCAACGATGATTTAAAAATTTAACGCGATTAATGCGCCACTCTCCATTGGCCTTAGCAAAAGGCACTAAGGGATTTCCGCCCTTAGTTAGGTTGTATTCATAAATACTTTCCTTAACCTTGGTTGCGACATCTTCGGGCTCCATTCCTATACGTTCAAAATAGGTTCGTGCCGCATCATTAGTCAAAAAATCAAAATAACGTAGCTCGGAAATCTCTTGATTTAAATAAGATAAGGAATCCTTAAAGCTCTGATTTTTTTGTTCCAAAGAACCGATCATAAGCGATTGTCGGTCAAAAATTGACGATTGATTAACATACATGAACAGCACTAATAAAATGCTGAAAAAAAACAAATACATATAGATTCGTGACTTCATCAAATTTCAATTTTTAGTTCATCATGGGCCAAGTAGACTCCTTCTGGCAAAGTTTCATTGACTTGCTGATGGAACCCCATTAAATGGCTAATATGGGTCAAATAGGTTTTTTTAGGCTTCAATTCTTTAATTAAATCTAAGGCCTCAGCGAGGTTAAGATGCATGGCATGTGGCTCGTGTCTCAAAGTGCTTAAAACTAAAACATCTAGTTGTTGAAGCCTCGATTTGGCCATATGATCTAAAGTTTTAACGTCGGTCATATAAGCCAAATTGTCCACTCTATAGCCTAAAATTGGCAAAGCGCCATGTTTGGCTTCAATTGGCATTATTGTTTTGCCCCCGAGTTCAAAGGAATTGAAGGCCTGTATAATTTGAGGATTTATCCCTGGCGCACCAGGATATTTATCTTTTTCCACAAAAATATAGGGAAATCTCGTTTTAATGGCCTTCAGAGTTCGAGCACATCCATAAATTGGAATATCCTGTTTTTGCCTAAAATTAAATGGACGCACGTCATCCAAACCTGCCATATGATCATTGTGTTCGTGGGTCATCAAAATGGCATCTAATCGCAGGGTCTGACTTCGCAGCATTTGTTGCCGAAAATCAGGCCCACAATCGATAACCACCGAAAAATTTTGCCATTGTAACAATACTGAAACCCGCAATCGCTTGTCTTTGGGATCAGCGCTTTTACAAACAGGATGATCACTCCCAATTACGGGAATACCTTGAGAAGTACCCGTGCCCAAAAACTGTAATGAAATAGGGGCTGACATAAACGCAAAAATAGCAGTATTTTTTTTGTTGGGCAGGGGTAATTAGTACCTTTGTAATGTAATCTCAGAGTCTATTACCATGCCCGATCTTATTCCTGGCGACAAGAAGTTTGAAACTATTCCGTCAATAAAAGACAAGGCGCTACGCATCAACCTTAACGAAAATATCTACGGCACATTCGCGGAGATTGGTGCGGGACAAGAAACTGTACGCAACTTCTTTAGAGCTGGCGGCGCTTCAGGAACTATTGCCAAAACAATGTCTGCTTATGACAAAGACTTTAGCGATGCTATTTACGGGGTTGAACCAGAGGGAAGATACGTAACTGAGGCGCGACTCAAGAAAATGTTGGTCCATGAAATTCAGCTCATTGAAGAGCGCATCTCCAGAGATAAGCATCCGCGTAAAATGTTCTTTGCTTACGCCAATACCGTAGCCACTATTGATTTTGCAAAAAAATATCTCGGTCATGGATGGGTAGGAATTCGCTTTCAAACAGATCCAAATGAGGCATATAGCGAAATCTTGTTACACATTAGATTCAAAGAAACCGAAGCCGTATTACAACAACAGACCCTTGGGGTGCTCGGTGTTAATTTAATTTATGGCGCCTTTTACAAGCATGACCGGCCTAAAAAATTATTGAGATATCTCTACGACCATATTGATCAGGACAAAATTGAAATAGACACCATCAACTTTAATGGTCCAAAATTTAGCGACGTTGATAATCGACTCATGAGTCTACAATTGCTGAAAAACGGCATGACCGAGGCGGTAATTTTTGGCCCCGATGGAAACAATATTCTTCCAGCGCGCATTCTATATAAAAAGAATGTTTTAGCCTTAAGAGGAAGTTTCAGGCCAGTAACCAAGGTCAATATGGACATGTATGAACGCTCTATTGAAATATTTCTCAAAGAAAACAAAGTAGATCCCAATAAGTCGCTGGTAATTTTTGAAATCACACTATCAAACCTCAAAGCAGAGGGCGAAATCGACGAGCAAGATTTTATGGACAGGGCCAAATTATTGTGTTCTCTGGGTCAGACTGTAATGATTTCAAATTTTCAAGAATACTATCGACTTGTAGAATACTTTTCAAATTATACCAAAAGCCGTATGGGACTGACCATGGGGGTCAATAATTTAGTAGATATATTCGACGAAAAATATTATCGACATCTCAGTGGAGGAATTCTAGAGGCCTTCGGTAAATTATTTTACAAAGATTTAAAGGTCTACTTGTATCCCATGCTCGACCCGAATACAGGAGCACTAATCACGAGTGATACGCTAAAAGTTCATCCACGAATGAAAGAATTATACAAGTTCTTCAAGTACAACGGTAAGGTGGTGGATATAGAAGACTACAATCCAGAAATACTCAATGTTTTCTCAAGAGAAGTCTTGAAAATGATTGAAAATAATGACAGCGGATGGGAAGAAATGCTTCCAGATGGCGTGGCAAAACTCATCAAGGAGCAGTCCCTGTTTAATTATAAACAATCTGAAGATAAAGTCATTAACTAATAGCTTTATTCATCTAAAATCTGGGAGGCGTGGTCCTTTGTGTTGACCTTATCAATCACCCGGGAAATTACTCCATTTTCATCAATGAGAAAAGTTACTCTATGAATACCATCATAGGTGCGGCCCATAAATTTCTTTTCGCCCCAAACACCAAATCCTTGGATTACTTTCTTATCAGTATCGGCCAAAAGTGGAAATGGAAATGAATATTTCTCTTGAAATTTCTTTTGTTTTGAGGCGCTATCTGCACTAACTCCGACAATTTCGTAGCCCTCTTTTTGTAGGGCATCGTAATTATCAGTCAAATTACAAGCTTCTGCCGTACATCCGGGTGTACTGGCCGCCGGGTAAAAAAATACGATGAGTTTTTTGCCAGTATAATCGGCAAGGGTGCGGCGATTGCCGTCTTGGTCCAAAGCGTCAAATGCGAACGCTTTGTCCCCTTCTTTTAAGGTATTCATAGCTTTTTCTTTTTTTTAATTTAATGGCATTAACTTAGCGCCATCGGTTATAAAGTTACGCAAAATGACTAAATCAGAAAAAGTAGAATTTGTCATCAAAACCTTAGAACAGTTGTATCCAGAGACACCTATACCCTTGGATCACAAGGACCCATATACCCTGCTCATTGCTGTTTTGTTATCTGCTCAAAGCACTGATGCTCGGGTTAATACTATCACCCCACTACTTTTTAAAAAGGCGGACAACCCCTATGAAATGATAAAACTTACGGTTGATCAAATAAGAGAAATCATAAAACCAGTGGGCCTTTCCCCCATGAAATCTAAAGGAATTCATGGGCTCTCAAAAATACTTGTGGAACAACATGATGGTAAGGTCCCTGAATCCTTCGAAGCTTTAGAGGCCCTTCCTGCCGTAGGACATAAAACAGCCAGTGTGGTCATGGCTCAAGCTTTTAATGTCCCCGCTTTTCCTGTAGACACCCATATTCACAGATTGATGTTTCGCTGGGGATTTAGTTCTGGTAAAAATGTGGTTCAAACAGAACGTGATGCAAAAAGATTATTTCCAAAGGAAAAATGGAATCGTTTGCATTTGCAGATAATTTTTTACGGCCGTGAATATTCTCCTGCTCGAGGATGGGATTTAGAAAAAGACATCATCACAAAAACCGTGGGAAGGGCTCAGTTTAAAAAATAATAATTAAACTTCCTGTTTTGGAGAAAGGCAATATTTACTCGTGGCCTCACTTGAGAACGAGCTTGGCCTACAGAAAAAAAGCCCCAAAAATATTGGGGCCTTCTTGCTAATTCAGCACTAAATCAAACTTTTTTGATTTGTAGTTTATAACACTTAATGCGCTGGAATAGGCTAACAAAAATTTAATGGTTTCATCTTTGGGAACTAAATTTTCATCCACGTGTTCCCGACGTGGTGTTCGAGAATAAAGTTTTGCCATATATCGCTAATTGTTTAATACTTGATTAACGACTATAGATTAGACTTATTGTATGTCAATTCGTTAAAACGATTTGATTTCTCTCTATTACTTTGCGCAGGTTAATAAGTGCATAGCGCATGCGGCCTAAGGCCGTATTAATACTTACACCGGTTTGCTCACTAATTTCTTTAAAACTCATGTCTTTATATATGCGCATGATAAGGACCTCTTTTTGATCCTCTGGCAACTCTTCTATCAATCGCTGCACATCTTTTTCGACTTGATCTTTAATCATACTGCGCTCAGCATTTAAATCGCCATCACTAAGCACAGAGAATATATTAAAATCATCATTGCTCTCAAATTTGGGCATGCGATTGTTTCTTCTGAAATAATCAATCACCAAATTATGGGCAATACGCATCACCCAGGGCAAGAATTTACCCTCCTCGTTATAGCTGCCTCGTTTAAGCGTATTGATTACCTTGACAAAGGTGTCTTGAAAAATGTCCTCGGTAACATCGCGATCGTATACCTTGGAATAAATAAATCGATAAATTCGGTCTTTGTGACGTGCGATTAATTCGCCTAGAGCAGATTCATCGCCATTAACATATGCGCTGACCAACAACGCATCAGAGTTCATGCTGTACTTCATAACGCTTCTTTTAATAAGATAGAGGCCACATTAGGGGCACTTTGTTGTCCTTAAATATTAAAAGTAGTGTTGTACTATAAGCTCTTGTTTATGCGATTATGGTTGTAAATATAACAACATTTCCTTCGCAATCACAAAAAATATTTCCCATTTCTTATGAATTAAGTCTTGAGCACATCAAAAATCTTAGGTGTTAATCAGTATCTTTGCCCCTTGGTTTAAACCGCATAAATAGGTAAAAAACCCAAAAATTTCATGATAAGAGAAGCCATTAGTATTCAAGGCGCTAAACTCCACAATTTAAAAAATATAAATGTGGATATCCCCCGTCATAAACTGGTGGTAATCACAGGACTTTCGGGTAGTGGCAAATCGAGTTTAGCGTTTGACACACTATATGCAGAAGGCCAACGACGCTATGTTGAGAGCTTATCTTCTTACGCCAGACAATTTCTAGGGAGATTAGATAAGCCAAAAGTCGATGCCATCAAAGGAATCGCCCCAGCCATTGCCATTGAACAAAAGGTAAATGCGACTAACCCTCGTTCAACAGTGGGCACAGCTACTGAGATTTACGATTATCTAAAGCTGCTTTTTGCCAGAATTGGGAAAACCTATTCCCCTATCTCAGGTTCTGAAGTAAAAAGAGATCAGGTAAGTGATGTAGTTGATCTGATTAAGTCCCTGCCTCTGGATACTCGATTACTACTGCTGGCTCCTATTTATCTTGAACCCAAAAGATCCCTTAAAGATAAACTCAGTGTTTTAGCGCAACAAGGATTTTCAAGGGTTCTGGACCACGATCAGATGGTAAAAATTAATGAGGTAACCGCAGAGAGCCCTGAAGAAATTTATCTTATTGTGGATCGGGTGGTGACCGCTGAGGATGAAGATTTTTTAAATCGACTCGCCGACGCGGTACAAATTGCCTTTTATGAGGGTAAAGGCAGCTTGATACTCAAAGAAATTGACAATGATAAGATTCATACTTTTAGCAATCGTTTTGAACGCGATGGCATTAATTTCCTTGAGCCGAACATACATTTGTTCAGTTTTAATAATCCATTTGGTGCATGTCCAAAATGTGAAGGCTATGGGGATATTATTGGAATTGATCCAGAATTGGTGATTCCGAATAGCGGTCTCAGTATTTATGACAATGCTATTTTTCCATGGAGAGGAGAAAGCATGAGTTACCACAGAGATCAACTTGTTAATCACGCCTACGAATTCGATTTTCCCATTCACAAGCCTATTCATGAGCTATCTGCACAACAATACGAGCTCTTGTGGACTGGTAATCGCTATTTCATGGGACTAAACGATTTCTTTGCTGAACTCGAAGCTAAAAACTATAAAATTCAAAATAGGGTCATGCTTTCTCGTTACCGAGGGAAAACGATATGTCCTGAATGCAAAGGCACACGATTGCGCAGCGAGGCAGGCTATGTCAAAATTGACGGACACAATCTTCAGGGATTAATGAATTTGCCGATAGAGGAACTAGCTCCGATTATGGATGGGCTGAGACTGAGCGAATATCAACAGGAGGTCAGCAAGCGATTAATGACCGAAATAAAAAATCGACTGAGTTTTCTCAAAGATGTGGGCTTAGGTTATTTGACTCTAAATCGAAAGAGCAATACTCTTTCAGGAGGAGAATCACAGCGAATCAATTTAGCGACCTCCCTTGCTAGTTCTCTGGTTGGCTCCATGTACATTTTAGACGAACCAAGCATTGGACTACATCCGAAAGATACTGAGCGACTTATTGGTGTATTACAAAAGCTCCGAGACCTAGGAAACACGGTAATTGTAGTGGAGCATGATGAAGATATAATGCGCGCAGCAGATCACATCATTGATATTGGTCCCGAAGCCGGCCGATTTGGCGGTAGCGTAATGGCTGAAGGTCCCCTAAACGAAATTCTTAAAAACAAGAGTCTCACTTCAGACTACCTCAGTGGACGTCTAAAGATTGAAATTCCTGAAAATCGGAGGGCTACACAAAAGAAAATTGTCTTAGAGGGAGCGCGTCAGCATAACCTAAAAAACGTCACTGCGACTATTCCTTTGGGGCAAATGACCGCGGTAACAGGAGTCTCTGGAAGTGGTAAAACAACATTGGTCAAACGCATACTCTACCCTGCTCTACAACGTCAAATAACAGGCTATGGCGATAAACCAGGGGCTTTTGATAAACTCAGTGGAGATTTAACGGCTATTCACCATATCGAATTCGTTGATCAAAATCCTATTGGTCGATCATCGCGCTCTAATCCAGTGACTTACATAAAGGCCTACGATGACATTCGAAAACTGTATGCCGATCAAAAACTCAGCACATTAAGAGGTTATAAAACCAAACATTTTAGTTTTAATGTAGATGGCGGACGCTGTGATTTATGTAAAGGTGAAGGAGAAGTTACCATAGAAATGCAATTTATGGCCGATGTTCATCTAGAATGCGACGCTTGTAAAGGGCAAAGATTTAAAAAAGAAATCTTAGAAATTCGTGTCGATGAACGCTCTATTTACGATGTATTGTCCATGACCGTAGATGAAGCCATAGAGTTTTTTGCTGGGCGTGGGGATAAAAAAATTGTTCAAAAACTCATGCCTCTCCAAGATGTAGGTTTGGGCTATGTGCAACTTGGTCAAAGTTCATCAACGCTTTCTGGCGGTGAGGCACAGCGTATTAAACTCGCTTCTTTTTTGGTCAAAGGCGAAACAAAAGAAAAGACCCTTTTTATCTTTGATGAGCCGACCACTGGATTGCATTTCCACGACATCAATAAGTTATTGAGCTCGTTTTATGCCTTACTGGACAAGGGGCATACGGTGGTCGTAGTAGAACACAATATGGATGTAGCCAAATGCGCCGATCATATCATTGATTTAGGCCCAGAAGGAGGGAAAAAGGGAGGAAATATTGTAGCACAAGGCCGGCCAAGTGAGATTATCAAGGACCAAAAAAGTGTCACTGCCCCATTTTTAAAAGAACGACTAGTCCTGGGAAAAAACTGACCTAAGCGGTCATTTCTCTAATCAAATCAGCTAACTGTTGCGTTAAGTTTCTACGCTCATAAGCGTCAATTTCTACTCTATTTTTTCTGGGAGTTTGGGATTTATAGGCGGTATAAGCCTCACGTATATATTGCACAACCCCATCCAAATCACCTTGAACAAAAAATGCCCCAGATTCGGTAGTCTTTATTATCGGCTTAATTGCGCTATCCACCGGCCCCAAGGCCAAAATTGGGGCAGATAGGGCCAAGTATTCAAATAATTTGGCGGGTATAATATGATGGGCATCTAGTTCATCCCGCTCTGAAAGTATCAGTAAATGTCCTCTTGACATTGCCTTAATAGCCTCCTGGTGGCTTCGATTCGGAGATAAGACTAAAAATTTACTTAACCCACAGGCGTTTATTGATTCAAGCACTCCAGGGGCCACATTTCCTGTGAGTTCAATTTCAAGATCTTTCTCAATAGTTTCAAATCCATTGTGTATTTGCTGCTGTATAAGTATGGCCAAAGCCTGCCATAGGACTAATGGGTTGCGCGGTTCCATTAGAGTCCCGACATGACTTAAACGGAATTTATCGGGAGGCTTTTTATCATTAACAGAGATATTCTTAAAATCTTTGGCGTCAAAACCATTGGTAATGACAGAAATCTTTTTTGAAGTTCTCGCTTGAAAAGAGGCGGCTGTAACAGCACTGGTTGTCAATATACGATCAGCCGATTGCAATACCTCTTGTTCTGATTGCAAATGGCGACGATTAGCCCAGCCCATAAGATTTAGCGCTTTGTGATAGTAAATCTCTGTCCATGGGTCTCGAAAATCAGCCAACCATTTTATACCTCGTGATTGTTGCAGTTTCTTTCCGATGAGATGGACACTATGCGGGGGGCCAGTGGTAATAACTACATTAATCTCTGGATGTCGCTCAAGGTAGCCTTCTAAGTGTCGGACTGAAGGCTTAACCCAATATTTTCGAGGATCTGGGATGAATAAATGGCCACGAATTGACAACATTAGTCGCTCTAAGAAACCTGGATTCTGTGTGTTGACCATTCCCCTGCTGATGGAATTTGACTTTTTAGGGGCTAATATTGAAAAAACTCTGGTGGGTTCAAAAATGGGCAACCGCAATACCTCCAAATCTTCAGGAATATCATGCTCGTGTAAAGGGTCTAAAGTGGGATAGTTTGCCCTGAGAGGACAAACCACAACAGGATTGATATCAAATTCCTTGAGATACTTTACAAACTTCAACCAGCGCTGTACTCCAGGACCACCAGCTGGAGGCCAGTAATAAGTAACGATCAAAACTTTGGTGACCCAAGACATAACTTTTTGATTAGAAATGCCAAATCTGCGGTATTCCCAAATTAAAAAAATGAGCGCCACTAGAATCAGCAATATTGTGCTCGATAGACTAATCATTGTTCCTGTTTGAACCACTTGGGGCACAAATTCAAAAACAATTTCATGGTTTCCTTGAGGCAGCAGTAAAGCCCGTAATACGTAGTTAGCACGAAACATTTCAACGTCTTGTCCATCAATAGTCACATGCCATCCATAAGGATAATAAGCTTCAGAAAATAAAGCCACCCTTTGTTGTGTCGTATTAGAACGATAAACCAGTCGATTCGGTCTTTGAGAGATGAGTTTAATTTGATCCTTTTCGAAACTAACCGAGTCTTGTGATTTCTCAAACCCCGATTCCGGCCAATCAGGTATTAAATCAACTTGGGAACTGTTTATCAGGGCGATCTTTTGCAAATCATTCTGCCCAAGGCCCAAAAGTTCTTCCTCTGGAGTATTTGTGACCACCACGGAATCCACTAACCAGGCAGGACCCAGACGGTCTTCATTGATTTGCATTTGCAGCATTGAGGTACTTAGATCGCGCTGGACGACGTACTTGACATTAAACATATCAAGTATTTGATCTGGTGATTCAACTAAATAAAAGTCGTATAAATCCTGCATGCGCCGAGGCTTTGCCGCATGGTATCCTCCTAATTGACGATGGAAAAAGTTAGCTCGTGCAGAATTGAATGGTGCAGAGGATAAATCAAAAACCCGAAAATAAGTCGTGTCTTGTTTGATGCGCATATCTATTTCGCTTGCCTGGAAAGGTCGCTCTACCATTCTTTTTTGAACGAAATCATCACTATTGACATATCGCCAATCTACAGAAACTAAGTCTAGAACAGATAAGGCAATGAGTCCTATTACGGCTGTATTTTTGGCAAGTTTTTGATTAAGATAGCCCCATAAAAGACCAAACGTAATGAAAGTAAGAATTAAAGCACGTAGAGTATCACTGCGCATTAATGAAGCTCTATCTTCACGTATGGCTCTCACGAAATCTAATCCCAATTGGTCCATAAAATAACCATCATAAGGTCCCGTAAACTCAAGCAATCCGTATGATGCAACAAATAATAAAATTAACATTCCGATGACAGACATGCCCCCACGGATAAAATGCTTCTTTAGCCAGGCTCGATTTTGATCGGCCTGTTTTACAAAGGCGACACCCCCTAATACAGCCAATAATGGCATTAAAAACTCGATCAAAACCTGAATAGAAGAAACTGCCCTAAACTTGTCATATAAAGGGACGTAATCAATAAATAAATTGGTCAGCCACGGAAAATTTTTACCCCAAGACAATAACATCGCCAGAATTGTAACCGAAATTATCCAAGTGCGTAAGGGGCCATTAATTATAAATAATGCCAGTATTCCTAGGGCCAGCACTACGCCTCCGATATAGGCTGGTGCTGCAACTATAGGTTGGTCTCCCCAATACATGGGTATTTGCTGGGCTATTTCTTGTGCCTCTGCTCTATTGGCCCCCATGTTGCGTAGAGTGGATACAATTTGTGAGTCCTCTGGTAATTCCTCCTGACTCGAACCACCCATAAATCGCGGAATCCACAAATTAAAGGTTTCTAAAGGAGCATAACTGTATTCGGTGATATAGTCATAATCTAACCCGTCATTTTGTGGTAATATATTTCCTGACGGATCGATATTCACTAAAGCAGGACCTCTGGTTGACTCACGAGCGTATTCACGAGTAGCCAAAATATTTGAGGCATTTAATCCTAATGCCAGAAGTCCCGAGGCCATTAAAACTAAGGTTGCTTTAGAAAACGCATTTATTTTGGCTTGCTGCACCGCCTGGATTCCCATCATCAACCATAAAAGAATAATGGCCATTAAAAGATAATAGGTCATTTGATAATGATTGGCCATAAGCTGAAGACCAATAGCGAGCGCGCTAAGCAAAAAACCGCTTTTATATTGCCCATTGAGGGTTCTTAAAACTGCGGCAACAACCCAGGGAAAATAAGCAATCGCATGGGCTTTCGCGTTGTGACCAACCCCCAAAATAATTATGAGATAGGTGGAAAAGCCAAAACTCAAGGCACCAAAAACTGCCCATAATCTCGAGGCTTTGAGCCCAATTAACAAAAAGTAAAGCCCGAGAAAATACAAGAATAAGTAGTCTGCAGGTCGTGGTAAAAAACGCAATGCACGATCCACATACTTAAGGCCATAGTAGGCATATTGAGCGCCTAATTGGTAAGTAGGCATTCCGCCAAATGCGGAATTATTCCAATAGGATTCTTTCCCAGTTTGCGCCCGATATTCAATAGTCTCTCGAGCCATACCTTGATATTGTGCGATATCGCTTTGAAATAATGCGCGACCACTCATTAGAGGATGAAAATAAGCCAATGAAACAACAACAAATAACAGTAATACCGGAAGATGATTGGTCAACTTGGAAAAGATCCTTTTCATCAAAACGCTTTTGTCCTTGGAATCACTCATTTGGTTTTATCTCTTTTGTCGAATTTAATAAAAAGAAAGGAGTATATAGCTCAATCTTCGATCTCCTCAAAATCGATGTATTCCCCAACTACCTTTTTGGATTGGGGATTTTCTTTTTTTTCGCGCTTCATTCCAGAGGAATGATTTGAAAAAGAGTCAAATGGATTATTTTTTTGAGGGCCAAAAGGTTGATTTGACTTAACGGCTCTTTTAAAGAGCTGCTTTATCAGCCATGGCATCATACGGGGAAATAACCAACGCACCATTAATTTTAGTGCATAATAGATCCACAAGACAATGAGTAAAGTTTTTAGAAATTCAAACATGTGAAAGAGTGAACAGCAAAAGTAGGAATTACCAAGGAAAAGTCCGGCTCAAGACTATTAAATAAATGATAAAATCCGCTATCTTTGAGTCAAATCATTGCTATGAAAATTCAACTATTCTTGCTGATTTTACTCACTCAAAGTTTAGTGTTTGGACAGTACACTGACATGCTAAATTCAAATCGCCCAGGGGGTTCTCAAGGGGCGTTTTCGGTGGGTACAGGAGTATTGCAATTCGAATCAGGGATGAGTTTTGGTAATGAAAACCACAGCCTGCGTTATACGGAAACAGGTGTTTTTAATTGGGATTATACTATCCGTTACGGATTTTGGAAAGAGGCCTTAGAAATTAGCCTTATGGGTGATTTTCAGCGCAATTCGATCACTTATACTCAAGGAGCACTAGCCCCTGAATCTTTGGCCAATTTTAAAAACAATACTATTGGTGCTAAGTACCTGATTTATGACCCCTACATAAAACAAGAACGAGACGGCCCAAACCTTTACAGCTGGCGTCAAAACAATCGATTTCAATGGCGCGATTTTATTCCAGCCGTCGCGATTTATGCAGGGGCCAATTTTGATTTTGATAATAATCCCCTTTTACCCTACACGGAGGCGACCATAAGTCCTAGGTTGATGGTCGCTACGCAAAATAATTGGATTGGCGGGTTTGTATTTGTGACCAACATCTACGCAGACCGATTTACTACTGATTTTCCGACCTACGGATATACTTTGACATTGACCCATGCGACCCATGAATATTTTTCAATTTTTGTGGAGAATCAAGGCTTTAAAAGTGATTTTTATGCCGACCAAATTTTTAGGGGTGGTATCGCCGTATTAGTCAATGATGATTGGCATATAGACGTTGCCTTTAGTGTAAACGCCAAAGACACCCCAAGCTTATTTTACACGCGACTTGGGATGTCTTATCGTATAGATCGTCACAAAAAAGATGAGTATCTTGAGGAAAAAGGGTCAGATGCTCGTAAGGCTCAAAAAGAGGAAAAGAATCAACTCAAGCGCGCCAAGAAAAACCAGAAAAAGCAGCAGCGCAAAATGAAAAAACAAAAGAAAAAGGGAATACTGTTTGATGATTCCTCCGATAGCTTAATGCAGAATTTAGAATAATGATCGAAGTACGGCCTGTAAAAAATAAAAAGGACCTCAAAAGGTTTGTTCTGTTTGCATTTGATCTCTACAAAAATAACGCCTATTGGGTGCCTCCTATTATCGCCGAGGAGATGACCACTCTGGACCCTGAGCGCAATCCAGTTTTTAAAAATGCGGAGGCCCAGTATTTCCTGGCCTATAAAAATGGAAAAATTGCCGGAAGAATTGCGGTTATTGTAAATCATATTGAGGTTGAACAGCAAAACAAACCAAAATTGCGTTTTGGCTGGTTTGACGTAATCGATGATCTGGAGGTGTCAAGAAAATTACTCGATGAAGCAGCCAAAATCGGACGCACAAAAAATCTAAGCTATATGGAAGGTCCTGTGGGCTTTACCAATATGGAAAAGGCAGGTGTGCTTACCATGGGTTTTGAACAACTTAGCACCATGATTACCTGGTACCACTACCCCTACTATGCTCAGCATTTTGAGGCTCTGGGCTTTGAAAAGCAAGCCACTTGGGTAGAATTTAAAATGGACATATTACCTAAGGCCTCTGATAAGGTGGTCAAATTTTCAAAACTCATAAAAGAGCGTTACGCACTATCAGTATTAAAATTTGGACATAAAAAAGAAATTTTGCCTTATGTCGACCGCATGTTTGAATTACTCAATCAGACCTACAGCAGTCTTCAAACTTTTGTGCCAATACAGCCTTATCAGGTCGACCATTATAAAGAAAAGTATTTCAAATTTATACAACCCGAATACATTACTTGCGTTCAGGATAAAAATAATGAACTCGTGGCTTTTGCTATTGTCATGCCCTCATTTAGTAAAGCTCTTCAAAAGGCGAATGGAAGGATTTTTCCTTTTGGCTGGTACCACATCATGAGAGCCCAATACAAAAATGATCAGGCAGCCTTTTATCTTATTGGAATAAATCCAGAATATCAAGGCAAAGGCGTCACCGCCATTATTTTTGAGGAAATACAAAACCTGTTTAACCGTAAAGGAATTGTTGTTGGAGAGACCAATCCCGAGTTAAAAGAGAATACAGCTGTTCAGCGCTTGTGGAAAGACTTTAATCCTGTGCAACACAAAGAGCGAAGCACCTATAAAAAAGTACTCTAGGATACAGTTATTCTTGACCTACGGCCTGCATCACGGCCTCAGAAAGTCTTTTGTAAGTTCCATTTTCAAGACGTGAACGAATACTTGAAAAGGCCTCTAAGGTCTCATTCACATCTTCAAGGGTGTGGGTCGCTGTTGGAATCAAACGCAACAAAATAAGACCTTTAGGTATCACCGGGTATACCACTATAGAGCAGAAAATACCATAATTTTCCCTAAGATCTTTAACCAAAGCCATCGCCTCTGGAATACTTCCCTTGAGATATACCGGAGTCACACAACTTTGGGTTGTTCCCAGATCAAAACCACGCTCTTTAAGACCGTTTTGGAGGGCGTGAACATTTTGCCAAAGCTTTTCACGTAGCTCAGGCATAGTACGTATCATGTCAAGTCGTTTTAACGCCCCTTCAACCAGTTGCATTTGAAGGGATTTAGCAAACATTTGAGAACGCAAATTGTATTTTAGATAATTGATGATTTCTTGATCTGCAGCAATAAACGCTCCTGTACTGGCCATAGACTTGGCGAACGTGGCAAAATAAACGTCTATTTGATCTTGTACCCCTTGCTCTTCACCAGCACCAGCACCAGTTTTACCTAGTGTTCCAAAGCCATGAGCGTCATCAACTAAAAATCTAAATTTATATTTCTTTTTAAGCGCGACAATTTCTTTGAGTTTCCCTTGCTCACCACGCATCCCAAAAACACCCTCAGAAATCAATAAGATTCCTCCGCCAGTTTTTTCGGCCACACGTTCGGCACGCATTAGATTTTTTTCTATGCTCTCTAGATCATTGTGTTTGTAAGTAAAGCGTTGTCCCAAATGAAGACGGACACCATCTATAATACAAGCATGTGCATCTACATCATATACAATAACATCATCTTTAGAGACTAGAGCATCTATTGTCGATAAAATCCCTTGATATCCGAAATTAAGTAAATAAGCAGCCTCTTTGTTTACGAATGCCGCTAATTCACGCTGTAGTTGTTCGTGTAAATCGGTATGACCACTCATCATTCGAGCGCCCATAGGATATGCTGATCCGTATTTGGCAGCAGCCTCTGCATCAGCTAGGCGCACCTCTGGACGATTTGCTAAACCAAGATAATCATTAACACTCCAGGTGATAACCTCCTTGCCACGGAAGCGCATTTTGTTTGATATTTCACCCTCAAGCTTTGGAAAAACAAAATAACCTTCTGCCTGCTCTGCCCACTTACCTAGTGGGCCCTTATCCTTGTAGATTTTATCGAATAAGTCTCTCATCAACGCACCAATTTACTTCGATTAAACGTGACAAAAGTACATAATTTCATACTGAAATTAGCGAAAAAATTCTAAAGAAATAAACAATTTAGACGCCCCATCAATCCAATTTAAGGGTGCTGTTATAGGAATTTTTCGGGAAAATATTTTGCGATAAACTTAGAGTCAACCTCAGTTCTTGTCAACTGGCAGACTCTTGGGAGTTTGATTTACAGTCTCCATAAAACCCTGTTCGCGCATCCAAGCATCATTATAAACCTTACTCATATAACGAGAACCATGATCGGGAAAAATAAGTACTACATGACTTTGAACATCAAAAACCGCCTCTTCCTGTAATTGAATAAGCCCTTGAAACGCCGCGCCACTTGTGTATCCCATAAATAATCCCTCCTCTTGGGCTAACTTTCGGGCGGCCATAGCACTATCTTGATCCGTAACTTTTATAAAACGATCAATTACCGAAAAATCGGTTGCTGAAGGAATTAAATTTTTTCCCAAGCCTTCCATTCGGTAAGGATAGATTTCGTCTGGGTCAAGCTCTCCTGTTTCATGATATTTCTGAAGTACTGAGCCATAGGCATCAATCCCAATAATCTTAATCTCAGGATTTTTTTCTTTGAGATACTGAGCGGTACCAGAAATAGTCCCCCCTGTACCACTACAGGCAATTAAATGTGTGATTTTACCTCGGGTTTGCTGCCAAATCTCAGGGCCTGTAGAATGATAATGTGCCGCTGTGTTTAGGGCATTAAAATATTGATTGATATAAATCGATCCTGGAGTCTGTTCATGAATGCGCTGGGCCACTTTATAGTATGATCTTGGATCGTCAGCCGAGACATTGGCAGGGCAAACATGAACCTCAGCGCCCATGGATCGTAACATGTCAATTTTATCAGGCGAAGATTTGGACGAAACGGCCAAAATACATTTATACCCTTTCAATACACTGACCATGGCCAGACTAAAACCTGTATTACCGCTGGTAGTCTCAACTATCGTGGCCCCAGGTTTTAATAGACCGCTGCGCTCGGCTTCTTCAATAATAAACGCTGCAATTCTGTCTTTTGCAGAATGTCCAGGATTAAATGATTCTATTTTTGCCCAATAGCTTCCGGTAAAATCGGAAACAACTTTTGTCAAACGCACCAAAGGCGTATTTCCAATTAAATCAAGAACACTATCATGAACATTCAAATCACTCATATTTTCATCATTTTGCGCTTAGGATAAACGCCTAATCACTTGGCAAATTTAATTAAAAAATAGATTACTTCTGAATCCCTTCTAAATCAAATAGAAATGCATACTCCATAGCTAACTCTTTGAGCCCTTCAAAACGTCCTGATGCTCCGCTATGCCCTGCATCCATGTTTGTATGCATTAGTAACAAGGAAGATCCTATTTTAAGGGTTCTCAACTTCGCAACCCATTTGGCAGGTTCCCAATATTGAACCTGTGAATCATGAAGCCCTGTTGTTACCAAAAGATTTGGATAGTCTAAGGGCGCTACATTATCGTAAGGCGAGTAAGATTTCATGTAGTTGTAATAATTAACTTCTTTTGGATTACCCCATTCATCAAACTCACCCGTAGTCAATGGAATTGATTCATCGAGCATAGTAGTAACTACATCCACAAAAGGGACTGCAGCAATCACCCCATTATAGAGCTCAGGAGCCATATTTATTACCGCCCCCATAAGTAATCCTCCGGCAGATCCTCCCATAGCGTAAAGGTGCTCGTCACTGGTGTAGCCCTCATTGATTAGATATTTTGATACGTCAATAAAATCAGTAAAAGTATTTTTCTTTTTTAAAAGTTTACCGTCTTCATACCAAGGCCTTCCCATGTATTGGCCACCGCGTATATGTGCAATAGCAAAGGCAAATCCACGGTCTAATAAAGAAAGTCTAGTGGTGGAAAAATATGGATCCATGGTCGCTCCGTAAGAACCATAACCGTATTGGAGTAAAGGATTTGATCCATCTTTTTTAAAGCCCTTTTTGTAAACCAATGAGACTGGAATCATAGTTCCGTCCTGAGCTGGTGCCCACAAACGTTCAGAGACATAATTATTTTTATCAAAACTACCTCCAAGAACCTCTGTCTCCTTCAAAACTACTTGCTCCCCTGTATCCATGTCGTATTCAATAACGGAGGCAGGCGTGGTCAAACTTGTGTAACGATAACGTAACTTAGGAGTATTGAACTCAATATTTTGGGTAGTCCCTGCCGAATAAGTTTCATTATCAAAAGGTAAATTAAAGGCTGGTCTACCATCCCAAGGCATAATCCGGAGCTTAGTCAAGCCCTCTACGCGCTCCGAGACTACCAGATAATCTTTAAATATATCGACATCTTCCAGAAGGACATCTTCACGATGCGCAATAACCTCCTCCCAATGCTCCTGTCCAGTTTTATTCACAGGGGTTTTCATTAATTTAAAATTGGTCGCGCCATCTTTATTGGTCACAATGTAAAAGTGATCTTGATAGTGATCAATATCATATTCTAAACCGCGCACACGGTCTTGAAATACATCGAAAGAACCGAGAGGATTATCAGCATCACAAATACGATACTCTGAGGTCAAAGTACTGATGCTCCCAATCACTAAATACTGTTCTGACTTTGTCTTATAGACATAAGTGTTAAAGGTCTCATCCTCCTCATGAAAGACCAATACATCGTCAGTTTCAGCCGAACCCATGACGTGACGATAAATTTTATCAGAACGCAAGGTTACCGGGTCTTTTTTAGTATAAAACAAGGATTTATTGTCGTTCCCCCAGGTCGACCCTCCAGTGGTGTTTTGAATGCTTTCAGCAAGAATTTCTCCTGTCTCCAAGTTTTTTATATGCAGCATATATTGACGACGACTCAAGGTATCTACCCCAAAGGCCACCCATTTATTGTCCGGACTCACATTGAGCCCCCGCAATTGATAATAAGCAAAGTCTTTGGCCATTTCATTGACGTCAAACAAAACTTCTTCTGGCGCAGTTAAACTGTCTTTTTTGCGAGAATATATTGGATATTCACTGCCCTTTTCAAAACGAGTAATATAAAAATATCCATTATAGAAATAAGGAACAGATTCGTCATCCTCTAAGATGCGCGCCTTCATCTCTTCAAACAAATCAGACTGAAAATCTTTGGTATGCGCAGTCATTTTATCATGATAGTCATTTTCACGCTCTAAATAATCAATTACCTCTTCATCCTCCCGGTCATTGAGCCAATAGTAAGGATCCATGCGGACATCACCGTGCATTTCTAAAAATTTTTCTTTGACTTCAGCCAGAGGTGGGGTCAGATTTTTTGGTGCCATTTTTTGGGTATTGTTTGAACATGAAATGACCAACAGGCCGAATACACTCGCCAGTAAATAAGACGTACTTTTCATGATACTTTATTGAATTTGGTTAGGATTTCAGTTGCGCAACTAAAAGTAATAATTTCTGAGTTATAGCCTCGTCATATTTTGTGTAAATAGTTCTATGAATTCATAAACTCAGAGAGCAACAAAAGCATGCGTTGATGCTGTGCTGGGGTATAATCCAAATGGGTAACGATACGCCATTTGCCTTGACCCATGGCACTGATACGTACTTTATTTTTGTCCAGAAAATCTAAAAACCGCTCTTGATTCACCTCGGTTTTCAGATAGAAAATAACAATATTGGTTTGCGTTGGTTCTACCTTTTCTACATAGTCTAATGCTTCCAGTGTTTCTGCTAATTCTCTAGCTCGAGTATGATCATCAGACAGGCGATTCAATTGATATTGTATGCCGTAGAGTCCAGCTGCAGCCATATAGCCTACTTGACGCATTCCACCCCCAAGAACCTTGCGCACGCGCATCGCCCGCTGAATGACCTCAGACCGACCCACCAAAACCGTGCCCATAGGAGCGCCTAGACCTTTACTGAGACAAACTGAAATGCTATCAAAGATTTGTCCATAAGCCTTGGGGTCATCATAAGTGGCTACCAAAGCATTCCACAATCGCGCCCCATCTAAGTGGTATTTTAAACCATGCTTGCGGCATTGATTTCCAATTGCCTTTAGCTCTTCAAAGTTATAACAAGCACCTCCACCTTTATTGGTGGTGTTCTCTACGCAGACCAAGGTCGTCAAAGGACTGTGATAAAAATCCGGAGGATTTACTGCTGGCGCAATTTGATCGGCATTCAGCAAACCTTGTGGCCCAGTTAACAGTTTACAGGAAACCCCGCTATTAAAGGAAACACCCCCGCCTTCATAATTATAGACATGGGACCACTCATGAGCAATAAGCTGCTCTCCTGGCTGAGTGTGTAATTTAATGGCCGCTTGATTTGCCATACTTCCTGTGGGAAAATACAACGCTTGCTCTGCGCCAAAAAAATCAGCGACAAAATCCTGTAAGGCATTTACCGAGGGGTCTTCGTGATAAACATCATCGCCCACCTCCGCGGTATACATTGCCTCGAGCATACCTGGGGTTGGTTTTGTTACAGTATCACTGCGTAAGTCAATTGTGTCTAAATCTGGCATACTCTTATCTTTATTTATAAAAATGCAGAATCCATTATTCGATGCATTTCTGTCAATTTTAAGGTCTGATTAAAAATATAATTCGCATTTTCCTCTGCCCATTTTTCATCAAAATCTTTAAGTTCAAATTGGCGTAGTACGCAAATATTTCGATAATATAAACTATAGGCATAGGTATAGTCTTTCAAAGACCTGTCATTTTTTAATTTATCTAGGTTTGTCGGAGATTCAAACTTGTCCGAACCCTCCTCATTTTTTTGTTTAAAACGAAAAGGTTTGACTAAATCATCGCGTAAAGCAGACCAGTGAGCGGAAATAAATTCTCCCAATTTAGGGTCCGAATTTTCAGCAATTGACCATGATTTATTCACTATTCCTTGCGCTTTAAATGATTCATTACCCGATTGATAATAAACCTGTTGTAATCCCCCGGGCTGTATCGTTCTGATCACAATTAAATCAGGGAGAATTGCCGATACCGCAGTTGATTGAGAAATGTGCTGCTGCCAAGGCATACCTAATTCCTGGAAACAAATCGACTCATTGGCAGATTCTGAATTTTGCGCAAGCACCGAAAAAGACCAAAGGAACCATACTTTGATTGTCAAACTAAATAGTCTCGATGCGCGCATTACACCCATATCATTTTAATTCTGGAAATAAACACAAATCACTACCTATGGGACTTCCGTCAGGCAAATCAGGGGTGTCCATTCGGTCAAAATCTTCAGGACTCTGCCAATATTGATTCAAAATATCCAGATAATGCGCAGCCATTTCCTTGTGGTATTTTTTGGCCCAACGTTCCCATTGATATAAATGATCTTTTAGTTTTGACTTAACCTGAGGTAGCGATTGCTTATCGACGCTCGCCGCCATAATTTGCCGCAAATAAAGGTTTAGCACATATTCGTTTAAGGTGGTCAATCGATCACTGGCTTGCGGAGTATTAAACATTTGGGCTGATTTTTCTAGAAGTTCATCCAAACTCAGTTGACTAGGATCGCTTACGTGTTGCCAATAAATGCGGTTTAACCGCGCAGGGTGAAAGAGCAAGTCCAGGGTCATAGAGGCCGCACTTCCTGCCGCCGTAACCGGATCAAAATTCAAGCCCATGTCAGACTTAAAGGATTCACGAGTGCGCGGGTGACCAAATGCCCTGGGTGGAAACAAAGCCTCTACCCCCTCTGGGATGTGCAATCGCAAAGGAGAGAGTGTATTTAAAATTGAATTCAAGGCATGCCGCTGATCGGTAGGAGAAACGACCTTATTGATGGCCGATTTTGCACCCTTAATACTGTAGTCATATAACTGCCCTCCTAACATCTTCGTGGCCGCCTCGGTCTGATAACGATGCAAATAATAAATAGGCACAAAAACATCTTCTAAAACAGAATGAGGCTGACCCGAAGGAATTTGATTCATAGAAAATTGATTTATGGCAACAGAACGTACCGCCATTATCTCATCAAGTCCCGTGGCTGCATTACTGGCGTTATCCCAGAGATGCGCCTGGGCATGACTCCCGCTGGTGGCGCGAGCGTCAGAATCAGTAATAAACAATAAGTTCTGAGCAAATGCCGTATCGAGCAAATCCCTTAAATAGTCAACTTTATTAGAGGGATCAGGAATATCACCATAACTATAGGCCACCGAAATTTTATCCCAAAAACCGATCCCTGTTTCATAAGCCTTACTGTAATCGATTAGTCCATCGACTAAACTCAATTGAGGATGTGGATAATCCATAACGCTGACCTTTCCATAGGCACTTGCCGCAAAGTTATGTGCAAAACCCAAAGTATGACCGACTTCATGAGCAGAGAGTTGCCTTAATCGAGCCAAAGCTAATTCCTGCATACCGGGATCAACTTTGCCCTGAGCAAATGGATCGACAGACAAGCCTTGGGCTATTAAAAAATCTTGACGCACACGCAAACTCCCCAGACTCACGTGACCTTTAATGATTTCTCCGGTCCGCGGATCAGTAATGGATGCCCCATAAGACCAACCGCGAGTGGAACGATGGACCCATTGAATGACATTATAGCGTACATCGAGCGGATCTGCATCTTCAGGAAGCAGTACGACCTGAAAAGCATCCTGGTAGCCAATGGCCTCAAAGGCCTGATTCCACCATTGTGCCCCTTCCAGCAAAGCTGATCTTATGGGTTCGGGCGTCCCTGGATCGAGATAGTAAACAATGGGCTCTACAGCGGGACTCATAGCCTGCTCTGGGAACTTTTTCTCCAGGCGATGACGCGTAATATACTGTTGCTTTAAAGGCTGATCTATCGGCGTAGCATAATCATAAAACGTCATGGGAAATGCACCACATCTTGGGTCAAAAGGACGCATTTCATACCGATTATCTGGCAATGCAACAAAACTATGATGCTGGATGGTAGACAATTCAGACCCCTCCCAAACACTTTTTAAAGCTTGACCCGTAGGCTGACCATCAAAGGTCAATAGGGCCTCGAATTCAACGTTTAGAGGAAAAGCTTTGGTGCGCTGAAGCCACAACACCGATTTACCCTTATTCAGTTTAAAGCTGCCTTGCTTTTTTTGCGCCAAAGTCTGGGTGACTTTATGGGTGTCTTGTAATAAGAAATCCGTCAGGTCGACAAGATATTTGTCTTGATCTACTGCAACAATATCAAAACCAAACAACACATGAGTGCCGAAAGCCTCACCTACTGACTGACGTTCCAAATAATTTTCGGAGTTCGCCCGAAACTGCAAATTGGGGGCCATGAGCAATAATCGTGGTCCTGATTTTTCAAAGCGAACGACTTGTTCTCCTCCGAGTTGACCACGATCTAGACCGATATCATTGCTCCCCAAACCCGTACGTAATGCGTGAACATAAAGAAATTCTTGGCCGAGTTGATTCTGATGAACCACCAAAAATATTTTGTCTTTATCCGGGGTATAATAAAAATCGAAAAGGCCCTCAAATTTTGTTTTTTCGGGGGTGTTTTCCAGAAACTGAGCCTGCAGAGTCAGCCCAAAAAACAACAGGGGTAAATAGCGTAAAAGCTTCATGATATGCCGTCTAGTAGTGAAACTTTAAAACTATTAAATATTTGTTGAAACTCTTTCTTCTTGGCTTGTTAAAAGCTATTTTTGTGAAAATTAATTTTGTATGACTACAACAGATCACCTCAAAGATCTTAGACATCGCCTGGATGCGTTAAGGAGGTATCTTTGACGTAGATGGTAAAAAAATTACCATCGCCAATGATGAGGAAAAAACTTTTGACCCAAATTTTTGGAATGACCCCAAAGAGGCTGAGGCGTTTATGAAGGAATTACGCACCTTAAAAAAATGGGTAGAAGATTATGAAACCGCCCAGCAGAATTTTGAAGAATTAGAAGTTTACTTTGAATTCTTTAAGGAAGGAGAAGAAACCCAAGAACAAGTCGATACAGCATATCAGCAGGCGCTCAATGCCATTGAGCAACTAGAGTTTCGCAATATGCTCAGCAGTGAAGGCGACGACCTTAGCGCCGTATTGCAAATCACTGCAGGCGCCGGAGGCACTGAGAGCTGCGACTGGGCCAATATGCTCATGCGCATGTATCTGATGTGGGCCGAAAAACACGGTTTTAAAGTTAAAGAATTGAACTTTCAGGCGGGAGATGTAGCCGGCGTAAAGACGGTAACTCTGGAAATTGAAGGCGATCATGCCTTTGGTTGGCTCAAAGGTGAAAATGGTGTGCATCGACTGGTGCGCATCTCTCCTTTTGACTCTAACGCAAAAAGACACACCAGCTTTGTGAGTGTTTATGTCTACCCTTTGGTCGATGACCGCATTGAAATTGAAATTAATCCGGCCGATATTTCATGGGATTTTGCCCGCAGTAGTGGTGCCGGGGGACAAAACGTGAATAAAGTTGAGACCAAAGCCATTTTAACCCACCACCCTAGTGGCATCGTCATACACAACAGTGAAACGCGCTCCCAACTGGAAAATCGTGAAAAAGCCATGCAAATGCTTAAGTCGCAGCTTTATGAGATAGAATTGCGCAAACAACAGGCTCAGCGCGATGAAATCGAAGCCAATAAAATGGCCATTGAATGGGGCAGCCAAATACGCAATTATGTACTCCACCCCTACAAACTGGTAAAAGATGTCCGCACTCAGTATGAATCGGGCAATACCGACGCTATTTTGGACGGCCAAATTTATGAATTTCTAAAGGCATTTTTAATGATGACCGGGCAAAAGCAAAGCAGCAATGAACTTTAATTATTCAGGAAACTATTAACTTTACCCCTGGTTTTACCTTATTCTGTAATATCATGAACAACACCATACGTATATTTAGTCTTTTTTTACTGAGCTTGTTTTTTGTTCAATGCTCAAGTGACGATAATTCTAATAATAATAACAACAATAACGATCCAGATCCAGATCCCATTGAACTGCCTAAACTCGTGGCCTTTGAAGTCGGTCCAAATGGCACAAATGTTCAATACGAATACAACGACAATGATCTTCTCGAGGTATGGACCGAAACCCTACCGGGCTTTGGATTTGAAATTACTACCGCCTACAATGACGAACTGAACCCCAATGTTTGGTATTATATAGACAGCGATGGGACATCTGATCAAAAAGGTTTCTTTTACGATCTCGAAGGACGCGTGTTCCGTTATTTAGACGCTTTAGATGATGTGACCCTTATTTATGATAATGAGACCGTTCTATTTGAGGGAATAATTGACGAGGTGGCTGATGTCAGTGGGTCAATGACGCTAAATGCATCGGGAAAAGTGATACGATTTAATGCACCCGGTCAGTATTTGACTTTTGACTATGATACTTCAGGCAACATGACTGGGCTTAATCAGTATGATAATAGCGATAATTTAATTCACGCTTATGGCTTCGCTTACGACAGTAAAAACAATCCGTTTTACGGTCAATTTGATGCCTTGTATTTAGTGCGCAATATCGACTTGTTTTGGGATTTTAGCAGTATAAATTTCACAGGATTCAGTGGTTATGTTTACCCTTTTAACCCCAATAATGTGACCGCAATAACCCGCGATGGATTGACCACAACTACCTACCTATACGGTTATGATGGGGATGATTACCCAGCGGTAGTGAGTGAGGTTTCAGCGGGAAATTCATATCAGTGGGACATTCTCTATATCACTGAATAAATAGATGACCCGTCAGATCAACACCATAATATTCGATCTAGGTGGGGTCTTGATCGATTGGCAGCCCGCCTATGTTTTTTTAAAGGAATTTAGGGGCAACAAAGAAAAAATGGATGAATTCTTAAACACGGTCTGTGCCTGGGAATGGAATTTAAATCAAGATGCCGGTTATCCTCTAAAAAAAGCGACCCATGAACGTATCGCGTTATATCCCGAATATGAGCGATTGATCAAAATGTATTACGGTCGTTGGGAAGAAATGCTGGGTCTCGCCCACAAGGATACACTCACGATATTAAATTACCTTAAAAATCATGAGAAATATCGGCTACTCGCCTTGACTAACTGGAGCCACGAAACTTTTCCAATCGCCCAAAAGAAATTTCCCTGGCTTGAGTGGTTTGAGGGTATAGTGGTTAGTGGTGAAGAAGGACTGCGCAAACCTGACCATGAAATTTACCTTCGATTATTAAATCGATATAAAGTAAAGGCTTCTCAAGCTGTATTTATCGACGATAATGCCGACAACATTAAAGCTGCCCAATCCCTTGGGCTCAAAACAATACATTTTACAAGTGCCCGCATCCTCGCGCAAGAAATGGAGGCTCTTGATATTATATTTCCAGAGGCGCTTATTGAGCAAATCAATAATCCTTTAACCAGCCTTGATTTATGATCAAAATTTATCATAATCCCAGATGTAGAAAATCGAGAGAAGCACTAAATTTTTTAAAATCAAGTGGTCATAATATTGACATTGTATTATACCTAACTGAAAAATTGACGCAGGCGGAGCTCAGGGAAATAATTCAAAAACTCAAGATCACATCCGAAAATTTAATTAGAAAGGAAGAGACGCTTTGGAAAACTCAATTTAAAGGAAAAAACTTGGTTGATTCGGAATTGATTAATCTCATGATTCAAGAGCCTAGATTAATGCAGCGTCCTATTGTGGTTCTCGGAGATAAAGCCGTTATTGCCCGAACGGCAGAGGCCATTAATCAGCTATTTTAAATTTAACAGAATTTTATGAGCCTGTGCCTATAAATGGGAGTATCATTGGACTCAATTTTTGCCCATGAAAAGCCTCATAAACTTAATATTTATACTTCCTTTTTTGTGGACCTTAACTCTAACAAGTTATGCCCAAAATATGAGGCCTGTGCTGGTCAAAGGACAAGTTGTAGATGGTTTAGATCAGAGTCCCCTATCCTACGCAAGCGTTGGTATTTTTGACCCGAATAATGAACTTGTCTCAGGTGGTATTACCAACGAAACAGGATTTTTCGAACTTGAGATCGTACCCGGATCTCATATTTTACAAATCGATTATATCTCTTTTGAGTCTTTGAGCATTGATGTTAATGCGAGTACTGATCTTGAGTTAGGCGTAATTTCTTTGACCCAAAACCAAGAAGCCCTGGAAGAGGTTGTGGTGCGCGCAGAAAGTACCGAGGTTCAAATAAGGCTGGATAAAAAGATTTATACCATCGGTAAGGATTTAACGACAAGCGGGGCTACTGTCAGTGATGCTTTAAACAATGTACCTTCAGTAACTGTAGATTTAGATGGGAGTATTGCCCTACGCGGTAATGAGAACGTCCGCATTCTTATAAATGGTAAACCTTCGGCGATTGCTGGTTTCGGACAAACTGATGCACTGAGGCAATTACCAGCAGAAGCCATAGAACGTGTCGAGGTCATTACAGCACCTTCAGCACGTTACGATGCCGAGGGTTCCGCGGGGATATTAAATATTGTTCTGCGTAAAGAAAAAACAAGGGGTGTTAATGGATCTTTTCAAGCCAATGCGAATCAGCCTATCGGTTACGGGACTACCCTGGCTTTAAATTGGCGTACTAATCAGTTCAACTTGTTCAGTACCACAGGATATCGACACCGTGAAAGCCCCGGAAACGCTTCCTATAACAACCGATACTTCAGTCCCGATTTTGAGGCGGCGCGCTACACTGAGCGACGTAATTTTGACCGCCTACAAAAAGGCATCAATACTAATTTGGGTATTGAATATTTTTTGACCGAGTCCTCATCAATTACCGGCTCTGTATTTTTGAGGCAAGGAGATGATAATGATAAAACCGAAAATCAGGCTAAAGAATGGACTGCTCAAGATTTATTACTAAGTCATATTGAGCGATTGCAAAACCAAGATGAAAAAGACCAGTCAGTGCAGTACGCTTTGAATTATGTCAATGATTTAGATAAAAACGGGCAAAAGCTGACGGCAGACCTGCAGTATGAACAAGAATCAGAAGATCAGTACAGCAGTATCCTTGAGCGTTTGATCAGCCCAAATCCGCAAGCTCTTCCAGAAGAAGATATTGCCGAAAACGAATCGGTAAAACGGCTTTTGGCTCAAGCAGATTATGTTCTACCTTATGGTGAAGACCGGCAATTTGAACTGGGATTTCGTTATGATGCCCGAGATCAAACAACAGATTATCTGTTACGCGAACAAGCCACGGTAAATGGCCCTTTTGAAATCAATCTCGACCTTTCAAATCGCTTTGATTTTACCCAAAATATATTTGCCGTATATACCCAATACGGGGCCAAATTCGGAAAGTTTTCTGCCTTAGCCGGATTGCGTCTAGAACATACAGGACTGAAAGGTGCAGCCGTTGGGGTCAATAATCAAGGAAATACACAAGGGCTAAATCTTGATTTTGACAAGGATTTTTTGGGTCTCTTCCCTACCCTAAATCTTGTCTATGAACTCAATGAAAACAGCAATATTTCTTTGGGGTATAATCGACGAATAAATCGGCCAAGAAGTTGGTTTATCAATCCGTTTCCTTCACGCTCGAGCGAAACGAATATTTTTCAAGGGAACCCGGGTCTCAATCCGGCCTATGCCAGTGCACTTGACTTAGGCTTTATGATAAAAAATAAACAGATTACCCTTACCACCTCTGTGTATGGTCAATATGAAACCGAGTCATTTGAACGCATTCAAGAGGAAACTGGAGAAGTTACCGATAATGGTATTCCTGTAATTAGGACAATACCGATTAACTTGTCAACCAACCAGCGCATTGGTTTTGAGTTGGGTATATTGTATAATCCAGCTAAATGGCTCCGCTTTAATTCAAGTTTTAACTTTTTCCACTTTGAAACTCAAGGGATCTATAATGATATAAATTTTGGCGCTAAAAATGTAAGTTGGTTCACCCGATCAGGCGTGAAAATTAATTTACCCGGAGAAATCAATACACAGACTAATTTATTTTATCGCGGGCCTAATCAAAATGCCCAAACAAAAAGCGAAGGCATCGCTTCTTTAGATTTTGCCCTGAGTAAAGATCTTTTTGATGAAAAACTCAGTCTTTCTTTTAACGTGAATGATGTACTAAACAGCAGAAAAAGACGCAGTTTTACCCTGGCGGATACCTTTGAGAGCGACAGCGTTTTTCAATGGCGTGTCCGAACTTGGACAATAGGCGTACTGTATCGATTCAATCAAAAAAAATCAGAGCGTAACCGCAACAACAATCGCGGGGGCGATTACGATGAAGAAGGATTTGAGGGATAGACTTGTGGCCTAGTCTGAAAGATTGATTTGGGTTAATTGGTATTATAAAAAAAGGCCGGTCGCTGCGCGACCGGCCTTTTTTTTGTGCTACACCTCTAATATCACAGGTGATAACGACAATTTTATTACTCGTCTTGAGACGATTTTTGCTCTTTCAATTTGAAATGTTCGATTAGTGCTCCGCCTATCCAATAAGGAATGAATGAAACAAGAAAAATCATCAACCAAAAACCTATAGTAAGAATGGTTAAAAATGCTAAAAATCCTAAATATTGATTAAAATCGAACATGGGCTTTATTTTGACGACAAATATAAAATGAAAAATTGATAATTCCATATTACTCTCTTGAATTATCCACATGCTTTTCCGGTGTTTCGATACCTGTGTCAAAATTCCATGAATTCTTTAATTATGCCCTGAAAAGGCCTTAAATTTGTATAGATTTAAATTTTAATCACGCCATGAAATACAGAATAGAGAAAGATACCATGGGGCCTGTGGAAGTTCCAGCCGATAAACTTTGGGGCGCACAAACAGAACGTTCTCGGAACAATTTTAAGATCGGTACACCTGCCTCTATGCCCATTGAAATCATCTATGGTTTTGCTCATTTGAAAAAAGCTGCCGCCTACACTAATTGCCATTTGGGTGTTCTGAGCAATGAAAAGCGAGATTTAATTGCACAAGTTTGTGACGAAATTCTTGCAGGACAGCACAACGATCAATTTCCTTTAGTGGTTTGGCAAACCGGCAGTGGAACACAAAGCAATATGAATGTCAATGAGGTGATTGCCAATCGAGCCCATCAAATTGCTGGTAAAGAAATTGGCCAAGGCGAAAAAACCATACAACCGAATGATGATGTGAACAAATCACAATCCTCGAATGATACTTTCCCTACCGGCATGCACATTGCGGCCTATCAAAAAATTGTGACCGTAACTCTGCCGGGATTGGATCAACTCCAGGCGACCTTAGAGCAGAAATCAAAAGATTTTGATCAGGTGGTAAAAATAGGCCGTACCCACCTTATGGATGCAACACCACTTACTTTGGGGCAAGAATTCAGTGGATATGCCACACAGCTAAAATTTGGCATTAAAGCTTTAAAAAATACCCTACCCCACTTGGCCCAACTTGCTCTTGGGGGAACAGCAGTAGGAACGGGAATAAACACGCCTAAGGGTTATGCCGATAAAGTAGCTCAGTACATTGCTGAATTTACAGGACTACCATTTGTGAGTGCAGAAAATAAATTTGAAGCTTTAGCCGCCCATGACGCTTTAGTCGAGACCCATGGAGCCTTAAAGCAAATCGCAGTATCCCTAAATAAAATAGCCAATGATATAAGACTACTGGCCAGTGGTCCTCGTAGTGGTATTGGAGAAATTATCATTCCAGCAAACGAACCAGGTTCCTCAATCATGCCCGGTAAAGTCAATCCTACTCAATGTGAAGCTATGACCATGGTTTGTGCACAAGTTATGGGAAATGATGTCGCCTTAAGTATCGGCGGTTTACAGGGGCATTTCGAACTCAATGTTTTTAAGCCTGTGATGGCAAAAAACTTACTTGAATCTGCCCAACTAATCGGCGATGCCTGTGTCAGTTTTGACGAGCATTGCGCTCGAGGTATTGAACCCAATTATAAGGTAATCGAAGAGCAACTGGGTAAATCTCTAATGTTAGTGACCGCCTTAAATACCAAAATTGGTTATTATAAAGCCGCTGAAATTGCCAATGCAGCCCACGCAAACGGGACAACATTGCGTCAAGAAGCTATTAGGCTGGGCTACCTCACAGGTGATGAATTTGATGCTTGGGTCAAACCTGAAGATATGATCGGGCGTTAATCACGATTAACTAAATAACCATCAGAGTATATGGAGCGACCTCGGGTCGCTCTTTTTTTATTCTTTTTCAAAAAAATTAATTTTTTATCGATGAAATACAAATAATATAGATAAAAAATAAAATATTCGTATCTTAGTACTACCCAAATTTGATAAATAACCTACTATGATACGACTATTTCTAGTATTGACTGTTGCCCTTTTATGGTCGACAAACACCACTCAAGCGACCCCAATTTCGCAAAACAATAAGCTATCAATTGCAGCTGTAAGCTCCGTTTTTACTGAGGTTTACAATGTTTTCAAAACGGATAAATCCCGAGTTTATCACGGCAGTGAAAATGACAATGGCCAGCAAAATTCAACAGCAGAATCAGGAATAAAAGATTCAGATGTTGCATTTCAAAATTCAGCTTTTGTCAAAGAAAATTCCTACAAAAACAATCAGGAGATCATTGTCAGAAACCCTCTTGTGGCCGAAAATTCTACTGCCAATTTTATGTTTTTTCAACAGGCCCACATTTTTTCCAACGGAATCTTTTACGGTTTTGTTTTAATGATCTTGTTGCTCAACGCTTTTTGCGCCATTTTATTCAAAGACAGATCTTTTGGCTTATTCGCACTTGGCATAACTGTTTTAAGCGCCTTAATATTTCAATTTGACGGTCTAGCCGCTGTGTTTACACTAGATGTTGCCCAAAGTATATTCTTAGAAATAGGGACCCTATGGATATTGACCTTGTCGCTCAGTTTATTCTCGCACCATTATCTTTTGGCCAAAGAATATGCCCAAAAACTTAAAATTCTCTCGGCAGTACTTTTGGGATTAAGTCTTTTGGCAATTGGTTTTTATGGCTTTCTGGGGTCAATACTTTATGTGCAAATCTCGGAGGTAATATTGGTTACACTCATAGGATGCTATCTGTTTTTAGGATTTAATCGCGCAAAAGACAGTGGTTTTGCCAAAATATTCGTTTTTGGGCTTACACCTATAATCATTGTACTCATCGATCAATTGATTTATAATCAACTAGGACAATCCTTATTTGGGCTTAGTGATGGACTTTTAAAACTAAGTGCAATAGCCTTAGTCCTTATTATGACCTATGGATTATTGTACAGAATGCAATCCCTCAAAGGAGAACAGGATATGCGCAATTTAGAAATGCGTATTTTCATGGATCGTCAAGAAGCTTTTACAGCAAGAGTCAAAACTGAAAAGCTTGTCGAAGATCTCTATCTCGAAAACTTAATCATGCAGTATGATCTAGATGGTTTTGAAATTAAACTCCTACAATACATTTCTGAAGGCAAAACCAACGCGGTTATCGCCAAAAAGATGAAAACTACTGTAGAGGAAATCGAAGACCGTACAAAGGATCTTTATCAAAAACTCGATATTGCCGAGCAAATCCGTGAAGATGAGGCCTTATTGCAGAGTCAGCCTGATTATTTATACAACTAACAACCCATCCTTTGGTAATTGATGCAACTATGCCTTCTTGACTGCTTGCCAGCGCCAATAAGAAACTGCGCTGAGCAAAACGAAAAAGCCCAAGAGATAGTAAATAAAACTCGGGGTTACAGGAACATCACCACTAGCATAGGAATGTAAACCCGTAAGGTAAAAGTTTACCCCAAAATAGGTCATCATGATACTGGCATAAGCAAAGATAGCCAGTATGTTAAAGGTCCATTTTCCGCGCAAACCGGGCACGAGTCTGCTGTGGATAACAAAAGCATAGATCATAATACTGATAAGAGCCCAAGTTTCTTTTGGATCCCAACCCCAATAGCGCCCCCAGCTCTCGTTAGCCCATTGTCCACCCAGAAAATTGCCGATAGTGAGCATCACCAGTCCCACAGTCAGAGCCATTTCATTGATAATGGTCAATTCGTTAATATTCAGCATGATTTTTTGTCGATTCTTAGTCGTGCCCAAACACATGAGCAACAAGGCCACGGCCCCCAATATAAGCCCGAGAGTAAAGGGACCATAACTCGCGACAATCACCGCCACGTGGATCATTAACCAATAACTATCTAAAACAGGCTGTAAATTCGCGATTTGTGGATCGAGCCAACTTAAATGAGCCACCCAAAGCAAAATAGAAGCCACAAATGCCGTAGAGGCGATAGTGAGATCGCTTTTACGTCCAAATGCCAGGCCAAAAAACACAGTGGCCCACGAGACATAAATGACACTTTCGTAAGCATCACTCCAAGGAGCATGCCCACTGATATACCAGCGTGCTGCCAGGGCTAGTGTCATACCAATAAACAAGATCCAAATAAGGCCTTTGAAGAATCTTATCGCGTAATGCCAAAAGGGTTTTGGACTGAAAATTTGAATCGTAATCACCAGCAGCATCAACACCCCAAACATCCCAAAATAACGATAGAGTTTGTTGAAGGGATCGATACGGTTATACGCTATTTCCGCACTTACTTTACTCGTATTAGGATATACTGGAGCACCAAAAGTCTGCTGATAACGTGCAATAGCCTCCAAGGCCTGGTTTGCAATACTTTCATCCCCCGTTTGTCGATATTCGCGCAAGCCTTGAAAATAGATAGGCATAATGTTGCGAATAAATAAAGAATCCTCCGATTTTAAGGGTGTCGCACTCAATTCCTGATAAGCAATCCATTTATTTTCAACGGACCCAGGAATGGGAAAAATCTTTAATATCCCGCCACCTAAGGCCTCGTTCAATACATATGACTTTTCGTAAAGCTTGATAAAATCTTTTTCAAATTGATTGGGATTGGTCTTGGCTGAGGCCGCTTCAACATAACGATCAATCTTACTATTGCCGCGCTCATCAAATAAATCGATTAAGGCGATTTGTTTGGTGTCCGATTGAACCCCCAATATTTTTTTAATACTGTCATTACGCCAATCCAATTTTAGAATGGGAATGCCGTACCACATCATGGGAAATTCGGTCATAGATAAAAACACCTGATCTGAATTTAAACCTTTGTAATCATCTTTTCCGCTGATTTTTCTAAGTAGTTCACTCGAAAACGTATTAACGGGTTTCATACGTCCATTGTCCTGCAAAATCAGTCTTCCAAAGGCCTCAGCCTGCTCCTTTTTTACCGCATTGGCCAGAACGATTGAATCTGCCTTTTGACTGTTCATAGGCATGGTTTGAGCCGATAGTCCTGAAAACAATAACACTAGGGGCAACAGCAGCAGTGTCTTTTTCTTACGCTTCACCTTGTCTAACATTTTCTCTAATTCCTTAAATCTTGTGTGGCGATCAAACAAAATTGCCATTAATCCAATATAGAGCAGAAAATAGCCTAGATAAGTCGTATAAGTACCCCACCAATCATGATTAACCGATAAAACAGTCCCCTTTTCATCAGGATCAAAACTGGCCTGGAAAAAGCGATAACCTCCATGGTCTAAAATGTGATTCATATAAATATCATAGTCAAAAAAACCCTCTTGATTATTAACCGTCACTTTGCTCTTAAATGAAGAATAGGCTTTTTCTGTACCGGGATATTTTTCTGCTATAAAATCATTTAATGTAATGCTAAAAGGCAACTCATAAGATTTGGAGCCATAGCTCATACCAATGCTTAGTCCGCCTATATCTATGACTTTTGGCGCTGGACTGAATCCTTTACCCCCTAATAATGCGATACGCTGGGTTTCTTCGCCTGTTGTCACTTCGAGAAAAGCCGCCTCTGTGCCTGTGGATTCTTGTTCACTCGCTTTTACCACGTCCATTTTACCACGAAGCGCTGGTTCTGGAATTACAAAAGCAATTCCGCCTACTTGATATAAAAAGCGCAATTCTAAGATAGACTTTATCTCTGCCTCAACAGTACCTTTTTGCTGATCTGCCATACGCATATAATCCCCAGCAAAAGGAGACTCAATAAAATACTGTCCTTCAACAAATTCGATATTGATGGCTCCGGGAGTGGGTTGATTAAAACTGTAAAGCAAATTATGAATATTGGTCACGCTCCCCTCTTTGAGATAATGCTCGTGGCGCGAACCATCCCCTGACTCAACGAGTTTTAAATATAACTCTCCTTCAGGATCTTCAACCAAGCCATCTTTGGCATTGCTAATGAAATCTACAACCTTAAAAGAAACTTGTTGACCATTGTAATCGGTTGTCCAACTTGCGTCCGGTGTCAAACGCTCGGATAGCCTGACGAGCTGAGAGGGAACATTGCGACGCATTAAAACGCCGTCGACCTTATAGTCCCCATCGATAAAAGTTGATATGTAGGTCTGATCAGAAAGAAAAGTTTGCTCGGTGGCACCCTCTCTAATATGCATGACACCTTCAAAGCCAATATAACGTGTGATAAATGCCCCTAAAATGATCAGTATAAAGGCTAAATGCAGGGTAAGAGTGGCCCATTTTTCCTTTTTATAGAGCTTAAATCGGGCAATATTTCCCAGAAAATTAATAACAAAAAACACCATAATTGCCTCAAACCACCAGGCGTTAAAAATTAATTCTCTAGCGTAAGGCGAAGGTGGTTTAGGATATCCCTGATCGAGAAAAGTTCCCACAGCCATGGCCACTGCAAACAATAGAAATAATAAAGCAGTGAGACGGGTAGAAAATAAAAAGGCAGCAATTTTTTTCTGCATGTCGATGTTTTGGACAAAAATACACAATCTACAGGGACTAATCCTCTCTAAGAATCATAGATAAATGTTAAGAATTTTAAGCTAAGCGGGCTTTATTGATTATTTTTGAATCATGATTAAAATCATTCTTTTGGGTTATGGAAATTTGGGCCAACACCTGGCCCAAATTCTAAGTAAATTAGACGATGTTCAGCTGGTTCAAATTTACAGTCCAAATCAAATTCCTGAGGCCAATCAGGAAATCCCACGGATCAATAATTTGAAAAATCTTAAATACGCCGATCTGTATATTGCAGCTGTCAGCGATGATGCCATAGAGGCCCTTGCTCAAAAATTGCCTCAGGATATCACATTAGTTCATACTTCAGGGACTACAGACATGGAAGTTTTAGCCCGACAAACCAAGCGTGGGGTTTTCTATCCCTTACAGAGTTTTTCAAAAGATCATTCTGTATCATTTGAGCAAATACCCCTTTGTTTAGAGGCGAACAATGCTGAAACAATGGACCTTTTGGAAATAATTGCGCGTAAACTTTCTATTAAGGTAGTACACATTAATTCTCAAGAGCGACTAGTCTTGCACTTGGGGGCTGTAATGGTAAACAATTTTACCAATCATTTATATACATTGAGCCAAAGACACCTCAAAGAAAATGGATTATCTTTTGACCTGCTTAATCCTTTAATTTTAGAAACGGCACAAAAGGCGATTAAAATTGGGCCTGCATCCGCACAAACTGGTCCGGCAAAGCGTGGAGATCGCAATACAATTGAACGTCATTTGGCCTTATTAAAAGACGAGCAACTCAAAGAAATTTATAACTTACTCTCTGATTCAATAGGAGGGTATTCAAAATCAAAATAAATTGGAAACGAGCTATAAAACCCTACTACAACATATCAAAGCTTTTGTTTTTGATGTAGACGGAGTCCTTACAGATGGCACCGTAATTGTCGATACGCAAGGGCAACTTTTGCGCAACATGAATATCAAAGACGGTTTTGCCTTAAAAGCTGCTGCCGATAAAAAATACCCCATATGCATCATCTCTGGGGGTACAAATCCAGGAGTACAAAAAAGACTCGAAGGTCTGGGAATCAGTGAAGTACATCTTGGTGCACATCATAAAAAAGAATTACTTCTAGATTTTATTAAAAGACATGAACTGTCTGCGGATCAGGTGTGCTACATGGGTGATGATCTTCCGGATTTTGAGGTGATGAGCATGGTGGGTTTAGCTTGTTGTCCGCAGGATGCGGTTCCGGAAATTAAATCTATTGCGAAGTATATCTCACATCGCTCAGGAGGAATGGGCTGTGTGCGCGATATAATCGAGCAAGTGCTCAAAACCCAAAATAATTGGTTTTCAGGAGGCTCAGTGTCTGGTCGAGAAGGCTAATCGACAACTAATGTTAAGCGCATTCTTTAAATCGACCTGGGGGTTCGTTCAGAGCTTTCGCCCTTTGAATTTAGCCTTGATCTTTGGATTGCATAAAATTTCTCAGTGGGTCTTGATTAAAGATTCAGCCGACCTGTATTATGCGCCAAACCTTATGGTCATGCGCCAAAGCCTAGACCAGCTTATGTGGGCGAGCATATTTTTAGCTGCAGCCGGTTACTTGATTAACGATTATTATGACCAAACTACTGACCGAATAAATAAGGCAAACAAAGTATCCCCTATTGTCACTCAAAGCAGAGTTTTGTTTTGGTCGAATTGGATTGGGATTAATCTTTTGGCCTTTTATCTAGGGTTCAGTATTGACGCTACCACCAATCACACAAATTATGGGCCTTTATTTATTGGGATCAGTATGATTTTATGGGCCTATAACTTGTCTCAATGGAGCAAATTTATCATCGGCCCTTTGGTTATTTCTGCCTTCGTAGCATTGAATCTCGTATTAGTTCATGAATTGGCATTCAGGGCCCATGACCTAGGGATGAATGAGGCTTTCAGTGCTGAGCCATTCAACAATATATTAGAATGGAAAACCAAATGGATTTGGCGCATCGCTTATTTAGGGTTTATAACAAATTTTATGCGAGAAATTATTAAAGAAATAGAGGATATAAATGGAGATCAAAATGCAAGGCGACGGACAATACCCATTGTATTGGGCATAGCGCGCACAGCAAAAGTGGCAATGGCCCTTGGACTTATCCTGATTTTGAGTATCGCAGCGTTTATTGCCGTGGCTTTTAATTCTAGTATTGCTTTGAGTGTAAATCTCGCTTTTGCTCTGGTTTTAGGAATTTGGATCACCTATAAATGCTCTAAAATTGAAACCCAAAGCCAAGCCAAGTCCTTATCTTTGATGTTGAAGTTATTACTGGTCCTGGGCCTGATTTGCCTTGCTTGGCTATAAAAGAGAACCGAATGTTGCATAAAGAATTTGAATCATTTGACATAGTTTTAGCATCCGGTTCGCCGCGTCGCCAAGAACTGCTCAAAGCCATGGGAATACCTCATCGTATTGAGGTCCGAAAAATAAATGAGGTTTACCCTGAACAACTCAAAGCTCATGAAATTACGGACTTTCTCGCTCGAAAAAAGGCTGAAGCCTTTGACACAATTGAAGCAAATCAAATTATAATTACCAGTGATACTATCGTTTGGTTCAACGGTAAACCCATAGAAAAACCCCATAATAGACATCATGCTATTGAAATGCTCGAATCATTAAGTGGGCAAATGCACGAAGTTTTTACTTCAGTATGCTTTAAAACTCTAAAGGCAACTTTGGTGGTTAATGATTGCACCCAGGTTTGGATCAACCCAATTTCAAGATCTGAACTTGAGTATTACGTAGACCACCATCACCCAATGGATAAAGCAGGAAGTTATGGCATACAGGACTTTTTTGGATACATCGCAGTAGACCGCATAGAGGGCTGCTATTATAATGTCATGGGATTACCGACTCGTTTGGTATACCAAAATTTAGTTTCCCTTGTTCAAGGCCTAACAAAAGATTAATTTTAAACACTTTTATCACGACACTATATGACCATAAGCAATCTTTACATGGAAATGATCGCCACAGGCGTATTACTTTTGGTTTTACTGATTTTAAGAGCTTCAATTATCAGCTTGATTAGGCGGTTTTCACACAAAGAACAAGTCATCGATCGCCGTGCTCAATTGATTACCAAGTTGATCAATTATCTCATATTAGGATGCGCCTTGGTGGGTGTTTTTATTATATGGGGGGTTGATGTGCGCAATTTAGGAGTTATTATTTCCTCGGTTTTTGCCGTAATCGGTGTCGCATTTTTTGCACAATGGTCGATACTGAGCAATATTACCAGTGGAGTCATCATGTTTTTCACCTTTCCCTATAAAATTGGTGATCGCATTATGATTCACGATAAAGAATACGAGTATGTTGGGGTTATAGAGGACATAAAAACATTCCATATTGTTATTATAAATGATAACGGACAAAGAATTACCTACCCCAATAGTCTTGTCCTTCAAAAAGGGGTAAGCATTCTCACTCAAAATACTCAAATGACCGATATTCCAAAGGCAGAGGAAGACCATTAAGTATAAAAAACACTCATCGGCATATAAAACAACTATTATCTATGATCAATTCTAAATTTCAACTTTTCCTATCCAGGTATTTTTTCACCTTTAGAGGCCTGTGGATGAGTTTTGGTTTTATTTTTTTTGGCATTGTCACAGTATATGCTCAAAAACCGATACAATGGAGCTCTAACGAAATCTATCACGCTTTAGAAAAATTCAACACCTTTGGTTCAGTCCTTTATGTGGGCGCTCATCCGGATGATGAAAATACGCGATTGATCACCTATTTTGCCAATCAAGAATTGGCGCAAACCGCTTATCTATCTTTGACCCGCGGAGGAGGGGGACAAAATCTAATTGGCCCGGAACTAAAAACTACTCTGGGCATTATACGCAGTCATGAATTGTTACAGGCTCGTAATATTGACGGTGGTACACAATTTTTTACCAGAGCCATAGATTTTGGTTATTGTAAACATCCATCGGAAGCCATGGAAACATGGGGTGAAGATGAAATTCTTCGCGATGTGGTGAGGATATTTCGAAAATTCAAACCCGACCTAGTTGTTAATCGCTTCAACCATCGCACACCGGGAACCACTCATGGACATCATACAGCTTCTGCCCTGCTGAGTATTGAGGCCTATGATAAAGCCAATGACCCAAATTACGACCCTGAATCTGTGCAACAATTCGGTTTATGGCAACCAAAAAGGCTATTCTTTAACACCTCTTGGTGGTTTTATGGAAGTCAAGAGGCGTTTGATGCGGCGGACAAAACCAATTTAGTTGAATTTCCTGTGGGACAATACTACGCCCCACTCGGTCGATCAAACGGAGAGCTTGCCGCGCAAAGTCGTAGTATGCATAAGTCACAAGGTTTTGGCAGTTTGAGCAGTCGCGAACAAGAAACCGAATATCTGGAACTTATTCTAGGTACTATGCCAAAAAACAAGTTTGATTTATTTGACGGTATACAGCGCGGTTGGTCGCAACTTGGATTAAATAATGATGACGAAATTATCAGTAATCTGGACCATGTCATCCAAAATTTTGATTTTAAAAATCCGCAAAAGCATGCACTCACGCTTCTAAAGGTTTTGGATAAGCTTCAGGCATTACCAGAGCACCCCTTAAAAAACGATAAAATTCAGACACTCACACAAATTATCGTTCAATGTCTTGGGCTCTATGTGTCTGCAGAATCGTCCGTACCCTTTATTACACCAAAAGATCCTGTTTTGGCCAATGTTGAAATAACTAACCGCAGTGGAAATACCTTGCTGCTGCACCGCGTAAGTTCGGATCAATTGTACTTTTTTGACAATACTCAACCGGTGGTGATTGATCCATTGCAATCACTCAATATTGAGTCCCTTGAGGCACCGCTCAAATCAGTCGATTTAAGCACGCCCTATTGGCTAAAACATACTGCAGATTCAGGAAAATTTAATGTCCCAGACACTGATTTAATTGGAACACCATTCGGTCCAGAACCAGTCAATGTGCGTCTGGATTTTTCTCTTGATGGACATCCATTTACCCTTAATACTCCTCTTCGATATAAATATAGAGATCGCGTTCGAGGAGAAGTTTTTGACCCATTTGTAATTCTGCCCAAGATCACCCTGAGCACTTCGGAAACTGTGATGGTATTTAATGATCAAAAATCAAAAACTCTGGACATAACTCTCAGGACTCATAGTGATGGATTAAAAGGCAGTCTTAGTCTGCAACATCCAGAGGGATGGATGGTAAAGCCGGAGTTTATAGATTTTGACATTGCTAAGGCTGGCCAACAAATTGATTTAAGTTTCAGCATTTTTCCTCCAAAAGGAACCCAAACCGGTCAATTGATACCATTAGCACAGGTGGGAGATGAATTTTACACCAAAACCTTATTAGAAATTGATTATCCACATATCCCAAAAATTACCGTTTTAGAACCTGCCCAAACAAAGGTGATGAAATTAGATGTTTTGAGAAAAACAAAGCAAATAGGCTATATTCAAGGGGCTGGCGATCAAGTCGACACGGGATTGAGCCAACTGGGCTATGAAGTCGTTAATCTGAACCCCGAAACATTAAATAGTGAAGAATTAAGTCTATTAGAGGCCGTAGTGGTCGGTATTCGAGCATTTAACACAAGTCAGGCTCTAGTTGCACGTATGGAAATGCTTAATGATTATGTCGCTCAAGGTGGACTGCTCTTAATACAATACCAAACAACCTCGGGATTACTGACCAAGCAAATCGGGCCATTGTCCTTTGCTATAGGGAGAGATCGAGTCACGGATCAGGAGGCCCCTATGACTTTTTTAAATCCGGAACATGCTGTTTTCAATACACCAAATTTATTGACTAGCGAAGATCTTGAGCATTGGGTTCAGGAACGTGGTCTATATTATGCAGCCTCATGGAGCCCTGAGTTTACGCCATTAATTGGGATGAATGATACAGGCGAAGAACAAACAAAGGGAGGACTTATTTTAGGTCATTTTGGGAAAGGCACTGTAATGTATACCGGAATAAGTTTCTTTAGACAAATCCCTGAGGGTGTTTCTGGGGCCTATAAACTATTGGCTAATCTTTTGTCCTACAGCCATGAGTAAGGAACATAAACATCCTAAACGCTTCTCAATCACTGATCGCGGCGCGCGATGGATTTATGTTTTAGTTATTGGACTTAATGCTCTTTATATCCTACTTTTTTACTGGATTAATCAATCATATGGCACTTTATGAGCAGTATTGATTGGATAATTTTAGCCATTGTATTGGCATTTATAGTCCTTTATGGATTGGCAAAAACCAGAAATCAATCTGGCGTTACTGATTTTGTTACCGGCGGAAAAAAAGCCAGCTGGTGGACCATAGGTCTAAGTGTTATGGCGACCCAAGCCAGTGCTATTACCTTTTTATCGACTCCAGGACAGGCCTTTCACGATGGAATGGGATTTGTTCAGTTTTATTTTGGTCTGCCCATTGCCATGGTACTGATCAGTCTGTTTTTTGTGCCCATTTACCACCGCCTAAAAGTTTTTACGGCTTATGCTTATCTCGAAGATCGCTTTAATGCAGAGACGCGAACCCTTACGGCTATATTTTTTCTGATCCAAAGAGGCTTGGCTGCTGGGATTACCATTTTTGCCCCATCTATCATACTTTCTGCTGTACTGGGTTGGGATCTTGTGTTGTTGAATATTTTAATTGGTTCATTAGTAGTGATCTATACCGTTACGGGAGGGACACGGGCCGTGAATATTACCCAAAAGCAGCAAATGGGAGTCATATTCGGTGGGATGTTTTTAGCTTTTTTAATGCTCCTTAATTTTTTACCCCTTGAAGTTGGTCTTGATGAGGCACTGACCATAGCTGGGGCCCAGGATAAAATTAATATTCTGGATTTCTCTTTTGATTTTGAAAATCGTTATACGTTTTGGAGTGGAATTATCGGAGGAAGCTTTTTGGCTTTGTCTTATTTCGGGACAGACCAAAGTCAAGTACAACGCTATCTTTCAGGCAGATCGCTGCGGCAAAGTCAAATGGGATTAATCATGAATGGAATGCTCAAAGTACCCATGCAATTTTTTATACTATTGATTGGGGTGTTGGTTTTTGTGTTTTATCAATTTAATCCAGCCCCTCTTAATTTTAATCCTTCAAACCAGCGCGTAGTATTAGATTCGCCCTATGCCAATGAATACAGAGCATTAGATCAGGAAAAAGATTTGTTGCTGGGACAAATTCAGACCCTTCAAATAGAATTCATTGAAACTCAGGATTTGGAAAAGCAAGCCTTACTGAAAACTGAGATTGCGCAACTCAATAAACAGCAGCTCGCACTAAGACAAGAGGCGCGGAACCTAATTAGTGCCGCAGACAAAAACGCAGAAACAAACGACAAAGATTACGTCTTTATCCATTTTATACTCACCCAACTTCCTGTGGGCCTAATTGGCTTACTTTTAGCAGTGATTCTAAGTGCAGCCATGTCCTCCACCGCTGGCGAAATCAATGCTCTCGGGGCAACCACCGCAGTAGATTTGTATCAAAGACATCGTCCTGGTCATGATGAAAAACACTATTTAAAAATTACCCGCTATTTCACTTTGATTTGGGGTGTATTAGCCATTATTGTGGCTTGCACCGCGCCTTTATTTGATAATTTAATACAACTGGTCAATATCATTGGATCGATATTCTACGGTAATATACTGGGGGTATTTTTAGCTGCATTTTTCTTGCGCTCATTAAAAGGGAGTTCCATTTTTTGGGCGGCACTCATCAATCAGGCTTTTGTAATCACTTTGTTTGTACTAGACCTTTTGGGAATGATAAAACTGCCCTATTTGTGGCTAAACGTCATTGGTTGTTTGGCTGTTATCCTCATGGCATTTATCATTCAATTACTAAAAGGCAGGACTATAAAGTCTTAAACTCACAAGACCTTACCGACGATTTATAAATCTCAGCTAATGATTTATGAATGTGGCCGAAGCGTTCTTGCCAGGCTAAAATTATGCCCAGATATTCATAAAACAATTCACTAAGGCTTCTGCATCTTTTAAATAGTAATTGGGGAGTTATTCACAGTATGTAAGTGTCTTAGTTGAATTGTCACACATAGGAAGATCGAGATAAATACATTCATGTACTAGGTTAAGTGATCGATCAACCATCAAAATGACAGCCTCGGCTGTCATTTTTTTTTGAGCCTGTTCGTGCCAAGCTGCTTATCTTTGTTTTAACATAAAAGGCCATTTAATAATTTTAGTCCAATGAAACGTAAGATTGACGTGCAAAACTGGGATCGCAGAGACCATTTTGAATTCTACTCGAAATTTAAAGAGCCTTATCACGGAGTGAATGTTTCCATGAATATCAGCATTCTGAGGGATCATTGTAAAAAAGAGGGGAAGTCTGTATTTATGGCTTATTTGCACCGCGCAATCATTGCCGTAAATAAAGTCGAAGCAATGCGCTATCGTCTTATACAAAAAGAGGTCTATTTATTCGATACCAGCCACGTTACTATGACTATTGCCCGTGAGCACGCCCCATTTGGTTTCTCCTTTGTCGCTTTTAACCAAGACTATTCAGTATTTGAGGCAGAAGCGCTTAAGGAATTTGATCGGGTGCGCCAATCCAAAGGATTGGATCTGTCCGTGTCAAGAGAAAATGTGGTCCACTTTTCAGCCCTTCCCTGGATTGAGTTCACGGGAATCACTCATGCAAGGGACTTACATAGTGAAGATTGTAGCCCAAAAATTACTTTTGGTAAAATCACAGAAAATAACGGGCGATGGCTGATGCCGCTTTCGGTGCATGTGCATCATGGACTGGTTTATGGAAAAGACGTGGCGGACTTTATTCAAATTTTTCAAGAAGAACTCAATCGCCTTGATTAAGCATTTTTATGGGTTTTACCCCTCGTATTAAAGGTTAAAGGCTTATACCCAAAAGCGGGGGCAACGCCTTTATATGGCTTAATTTATAGTAGTTAGGGTGTTTTAAGGGTTCATCCCCGACTTCATGGGCCCAGGTAGTGTGAAACGGAATATGCACAGTAGAGGCCCCAATATCGAGCACAGGTAGAATGTCACTATTCACGCTATTGCCTACCATAAGCAATTCACTTGGGGCAACATCGAGATGAGCCACCAACTTTTGATAATTCTTGGGCTTTTTATCGGACATAATTTCAATGTGATGAAAATACTTGGCAAGGCCTGAACGTTCTAGCTTGCGTTCCTGATCTAAAAGATCACCCTTAGTGGCGACAACCAGTCGAAAAGATGCCGCCAGTTGTGACAAAACTTCATCAACCCCATCAAGATTGGGATTTGGTGCCACCAACATACCTTGACCAATTTGAATTATTTTCTGAATAATCTTAATAGAGACCTTGTTATCGCTCATGGTGATGGCGGCCTCAATGAGTGATAGTGTAAAGGGCTTTATGCCAAAGCCATAAAGTCCCAAATTTTTCATTTCAATAGCAAAAAGCTCTTTTTGGCAACGCTCCGGGTCTATGTATTGGCACATCAAATCACAAAAGTCCTCTTCAGCTTGTCGAAAAAGTGTTTCGTTCTCCCAAAGCGTATCATCGGCGTCAAAAGCAATGACCTTTATGCGTTTGGAATCGATCAACGAATTAATTTTTTGTACTTAATGCGTTTAGGACCAACATCACCCAAACGCTTCTTGCGATTTTCTTCGTAATCACTGAACCCACCTTCAAAGAAATAAACCTGACTGTCTCCTTCAAAAGCCAAAATATGGGTGCATATACGGTCTAAAAACCAACGGTCGTGACTGATGACCACGGCACATCCTGCGAAATTTTCCAAGCCCTCCTCTAAAGCACGTAAAGTGTTGACATCAAGATCATTAGTGGGCTCGTCTAAAAGCAACACATTACCCTCCTCTTTTAAAGTCATGGCCAAATGTAGGCGGTTACGCTCCCCACCAGATAGTTTTTCAACCTTTTTATTTTGCTCACTTCCGGAAAAATTAAAACGACTCAGATAGGCCCTTGAATTGACTTGGCGACCGCCCATCATCACAAGTTCTTGACCATCGCTAAAATTCTCCCAAATCGTTTTTTGGGGATTGATGTTAGCGTGGGCCTGATCGACATAAGCAATTTTTGCTGTAGGCCCTACGGTAAATGTTCCCGCATCAGGTGAAAGTTCATTCATGATCATTTTAAAAATCGTGGTCTTACCGGCACCATTCGGCCCAATAACCCCTACGATTCCCGCTTGTGGCAATTGAAAATCAAGTGATTCGTAAAGCATTTTATCCCCAAAAGCCTTTCGCACCCCTTGAGCATGTATGACCTCGGTTCCCAGACGTGGACCATTAGGAATATAAATTTCTAAATGCTCATCGAGTTGTTTTTGATCTTGACTCATGAGCTTTTCGTAGTTGTTCAAACGAGCCTTTTGTTTGGACTGTCGTCCCTTTGGGGCCATACGGACCCACTCTAATTCCCGCTCCAAAGTTTTTTGACGCTTACTGGCCTGTTTTTGCTCTTGAGACAATCTTTTGGACTTTTGTTCCAGCCAAGAAGAGTAATTGCCTTTCCATGGAATACCCTCGCCTCTATCGAGTTCTAATATCCAGCCAGCAACATTATCAAGAAAATAGCGATCGTGGGTCACGGCGATAACTGTGCCTTTGTACTGGGCCAAATGTTGCTCTAACCAATGAACGCTCTCGGCATCCAAATGGTTTGTGGGCTCATCCAATAACAAGACATCGGGTTCTTGTAATAACAAGCGACATAGGGCTACGCGACGACGCTCCCCCCCTGAGAGTACAGAAATTTTTGTCTCTGGCTCTGGCGTACGCAGGGCGTCCATAGCAATCTCTAACTTGGTATCTAAATCCCAGGCATTGACAGCATCGATTTGATCTTGTAGCTTTGCTTGTTCATTCATCAAGGCCTCCATCTTGTCTGGGTTTTCATAAACTTCAGGAAGTCCAAATGCATCATTAATTTCGTTGTAACGGTCGAGCACGGCCACCACATCTTTGACCCCTTCTTTAACCACATCAAGAACTGTTTTATTTGGGTCGAGATCTGGTTCTTGAGCCAGCATCCCCACAGTATAACCTGGAGCAAAAACTACATCACCTTGGTGGTTTTTATCAAGACCTGCGATAATTTTAAGCAAGGTAGATTTACCGCTACCGTTGAGTCCGAGAATACCAATTTTAGCTCCGTAAAAGAAACTTAAATATATGTTTTTAAGCACATGAGTTTGAGCGCTTTGGAACGTTTTACTCACTCCTGACATGGAAAAGATTACTTTCTGATCGTCGGCCATAATCTCAATTAATGATTAAAAATTTTAAATAGGAAAATCACAAGTATTAACCCCTCAGAGTTTAAACCCGTCCTTTTAGTGCGTTAAATACCCAAGCAATGGCAAAAAAGCCGAAACCAACACAGGCAAATCCCCATCCGGCTACGTCTTCATATCGAAACGCTCCAAGAGCGATGAGCAAACATCCCATAAAGATCATTATGAATGTCGCCCAAGCAAGTACAGTGTTTTTATTCATCATAATATACCAATTAAAGGCGCAGAAATGCGCGATTGTGAGGCTAACATTAAGGCTAGACTAACCTAACAAATATCGGTAATTCTTGTGAGATTTGGCTTTATTTTATGGGCAATTCGTATTTTTGAACAAACTAATATTCTATGGATTTAGACTTTAAGCGCAACGAGGATCACAACAAATTGTTGGTCTCAGAATTGCGAAAGCGTTTGCAAAAAGTTTCGCTTGGCGGTGGTGCTAAGGCCATAGAAAAACAGCATGCCAAAGGTAAACTCACGGCAAGAGAACGCATCGATTATTTACTGGACAAAAATCGTGAAACAATCGAAATTGGGGCTTTTGCCGGTGATAATATGTATCAAGAACACGGGGGTTGTCCCAGCGGTGGTGTTGTGGTCAAAGTAGGCTATATCAAAAAGCGCCTGTGTATTGTGGTAGCGAATGATGCGACTGTAAAAGCTGGAGCTTGGTTTCCCATTACGGCAAAAAAAAATCTACGCGCTCAAGAAATAGCCATAGAAAATAGAATACCCATCATCTATCTGGTCGATAGCGCCGGTGTTTATCTCCCGATGCAAGATGAAATCTTTCCCGACAAAGAGCATTTTGGCCGTATTTTTCGGAATAATGCCAAAATGAGTAGCGCCGGAATTACGCAAATCTCGGCTATAATGGGGAGCTGTGTTGCTGGCGGGGCCTATTTACCCATAATGAGCGACGAAGCGATGATCGTAGACAAAACAGGCAGTATATTTTTGGCAGGAAGTTACCTAGTCAAGGCTGCTATTGGCGAAACAATCGACAATGAAACTCTCGGGGGGGCAACAACCCATTGCGCCATTAGTGGGGTTACAGATTATAAGTACGACAATGATCAGCAAGCCTTGGACGCGATTAGAAATATCATAGATAAAATAGGGGCGCCTGAATCTGCTGGCTATAATAGAACAACCCCTAGCTTGCCTAAAATCGAAGCGGATAAAATATTTGGTCTTTTGCCAAATTCCCGTGCCGATCAATACGATATGACAGAAATCATCAAGGCCCTAGTAGACGATTCACAGTTTGATGCCTATAAAGCCGCTTATGGGAAAACCATAATTACGGGCTATGCCCGTATCAATGGCTGGGCTGTCGGTATTGTGGCCAATCAGCGCAAAGTGGTCAAAACCCAAAAAGGAGAAATGCAGTTTGGTGGAGTCATTTACAGTGACAGTGCCGACAAAGCCACTCGATTTATAGCGAATTGTAATCAAAAAAAGATTCCTCTGGTCTTTTTACAGGATGTCACCGGGTTTATGGTCGGCAGTAAAAGTGAACATGGCGGGATCATTAAGGACGGGGCCAAAATGGTCAACGCCGTGAGTAATTCGGTGGTCCCTAAGTTTACCATCATCATCGGAAATTCTTACGGAGCAGGAAACTATGCCATGTGTGGTAAAGCCTATGACCCGCGCTTGATTGCAGCATGGCCGAGTGCTGAACTTGCCGTTATGAGCGGCAACAGTGCTGCCAAAGTTTTATTGCAAATCGAAACGGCACAGAAGAAAAAGGGGGGCACCGAGTTAAGCGACGAAGATGAGGAAAAACTCTATCAGGAAATCAAAGCCCGTTACGACGAGCAGATTTCACCCTATTATGCCGCATCTCGACTTTGGACTGACGCTGTTATCAATCCAGTGGAAACCCGCAAGTGGATTTCAATGGGTATAGAGGCAGCAAATCATGCCCCGATAACTCAGCCTTTTAACCTTGGGGTGATTCAGGTTTAAAGGCATTGTGATTAAGTTTAAACCCAGGTGCCCTTTAAATTGACCTTGAGAAAAATTAAACAGCACTCGATAGAGCTGGATCAGGGCTAAATTAGTACCTAGCGCACTAATAGAATTTCTTTCTGTCGACCATTGACATATCGAAATCCATCTTGATCGAAGTAGCCAGCCTCTTCCAGCATAATGCGCACGTCCTTGCCCCACTCTGGAATAAATATAGTATTGTTCAGCTCGATGGCATAAGCAGTCTTGTAGGCCATGGGGTAATCCCCAGAGCCTGGCACTCCTTGTTGTGCATCCCACATCCCGAGGGTGGTTCCCGCACTATGCCCAAAACTTCCCAGTGGATGCGTATATATAGAGGGCCTGAGTCCCTCGGCACGGCCTTGATTTAGTGATGTAAGCAAAATCTCATTTCCACTGCGCCCAAGGGCAAAATTACCCGTGAATATATCTTGAACGCGGTTACCAGAGTCAAATGCTTTTTTCAGGAATTCAGGCACTGCTGTTTCTTCGGGAAAAGGTACATAGGCATGTTGTTGACAATCGGTATTAAGACCCATATAGCTTACGCCAAAATCGCAATGCAACAAGTCTCCTGGTTGGATCACCATTTCTTGATAGCCATTTGAAAAAGCTTCGATATGACTTTTTAAGGCCTCACTGTTACGCTGTATATCCACTGTAGGATGGAACCAAGTATATAATCCCAGGTCTGTGACCTTTTGACGCAACCACCAGACCACTTCTTCACTAGTGGTCTCTCCCGCAGTAATGACGCGAGTTGAAAAGGCCTCAGCGATAATGTCATGAGTCACTTGGACCAGTAATGCAAATTCTCCCATTTCACTCATAGTCCTTGTTTCGACCCAGGAAACCGCCAAAGGCTCTGCCGAAACCACGCGAGATTTTAACTCTTGTGGAAGATGATTCATAAATTCTTGGTAATCGGTCTGAACCAGACCGTCGGCAATACCATAATGCTCAGAAATATTCACCCCTATTTTTTTCGGGTTGCGCTCTTGAATTAATTCTATTAATCGAGCCCACTGATCGGGCTGTTTTTCTTTATCCCAAGCCGAATTTATTGTTTCACCTATACCATATCGCGCTACAGCCAAGGCGTCAAAAACATCATTTTTTGCATCGCGATAGAATAAAATAATTGTTCTTCTTCTGGCGTTGAGCCAGGTCGCTGGAAGCATTGTGCGCAAAATAGGATCTTCATTGTACTCGCGCGAAATCAGGAGCCACATATCTATATCGTGCTGATCCATAAGGCCAGGTAATACCTTATGTATCCGCTCATTTAAAAGCGCATCGTAACGTTCTGCGCGGTCTTTTTCGTTTAGTATTTGACTTTTCAGTACGGTGCTTTGACCCAAGAAAATCAGCAGAAAAATATATTTAAACTGTTTTAATGAAAAGTAGCTGTTCATGCGTTGTGTTGTTGATTTCGTATCAAATCTCTGAGTTGTTTCCTTTTTATTTTTCCCGTATCAGTGGACGGTAATGCCTCTAAATTAAGGATTAATTTAGGACGCTCCATAGACGGGAGATTCATTATCGCTTTATCTATGGCTTCTTTTGATGGCCCATTAGCATCTTTAACCAAAACTATCTGCTCACCCAAAGATTCATGGAGCAGACTACTGATGACAAAATGACCCGTTAGATATTGGCCTAATTTATGCTCTATAATTTCAGGAGCGTGTTTCACACCTCCAGAATTTATAACATCATCTATGCGTCCTAAATACTCAAAAGAATGGATGTCGATGATTTGGACAAGATCATTAGTCACCAAAGGTTCTGATAACAAATTAGGTGCATGAATGACCAGACAGCCTCGTTTATCTGCCGAAAATTGTACCTCGGGCATAGCTTTATATATATCCGATCTCTGTTCTCCATTGATTCTTCGTGCCGCGACATGGGTTAGCGTTTCTGTCATTCCATAAGTCGCATAGGCCTCCACAGAGCTCTGCTGTAGTTTTTCTTCCAAATGATTGGGCAGCACTCCTCCCCCAACAATTAATATTTTTACTTTGTCCAAAGCACGATAAGAGTAAGCCAATTGATGAGGCACTAAAGCCACGAAATCATATGCAGTATCATATTGTGTAAGCGCGTCCTTAGTTGGGGCAACCACATGCAAATCCCATCCTAAAACTAAAGCTCTCACGACCATCATTTTGCCTGCAATAAATGACAAAGGCAAACAAAGCAAAGCATTTATTCCTGGTCCTAGCCCAAAAAACGCAGCAGTGGTTTGAGCGCTTAGCCTCATTTGTTGTTTGTCTAACAAACACTTTTTTGGGGTGCCTGTAGTGCCTGATGTGTAAGATTCAATTTCAGGTTTTGAACTGAGCCAATCGGCCATGAATTCAGCCAAATCTCGTTCTTGCTGATCCCCTTCATTTCTGATGGAATCTAAAAAGTCATTCAAGTTTTGCAAAGAATCAAAGGACAAGCCATTGAGCTTAAAACTCGGATGCCAAAATTGAAATTGCTCTTGACTCATTATTAAAATTCAAATACGTTTATGGCTGATCTAAAGGCGACTGCGGGAGTTCAACTGGACCAAATAAACGCTCAGACCAATCACTCCAACGATATTTTCGGGCCATTAGCCATAGAAAGAGTGGATAAATGACAAAAACTGGTAAAACGGTATCAATACCGGCACTAGGATCAGAGACATCCTTAATAATAGATTCGGTTTGAAATGCGGTCCAGTCTGCAGTCACCAAAAGGGCGCCAATTAAATTGTTCCCTGCATGAAATCCCAAAGCCAACTCCAGTCCACGATCCATCAGGGTAATGATGCCTAGAAAAAAACCGGTACCGATATAATAAATCATAATAATACTACCCATTTTATCGACCTCTGGATTAAAAGCGTGCATGGCGCCAAACACTACTGAGGTAAAAATTAGAGGCACCCAGCGAGTTTTTGTCATGAGCCCAAGGCCTTGCATGATATAGCCTCTAAAAAAGTATTCTTCAAAAGAAGTTTGAAGAGGAACCATCAGTATGGCGATTATAAACAATATTAAAAAAGGACCCCAATTAAACTGAACTACAAAGGACTCAGGATGCCAAACATATTCGATCAGGGTAAGCACAGTGGTCGTAACGCCAATAAGCAAAAAGCCATACCAGAATCGGGACCAATCGATTTTTTTACGGGTCGTTGTTAATGAAGTAAAAGACTGCTCATGAACTTTTTTTACCCATAACCAAATACCTCCTAAACCCACGGCAAAGGCCATTAACATTAAAAATAAGGTCAAATTAGGCGATAGGATTTGCATCAGAGCATTAGGGTCTTCCCCAATTGCATTTAAATCACCGCCATCTTTAAAAACCTTGGCGAAGACGGCAATTGCTAGTGGGATAGAACCGAGTTGCCATATGATAAAAATAACGACAATGCCCAACCAATAGCGCCAAGAGTCGTGTTTGAATTTATGTGCTTGTCCGATATACATTCCTATAAATTTAATAAATTAAATGACCATTGTTGATTTAAATCGTAATGGAGTTTAGCCTTTTGTACACGCAGAGGCGAGGCGATATTATTTAAATAGAGACTTCCAGTTCCTAGCCCCTGAGGCATGAAAATTGCTTTGGTGGCCGTGTACTGGGCTATGGCATTGAGCCCAACATTACTCTCTAATGCAGAAGTTACCCACCAGCCAATACCCATACTATCGGCCCATGATATCCACTGATCGGCATAATCCAAACCACCTATTAGACTGGGTTTTAATATGATATAATGCGGATTTATTTGAGTTAACATTTGATGTTTTTTCTCAGTAGTCGATAATCCGATAAGCTCCTCGTCTAAAGCTATATCCAAAGGAGATTCCTTAACGAGTTTCGCCATAAGATCCCATTGATTTACAGCAATAGGTTGCTCAATAGAATGCAAGTGGAGATCACTTAATCGCTTTAGTTTTTCTAGAGCCGAATCTGCTTTAAAAGCCCCGTTAGCATCTACGCGAATTTCAAGATCATAAGGGTTGTATTCAGAGCGCAAACGTCTAATTAGGTTCCATTCCTCATTGAAATCTTGAGCGCCAATTTTTAATTTTAAACAACGGAATCCTTCATTGAGTCGGTCCTTTATTTGAGCATTCATAAATGAAAAATCGCCCATCCAAATTAATCCATTGATATCCATACCAGGACCAATACCGCCCTGAGTCCCATTGATAAATTCTGAAGCATATAGATGCATAGGACGCTCTGCATTCAAGGCATCAAAAGCGGTCATCAATCCCATTCTTATTGATGGAAAAGCCTCCAGATCCTTTAAAAGTTCTTCAAGACCAAGATTTATGTCACGACATACTTCGGCTAATTTTTGCTGATATTGGTCTTTGGGATCGGGACTTAAGCCCCACAATACCCCACACTCACCTATGCCCTTTTTATTTTCATGCTCCAGGACAATGAAGTATGTTTCCTTGGTGTGCATTACACCACGAGAAGTTCCACTCGGGCGCTTGAAATTTAAGGTGTAAGGAATGTATCGCGCTGTCATTGTCATCAAAACAATAAGGCCATAAGTAAGGCCAATAAAAAGGTGCTCAAGGCCACTTTTTTCAATTCCGCGTCGTAATCACTGGGTTGTGTAATTTCTCGAACCCGCAAAAGGTGAATTGAAAGTGGAACGAAGGCCAAAATAAAAGTCCAATTCCACCATACTTGTGCGCGCAGGGCGGCAAAAAATAGTGCACTCAAACCAGCACATATAATCAAGATATAGTGATAACGCTTTGAACCAGAAAAGCCCAGACGAACCGCCAAGGTACGCTTACCCATGAGCACGTCTGAAGCAGCATCGCGCATATTATTTAGATTCAGCACCCCTACACTGAGTAATCCAATGGTCACGGCAGGAAAAATAAGGAGATAATCGATTTGCTTTAAAAACAAGACAGAACTGCCTAGTACGGCAAGCAAACCAAAAAAAGCAAAGACAAAAACATCCCCCCAACCTGAATAACCATAGGCACTGCCCCCTACTGTATAGCGAATAGCTGCCCAAATTGCGAAAAGGGAAAGATTAAAAAATAAGAATGATAGTATAAAGTGTTGTTGCCCAAAGGCCATAAAAACAACAATTGTTGCAGAGAAAAAGGTGATAATCCCTGAAATCCAAACCGCTCTCTTCATTTGAGCTGAGGTGATAAATCCCGAGGCCACCATCCGTGCTTCTCCTTTTCGCTGGGCATCAGTTCCTTTGATTCCATCACCGTAATCATTGGCGAAATTAGACAATACTTGAAATCCAATGGTAGTGACTATGGCCCACCAAAATAAGGGCTGCACCCACCATTGTTCTGTTGATAAGGCACATCCTAAAAGGACACCAGAGATGGATAAAGGTAATGTTCTAAGACGGGCGGCTTTAATCCAGTATTTTAGCATATTCATGGCAGGTAAAAATGCATTACGCCCTCAGCAGACGCCATGTTTTTCACAAAAATAATCCTTATTCGGGGCCTTTCCTAATGTTACTGCAAGAAGAACTCAACTGCTTTACCGTTCGCCGCGAAATTGGGCCTAATGCTCTGTAATTCTCTGCCCAATATGTTGAAAAATGAGTTATATTTAAACCACCTAAAAAAACAATCTATGAAAAGTTACTTTGACTTTGGCCTACTGCTTCTTCGCGCTGTATTCTCTCTTTTGATGCTTACCCATGGTTTTCCGAAACTAATGCGTTTTATTGAAGGTGATTTTACACTGGTCGGGGATCCTATTGGATTAGGCGGGATTGTTTCTTCTATTTTGGTACTGGCAGGTGAGGTCGTGGCTCCAGTTTTGATTCTTATCGGACTGCAGGCGCGCGCTGCATCTGTCATTACTGCGTTTACTATGGCCGTTGCGGCCTTTGTGGTCCACGGACATGATCCCATCGGCGAAAAAGAACTCGCCTTGCTTTATATGTTTGGTTTTATTGCTGTTGCTTTAATGGGTCCAGGCTCTTTTTCCATAGACAAAAAGTAAAGCAAAGTCTCGATTTAATTAAATATAGCCAAGAGTAACTCCTGCAGTAAATCTTTTGGGGCCAAAGACACGGTCCCCAAGCCCTTACTTTTCATATCAATTGTCCGAATTGAGGTAATTAACCCGGACACACGCTTCATAGGATAAATTTGTGCGGCAGTTTGATATTCCTTGATAAAATAAGGATTAATGCCCAATACTTTGGGTGCACTGGATTTATCACTCAAGGAATGATAGAGCAACAGTTTGGCGTAAAAATTATAGAGTAACGCAATGCTCATAATCACCGGATGATTTTTCGGATTATTGGCAAAATACTGGGCTATGGCATAGGCTCGCACCTTATCCCCATTGGCAATTGCCGATTGTAATTCAAAATTGTTGTAATCCTTACTGATCCCCACATGCTCCTCAACAAGTGCCGCATCAATTTCTTGGCTCTGAGGAATAACTATGGAAAGTTTTTCGAGTTCCTTACTGATTTTACTCAAGTCATTTCCTAGAAAATCCGCGAACATTTGTGCTGCCTTGGGGCTGATATGGCGTCCACGCCCTAGCAAAACCTTTTTAATCCAATCGGGGAGTTGATTGTCGTAGAGTTTATTGCTTTCAAAAACAACACCGCTGGCCTTGATTGACTTCAGTAATTTTTTTCGGGCATCTAGCTTTTTATATTTGTAACAAAGCACCAAAACAGTTGTGGGTTGAGGTGCCGCTGCATAATCGGCTAACTGCTCTATATTGCGCGATAAATCCTGAGCCTCTTTGACAATAATGACTTGACGCTCGGACATCATCGGAAAACGTTTGGCATACTCCACAATCTCTTCTACCTTGGTATCACGGCCGTAGAGAACAATTTGATTGAACCCTTTTTCGGCCTCTGACAGAACGCGGTCTTCTATATATTGACTAATAACATCAATGTAATAGGGCTCCTCTCCCATCAAGGCATAAATCGGGGCGATCAGACCAGAGTCAATCGATTTTAAGATGGAATTTACTTGTTCTAGGGCCATTTTTTTACTGTCGGGTTTTATTTAAGTCTTCTAAAATGAGGCGGTGTTTTCACTCACAAAGCCCTATGAAAAACTCAAACAAAATATTACTTTGCACTATGGTTGTGCTGGAATTTCCTCAATATAGCTTTCGCTTCAAAAATAGCGAAAACAAACGGTTGATCTTTGATCCTCTTCGAAAAATATTTGTGATTTTGACCCCAGAGGAATGGGTCAGACAACATGTAATTCAGTGGCTTATAAGCCAACACAAGCAATCACCCTTACTCATGCGCTGTGAACAAAAAATAGAAGTCAACGGCCTCACAAAACGCTGTGATCTTTTGTTGTATTGGCCCAATGGCAGCATAAAACTAATTGTAGAGTGTAAACGACCGGAAGTAACAATCGATCAAGAATCCTTTGATCAAATTGCTCGTTATAACAGTAGTCTCAAATCTGACTTTCTCATGGTCACCAATGGTTTGACCCATTTTTATTGCACCATTAACAAGGAACAAAATGGGTATCAATTTTTAAGGGAATTACCCTTTTAACTAACGCATTACCGATACATGAAGTCACTAGTTAATTCATTCAAGGAGCATTTGAACTTGTTGTAAGGACAGTTCGAGTAGAATGGGATAATTTTATTAAAACGAAATAAAAAAAGCGGCCCCGATGGGGCCGCTTTTTACTTAAAAAATACGGAGCATCGATTATTTAACTTCTTCAAAGTCTACATCTTCGACATCGTCAGTGGCCTGAGCACCTTGAGCATCAGCTCCTGGAGCGCCACCAGCCTGACCTTGAGCCTCGGCTTGGGCTTTATACATTTCTTCTGAAGCGACTTTCCAGGCTTCATTGATCTTGTCCAAAGCTGGCTGAATAGTGGCTAAGTCTTTGGACTCATAGGCCTTTTTCAACTCCTCCAGAGCAGCCTGAATAGGCTGTTTCTTATCCTCACTCAGTTTATCACCAAATTCAGAAAGTTGCTTTTCAGTCTGGAAAATCATGGCATCGGCCTCGTTGATTTTATCCACAGTCTCTTTGGCTTTTTTATCGGCTTCGGCATTAGCTTCTGCATCAGCTTTCATCTTTTGGATCTCTTCTTCAGTCAGTCCAGATGAGGCCTCAATACGAATGTCTTGTGACTTACCTGTAGCTTTATCTGAAGCACTAACCTTGATGATTCCATTTGCATCGATATCAAAAGTTACTTCAATTTGAGGTGTTCCTCTAGGGGCTGGTGGAATACCATCTAGGTGAAAACGCCCGATTGTTTTATTGTCTGCAGCCATAGGACGCTCCCCTTGCAACACATGAATTTCAACACTTGGTTGATTGTCTGCAGCGGTTGAGAACACTTGACTCTTTTTTGTTGGAATCGTAGTGTTAGCGTCAATTAACTTGGTCATTACACTACCCATAGTTTCAATTCCCAATGAAAGTGGTGTAACATCCAAAAGGAGCACGTCTTTTACATCACCAGTCAATACCCCACCCTGAATAGCAGCACCGATGGCCACAACCTCATCTGGGTTTACCCCTTTGTTAGGCGCTTTCCCGAAGAATTTTTCAACAGCTTGTTGTACCGCAGGGATACGCGTTGAACCACCAACAAGGATAATCTCATCGATATCACTTTTGCTAAGTCCTGCAGATTTCATGGCTTTTTCACAGGGCGCGATAGTGCGCTTTACTAGGTCATCAATCAATTGCTCAAATTTGGCACGACTTAAAGATTTAACTAAGTGCTTAGGACCACTGGCTGTAGCGGTAACATAAGGCAAGTTAATTTCTGTTTGGGTCGAAGATGACAACTCAATCTTAGCTTTTTCAGCCGATTCTTTCAAACGCTGTAAGGCCATAGGGTCTTGACGTAAATCCATTTGCTCTTCGCTTTGGAATTCATCGGCCAACCAGTTGATGATTTTTTGATCGACATCATCTCCTCCAAGGTGCGTGTCTCCATCGGTGGCCAACACTTCAAAAACGCCATCCCCAAGCTCAAGGATTGAAACGTCGTGGGTTCCTCCACCGAAGTCGAATACAACGATTTTTTGATCCGTACTCTTTTTATCTAGTCCATAAGCTAAGGCTGCTGCAGTAGGTTCGTTGATAATTCGCTCAACTTTTAAACCTGCAATTTCTCCAGCTTCTTTAGTAGCCTGACGCTGACTGTCGTTAAAGTAAGCGGGTACTGTAATAACGGCACGGCTCACCTCAGCACCAATATAATCCTCGGCGGTTTTCTTCATTTTCTGCAAAATCACAGCACTGAGTTCTTGCGGTGTGTAAAGACGACCGTCGATATCAACTCGTGGGGTATCATTATCCCCTTTGGCTACCGTATAAGCTGCTCTTTTGGCTTCTTGCGTTGATTCAGAGTATTTATTTCCCATGAATCTTTTTATCGAAGAAATAGTCTTGGTTGGATTAGTCACAGCCTGTCTTTTGGCTGGATCACCCACTTTTATTTCTCCTCCCTCAACAAAAGCAATGACCGAAGGCGTTGTTCTTTTGCCCTCTGCATTAGGGATAACGGTTGGTTCACTACCCTCCATTACAGAGACACATGAATTGGTAGTTCCTAAGTCTATTCCAATTATTTTACTCATAATATTTATCTTAACAATTAAGGATTGCTGTATTAATTCGTGGGAAATAAGTCAAGTTTCATGCCATTACAAGTCATATGACAGCCTGTCAGTTTCAAAATCCTTACTTGCGGTAGATATGGCTGAAATTGAGATTATGTTCCTGACAAAACATTCATCAGACCACAAAAATTCTTTAGTTTAGCAGTCTGTATGGATCAGCTGCTCTATTACATTATTTATCCCATCCTGTGGCTTTTATCAAAATTGCCATTTCGCGTGTTATACGGCATTTCAGACTTTTGCTTTTATCTACTTTATTATGTGCTGGGCTACCGAAAAAAAGTAGTCTTGGCTAATCTAAAAATGGTCTTTCCCGGACAGTCTGAAAAGGAGCACAACCGTCTGAGCAAATTGTTTTTTCGCCATATGTGCGACCTAATTGTAGAAAGCCTCAAAAGTCTGACGATTTCTGAGCAAGAATTGCGCCGACGCTTTGTCTATGAAAACCTTGAGTATTGTAATGAATTACGTCAAAAAGACTTGAGCACCTTTATCATGTGTGGGCATTATGCCAGCTGGGAATGGAGTTTTATGATGCCTATGCTGGTTCCTTTTCATGGGATTGGGGTTTATAAAAAACTGAAAAATCCTCATTTTGATCGATTGGTTAGACGCATTCGCGGTCGTTTTGAGGGCGTACTCGTCCCGAACAATGAAATACGTCAATACCTAGCCCAATGCAATGAACAAGGGGTAAAAACAATGACCATGATCATTTCCGATCAATCCCCAAAATCAAAATCCTTTCGCCACAACTTTGAATTTTTAGGTCACCAAACTCCATTTTTTATGGGAACAGAGGATATGGCTCGGAAAATGAATTTTGCCCTCATTTATCTGAAAATAGAAAAGATAAAGCGCGGATTTTATAAAGGTACAGTGGTACCTATTAGTGAGGATGCTAATATTGAGGCCACTGGTGCCATTACCCGCAAATTTATCGCAGCTCTTGAAGAACAAATTCGCGTTGAGCCACAGTATTACTTATGGTCGCACAAGCGTTGGAAGCACCATCCTGAGTTTCAAAAACTCATCAGTTAATCAATTCCACTTCCTTTTGAAAAGGCTTTAAAAGCCTAAATATTCGCTAATTGTTTAAGCTCATTGACAAAACGAATAGCTAAATCATCTGCATTTTGTTGGCTTGAAGCCTCGGTATAAATACGAATAATAGGTTCTGTATTGCTCTTGCGCAAGTGGACCCATGAATCCTCAAAATCTATCTTTACCCCATCAACAGTGTTAACGCTTTCACGAGATTGATAGGTCTGTGCCATTTGAGACATCAAAGCATCGACGTCAAGATCCGGTGACAAAGCCACTTTGTTTTTACTCATGGCGTAAAAGGGATAGCCCGCTTTTAAGGCGCTGACTGATATATCTAATTGGGCCAAATGACTTAAAAACAAAGCTATACCCACTAAACTATCACGACCGTAATGCAGTTCAGGGTAAATGATACCCCCATTACCTTCACCACCGATCACGGCAGAAGTTTCTTTCATCATAGCGACAACATTCACTTCTCCTACCGCACTTGCCTGGTAGCGTCCATTTCTCGATTGTGTCACATCACGTAGGGCTCTGGATGAAGATAAATTTGATACCGTATCTCCCGGTGTTTTTGACAATACATAGTCTGCCACCGCCACCAAAGTGTATTCCTCACCAAACATGGCCCCATTTTCATCCACAATGGCTAGCCGATCCACATCCGGATCCACTACAAAACCCATATGTGCTTTGTAATTCACTACCGCTTGCATTAGATCCGTTAAATGCTCCTTTAATGGCTCGGGATTATGGGGGAATTGACCATTGGGCGAACAGTAAAGCTCAACGGTATCCACACCTAAAGCCTTGAGTAACCGAGGTACAGCAATGCCCCCAGTAGAATTAACGGCATCGATAACCACTCGGAATTTCTTTGATTTAATGGCAGGGACATCCACCAATGGTAAGGCCAGAATGGCCTCAATGTGTTTATCGATATAGGTGTCATCATTAGTAATTACACCCAGCTCATCCACCGTATTAAAGTCAAAACTTTCTTTTTGGGCGATTTCTAAAATTACGGCACCTGCGGCTGCATTGAGAAATTCACCTTTGTGATTGAGTAATTTTAAAGCATTCCACTCCTTTGGATTATGACTGGCCGTCAAAATAATTCCACCCTGAGCAGACTCCATTGGAACCGCCACTTCAACGGTTGGTGTAGTAGACAAACCCAGATCAATTACATTAATCCCTAGTCCCACCAAAGTCTGCATGACCAAAGATTGTATCATTTCACCAGAGGGGCGGGCATCTCGACCGACAATCACCTTGTATGGACCCTGAGGATAGGCCCCTTTCAACCACTGACCATAGGCAGCAGCAAATTTCACAGCATCAACGGGGGTTAAATTTTCACCTAAAGAACCACCAATAGTTCCTCGAATTCCAGATATTGACTTAATCAGGGTCATAACAATGTTTGTGTTTTTTTACTCGAGCCAAAATTACGCATTATCTGGGCATTATTTTTTCTCTAATTTTAATGCGTGAATTTTCTTGCGCATATATATCTTTCTGGAGACAATCCAGAAGTTCAATTAGGCAATTTTATGGCCGATGCCGTAAAAGGAAATCAATATACTCAATACGAGGCGGGAATTCAAAGAGGTATAAAATTGCACCGATTTATCGACAGCTATACCGACGCTCACCCGATATTTCGTCGCAGCAAGAGCCGATTGCATGGCAAACAGTTTGGTCATTATACTGGGGTGATTATTGATATGTTCTATGACCATTTTTTGGCTGCGAACTGGAGGGAATTCCATGACCAACCGCTAGAGGTCTTTACTGATAATTTTTACTCATTAATCACTCAAAATAAAGAAAAAACACCCCAACGAACCCAAAACTTAATCCCCTATATGATTCAACAAAATTGGCTCAGCCAATACCAGAGCATAGAAGGATTAAAAAATATTCTCGGTCAAATGAATCGTCGCACCAAAGGTCGTTCGAACATGGACCAGGCGACAAATGAGTTAAATGAGTATTATCTTCTATTCGAATCCGAGTTTTATGATTTTTTTTCCTCCCTACAAACTGAAGTCCGCGAAGAATTAAGGCGCTTAAAATATTAATTTAGCCAACTATGAGACAAATTAAGACCCAATTATCATATTACCCTTGGACAATCATGTGGCTTTTGGTGATCCTTTTATTCTCCAATATTAGCTGTCAACAAAAATCATGGGCACCGAATCAGATATTGGGTAAAACAGCTCAAAATGCCATGGTAGTCTCGGCGCGAGAAGAAGCCTCTGCGATCGGTCTGTCTATCATGGCCCAAGGCGGTAATGCTTTTGATGCCATGTTTGCTACCGAGCTGGCTTTGGCTGTAGTCTACCCCTATGCTGGTAATTTAGGAGGCGGTGGTTTTATGGTTTATAGACTAAATGACGGAACTACAGGAAGTTTGGATTACAGGGAAATGGCCCCTGCAGCAGCTCATCGGGATATGTTTCTAGACAGCCTTGGCAATCACGATACAGTGCTCAGTACCGTCGGAGGACTTTCTGTCGGAGTACCCGGAACCATCAAAGGTTTATTCGCCGCCCAACAAAAATTTGGACTTCTACCCCTTTCCACCTTAATAGATCCAGTAATTTCTTTGGCTGAAAAGGGCTACGTAGTGACAGAAAATCAAAGTAAACGTTTGGCGCAGTACCGCGATATCATTAGACAAACCTCGGGTACAGAGAGCCTTTATACAAAAGTTATTTCCCCTGGTGATACCATAAAAAATCAAGCTCTAGCCAATACCCTAAAACAAATTCGCGATCAGGGACAGCAAGCCTTTTACGATGGTGAAATGGCCCAACAAATGAGTCAATTTATTCAATCCAAAGGAGGGGTAATACAATTGGAAGACTTTCAAAATTACAAAGTGCACTGGAGAGACCCCATTCGCTTTCAATATGAAAATCTTGAAATTATTTCTATGGGGCCACCATCAAGTGGCGGAATTTGTCTTGGTCAAATTTTGGGCATGCTCGAGCCTTATGATTTAGAAGTTTTAGGCCATAACAGCGCTCTTTATGCCCAACACCTCACCGAGGCTGAGCGCAGAGCATATGCAGATCGAAGTCATTTTTTGGGTGATCCAGATTATGTTTCAATTCCCATTGAACATTTGCTGAGTCCTGCGTATTTAATGGAAAAAATGGCTTCTTTTTCTATTAAAACAGCCACTTCATCTGATGCGATTTCTCATGGAAATTTAGCCGTTTACGAAAGTGATGAGACGACCCACTATTCTATTGTGGACCCTATGGGTAATGCTGTTTCTGTAACCACGACTATTAATGGCGCTTACGGAGCTAAATTATTTGATCCCGAATTGGGTTTTTTCTACAACAACGAAATGGATGATTTTAGCGCAAAACCCGGGTCCCCCAATATGTTTGGACTAATCGGTGGGGAGGCTAATGCCATAGCTCCGGGCAAAAGAATGTTGAGTTCTATGACCCCTACTATTGTCCTGAAAGAGGGACAACTTTGGCAGGTATTGGGCACACCAGGCGGTTCGACAATCATTACCACAGTGCTTCAGATTATTCTCAATACACATCATTTTCAAATGGGCATTCAAGAGGCAGTCAATCAGCCACGTATGCACCATCAATGGCTTCCCGATATTGTTCAATTTGAAGGCGTTGGATTTTCACAAAGCTTGCTCGATTCCCTAAACCAAAAGGGTTATAATACCATGCAAAAAGATCAGATGATCATTGGTAAAGTAGACGCTATAATGCGTCATAATGATGGTCTATTAGAAGGGGGCGCAGATTCTCGTGGGGATGATTCTGCCTTAGGGTTTTAGCGGCAATTCCGGTATTTGTAGGTAAAATACTACAGAGCTAAGCTAAAAGCTGTATCTTTGTTCGATTAGACTCGTTGGTCTTCGGGCAGAAATGTCCTAAATTAAGTGCACGGCAAAGCGAATTTCCATAACAAGTACTTTAAACAAATTGCCTTTGGCAATAAGCGGACTCGTGGCCGTTTCATTGTTTTTAGTGACCAGACATATGCTTGCAGTAGATCCAGCAATTGCCTTGACTCTGGATCGTCACGCCCCTATGCTTATCGGCATTAGTGCTGGTCTTTCGGCCATGCTCATGGTTTATTTGGCAATAGCTGCCGTTTTTCAAAAAATACAAGACTTCAAGCCAATGAAACCCTTAGTTTGTTTACTCAAAAAATGCATTATTTCAGAGAAATCATTGAGATTTTACTGCGTTCCAAAATGTGGCTACCGGGACTAAAAGAATATATTGAATAGGAATACGAGGGATTGACCTTTTTTCAATTAAAGGAGTTTTACAGTGGAAAGTCCAAGTTAGCCATAGAATTCATGGAGGAACATCATCAGTATAACGATAGAGAAAATCTCTACTTAGAATTCAAGTCCCTCCTGCTGATCCATCCTTTGGAACCACACAAAGGGGATCATGTAATTTATCCAGACATCTATGATAAGGGCATTGTCCAACAATGGTTACGCCACAAATGTGGTTCAGGTTTATGGTAGTACTTTGGCTATAAATACGGGGAGTTTAAGGGTGCTCTAGATTATAATGCCGTATTTGAACGCCATCAAGAAAAAATTATGAATTTGGCTTTATCCATAAGCAACGAAACTTTTCAAGATTCCTCGTTTAACGAAGTATTTCTGGCCAAATTAGGGGAATATATGCATCAAGAAATTATCCCCAAACTTCTATTGTATCGCGACCAGACACAAACCAATCTTCCTGCACTCATGAATTACTTGTACGCGATCTTCGCTACTCTAATGTGTTTTGGTGTACTTTTACCAATGGTTGCATTGTTGTTTCAATTATCCTTGAGTTTTTTGGTATTTGGAATTTCAATTACCCTAAGTGTGCTAGTTTATGTGGCCCTAGGTCTTTACCCATTCCTCTATCAGGAAGCCAATGCTAAAAAGGCTTAAATCCATGAATTCATAGGGGCTGACCTTATCTTTTTCTCGGTTATTTGAGTACCTTTGCCCCCTGATGAAAAATCATGTCAATTTTATCGAAGTCTATGGTGCCCGAGCCCACAATCTGCGGGATATTGACCTTAAAATTCCGAGAGAATCTTTGGTCGTTATTACCGGGCTTTCTGGCAGTGGTAAGTCGTCCTTGGCTTTTGATACCATTTATGCCGAAGGGCAACGCCGATATATTGAAACTTTTTCTGCCTATGCACGTCAATTTCTGGGGAATCTAGAACGTCCCGATGTCGACAAAATTGAGGGGCTCTCCCCTGTAATTGCCATTGAGCAAAAAACAACCAGTAAAAGTCCTCGCTCCACAGTGGGTACCATTACCGAAATTTATGATTTCTTACGTCTTTTATACGCCCGTGCCAGTGATGCCTACAGTTATGAGACTGGGGAACGCATGGTCCGCTATACCGACGAACAAATTCAAGAATTAATCAGTAGCGGTTTTAAAGATCAAAGCATTGTGATACTGGCCCCCGTGGTTCGTGCCCGTAAAGGACATTACAGAGAGCTATTTGAAAGTATCGCCAAACAAGGCTTTTTGAAAGTCCGTGTGGATGGTGCAATCTTGGATATTTCCAAAGGAATGAAGCTAGATCGTTACAAAACCCACGACATAGAGGTGGTGGTAGACCGTCTAAAGATTACTGGTCAGGGCAATCAAGATCAACGATTAAAGGGCGCCATTGAAACGGCCATGTACCATGGTGATGGGATTTTAATGGTCCTGGCTCAGGACAATACATCGGGCGCTCAAGGCCAAAAGCCACGTTTTTTTAGTCGTTCATTAATGTGTCCAACTACGGGTATTTCCTATGCTACTCCTGAACCAAATAATTTTTCCTTTAATTCTCCAAAAGGGATGTGCCCGCATTGTAAGGGATTGGGAAGTTTACATGAGGTAAATCGTAATAAAATAATTCCCGACCCCAAACTTTCCGTTAAAAAGGGAGCCATTGCTCCATATGAAAAACAAGGCAATTCTTGGATCAGCAAGCAACTTGAGCTCATTGCTCAGCATTTCAATAGCGACCTCAATACCCCATTTGAAGGTCTGCCACCTGCGATGCAAGAGGCAATTTTATACGGAATTCAAACCACCTATGAGTTCGCATCAAAAACATTAGGGATCACCAGACAAATTAAAATCGACTTTGATGGTATCATTCCGTTTATTGAAGCCACTTTTGACAACAAAGATTCGAGACAATTACGACGTTGGGCCAAGTCCTACATGGATAAAAAAACTTGTCCAGTATGTGAAGGTACACGTTTACGTAAAGAATCACAGTTTTTTAAGATAGACCACAAAAGCATTGCTGAATTAGCTAACTGGGACATCACTAATTTGATCCAGTGGATTAAAGCAGTACCCGAAAAATTAAGTCCCGCACAACGCGCTATTGCCCAAGAAGTGCTCAAAGAAGTAGAAACCCGCTTACAGTTTTTATTAGATGTCGGACTCTCTTATTTGTGCCTGAACCGAAGTGCTAAGTCCCTCTCTGGTGGTGAGTCCCAAAGAATTCGACTGGCCACACAGATTGGTTCACAACTCGTTGGGGTCTTGTATATTTTGGACGAGCCCAGTATTGGATTACATCAAAGAGATAACGAGAGACTCATCAAGTCTTTAGAGCAACTGAGAGACTTGGGCAATTCCGTACTGGTTGTGGAACACGACAAGGACATGATCCTCAAAGCCGATGAACTCATCGATATTGGTCCGGCTGCGGGCAAGCATGGAGGCCTAATTCAATGGCAAGGACCGCCTAAAATGCTCAATCAAGCCAATACCCTAACAGCAGATTATCTCAATGGCCATAAACAAATTGAAGTACCAAAAAACAGGAGAACAGGCAATGGCAAAACTCTAAGTCTATTTGGAGCAAGTGGCAATAATTTACAAAAAGTCGATCTCCATCTGCCCTTGGGCTGTATGATCGGAATCACAGGTGTTTCAGGGAGTGGCAAATCAACACTAATCAATGAGACGCTTTACCCAATATTAAATGCTCATTTTTTTAATGGAGTAAAAAAACCTCAGCCTTATGAGCGCATTGAAGGCTTGGAACATCTAGATAAAGTCATTGATATCAATCAATCGCCCATCGGAAGAACCCCAAGGTCCAATCCCGCAACCTACACTGGTGTTTACTCAGAAATACGCAATCTTTTTGCCAAAGTTCCTGAAGCACTCATTCGCGGCTACAAGCCGGGTAGATTTAGTTTTAATGTCAAAGGAGGACGATGCGAAACCTGTCAAGGAGCCGGCTTAAAAGTCATCGAAATGAATTTTCTTCCGGATGTTTATGTGGCTTGCGATGCATGCCAAGGACATCGATATAACCGTGAAACTCTTGAAATTCGCTATAAAGGCAAATCTATTTACGATGTTTTGGAAATGACCATTGAAGAGGCCTGTTTATTTTTTGAACATATTCCAAAAATTCATCGAACCTTAAAAACCATTCAGGACGTGGGCCTAGGCTATATTACCTTAGGCCAACAATCCACTACCCTCTCTGGGGGTGAAGCCCAGCGCATAAAACTCGCGACAGAGCTGGCCAAAAGAGATACTGGAAATACCATTTATATCCTCGATGAACCCACTACCGGACTTCATTTTGAAGACATAAGGGTTTTACTAAAAGTTTTGAGTAAATTAGTCAACAAAGGCAATACAATCGTGGTCATTGAGCACAATTTAGATGTCATTAAAACCGTTGATTATATTATTGATTTAGGACCTGAAGGGGGTAATGTCGGGGGACAAATAATGGGTCATGGCACACCCGAAAATTTTGTAAAAAACACCCAAAGCCATACTGCGACTTTCTTGAGTCAAGAACTAAAAAATACCAGTATTTCGTAATGAGAGCAGAAAAAGAATATAAAAACTGGAACGAAATAAAAACAAACGACTCTTGGGCTGTTTTTAAGATCATGGGGGAATTTGTTGAGGGCTATGAAAAGTTAGCCAAAATTGGCCCTTGTGTCAGTATTTTTGGTTCTGCCCGAACACCCAAGGACAATCCTTATTATGGACTAGCAGAGCGGATCGCTAAAAGGATTACGGATTTAGGCTTTGGTATTATTACTGGTGGTGGTCCCGGGATTATGGAAGCCGCCAATAAAGGTGCTCACGAAAATGGCGGGACCTCTGTTGGGCTGAATATAGAATTACCTTTTGAACAACAAAGCAACCCCTACATAGATAAGCATAACAGTATTGATTTTGACTATTTTTTTGTTCGTAAGGTGATGTTTGTTAAATACGCTCAAGGGTTTGTCGTTATGCCCGGAGGATTTGGTACTCTGGATGAACTCTTCGAGGCCATTACCCTAATTCAAACTAAAAAGGTCGATAAATTCCCCATTATTTTGGTGGGTCGCGATTACTGGCAAGGACTTTACGACTGGATTAAAAACACTTTGGCCCAGCAGCGTAGCATCAGTCCTGATGATTTAAATTTGATTGAATTAGTCGATACTGAAGACGAAGTCGTTCAAATTTTGACAAACTTTTACGATCAATTTGCCATCAGCCCTAACTTCTAAATCCGCTATGGCTGCTAAGCTTCGTCTATTAATTTTTGGTTTTGTACTACCTCTAAGCTTTCTGATTTCGCCCGGGGTATCGGTTAATGCCCAACATAAAATCAATTTGGAAGTGGTCTTGGACACCATAAACAGCGAGCTGATCATTACCCAAGATATGGTTTTGATTAACAGCACCAATGAACCCTTAGATGACTTTTATTTTTTAGATTGGGCCCATAGTTTTTCTGATAAAACTAGCCCTCTTGGCCAGCGCTTTGCTGAGAATTTTGAATCTGGGTTTCATTTTGAACAAGATAAAGATCGAGGGCGCACAAAAATTAAAAATTGGACGGTAAATGGATCCCCAGCTAATTATAATCGACCGGCGATTGATCAAATACAATTAAAATTAAAGCAAACTCTTTTTCCTGGAGACAGTTTAAGGTCACAAATCAATTATCGAATTAAAATCCCAAAAGACAAGTACACGCGCTTCGGCAAGGACAATAAAGGAAATTACCACCTAAAATATTGGTGGATTAGTCCAGCGGCCTACCACAATTCATGGGTGCGATACAGCAATAAAAATCTCGATGATTTTATTATGGCCCCAGTAGCATTAAAGGCCCAATTTGAGTATCCCACACAACTGAGATTCAAAACAGATTTAGATTCAATAGGCGCTGACTTTATTTTATCGAGTAAAGAAAATTCTGTGGATTTGATCCGGGTTCATTACAAAGGGACCCGACAAGATGTGGTGCCTATACATTGGTTCCATAATCCAGAATTTCAAGTTTTTACAACAGATCATTTAAAAATCATTACCGATTTTGATCTTAAAAAAAGTACCCCTGAAATTAGACAGTTTCAGCTTGAGCGCATCGATGCCTTTTTAAATGAGCAAATCGGTCCGCTTAAAGCACAAACTCTGATGATTGACACGCGCCAATACAAACTTAACCCAGTTTATGGCCTGAATCAATTACCTGATTTTTTCAACCCTTTTCCGGCAGGCTTTGATCAAGAGTTGGCATTTGTGAAATTAATCACTGACCAGTACCTGAAAAGGACGCTAGTATTAAACTTACGAGAGCACTACTGGATTCGATCAGGACTTCAGATCTACTTGCTCCAAAAATATGTAGAGCGCTATTTTCCCAATCAAAAACTTCTGGGAAGCATCAGTCGTTGGCCCATTGTAAAATGGTCGCGACTGAGCACTTTAGATTTTAACGCACAATACAGCTTGGTTTATCTTAATGGAGCACGCAATAATGTGCACCAGAGCCTGAGCACACCAAAAGACAAACTCATTAACTTCAATGCAAAAATTAGTAATGAGTATTTAGCGGGAACGCAGATGAACCTCCTAAGGCAGTACCTGGGCGAGGACACGCTAAAAAAACGACTTAAAAACTTATGGTCCAATGATTTAAAATTTTTAAATCCAGAAGGTTATGCGCGTATACTCGGTGATAATAGCGAAGACTTATCTTGGTATTTTAATAGCTTTATCCACCAAACAACCTCCAATGATTTTAAGATTGCTCAGGTCTTTGCTCGCGGTGATTCCTTGGAGGTAACTGTGACGAACAAAGGAAAAGCCATGAGTCCCGTGCGCCTCTCTCGATATGTAAACGATACTGTAAGTGCAAGCATATGGACCCCTCCTTTCAAAGAAAAAGTCACGATTTCAATTCCAAGATATCAGTCTGAACGCTTGGTAGTCAACCCAGAGGGTGAAGTCCCTGAAATCAATCGGCGTAATAACTTTGCAGGGGTAGATAAAAACTACAGGCGCCCTATTCAACTGCGTCTGATTCAAGATGTAGAGGATCCTAATTATCGCCAGATTTTCATGCTGCCATCTGTGGGGTATAATCTGTATGATGGTTTGAGTTTGGGGATTAAATGGTATAACAGAACGGTATTGCCCAAGCCCTTGCATTATAATTTTGAACCTCAATACGCCCTTGGATCAAATTCTTTAGTCGGTGGTGGTTCGGTGGTCTATAACGATTGGAACGAAACTTCCGATTTATTTTTAAAACGATTTGGGATTGCTGGCAATTATTTTTCTTATGATGAAGGTCTATTTTATCGCAGGCTCTCGCCCTATGCCATCTTTGCTTTTCGCGATAAATATGACCTACGTAAAAACAAAAGACAGTATTTCACCCTGCGGTCAGTCCATGTTACTAGAGACAAATCTTTAAGCGCCGATGCCCAAGAGCCCAATTACAGTGTTTATAATTTGCAATATAATTATACAGACAACAACCTGATCGATTTTTATGCCGGCGCTTTCAATGCTCAATGGTCCTCGGCCTTTACAAAAATTTCTGCCCAATTTGAATATCGAAAATTATTTTTGAGCAATCGTCAGATTAATCTACGATTTTATACTGGTCTCTTTCTGCGCAATCAAACTCCTGATGATCAAGATTATTTTAGTTTTGCTCTAGACCGTCCTACTGATTACCTTTTTGATTATAATTATTACGGACGCAGTGAAAGTAGCGGTATTTATAGCCAACAATTGATTATTGCAGAGGGTGGATTTAAATCAAAACTGCAGCCTGGATTCGCCAATCAATGGATCACTACATTTAATTCTAGTGTTAATCTCTGGCGCTGGATTTATTTATACGGAGACTTAGGCTTGGTAAAAAATAAAGGAGAAAATGCGGCTTTAGTTTACAATTCAGGAGTCCGCTCGAGCTTTGTAACTGACTTTTTTGAATTGTACTTTCCTTTATGGTCTAACTTAGGCTTTGAACCAGACCTCGATAATTATGGGAGCAGAATTCGCTTTATCGCCACCCTTGATTTAGAAACGCTAAGTCGATTATTCACCCGAAAATGGTATTGACATGAATATTTTTAACAACCCAAGAATCATTTTAATTTTGTGTTTAACCCTGGGGCTTGCTCCTTATTTTCCTGAACCCCATATTTGGGGGAAAATAAAATGGATTTTGGGTGGTGCCATTGGCATGAAACCCATTGATTATTTCGATTTTGTGTTTCACGGCCTTCCGTTTTTTCTATTAATCCGTTATTCGGTAATCAAACTGATCAAGCAAGGGAAAAAGGAATGATGAGCGCTCTTGAACACTTTAGTTTACATTGGAATTGACGGATAAAATGGTTATTTTCGCAAGGCCAAACAACCTAGACTACGACCCACTCATTAAAGAGTAAAACCCCTCAGGATGCCAAGAAAAGACCTCTCTTTTGACGATTTTAAAGCAGAAGTACTCAAGGACTACACCACAGCGGTAACAAGCCGAGAGTGCAGTTTACTGGGTCGGCGCGAAGTGTTGACGGGAAAGGCAAAGTTCGGTATTTTCGGTGACGGTAAAGAGGTCCCTCAGTTAGCTTGGGCTAAAGCATTTCAAAAAGGGGATTGGCGATCCGGATATTACCGAGATCAAACCTTTATGATGGCGTTGGACCTTTTGTCCATCGAAGATTTTTTTGCTGGCTTGTATGCCCATACTTCATTAGAACACGAACCCATGAGCGGTGGCCGACAAATGGGGGGGCATTTTTCTACACACAGTCTGGACAAAGAAGGTAATTTTAAAGCCTTAAAAGATCAATATAATAGCAGTTCGGACATTTCTCCTACCGCAGGTCAAATGCCACGTTTACTTGGATTGGCACAAGCCTCTACTGTATTTAGATCACTTAATGGTTTGGATCATCTCAAAAATCTTTCTGACTCTGGTAATGAGGTAGCCTGGGGATCAATTGGCAATGCGAGTACCAGTGAAGGATTATTTTGGGAGACCATTAATGCCGGTGGCGTCATGCAGGTTCCGATGGTCATCAGTGTTTGGGACGATGATTACGGTATCTCTGTTCATGCTAAATATCAAACTACCAAAGAAAATATTTCAGCTATTCTCAGTGGATTTCAGCGAGAGCCAAATCTAGATGGCTATGAGATTATTCAGGTCAATGGATGGGACTACCCGGCCTTGATTACTGCCTATAATAAGGCCGCTGAGCTGGCAAGAACCGAGCACATTCCGGTGCTTATTCACGTTCAGCAACTCACCCAACCTCAAGGGCATTCGACCAGTGGCTCCCACGAACGATATAAAGGTCCTGAGCGACTTGAGTGGGAACGTGAACACGACTGTAATCTTAAAATGAGACAATGGATCATCGCGCAAAACTTTGCGAGCGATGAAGATCTTATCGACCTAGAAACGGATATCAAAAAGAAAGTAAGACAGGGCAAAAACAAGGCCTGGCAGGCTTACTTACAGGACCATTTTCAGGAAAGAGATACCCTACTGACTTTGGCAGCGCCCCTAGCGGTAAACAGCGCTGATCAAAAGGCTTACAATGAACTGATCAATACTTTAAAAATTAATCGAGAACCCCTGAGAAGAGACATCATGTCGGTGGCGAGAAAAATTCAGTGGTTACTCAGAAGCCATAACAGTCCAGAAAAAAGCGCCCTTCAGAAATGGTATAAGCGTTACATGGCTATGATTGAGCCACTCTACGCAGATCACCTTTATTCAGAGCATCCAAATAATGCCACAAATATCGAGGCGGTTGTACCGCAATACACTGAACAAAGCGCAGTTGTCGATGGCCGATTAGTCCTTCGCGAGAACTTTAAAGTAATGTTTGAAAATCACCCTGAAGTGTTGATTTTTGGAGAGGATAGCGGTAAAATAGGCGATGTAAATCAAGGTCTCGAAGGCATGCAGGAAGAGTTCGGCTCAGTACGTGTTAGCGATACTGGGATTCGAGAAGCAACAATTTTAGGACAGGGCATCGGTTTGGCCATGCGCGGACTGCGTCCAATTGCAGAAATCCAGTATTTAGACTACGTTCTTTATTGTTTACAAACCATGAGCGATGATTTAGCCACGGTGCGTTACAGGAGTTGTGGAACACAAAAAGCGCCTCTAATCGTGCGTACGCGAGGACACAGACTCGAGGGAATATGGCACAGCGGTTCTCCTATGGGTGGGCTGATTCATCTGTTACGTGGCATGTACATCTTGGTTCCCCGCAATATGACCCAAGCGGCAGGTTTTTATAATACCCTGCTCAAAAGTGACGAACCAGCACTAGTTATTGAAAGTTTAAATGGATATCGCCTCAAAGAAAAGTTGCCGGAGAATTTAGGAACTTTTTGCACTCCAATTGGCGTGGTTGAGACTCTGAAAACAGGAAATGATTTGACCGTTGTGTCTTATGGTAGTACCCTACGCATTGTTGAGGAGGCAGCGCGAATTTTGGAGGAAAACACCGGGATTTCGGCAGAAGTAATTGATGTTCAATCCTTACTGCCCCTGGACCTAAAGCAAGATATTGTAAAAAGTGTCGCAAGAACCAACCGACTACTTATTGTTGATGAAGATGTACCTGGAGGGGCTTCAGCTTTCATACTCGACGATATTTTAGTGCGCCAAAACGCCTATCAATATTTGGACAGCGCTCCAAGTGTCTTGACTGCCAAAGCGCATCGACCAGCCTACGGTACTGATGGCGATTATTTCTCAAAACCCTCATTAGAAGATATTTACGAGCGCATGTATGCCATAATGAGCGAGTCTAACCCGGGGCAATACCCCAGTTTTAATTAAAAGAAATAGGTATTTAATTTCCTATTTATGGCAGCCACTTTTTCTCAAAATTTGGCGGACGCTTTTCTAAAAAAGCATCTCTACCCTCTTTAGCTTCATCTGTCATATAAGCCAATCGCGTCGCTTCTCCGGCAAACACTTGTTGCCCTACCATTCCATCATCCGTAAGATTCATGGCAAACTTGAGCATCTTAATGGATAGTGGCGATTTTTTTAGGATTTCTTGAGCCCAGTCATAAGCGGTTTGCTCCAATTCATCATGAGGCACTACTGCATTGACCATACCCATTTCATGCGCCTCTTGTGCTGAATAATTGCGTCCTAGAAAAAAGATCTCTCGGGCTTTTTTCTGCCCCACCATTTTGGCTAAATAAGCACTTCCGTAACCACCATCAAAGCTGGTCACATCGGCATCGGTTTGCTTGAATATGGCGTGCTCTGCACTTGCCAAAGTCAAATCGCAAGTAACATGAAGGCTATGTCCCCCTCCCACAGCCCAACCGGGCACTACGGCAATTACAGCTTTAGGCATAAAGCGAATCAAGCGCTGAACCTCTAGAATATTGAGCCTGTGATAGCCGTCTTTTCCCACATATCCTTGATGTCCACGGGCGCTTTGATCCCCTCCAGAACAAAAACTATAAACGCCGTCTTTCGCAGATGGCCCTTCTGCCGAGAGCAATACAACCCCGATTTGTGTATCCTCCTGGGCATCGTGAAATGCTTCGAGAAGTTCACTGGTAGTTTGTGGTCTAAAGGCGTTGCGCACCTCAGGGCGATTAAACGCAATCCGTGCAACACCGTTACATTTTTTATAGGTTATGTCTTGAAATTCTCTGACGACTTTCCAATTTGGCTGACTCATGACTCAATTTTTTATAAATGTAGCGCAAAATAAATGAACCTCATTAATGGCTTAATCCTCGTCCATTAAACTGATTCCCTCAGGACTGATAGTGATCTTTTTCTCTTTGTAAAGGGCGCCTATGGACTTTTTGAACAATTTCTTACTCATCCCAAGTTCTTGACGAATCAGATCTGGCGATGACCCATCACTCAGCGGTAAAAAACCACCAGCAGCTTCAAGTTCTTCCAGTATGTATGCAGCATTCGGTTCAATGCTTCTATAACCCATGGGCTGTAAAACAATATCTACCTTACCATCCTCTCTAACTTTTTTCACATAGGCCGTGAGTCGGTCTCCAGAGCGGATATCTTCAAAAATATCATCAATATAAATCAGCCCTTGGTGTTTTTGATCAATGATGACATTAGCCCCTTTTTCTGTTAAATGGGTCACCAATATTTCGCATTCATCAAACCTCTTGAGTGTCATCCCCTCTTGGGTTAAAAATCTATTTGTTTTACTCGATCCAACCAATCGATTGGTTTGCTGATCTAAATAAAGATAAACCACATACCAATGACCCACTTTCATTGGACGCGCTTGCTCTCGAAAAGGCACAAAAAGTTGCTTCACAAGACCCCAATCTAAAAAAGCACCGTGTTTATTGACATCACAGCAGCGCAAATATCCAAAGGTGTTCAAAGTAAGAAACGGATCCTCATTAGTGGCTATAGGACGCTCTTCATTATCTAGATAAACAAAAACCTCCAATGCATCGCCTACCTTGTATTGAGCTGGTTTGTACTTATGAGGCAAGAGGACCTCAGCACCCTGATCGTCTCCCAAAAACAAACCAGGATCTGTTTCGCGAAGTATGGTTAATGTATTGTATTGGCCTAAATTCATTATTGTCGCATATCGATACGTTAAATGCTTTCTCTACTTAATTACTCGTAAGACTGGAGGAAGCGCTTATTAATGGTAAAGGTCCTGCCTTTTCTTTTAAAAAATCGAAATAAGCATTTAAAACTTGGTCATTGAGTGTACTTGGGGTAAATACCTCTAAAATTCTCGGGAGTTCACCGGCTTTGAAAAATAATGGTAATGATGTATTAAGTTCCTCCATATCAGTGGCCCTTATATAATCAAAGCCAAATTCTTTGGCCATGAGAGTGGCATTGCGCTGATGTGGGGTTTCAAGAAAAATTTCAAACGGGTGCACTTGTTTAGCCCCTGGCAGTATGCGAAATATCCCACCCCCTTGGTTATTCACAATAATAATTCTGAATGATTTAGGGGTATATTTTTGCCAAAGGGCATTAATATCATAGAAAAAGCTAAGATCTCCTGTCACAAATACAGTTTGTCTATTATCAATTTCCTGGGTCGCCACAGCAGCACCCACAGCAGTACTCATGCTCCCTTCAATACCACTAGTTCCTCGATTGCAGTATATATGATGAGTCCTGTTGATAGGAAATAATTGAGCGTATCGAATACTAGCGCTATTGGCCACCTGTAAGTTAATGTGATCGGGTAATTGAGCCAAAATGCGTTGGTGAACCGTAAAATCGCAAAATGGAGCGTTCTTCAAATACTCCCCATGTCCCTTCAATCTATAGGCTTTATAATCAAGCCAGGCCAATTTAAATTTTGAGGTTACAAGTTCAGATTGATTGGAGCCATCAAAAGAAGCTGGTTTATAGGCGTCTAAAAAAAATTGCTCCGGAGATACACATAAATGCTTCTTGAGAGCAAAAAAAGTATCATTAGGGCGTTCATAGCCAACATGCCAGTGGCAAGCCAGACCCATTGCACGAAGTAATTTTTTGATTCTTTTGGACACAACCATCCCTCCTAAACTTATAAGTAATTCAGGCTTAAAGTCGCTCAAGAGTTCATTGGGAAAATCAGTAATTACTTGATCGATTCCAGCAATAAAATCGGGATGCTGAAGGTTAGCTATAGTTTCTGTCAAAACAATAACTGAAGGATCATTTTTCAAATGCTCTAGAACCTCAGAAGAGATTGTATTGGGTGTCATAGCCCCAATAAGCATCATTTTTTTTGAAAACCCATGATAAGCTTTTTGGGCCTCAATTAATTTGGAAGCCTCTGAATTATGTGGGCTTAAATCTTGATAAATCTGAGGTAGATCTAAGTCAAATTTCATGGGATTGGAAAGCACACCGTAGAGCGGTTCATCCAAAGGAACATTAATGTGTACCGGACCCGATGCGGTCACTGACTTGGCAAAAACTGATTGTATTTGATTGGAGGCAAGCGAAACATCGGGCTCGTTATTCGATAAATGTGTCGCACCCACAATATGACTGCCAAATACATCTCTTTGATTGATTGTCTGTCCCTCTCCTCTATCAATTAATTCTTCTGGACGATCAGCCGAAATTACCACCAAGGGTAACTGGCTATAATAAGCCTCGGTAATGGCAGGAAAGTAATTTACAACAGCACTACCTGAAGTACAAACTAAGGCCACGGGTTTGCGTGTTTGTTGGGCTATCCCTAAAGCAAAAAATCCAGCACTACGCTCATCTACAATACTATAACATTTAAATCCAGGGTAGGCGGTAAAATCCATGACTAGAGGGGCATTACGTGAACCAGGCGAAATCACTACAGATTCAATGCCAACTGCTTGGCAATGTTGCACCACCAAATGAGATAAAGTAAGACGGGAATAATCCATGGCCCACAAAGATACAAAAGGGAACTACCTTTGCTCAATAAATGGTGCAATAACCTGCCCCATGGTCGACATTTTTCTCTGGGTTTCCTCCCATTCTTTTTGGATCTGAGAATCTATGGTCAGTCCGCCTCCAACAAACAAATGAAATTGTCCCTTGGTATATTGAAGGCAGCGCAAGTTTACATAAAAATCTGCATGGCTTTGATCCGGATTAAATAATCCAATATAGCCTGTGTAAAGCATCCGATTATAACCCTCATTATTTTGTATGAAGTTAAAGGCTGTGTTTTTTGGGTAGCCGCAAACGGCAGGCGTTGGATGCAAACTACGTGCTAAATCCAATGCAGAATGTTCCCCAATTAAAGTTCCTAAAATATCGGTGCGTAAATGCTGTAAACCGCCTGCTTGATGGTCGTAGGGGTCACTCTGATGCAACTGAGCCAATGGCCCAAGTGCTTCAATAATTTCACGTACCACCCAGTTATGCTCGTCGAACTCTTTCTGTGTCCAGGTTGGTAGTCGATCTTTCTTTTGCCAACGTGTACCTGCCAAAGCCATGGTAGAAAAATTATTTTCATTCACAGATACAAGAACTTCAGGAGTGGCACCGCACCAAAGGCCCAATTCTGGATGTAGTAATAAATAGCGAAAGGCATTTTGGTCCACCTTGATCAAACGTCGTATGAGTCGGAGCCAATCAACCATTGCGGCAGAAAATTCTTGTGCATAAGACAGGACTACCTTACTCATTTGGCCCATCTCAATAGCCTTTAAAGCCTTGGTAAACAGCTGTTTATGGGCTTGACGAGCTTGATCAGAGTCCTCGGATTGCCATAAGTCTAGGACCTGATCATTGACTAATACAGAATCGACATTCAATTCACTTAAATCCACTTCTATTCTATCGAAAGATTGACTAGACCAAATATGCGCCGGATCCGTTGGGTCAAACCCTTGAATGTGAAATTGTATGCCTTGGGAGAAGTTTACTAAGGATCTCCCGTTAGAAAACCAAAACTCTATTCGCGGCGCATGGGGCTTTACATAACAAAGCATCGGCCAATTCGCTCGAATATGCTGTTGAATAGATTCGGATATGTGATTCACTTAATCTCCCTTTAAAATCATGGTGGTAAATTTCACAACACTGACCAGTACCCCTTGATCGTCAGTGACATGGATTTGCCAAAGTTGCGTGGTTCGTCCACGGTGTAAGACTGTAGCCTTGGCCCAAACATAACCAGAACGCACACTTTTAACGTGATTACCTGAGAGCTCCAAACCTCGAATTTGTGTGCGGCCTTCACCAATTAAAACTTGAGCGGCTGCACTCCCAACGCTTTCTGCAAGAGCCAAAGTGGCCCCGCCGTGTAAAACACCATCAGGTTGGTGGACCTTTTCTGTTACGGGCATTTTGGCGGTCAATGAATCTGTGTCAATAGCCACGTATTCAATGCCCAAGGTTTCCATTAGTGTCCCTTTACAATGATCATTTATTTTGTTAAGTAATTCTTGTGTGTCCATAGCGTTTTGACCCAAAAATAGTCCCGTAAAGATACTGATTTCTCATGGCAAGGACAATTTTAACTCGTGACGAGAATGCTTGGAAAATTTCTCTTAAAACTGGCTAAAAAAACTTATTTTTATGAAAAACCATACCATGTCTACCCGAAGAAACTTTGTGAAAAATACCGCCCTGGCAGGGGCTGCTTTAACCACTTTACCTGGATGGAGTCTCACGGCTGCAACAAGCGCAGTAGAGGAAAAACTTCGGGTAGGACTAATCGGTGTTGGACTGCGCGGCACAAATCATTTAAATAACTTGCTGCTGCGCTCAGATTGTTTGGTTACTGCTATTTGCGACATTGATCCTAATCGTATCGAAATAGCACTAGGCATGATTTCAAAAGCAGGGCAAAAAAAGCCAAAAGTTTTTGAAAATGGCGATTACGATTATCGCAATCTACTGGATCTCAAAGAGGTAGACGCTGTTATTATTTCAACACCTTGGCTATGGCATACACGTATGGCCAAAGATTCCATGTGGGCAGGCAAATATACAGGGCTTGAAGTTTCTGCGGCAAATTCAATGGAAGAGTGTTGGGACCTAGTCAATGTGCATGAACAAACAGGCAGTCACCTAATGATTCTAGAAAATGTATGTTATCGGCGGGACATTATGGCCGTACTGAATATGGTTCGTCAAGAAGTTTTTGGGGAACTCTTGCATTTCAGATGTGGTTATCAACACGACCTGCGTTTTGTGAAGTTCAATGATGGCAAAACAGCATACGGCCTGGGTGCCGAATTCGGAGCAAAGGGGATTTCTGAGTCTGCTTGGCGGACCCAGCACAGCTTATTGCGCAACGCAGATGTTTACCCGACGCATGGAGTAGGTCCCATCGCTGTTATGAGCGATATCAATCGCGGAAATCGCCTTTTGAGTATTAGTTCGATGGCCACCAAAGGCGTAGGGCTGCACAACTACATTGTACGTGTAGGTGGACCTGATCACCCTAATGCAAAATTAAAATTTGCCCAAGGGGACATTATTACTTCAATGATTGAAACCGTAAAAGGAGAAACCATAATCGTAACACACGATTGTAATTCACCGCGCCCCTATTCACTTGGATTTCGGGTTCAAGGAAGCAAGGGCCTTTGGGAAGTTGATGGAAATAGAATTTATATTGAAGACCGCGCAGAAAATCCGCATCGCTGGGATATCGCTACTCCTTGGCTAGAGGAATATGATCATCCCCTATGGCAACAGTACGGTGAACTTGCTACTGGCGCAGGCCATGGAGGTATGGACTTTTTTGTCCTTCAGGCATTTGTCCGCTCGGCAATTAACAAAGTTGCTCCACCGCTCGATGCTTATGATGCCGCCGCTTGGAGTGCCATTACCCCGCTGTCGGAACAGTCTATCGCCAATGGTGGCGAAGTCCAAGATTTTCCAGATTTCACTCGTGGTAATTGGATTAAGCGGGCCCCCATAGATTGGATGAAAACAGTTTACGGCAAGCAATAATATGCGCAATTTTACGGTCCATAGTCCCGCTAGAGTCTGCTTGTACGGCGACCACCAGGATTATTTGTCGCTGCCTGTAATTGCCGGGGCCATTGATCGATATATGTATTTCGAGGTAGAAGAACAACTTAATAATGAATTTAGCATTCATTTAGATGACCTCGGCGCCATCGAGAAAATACCCTTGGACCATTTTCATAAATACACTTCATCCTCAGAAATAGATTTTTTTCGCGCTGGCTTAAGGATTGCCGCGCGTCATGGTTATACGGCTAAACACGGATTGAAAGTTCGTATTTACAGCGAAATTCCCATTAATGCCGGAGTGTCTAGTTCCTCTGCATTGGTTGTAGGTTGGATTTATACATTAGTTCTGGCGTTCGGCGATGGGCGTATCCCTGACCCAGACAAACTCGGTCAAATGGCTTTTGAGGCCGAGGTTATCGAGCATCATAGCCCTGGAGGGCAAATGGATCAATACACCATTGCCCACGGAGGCCTCGTCCATATCGATACTGGGACTCAAATTCGTGTCCACAAACTGAGGGTTCCTGAACTGAATCTCGTATTGGCTGATTCGCAAATAAAAAAACAGACTTTGTCCACTATAGGCTCGGTACGCCAGTCTACTACTGAGGCCATAAATCAAATCCGTCAGTCAAATAATAACTTCTCTTTGGTGGATGTGCGAATCAGTAATATGGATTATGAGCTCAATCAGGTCACCCATGGATTGCGCCCCTACGCGCAAGCTGCCGTGGAAAATCATGAAATTACCTTGGCTGCTCTTCTAGAGCTCAAAAGCGAAACACCTGATGCCTCAATACTGGGAAAACTAATGACTGAACATCATCAACAATTAAGTCAAGTACTCGAAGTCTCCCATGAGCAAATTGACCATTGGATAAAACTGGGGCTAGAACAAGGGGCTTTTGGCGGTAAAATCGTGGGCTCTGGCCATGGAGGTTGCAGCGTTTTTCTTGTTCCAGAGAATGAAGAATTCAAATTGAGCCAGAGGTTGATGGAAGCAGGAGTGCCTGCAGCTTACCCGGTAAAAATAAGCCGCGGTTGTCATCATCTCTGGACCAAGCCCTTAAACGTTAGAGATTATGAATAGAGTTAGACCATCTCTAATTATTTTGGCCGCTGGTGCCTCATCACGTATGAAAAAGTCGTTAGAAGCACTGAATTCTCATAGCAGTTCGGCTAAATTAAGCGAGGAAAAAAATAAATATGGACTCCCCCATTCGTTAACACACAAAGGGCTCATTGTTCTGGATCAACATGGACAAACGGCTATAGATATATTGATTGATCAAGCGATTCAAGCAGGAATTACCCGCATTATCATGGTGATACAACCGCCAGGGGATGCATTCATAAAACACTTTAAAATAAATTCGCTTAAAAATGGTGCTGTTGAAAGTAATATTTCCTCTGACTTCGAAAATATAAACATTGACTTCGCTTTTCAAAAAATTCCAGTGGGACGCGTCAAACCCATGGGTACCGCCGACGCTCTGCAACAATGTATGGAGCAATTCCCCGAGCTACACCATCAAGAATTTATTGTCTGCAATGCCGATAATTTGTATACCCGATCAGCATTTCGGACCTTGATTAACAGCACGAGCGAAAATGCCTTGATTGGCTATGATCGCGATGGATTAGATTTTCCACATGAAAAGATAAGGAGCTTCGCTCTACTTAATACTGATTCACAGAGTCTTATGACTGATCTTGTCGAAAAACCAGATGAAGAAACTGTACAAAAACTCATGAATCAAGAACAACAACTCAACGTAAGTATGAATCTTTGGAAATTTAAAGGATCGGATCTCTGGAATGCCCTTTTGAACTGTCCTATTCACCCTGAGCGACAAGAAAAAGAATTGCCTACCGCTGTACGACAAATGATTTCGCAAAGTCAGATTAAAGTGCTGGTGATACCTCGAAAAGAGCACGTGCCTGATTTAACTCAAGCCAGTGATATTAAAGCGGTGCGACTCTTCCTCAGCCAAGGCAAATCCCTTTGATGAGCATTCCATTTAAATCCTCGAAAAGACTAGGCCTTATTCTGTTCTTTAATAAGGTTTAATGCGGAGCCCGACCTAAACCACTCTATCTGCTGAGCGTTATAGGAATGATTAACTTTAATCTCCTGAGAACTACCATCGGCATGAGTCAATTTGAGCGTTAGAGGGGTTCGCGGAGCGAACTCAGCAATATCTACAAGACTTAATTGATCGTCCTCATGAATTTTATCATAATCCGATTCTTGAGCAAAAGTCAGGGCTAACATCCCCTGTTTTTTCAGATTGGTCTCGTGTATTCTGGCAAATGACTTTACCAAAACAGCCGCCACCCCTAAATGACGTGGTTGCATAGCAGCATGCTCACGTGAAGAACCTTCACCATAATTGTGGTCTCCTACGACCATGGACATAATACCACTCTTTTTATAGGCACGTTGCGTGTCTGGTACACCACCATATTCGCCAGTAAGTTGGTTTTTAACAAAATTCGTTTTGTCGTTAAATGCATTCACTGCCCCAATGAGTGTGTTATTGGCGATATTGTCTAAGTGCCCACGATAACGCAACCAAGGTCCGGCCATGGAAATATGATCCGTGGTACACTTACCTTTAGCTTTAATTAATAGATTCATGTTTTGGACTGAATCATTGGTTATGGGCAAAAATGGATCTAATAATTGCAAACGATCAGAATCAGGGGCAACGGCTACAGTAACACCACTTCCATCTTCTTGTGGTGCGATATAACCATTATCTTGGACCTCAAAACCCTTCGGAGGAAGTTCCCATCCTGTTGGCTCATCCAGCATTACTTCTTGACCCTCTTCATTGATGAGTGTATCGGTGAGTGGATTAAAATCTAACCGACCTGCTATAGCTATAGCTGCAGTCAATTCTGGTGAAGCCACAAAAGCATGGGTATTTGGGTTTCCATCAGCACGCTTGGCAAAATTGCGATTGAACGAATGCACAATTGAATTCTTAGGCGCATTCTTCGGGTCCTCATAACGGGCCCATTGGCCAATACAAGGTCCACAGGCATTGGTAAATATCTTGGCGTCTAGTTGCTCAAAAATAGATAAAAGCCCATCGCGTTCTGCAGTGTAACGCACTTGTTCCGAGCCGGGATTAATCCCAAATTCAGCTTTGGTTTTTAAATTTTTATCTAAGGCTTGCTGCGCAATTGAAGCTGCTCGAGACAAATCCTCATAAGAAGAATTCGTACAAGAACCGATCAGTCCCCACTCAACCTTTAGTGGCCAATCGTTTTCTTGGGCTTTTTGTGTCATTGTCCCTACTTCAGTGGCCAGATCCGGGGTAAATGGTCCATTGAGCTGTGGCTTAAGGGTCGATAAATCTATATCGATAATTTGATCAAAATACGCCTCTGGATGCACATAAACCTCTGGATCTGCTGTCAAATCGTCTTTTATACCATTGGCAAGATCAGCTACCTGGTCACGCCCAGTTGCACGTAAATAGCGCTCCATGGATGCGTCATAACCAAAGGTTGAAGTAGTGGCCCCTATTTCGGCCCCCATATTACAAATGGTCCCTTTACCAGTGCAAGAAAGTGCTTCGGCACCTGGTCCAAAATATTCTACAATAGCCCCAGTTCCTCCTTTGACCGTGAGTAATTCAGCAACTTTTAAAATCACATCTTTGGGCGCTGTCCATCCCGAAATTTTTCCAGTTAGACGAACACCAATAAGTTTTGGAAATTTCAATTCCCAAGCCATCCCCGCCATTACATCCACCGCATCAGCGCCACCGACACCAATGGCCAGCATTCCTAAACCTCCGGCATTTACTGTGTGGGAATCCGTACCAATCATCATACCACCAGGAAAAGCGTAATTCTCCAAAACCACCTGATGAATAATTCCTGCACCAGGGGCCCAAAAGCCAATACCATATTTATTGGATACAGACTCTAAAAAATTAAACACCTCATTACTCGAATTTAAAGCAGACTGCAAATCAGATTTAGCACCATTTTTTGCCTGAATCAGGTGATCACAATGAACGGTAGTTGGAACAGCAACTTTATCTTTTCCTGCTTGTATAAACTGCAATAAGGCCATCTGGGCCGTCGCATCTTGACAAGCGATCCGATCCGGTGCAAAATCCACGTAATCTTCACCCCGTTTAAACGCGCTTTCTGGGTTTCCAGACCAAAGGTGGGCATAAAGAATTTTTTCAGAAAGTGTGAGTGGTCTACCGACTACTGTTCTAGCGGTTTTGACGCGTTGTGGAAATCGCTCGTAAAGCGCTTTTATCATGGATACATCGAATGCCATAGGTCGTATTTTGAAGTTCTGCAAAAATACGAATTATCGCAGATTTTAAAAAGAATTCACTCGATGAACCACTTTGTTGAATAATCCATAAAATACACTAAAATTTTATGGCATAAATTAAGTTTATTTCAAAATGAAAGGGGCTAAATTGAGAATATAACAAAATGATTTAGGCCACCCAAATGGCAATTAATAGCAGAAATTGAAATTTTCACTTTAAAAACTGAAAGGACCTGACTAAGGATCAGAAGCCAGTTTTATAATAAGGCAGCAATTAATTCATCAATATGTTTGCCTTCTGCTTCAGCTTTGTAGTTTTTGAGTAATCGATGACGTAGGACAGGCAGGGCAACTGCTTTTACGTTCTCAATATCGGGAGAATATTTGCCTGAAAATGCCGCGTGTGTTTTAGCCGCAAGGATTAAGTTTTGTGAAGCTCTAGGACCCGCACCCCAATCGATATAATGTCTTACTAGTTCAGGGGTTTCTGCGGAGTCTGGTCGTGTTTTGGCCACCAATCGTACTGCATAATCGATAACATTATCTGCCACGGGCATTCGGCGAATAAGCTTTTGATAACGCATTAATGTAGGGCCATCAAAACAGGGTTCAAGTTCTTGATCTAAATCTGCAGTCGTTGATTTGACGATTTGTATTTCTTCTGCCAAAGTAGGATAGGTCAAATTAATGGCAAACATGAATCGATCTAACTGAGCTTCAGGTAAGGGATATGTCCCTTCTTGTTCGATAGGGTTTTGTGTCGCTAGCACAAAATAGGGCTGAGTGAGTTCATGTCGGACACCGCCTATGGTTACTGCTCGTTCCTGCATCGCCTCAAGCAATGCTGCCTGAGTTTTGGGTGGTGTACGGTTAATTTCATCAGCCAAAATTATCTGACTGAATATAGGGCCCTTCATGAATTTAAAATTCCGCTCAGAGTCTAAAATTTCAGAACCCAAGATGTCACTGGGCATCAAATCAGGGGTAAATTGAATCCGATTAAAAGACAGTCCTAAAGCCCCAGCAACGGTCTGAACCATAAGTGTTTTTGCCAGACCAGGCACACCGATCAGCAGCACATGACCTCCTGAAAAAATAGCACAAATAATTTGGTCGACCACTTGATCCTGCCCGACGATAACCTTCCGAACCTGTGCTTTTAAATTTTTATATTCAAGGACCAATTGATCCATTAGTGCGACATCCGACATAATCTACGCGTCTTATTTTTTAAGCCAATTACTCGAGAAATCACAATCAAAGTAATCCCCATTAACACTGATATAAGTGTCTTTGATTTTTTTATCCTGCCAAGCCTCAATGGCTTTTATTTGTTTTTCTTTTAAGGCCAAGTCTTGAATTTTTTCATAGTCCGATGCGAAATCAGCCGCATGCTCACTCTGTCGGCTAGTTACTGAAAGAATTTTGAATGAGGTTTTCCCAGTATAATCGCGATCACTAAACACTTGAGATACTTCATTTTCTTCAAGATAATATACTTGGGCACTCAAGGTAGGATCCATTTTAGTCAAATCGAACTTAGTGTCGAGAGAAACAGGATTGATCAATTGACCACCATTGTTTCTAGTTTCTGTTTCATCTGAAAACTGGCGTGCTGCATCAGTAAAACTTAATCGCCCCTCGGTAATTTCTGTACGGATTGAATCAATTTTAGTTCGGGCACGTGCGACCGCCTCTGAAGTTACTTCGGGAAACAAAATAATATGACGCACATCTATTTCCTGACCACGCACCTTATCTACAGTTACAATATGATAACCAAATTCTGTCTCAAAAGGGTCACTAACATCGCCCTCCTCTAGAGAAAATGCAACATCTTTGAACTCCTTGGCAAAAGGAGAGTTTTTTCGTATTCCGGCAATCAATCCTCCTTTAGAAGCCGAACCATCTTTAGAGTATAAAACAGCTTTAGTCGCAAAACTCGACCCATTTTCTACAATATCGCGTCTGAATTCATTGAGCCTGTCGATGACTTCTTGTTTTGCTCTCTCGGTAATTATAGGCTCAATTAAAATCTGCGCCACCTCAACCTCAGCACTGAATACTGGGCGCTGGTCCTCTGGGATATCAAAAAAGAACTGACGGACCTCCTCTGGAGTAACCTCCACATTTTCCACTACCTTCTGTTGCATTTGACCCGCGAGGTAAATCACCTTGTTGGTTTCAAAAAGTTCTTGACGGAGTTCTTCAATACTTGACTTTTTGTAAAATTCAGCTACTTTGGCTTCATCGCCCCCAAACTGGTCTGTAATGTAGGCTATTTGCTGTTCGATACGTGCGCTGATTTCCTCATCAGAGACCACCAAACTATCCACCTTTGCATGATGAGCATATAACTTATCCTCCATTAATTTGCCAAGCAGTTGACAGCGCGAAATATCTTTGATCGAAACCCCTTGTTGCTGAAGCTCCAAATAACTTTTATCAATATCACTGTCTAATACGACGTATTCACCAACTACAGCCGAGACCCCTTCCGCTTTAAAGCGTGTAAAAATTTTTTCGGACACAACGCTATCCTTAACCACTAGGGTCGGCTCCTGGATCACATTGGTACTGTCAATAACAATTTCTTGGGCAGACATAGCACCAAACATCAGGAGCGCTGATGTAAAAAGGACCTTAATCTTGGTCATATATTTCAAATGTTTTATTTCTGATAGCATCTTTAGTGATATCTTTTTCTAGTTTCAAAGTAAGTTCTTGCTTGCGTCGATTTAAAATAATCTGTCGAATGGTTGGGGCAATATAAGATAATGGTGCCACATCATTTCGATTTAAAAGACCTTCAATTTTCAGTAAATATAACCCTAATGAGTCTTGAAACTGGTTAATTTTTATATTTTTTAACGCCTCTAGGTTTTTTCCATTCAGCAGTGGAATTTGTTCTACCAATCGTTCTTGTCGCACCCATAGAGAATCATTGAGATTGACCGACTTAAACTGTAACCGCCAATCCTCTAATAGCTCTCGATCAACAGAGTCAAATCGCTTGAGCGCTTCCTTTACCTCGTTTATAGCCAGAAATTGCTCATCAAGGTGGACATAGCGACAACGCACTAAAGCTTCATTTAATTTAAAATTCTCTCGATTGAGATCGTAGTAATTTTGCATCTCATCGGCATTGATAACAGAATCGAGTTGAGCGGTGACAATTTTTCCTTTGTAGGATTCAGTGTATAAATCTGTTCGGTATTGCTGAATGAGCTCTTCCAGGTCCGATTGTAAATCAAGACTCAAATTGATTTTAGCTTGGTCAATGAGCAATTGCTGAGTCGCCCATTTATTAATTTGATTTTGAATCAAAAGAGCACTGTCAGCAGATGTCATATTAGGCCCCAACAAATCGAGAATATCTTCGAGGTACAAATATGACTGATTGACCCTTGCCAAAGGTTTTTTCTGACTTTCCTCTGGAGCAAAATACTGGCAACTACTTAGCCCGGCCAGTAAAATGAAAAAACCTAAAGCCCGCCCCATTACTTTTCTTTTAGCGATCTTTTTAATTTTCTAAAAACTCTTTTATCAATTTTTGCAGGATATTTTAATTGAAGCTCCTCGTTCCAAATTGACTCTAGTTGACTTTGGTAGTCGCTCAATACGTTCCCCTCTACCTCCCCATAATTTTTCACACCAGCAGGAAGAATTTCATCTGCTTGAACGATGGTGTATTGCATTGGGGACTGTATAACTTCTGAAATTCCTTGCGCTAAAACATAATTCGCTGGAAGCTTTGAAGAACCTTCCTCAAATATACCTTCAGAAACGACAACCTTTAACGAGCCACCTTGATTCAACTGGGACTTAACATCACTGGGAGATTTACCGCGACGCAAAAGTTCCAAAACAAGATCCATGTCCTCTTCAGAAGTCGTTTGAATTACCGCCCCTTTCACGCGTTTTTTCAATAAATATTGGCTTTTGTGAGATTCGTAATAATTACGCAAGCCTAATGAATCTGATTTGGCCTTACTCCAAATATTTTTCTCCATGACATCAAAAATCAAAAGCCCGTCGCGATATTCATTGATTATAGCCGCGTAATTCGGATTAACTTGCTCGAGGTTTTGCTTGAAATAATCTTTGACCTTTTCAGTTTCGAATTCATCGTAAACCATATCCAAAAAAGTAGCAATCTGTTTAAAGGGGCGCACTTTGGATTGACGCTCTAATATGTATTGACCAAAATCATTGTAGAAATAGGTCTTCATCCCAATAGTGAATAATGGTCTATTTTGACTTTTTTCAAAAGGAATAAAACTCCATTTGCGCATGAAAATACTATCGTTTAGTATTGCTGTAAATACGGATTTATAAGGATAGGCGGTAAAACCTAACTCCTCCTTGATTTTTTGACTAACCGCAGTGGTAACGATTTTTGCCCGGTCTCCTAGCTTCACCATTTTCTCTAGACGTTCTCGTTCCTCTTCAAAAGTGGGAGATTTGCCTTTATCTTCGAGACGTATGATATGCCACCCAAATCGAGTTTGTATTGGATCTGAAATTTGGCCTTTCTCTTCCAAAGAAAAGGCTGCGTCTTCAAAAGGCGGAGCTTTTAAATCACCTTTTGTAAAGGGACGCATTAAGCCCCCATTAATTCCAGTATTCTTATCATCTGAATATTGTTTGGCGAGATCCTCAAATGGAACGCCCTTATCAAGTAAGTCCTTGATTTCCAATATCCGCTGCTTAGCCGTGTCTAAAGAATCAAATCGAGTGCCAATCATGATATGTGACACTGTCCTTTTGGGTAAAACAGGGCGTCTGTCCTCGAGCTTGACTACGTGATAGCCGAACTGTGTGCGCACAAGATCAGAAATTTCGCCAGCCTTTAAATTATACGCCACACTTTCGTAGGGGTAGACCATTTCAAAGACATTAAAATAGTCCAAAGACCCCCTACTTTCATCAGCTTTGGGTTCTTCAGAATATTTGGCAGCAATGTCATTAAAGTTTTCTGGTGTATTTAAGACCATTTGGCGTAATTCTTTGGCCTTTTCGTATGCCACCAGGGTATCTTGTGGCGGGGCATCCCAATTACATATAATTAAAATATGTGATGTTTTGAGCGATTCTTTGCTTCTTTTATAGGCTTCTTCAACCATTTGCGCAGTCACATTGTCCTCATAAACATAATTTCGCGATAGTTGTTCTTGATATTTTGCGAAATCCGCCAAATAGGATTGTTTTTTATCCAAGCCCTGTGCTCGAGCTGCCTCTACCTTTCGTTTGTATTGGATGAATAAATCGAGGTACTCTTCAACAGAACGCTGTTCTTGCTGTTTTACAAGCTCTAAATTTTTAAAATAAACTTGTTTAAATTCACCGACACTAAAGGCCTGATTGTTCAGGGTCACCAAAGTACTTTTATCCTCTTGTCCCAGAAGAGACATACTGTATAAAGACAAAAAGGCAATAATTAGTCCTCTGTTTTTCATATCAATTATTTTTTTTTAGGGAGTCACAAAATTAAGAATTCTCCGCGTTAATTCAAGTGCTTTGAAGCCCTCATTTAGGGACCAAAAAATCAAAAATGGGACTTATGAAAATACTATCTTTACGTCCTGATTATAATTTTATGTCTGCATCAAAACAACCAGAACCCAACACCCCTGTGGCCATGCTTTGGGACTTTTTTGGTCCGAATGCAACAAAAACTGCAGAACATCATTGCACTCATCTCAGCGAATTCGCGACTTCAGAGCGATTAACGCCAATTGCGCTCGAAGTATTATCAAAGGCCGATAAAACCACAGTAAGTATGGTATTATCTTGGGCTGAAGTTCAAGAAATCAGGCCTATACTAAAACCGCATAGAGGTCAAATCTGGACGAAATCTTAAACACCATAGTTATAAAACCTTGAATTTTTATTTAATTGCACAAAACATTTTCAAAATGAAACATCTTCTATTTAGTCTTCTACTGGTTTTCTCCACATTGAGCGCACAGGAAAGCAAAGTGGGCACCATTGATATTGATTATATTTTGAGTTTAATGCCAGAACTCTCGGGCGTTCAAGAGCAGGTACAGGCTTATCAAACCCAGCTCAGTGACGGCTACACAGAAAAGTTAGAACTTTATGAAAAAGCCCTTCAAGACTACCGTGATAATGAATCTCTTATGACTCTGATGCAAAAGAAATCTAAGGAGGATTCATTGGTTGTGATGCAAAATGAACTCAGTCAGTATCAGCAAAACGGAAATCAGCTTTTGGCTTTAAGGCAGGAAGAATTTATGCAGCCACTTTATACCAAAGTGGGTCAATCACTCGAGCGCATAGCCGAAGCTGGTGGGTACACCCAAGTCTTGCTGCGCGACAATAATGTGGTTTATATCGATAACCGCTTTGACCTTACCCTAGCTGTATTGAAAGACTTAGGCATTGAAGTCCCTCAGGAAGAGGAATAGTCCTACCCCAAGAGTAACGAATACAATTAATACAGGGCGTCAAACTATCGAGAATAGTTTGGCGCCTCTTTCGTAATAGTCACATCATGGGGATGGCTCTCATGAATTCCTGATGAGGTGATTTTGATAAAGCGGCCGCTTTCTTTTAAGCTCGGTACGTCTTTAGCCCCACAATAACCCATTCCGGCGCGCAATCCACCAATAAACTGAGTCATACTTTCTACCAAGTCACCTTTGTAGGGAACACGGCCCACTATACCCTCAGGAACAAGCTTTTTGATATCGTCTTCAACGTCTTGAAAATAACGGTCTTTAGATCCTTTTTTCATGGCCTCAACACTGCCCATTCCGCGATAGGTTTTAAATTTTCTACCCTCAAAGATTACAGTTTCACCCGGCGATTCTTTGGTTCCTGCGAGCAGGGACCCCAACATTACACAATCAGCACCTGCAGCAATGGCTTTTGGAATATCGCCTGTATAACGTATTCCACCGTCGGCGATTACAGGAACCCCAGATCCTTTTATGGCTGCAGCAACTTCAAGCACTGCAGAAAACTGAGGAAATCCAACACCAGCCACCACTCGGGTAGTACAAATAGAACCAGGTCCAATACCGACTTTAACGGCATCTGCACCCGCTTCTACAAGGTATTGAGCCGCTTCTGCTGTAGCGATATTACCTACCACAACATCTAAGTCTGGAAATTGCGCCTTTACTGCTTTGAGCACTTCAACGACCCCTTTTGTATGTCCGTGGGCTGTATCAATAATCACCGCATCCACCTGCGCCTTTACAAGAGCACTTGCCCGCTCTACGGCGTCCGCAGTAACCCCTAATGCAGCAGCCACACGCAATCGGCCAAAGGCGTCTTTATTTGCTGTTGGTTTTAAGGTAAGTTTAGTGATGTCTCTGTAGGTTATTAAACCCAACAAGGTTTGGTCCTCAGAGACCACTGGTAACTTTTCTATTTTATTTTCTTGCAAGATGATTTCGGCATCCTTGAGGCTAGTTCCTTTTCCCACGGTAACCAATGGTTGCGGGGTCATTACTTGAGATAAAGGGCGATCATAATTCTTTTCAAAACGCAAATCCCTGTTGGTCACTATTCCAATTAGTTTACCTTTATCGTCGACAATCGGAATTCCACCGATACTATAGTCGCGCATTGTATTTTGGGCATCTTTTACGGTATTCTCGGCCTTTAATGTAACAGGATCTTGAATCATTCCTGACTCAGCGCGTTTTACTTTGCGCACTTGAGCCGCCTGTTTTTCAATAGTCATATTCTTGTGCAAAACACCAATCCCACCTTCTCGCGCAATGGCAATGGCCATAGCACTTTCGGTCACAGTATCCATAGCCGCTGAGACAATGGGTACATTAAGGGTGATGTTACGTGAGAATTTTGTCGCTATAGAAACTTCGCGAGGGAGAACTTCGGAATAAGCAGGAACTAATAGAACATCGTCATAGGTTAATCCCTCTCCAAGTATTTTACTTTCGTGTGCCTTCATTGCAATTAATTTGAAGCCTGGCAGCAGGCGATTTCATTTAATTGCATGCAAAGATACAACTAAAGTCAGGATAATTTCGAAATCAGTTTATTAATTCAATTCTGGTACCGCAGATTTAGCCTCTTGCTCTACACGATAAGACAAACGTGCCATTTGGGCCCAATCGATAAGTGTTTGACGGTCAGTTTCGGTCAAATCGCCATGCACCCATGTATAAGAAGGCAAGGGCATTTCTGTTGCTTCAACCTCTTCTATGAGCTCCTCGAGTTTGTGATCTTTGCGTTTGATAGAATATTCAGGCCACTGAGATACATTAAAATGTTTTTTTCCATCTCTAACATGCTCATCCAACCAAAAATTAATCGGCGCCACCGCGCTATACCAAGGGTACTGCGTTTGATTGCTATGACAGTCATAACAATTGGCCCGAAAAACTTCAGCCAATTCAGGACTTACATTAGTTTCTGCTTCGAAAGCTAAGACCGACTCATAACCCTGATTATTTTGCTCTAGCGGAATAAATTGAATAACGACTAACGCAATAAGCGCGATAATCCCAAGAGGAGGTAAAAATTTAATTGATTTTTTCATTTATTAGGTATTGAATTATTGACTGTCTAATGTCTGCCGAAATGGCTTCTTGCTGTGGATAAATTACTTGGCGAACACCAGGATTGTTTGGGGTTAAAAATGGTATGTCGTAGCCTTTAAGTAAAAATTCACTTGTAGCGATCCAGTACAATTGATCAGACTTGATCGGCGCACCACCAATAGCCCATTGGTCATCAGAGACTTGTGATAATTTATAGCGCTGCAAGTACGCGCCATCTCCTTTTTGTTCTTGGCCATAAGAGAGTACCTGATTCAATAACGCACCGGTCATCTGAACTTTTAAAACCCCATCACCAAAGGGTAAGACTCGGAAAAAGTCAATTGGGGTAATACCACCAATCAAGAAATCATCTAATCTAATCGAACCTCCATTGACAAAAGCCCCCTCTAAAGGAGGGTCGAAGGCATTGGCCATGGCTGCGGTGATTACCTGACCTAAATTAGTTTGAGTTGAACGACTCTGAGCATCACGGCCGTCCCAAGGTTCTTCGGTGTAATGTATTATGGCATTAGGTGCGTCGGAAACGCGACTTACTGCCTGTTGTAACACCTCATCCCAACGAGCAACTATTTTGGCCACTTCAGGGTTTTCAGGGGTGTTTTCAGTGATGGGCAGTAGCTCAGAATTGATCATCAGTGAATCTAATTTAAAATCATAGATCAACTCATGTATATAGATCTGTTTTGCATTGGCATCCGACTTGGTGATCAGCGTATTGCCTTGCTCAATATACATATTGTTGTGTTCGTGTCCTCCAAGGATTAAGTCAATATCGGGGTTTTCCTTTGCAATGACTTGGTCCATTTCAATATTGACGTGGGTCAAACCTACAATTATATCAACCCCTAGTTGGTTTAAAGAATCGACTCCGTACTTCGCTTGCTGATACATATCTGCGTAATAAACATAAGGTTTTGGGTTACTAGGAATGGTTACACCAAAAAAACCAATATCCAGAGTTTGGCCCGAATCGTGAACAATGGATAGCTTTTTTATTTCAGGAATTTCTTCCTCAACTGTAGCAGACTTGCCTTTAGCAAAGGGATTATTCCCTTGATCGGATTGGTGGTAACAATTCGTGTTAACCCAGTCAAAGGTCGATTCATCAAGCCTTTTTTGAAAGTCGTCATAAGACAGATCAAATTCGTGGTTACCAAAAGTCGCCATAGTAAAATTCATGGCATTCATCACCTCAACCATTTGTCTTCCTTTGATACGCTCCCCCTCATGCTTTAGATTGCCTAAGAGCGAAGGGTTGAGAAAATCCCCGGACATGAATAAATAAGTATTAGGATTGATGGCTTTGAGCGAGTCCACGACATGCGCCACTCTCGCCATACCCCCGTAGAGTCCGCCCCCTAGTGGGGCTATTTCATAAACGTCATTGAGTTGCACAAAATAAACTTTTGCCTTTTGCTCTGAGCAGCTTACCAGGGTTATTAAGATGACTAAATAAAAATATAATTTCATTAGTGATAATTTAAAAATATATCTGAGGCCTTATTAAAGGCGCTTTCGAATCGTGCCATTTGTACGCCATGATTAATCTTTTGTTCTGAGCAATAACTTAACAATTTTTCGGTGGGCATATTGCCTGTGAGTTCATCTTTGGCCATAGGGCAGCCCCCAAATCCTTGTATGGCCCCATCAAATCTCCGACAACCTGCACTGTAAGCTGCATCCACTTTTTCATGCCACGAGGCTATCGAGGTATGCAAATGCGCCCCAAATTCGACCTGAGGAAATTTAGAAATCACCCAGTTAAACAAATCAGCAATGAGTTCAGGAGTCGCTGCTCCCACGGTGTCGCTCAAAGAAATAATCTTACAGCCCAAATCCGCCAGGGTTTGAGTCCAGCGCGCCACAATTTCAGGACTCCAAGGATCGCCGTAAGGATTCCCAAAACCCATGGACAAATAAGTCACGACCTCTACCTGCGATCCTTGCGCCAAGCTTAAAATCTCTTTCAGCACAACCATGGACTCCTCTATAGTTTTATGGGTGTTGCGCATTTGGAAGTTTTCTGAAATTGAAAATGGATAACCGATATAATCAATAGCGTCATACTGAGCCGCCGTTTGGGCCCCTCTAAGATTGGCCACTATGGCCAAAAGCTTTGTTTTGGTTTGACTCAAGTCCAATCCCTCCAGTACATCAGCAGAATCTGCCATCTGAGGAATGGCTCTGGGGGATACAAAACTCCCAAAGTCTAGGGTGTCAAATCCACATCCCAAAAGGGCTTGAAGATAGCCTATTTTTTGCCGAGTAGGAATAAAGGTTTTTATGCCTTGCATGGCATCTCTCGGACATTCGATAATTTTAACCCCGGACATGCTTAAAGATACAAAATAGTGCTATGGCCAAAGCACGTAAATCCCAAGAAGTGCAAAAATCCCCGCCTGAATTCCTTTGAAAGTTTTAGGATGCTCAGTAAGCCACTGGCGCAAAATTGAAAAGCGCTCAGCAAACAATGCAATTAATCCAAAAACCAAAGCAGAGACCACAATAAAAATTCCGCCTAAAACAAAAAATTGAAGGGATTTGGATAGCGAATCATCCCATATAAAAGCCGGGAAGAGCGATATAAAAAACAAAAATACTTTCGGATTAGTCCCATTTAGAATCACCCCTTTTCGATACCACCAGGCCATAGAATGTCGCTGAAGATTTTCTGACTGCAGGCCTCCACTGGACTTGGCTATGGTGTAGGCCAAATAAAGCAAATAACCCCCACCACAAATTTTAATAGCCAATATAAGTTCAGGCCACTGCTCTACAATAGCAACAAAACCAAAAGCTAGAAGTGCGGTATGTAAAACACATCCACTAAGAAGTCCCAAGGTAATCATCCATCCTGTTCTGGCCCCATAAGCGATGGATTGGGTAGCTACAAATATATTATCAGGCCCCGGAGTTATGGCCAAAAGAAAACAAGCAACGGCAAAAGTGACTAACATCGCAAAGGCTATTACTGCTGCAAAATAGCCCGATTAATACCTCGAATAAGCGCCGGTCCTTCGTAGACAAAGCCCGTGTACAACTGGACTAAACTGGCCCCGGCCGCCAATTTATCTAGAGCATCTTGCGGGCTGTGTATGCCCCCTACTCCTATTATGGGGAAATCCCCATTACTTTTTGAATGAAGATAAGCAATCACCTCGGTGGCACGCTGGGTAAGTGGTTTTCCACTAAGACCTCCTGTCTCGATTTTATTTGGATGACTTAGGCCATCGCGATTCAAAGTAGTGTTCGTGGCAATGACCCCTGCAATTTTTGTTTGCGCCACGATTTCAATAATATCATCAAGTTGTCCCTGGGTTAAATCCGGGGCAATCTTCAATAAAATAGGTTTAGGGGAACTTTTAGCGCTATTGTGATTTTGAAGGGTATTTAGCAACTCTGTGAGTGGCTCCTTCTCTTGTAAGTCTCTGAGGTTAGGCGTGTTTGGCGAACTCACATTGACCACAAAATAATCCACCACGTCAAATAATGCGTCGAAGCAAATCAGATAATCATCCACTGCACGCTCATTAGGGGTGATTTTGTTTTTACCGATATTACCGCCAATCAATACTTTACCTTTATTGTATTTCAGGCGTTCTACGGCATGAGCAACCCCTTTGTTATTGAAGCCCATTCTATTGATGACTCCTTTGTCCTGTGGCAAGCGAAACAATCGTTTTTTTGGGTTACCCTCTTGGGGTTTTGGGGTGACCGTTCCGATTTCTATAAAGCCAAAGCCAAAATTAGACAACTCTTTAAAAGCTATGGCATCTTTGTCAAAACCAGCTGCTAAACCCACTGGATTGGGAAACTTCAACCCAAAGACCTCACGGACCAAATCCGGATGATTCACCTGAAAAAATCGTCTTATAATAGGCCCAAGACCCAAGCAATGAACCAATTTAATCAACCGAAAGCTCAAGTGATGAATTCTTTCTGGATCAAATAAGAAAAAAATAGGACGAATAAGTCTTTGATACATAGCGCAGGATTGGTCACAAAATTAGCATTAAAAGCACTAATTTTATAGGCGATTTAAGAATTTTTGGCGGCGGACTTGTCGCTCTTTTTCAAATAAAGCATTCATGATAGCCAAACCGCATATTATTGAACGATTTGTTCGATACGTTACAGTGGACACCGAAAGTGATCCAAATTCGACCACCACACCCAGTTCTAAAAACCAATGGGATTTAGCTAATGCACTAGTTCAAGAATTAAAAGACATAGGGATGTCTGAGGTGACCATTGATGAACATGCCTACATCATTGCTACGTTGCCTAGTAATGTGGATCATCATGTACCGACCATTGGGTTTATATCCCATTTTGACACTTCACCTGATTTTACAGGGGCTAACGTACGCCCTCGAGTCATTGAAAACTATGACGGCAAAGATATTGTGCTCAATCAACAAGCCAATATCGTTCTTTCGCCAAAGGAGTTTGATGACCTTTTGCTTTATGTAGGCAATACCTTAATTGTCACCGATGGAACCACACTCTTAGGTGCGGATGATAAAGCGGGGATTACCGAGATCATATCTGCCATGGAATACCTGATTAATCATCCAGAAATCAAACATGGCCCCATTAAAGTAGGCTTTACCCCTGATGAGGAAATCGGTCGTGGTGCCCATAAATTTGACGTAGCGAAATTTGGTGCAGATTGGGCCTACACCATGGATGGCAGCCAGATCGGTGAGCTTGAGTTTGAAAATTTTAATGCCGCAGGAGCCAAAGTAACCATTAATGGTAAAATGGTGCACCCAGGTTATGCCAAAGGCAAAATGGTCAATAGCATGTATATCGCCCAACAATTTATAAATACCCTACCCTCGGAGGAAACACCAGAAAAAACCGAAGGACGGGACGGCTTTTATCATTTGCACCACCTGAGTGGCGATGTCGAACAAACGGAGTTGCATTATATCATACGCGATCACGATCGGGAGCGTTTTGAGCAGCGCAAAACGCATATGCATCAAATTGCCGCAGCGCTTAACAATGAATTGGGCAGTTCGCGTATAACAGTAGAAATCAATGATCAGTATTTCAACATGCGCGAAAAAATTGAGCCCATGATGCACATTGTAGACTTAGCTAAAGAAGCGATGGAAGCTGCGGACATTACACCTATAATTAAGCCGATTCGTGGTGGTACCGATGGGTCGCAACTATCGTTTATGGGACTCCCTTGTCCTAATATATTTGCGGGGGGACACAATTTTCACGGTCGCTACGAATACGTCCCTGTGGAGAGCATGATCAAAGCTACAGAGGTGATTGTGAACATTGCCCGTATGGCAGCCCAACCCTAACACTGATTTTTTTTAATAGAAATTAAATTGGGCGAAAAAAATCCAATAAAAAAAGCCTCCCTGTGGGAGGCTTTTATAATTTTATTTGACGATAAACTATTTGGTTTTGAGCTTTTGACTCATCTCCATGGAAATTGCTGAACGCTCAAACTTCATTTTACCAGCCCCAGATTCTAAAATGCAGGTCTGCTCATCGGTAAGCTCGAGGACTTTGGCGTGTAATCCACTTTTTGTCACAACTTTATCACCTTTTTTGAGATCCGCTGCAAACTTTTTTTCTTGCTTAGCGCGCTTCATTTGTGGGCGTATCATAAAAAAATACACCACTAAAAACATCAAAATAAGCGGCATAAAGCCTGAGATACTCTCCATAGTTATTGCCAATTATAAATGCTTATTGTACTTGAATCGGAGAACCTTCTACAGCCCCATTTTTAGGGTTTACAAAGGCTTTGATACTGATCATTTCCTTACCTTTTTGAGTGTTAGCAGTAATAGTTACTGTTTTGCTCACTTGGTTTTTACCACTTCCGTTGAATTTAACCAACATTTCTCCTGATTCACCTGGAGCGATTGGTGATTTTGGATACTGAGGAACAGTACATCCACAAGAGCTTTTGGCATCGACAATAACCAAATCAGCTTCTCCGGTATTTGTGAATGTAAATACATGCTCCTGAGCCTCACCTTGGTTGATGGTTCCAAAGTCATAAGAAGTTTCTGTAAATGACATTACTGGATATTTGTCTGCTTGGGTGTCACGCTCTGCGGCAGCCGCTACATTATCTGCACTTACTTTGTCTGCGGCGCTATCTTTACAAGAGGTCATTCCTAATACCACTAGCGCTGCTAAAAACAATGTCTTTTTCATGATAATTTAATTTAAATAGTTTAAAATTGATTTGTTGACTTAAGGGAGGCCAATTTAGGGATTTTTTCGGGTTTTATCTCAACCCACGCTCATTTTTATTGAGTTGATCGCTGGCCATTAAATCCTTGACAATATTGTCTAAAATTCCATTTATAAACAGACTACTCTTGGGTGTGGAATATTCCTTGGCAATCTCTAAATACTCGTTGATGGTGACGCGAACCGGGATTGATGGAAAATGTAAAAACTCACATATACCCATTTGCAGCATAAGTAAATCTAAATCCGCAATACGTTCTTGATCCCAATTAGGGGTTTTACCTTGTAAGACTTCCTGCAACTCATCTTGATGTCTTAGCACACTTCGAAAAAGTTTTTGACCGAATTGTTGGTCGTCTTGATCCTTGAATACGCCGAGTGTAAAAAGCTCATTTGAACGACTTGGGGTAATCTTGTTTAAAATTTTTACCAATGCCGTATTGACCCATGGAAAATCATCAATCCAAGTGAGACTTTTATCTTCTATATAATCATAAAGCTTTTCATCTTGGGCCAAAATATCTTTGTAAAAACGTACAATAAACTCTCGATCCTGTTCAAACTTTGGCTCCTTTAAGCCCAAGTAGTCGTTATACCAAGAGGTGTCCTTGAGTTTATTGAACAAAATGATGACATATTCATCATCTTGTTGCCAGTTTTTAAGCTTTTTGTTTTTAGCGAATTGAGCTAAGCCTTCATGATTTACGATTAAATCTACCAGCTTATTATTATTGAAGTTAACACTAGGATTGCGCTCATCATCACTAGCAAAGTACTTTTGTTGAGCACGCTGTGTAAACTTTTCGGCCTGTTCCCTTACAGCAGCAATCATCAGAAGCAATAAAGCTTGAAGCTCTTGCATTTGTTCCAAACTTTGGGTCAAGAACTTCTCCTGTGACAATTGATCTTGATCAGCGCTCTGTTGGCGAGCATAGAGTGTTTGTAATACTTTTACCCGAATGTGTCGTCTGGTCAACATAACTTTAAAGAACTTAGTCTAATGATTGCAGTAATTATGGGTCAAATATAAGACTATTGACCATTATTTAGAGCCCCTACGGGCATCTATCCGCTGCTGCGCCACATTAAACGCGGCCTGATGAGAGGTAATATCCTCGCGGTCTGACATTTGCAAAATTTCCAATGTAGTCTCAAAAATATTTTCTGTCTTGCGCATGATGTCCGCACGACCATAATGCTCTAATTCGGCGTATACATTGATGATCCCTCCGGCGTTGATGACAAAATCAGGAGCGTAGACTACACCGCGCTCTTTGAGCATAGCTCCATGGCGCTTTTCATCAGCAAGCTGATTGTTTGCTGCTCCTGCAATGATTTTTGCTTTGATTTGACCGATAGTATTATCGTTTATTGTAGCGCCTAAGGCACAAGGAGCATAAATATCTACTGGGGCTTCATATAAGTTATCCCCGGCGAATATTGTAGCATGATATTTATCTCTGACCACCTCCAGGCGTTCTTGATTGATGTCTGCGATGAGCACTTTGGCCCCTTCATTGGTCAAATGCTCTACCAAAGACTCTCCGACATGACCTATTCCTTGAACCAAAACAGTTTTATCCTCGAGCAATGCGCTGCCGAAAGCGTGCTCGGCAGCAGCCTTCATTCCCATAAACACGCCATATGCAGTGATTGGCGAAGGATTTCCTGCACCGCCTTTTTCTTCAGATATACCCGTAACATAAGGTGTTACGGTGCGCACTAAATCCATATCGGAGGTTTCCATCCCAACATCTTCAGCAGTGATGTATGTGCCGCCTAGTCGATGCACAAATTCAGCAAACTTCAACATGAGCTCAGGAGTCTTTTGAGTTTTAGCATCTCCAATAATAACCGCCTTTCCTCCTCCAAGATTCAATCCTGTGATAGCAGACTTATAGGTCATACCTCGAGACAGGCGCAAAACATCAGTTAAAGCTTCGGCTTCGCTAGCATAAGGCCACATACGTGTTCCGCCTAAGGCTGGTCCTAAAACCGTATTGTGGACTCCTATTATTGCCTTTAAACCAGTATCTTTGTCCTGGCAAAAAACGACTTGTTCGTGATTGTCAAAGGCCGTGTTGCCAAACACGGAAAACGCTGCAGACTGCGTTTTTGGGTCAATGGGGGTTGTTGTCATTTACGAATCCGGTAAAAATTCTTGGCAAAAATACCTAAGAACTGACGATTCTGCAAAGAATTTAATTTTTATTGAAGATTTATCAAGACAAGCCCGCATGAGAGCACTGCAATACATTAATAAGTTTTTTTACAAATACCGTGGCAGGCTCGTTGTTGGACTTCTCATTACTGCGATTGCTACTGTATTTCGAATTGTCGTTCCTGCCAAAATTGGCGACTCAATTGACAGTATCAAAGCCTACATAACAGGAAGTGTCAGTTATAGCGAGCTCACAGATCTATTGGCTTGGGATATTGGCATGATTATCGGCGCTGCGTTACTCTCGGGATTTTTTACATTTTTAATGCGTCAAACGATTATTGTCGTCTCTCGCAACATAGAATATGATTTAAAAAATGAGGTTTTTGCCCAGTATCAAAGACTTTCTTTGAGTTTTTACAAAAGAAACCGCACGGGCGACCTTATGAACAGAATCAGCGAAGACGTTGGTAAGGTGCGCATGTATGCCGGTCCTGCATTGATGTACAGTACTACGACCATAACCTTATTTATCGTGGCAATAAGCTATATGTTTTATACAGCCCCCACACTTACCCTGTATGCTGTAGCCCCTCTACCCCTGCTCTCAGTAGGTATTTACAAGCTCAGTATTGCCATACACCAGCGCAGTACCATTGTCCAAAAATACCTTTCTGAGCTGACGACTTTTACTCAAGAGCGATTTAGCGGCATTTCGGTAATCAAGGCCTATAGTCTCGAAGATCGGACCCAAAGCGAATTTGAAGTTTTGGCCAATACAAGCAAGGAAAAAAATATCGACCTCACAAAAGTACAAGCCTTATTTTTTCCGCTCATGCTACTGCTAATTGGCTTGAGTAATGTCTTAGTCGTTTATATTGGGGGAAAACAATACATTGAAGGGCTTATTGATTTTGGAACCATAGTAGAATTCCTCATTTATGTGAACATGCTCACTTGGCCCGTAGCAATAGTAGGCTGGGTCTCCTCCATGGTTCAACAAGCCGAGGCTTCCCAAAAACGCATCAACGAATTTTTAGATCAAAAACCTGAAATCGTCAATCAAAGCAGTGAACATCACCTAGTAAAAGGTCATGTAGTTTTTGACAAAGTAAGTTTCACTTATCCCGATACAGGAATAAAAGCACTTGATGAAGTTTCATTTTCTGTTGGACCTGGAGAGACCCTAGCCATAATAGGCCATACGGGGGCAGGCAAGTCCACAGTTCTCGAGCTAATCGCGCGATTATACGATGTGGAGCAAGGGCATTATTTACTCGATGAACTTCCCGCCTCAAAACATCATTTAGACGATCTGCGCGGCGCTATCGGTTATGTGCCTCAAGACGCCTTTTTATTTAGTGAAAGCATCGCAGACAATATTCGATTCGGTTTTAAAGAGGCTACAATGCAGGAAATAGAACAAGCTGCGAAAACAGCTTTTGTCCATCACAATATCGAAGGATTTGATAAAGGGTATGACACAATTTTGGGAGAACGCGGGATTACCTTAAGTGGAGGGCAAAAGCAACGCGTCTCAATCGCTAGAGCGCTAATTAAAAATCCGAAAATATTATTATTAGACGATTGTCTTAGTGCCGTAGATACGGAAACTGAAGAAGCTATTTTGAATAATTTAGCCCAAGTAAAGCAACAAAAAACAACAATAATTGTGAGTCATAGAGTCTCGACTGTTAAAAATGCCACTAAGATTTTAGTGATGGATCGAGGCCGCATTATTCAGCAAGGCGCTCATAATGAGTTAATAAAAAATAAAGGGTATTACAAAGAGCTTTACGAGAAGCAGCTCCTGGAAAAAGAATTGTCTTAAAATTTTTGAAGATTTGGTTTTTTTTTAGATTTTTGAGTAACAACCACACCCAATAATACCTTTTATAATGAATCAGCAATTCTCTTCAAACAAAGAGGAAATTTATTCAAAAGTAATGCGCGCCGGCCGACGAACCTATTTTTTTGATGTTCGGGAAACCAAAGCTGGAGATTATTATCTCACCATTACAGAGAGTAAAAAATTTACCAACGACGATGGGTCGTTTCACTACAAAAAACATAAAATTTATCTCTACAAAGAAGATTTCGTAGAATTCAAGGAGCACCTTGTCGACATGATTGATTATGTCATTGACGCAAAAGGAGATGAAGTTATAAGTGAACGGCATCAAAAGGACTACAAGTCAGAGGAATATCAAGAACAGGAGCATGTTGCTTCGAGCTCCTCTTTTACAGACCTTAATTTCGACGATATTTAAAGTATCCATTTCCTCTGGATAAACATTTATAAACCGCCCTATTTGAGGCGGTTTTTTTATCTTAGAAGAATGAAAAAAACCACCTTATGACAAAATATTTGTTTTGCAGCCTTACGCTTTTAATGGGTGTATTGACCCACGCACAGAGCCCCGATTTAAGTTACTACCTCCCTGGAGACATTAACTACGATAAGGAAATTCCGACGCCAGAACAAGTTATTGGTCATCAGGTCGGCGCATGGCACGTTACCCATGATCGTCTGTCGCGTTATATGGAGGTATTAGCCGAAATAAGCCCTCGAATGAGTATTGAAAAGCGTTCGGAAACCTATGAAGGCCGGCCGCTTTGGCTATTGACCGTGACTGCGCCAGAGAATCAAAAACGACTCGAACAAATAAAAACAGAACGTCAAAAACTTCTTGAGTCAAATAGTAAGGGGGCGGATTTTGAGCAGGTGCCCATTGTTTTATACCAAGGGTTCTCAATACATGGCAATGAGCCCAGTGGCAGTAACGCCGCCCTGCTTTACGCCTATTATTTAGCGGCAGCACAGGGTCCTGAGATCGAAAAAGCACTCGCCGAAAGTGTAATACTACTCGACCCATCGTTTAACCCAGACGGACTGCAGCGTTTTTCGACCTGGGCCAATATGCATAAAAGCGACAATATCAATCCAGATCCCAATGATCGAGAGTACAGCGAGGTTTGGCCGGGCGGGAGAACCAATCACTATTGGTTTGATCTCAATAGAGACTGGATGCCGAGTCAACTGCCCGAAAGCCAAGCCAGAGTCGAAACTTTTCATCAATGGCACCCTAATGTATTAACAGATCACCATGAAATGGGTACGAACTCTACATTCTTTTTTCAACCTGGAATTCCCACACGAACCCATCCGCTTACCCCAAAATTGAATCAAGAATTGACCAGAGCTTTAGGCAGATATCATGCTGGAGCCCTTGATATAATAGGAAGTTTATACTACTCAGAAGAAGATTACGATGATTTCTATTACGGAAAAGGGTCTACCTTTCCTGATATTCATGGTGGCATAGGCATTTTATTTGAACAGGCCTCCTCCCGTGGACATGCGCAAGAAAGTGATAATGGGGTTTTAACTTTTCCTTTTACTATCAGAAATCAATTTACAACAGCCTTATCAACGCTAAAGGCGAGTATTGCATTGAAAAAAGATTTGATGACTTATCAAATTGATTTCTATCGCAATCTGCGTCACAATAAAGGCAGTGAAGAAGTCTACCTTGTTCAAGATGCCTTTGATTCTGCCAAAATGAAAGCATTTGTTGAACTATTAGAGCGTCAAAAAATAGAGACCTTTCGCCTAAAAGAAGCCGTACGACTGGGTGGTAAAAGCTATTTGCCTCAATCCACTGTGGCCATCCCAAAAGATCAAATGCAAAGCACACTGATCGAGGCCATGTTTGAGCGCCGAACAAAATTTCAAGACAGTTTATTTTACGACATCAGTGCTTGGAGTCTACCATTGGCATTTAATTTGGATCATACTAGTGCGCGCATCACAGAGTTGGGCGAAAAATTAAGTGCTTCAGATTTTTCTCCTGTTGCAAAACCATTGAGTAAAGGGTACGCCTATGTTTTGGCATGGGAGGATTATAACAGTCCACAAGCCTTGAATTATTTATTAGAACAAAATGTTCGTGTAAAAGTATCCATGCGTCCATTTAGTCTTGGCAACCAAACATTTGATTACGGCAGCCTAATGATTCCCGCCAATAATCAAACCAAATCGCCCGAAGAAATATACAGTTTATTGCAAGAATTAAATGGGCGTCATAAAATTCATAGTCTATCCACTGGGGCGACACAGGGCATGAATCTAGGCAGTTCAGATTTTAAAACAATCGAACCAAAGACCATTGCCCTTTTGGTCGGTTCGGGAATCAATCCTTATGATGCTGGCGAAATTTGGCATCTTTTGGATACCCGCTATGACATAAGAATAACCAAGCTTGATGTGGCTGATTTAGCACGTAAAAATTTAAGCCGATATACTACCATTATTATGCCCGCTACTTGGGGACGCGGCCCTGATAGTGGAGCGACTAAGACCCTAAAATCATGGGTAGAACAAGGAGGGCACCTGATCGGATTTAGATCGTCGGCCAACTGGATTAACAATAATGAATTATTAGACTTGAATCTCTTAAATACTGAAAAAACCGGACAACAAGCCACCTTTGAGCAGCAGGAACGATATCGCGGGGCTCAGGTCATTGGAGGGGCCATTTTTCAAGCTTCGATAGATCGTTCTCATCCTGTAAATTTTGGTTATAAAAATGATAAATTACCCCTTTTCCGCAACACCACCATTTTCTTAAAACCCGATAGCGCAGCGGCAAACAACCCGATAGTGTACGATAAAAATCCATTACTCTCAGGATATATCTCTAAAGAAAATTTAGAAACCTTATCCGGCAGTAGCGCATTTAAATCAGGACGCAGCGGGCGTGGAAGAGTGAGCTATTTCACAGATAACACGAACTTCAGAGCCTTTTGGTATGGCACCAATAAACTCATGATGAACGCTATATTTTTTGGCGACCAAATGTAAGACTGTTAAAAGGCGTGATCTTTTTAAAATTCTGAGCTTAACCTACTTTGACAAGTTCAACATCAAAGATCAAAGTGGCATTTGGCGGAATTACACCACCAGCGCCGCGGGCGCCGTATCCCAAATGACTTGGAATAACAAATCGAGCCTTGTCGCCTACTTTAAGCAGCAAAATTCCTTCATCCCAACCTGGGATTACATTGCCTTGACCCACTGGAAAAGAAATTGGATTGCCTCGTTTGTAGCTATTGTCAAATTCTTTGCCGTCGGCAAACATTCCTTTATAATGAACCGATACTTTGTCACCACTAGTGGGTTGAGCACCACCTCCGGCTTGAATAATTTGATAGCGCAAACCACTTTTTGTCTGGATGAATCCTTCAGATAAACTCTCCAATAAATCCTGCTCAGCGCGTTTTGCGGCGGCCTCGCGCTCGGCCTTAGCCCCGTTAAACTGACGAAATGCCTCCACCGCATTCCAGCTTTCAGCTTCTTCACCCACACGAATAATTTCAAGACGCTCCAATATATCGTTCTGGGCAATTTTATCAACGACCTCTTGGCCTTCAACCACACGACCAAAGACCGTATGCTTATTATCGAGCCAAGGTGTGGCTACATGGGTAATAAAAAACTGACTGCCATTTGTTCCTGGACCAGCGTTAGCCATGGATAATACGCCGGGGCCGTCGTGCTTTAATTCCGGGTGAAATTCATCATCGAATTGATAGCCTGGGCCTCCAGCACCTGTCCTTTGAGGATCACCACCTTGGATCATAAAGTCGGCAATAACTCTGTGAAAGCTCAATCCATCGTAATATGGTGTTCCTTGCTTTTTAGCTTGATTCTCGAGCTGGCCTTCTGCCAAGGCAACAAAATTACCTACGGTGCCGGGAGTTTTATCGTGAGTCAATAATACGTCTACATTACCTTTACTGGTGTGAAAACGAGCGTAAATTCCATTGTCCATGTCTAAAATTATTAATGAGCGGGCAAAGGTAGTATTTGCCTTGGCGATATACAAAGAAAAAAGGGAGCCGACCAAGACTCCCTTTCACAACTAACGACCAAAAATTAAAATCTAAATTACCGATTTTAATGTTTTTCAATGCCTGACAGTCAAACGACAGTGCATTGTTGTATTATTAACTACATTTCAAAGATGCGATAAAAGCATATTCCTGGCTCCTCAATTATTGACCAATTTATATATATTTTTAACCTAGAATATTTAATTAATTGCCCATAATGTTAATATAACATATAAATTGGTTAATTTTATCCTCACGCTACCATGCTGAGCTTTGGTACTTTTATACAGCTATGAGAAGGAATCCACAATTTGAAGCCATTGCCCCTGCTCCGGGAAGTTCTATTCGCATTGAAAACCTCAGAGATTTTAATGCGGCGAACCCATGTTCTTGGCATTATCACCCAGAAATGGAAATTGTTTACATCAATGGAGGAAGCGGTAAGCGTCATATTGGTAACCATATTTCCTATTATAATGATGGGGACCTAATATTCATTGGTGCAGCACTGCCCCATTTCGGTTTTACAAATCATTTGACCAACAATAAAAGTGAAATTGTCATTCAAGTACGAGAGGATTTTCTAGGTGAGGATTTTTTTGATGCCGCTGAGTTCGTTGCGGTTAAACAGCTCCTTAAACGAAGTAAACAAGGGATTGTCTTCTCAGAAAGAACAATGAAAGAGCTCGGTCCAAAAATTGAGCAACTCCTTGACATGAATCCTTTTGATAAGCTAATCAACTTTTTAGCCTTGCTCAACGCCCTTGCAGAGGCTAGTGATTATACCTTACTCAATGCGGACCACATAATTCTGGAGACTAAACCCCAAGATGCAGCGCGACTCGATGTCATTTATAATTTCGTCAGTCAAAGTTTTACTAGGCCGATTAGTCTCACTGAAATGGCCGATAAGGTAAGCATGACTCCTCAGGCTTTTAGCCGTTATTTTAAAAATAAAACGGGCAAGACTTTCATTCAATTTGTCACAGAGTACCGAGTAACTCACGCCTGTAAACTGCTGGCTGAGGGATCCTTGAGTATCACGGATGTATGTTTTGAATCTGGATTCAATAATTTTTCACACTTCAACAAAACATTTAAAAGTCAGACTGGCAAAAGTCCTTCGCATTATCGAAATGCATTAAGACAAATCCTTTAATCATACTGAAATAATCGTGGTGCGCTTAAATGATTATATCACAAATCATCAAGGCGCCCATATAAGATAAAGGCGCTAAAAAAAGAAGGCATTCTAAGAATGCCATTGTTATTAAATCAAATGAGTGAGTACTGTCGATACTATAAAAAAGTATCAAACAATGATTATTTAGACCACTCTGCAATAGACTTTTTATTCATGGCTACATAATCTTGATTTCCGGCTTTTTGAGCTAGATCCAAAGATTCTTCCGCTGCCTTAATCGCCCCCTTTTTATCACCTGCTTTCGCGTAGATCAGTGATTGCTGACGATAGTACCAATATGCCGGACTCTTGCTCATTTCGACAGCCTTGTCTATCCAAGTTTTGGCTTTATTGATATCCTTATCAGCATTTAAAAAGTAAACGGCAGCCTGATAGTAATCTCTGTCTGTAGGTCCATTCATAGTGCGATCAATACTGGCCATAACGGCGCTTTCCGTATCGAAACTAAATGGGATTGATACCGCGGTGTTTTCCCATTTTATAGTCAAGGCTGCCCCTGAATCAGTCACCTCATCGATTGAAATAGTGAAGGATTCTACATTCCCTTCAAGGCTCTGGGCGGTAACCTTGTAGACTGCCGCTACTTTGCTTTCGTCCCAATTCGCAGGTAAACCCCAATTTTCTGTGTCAGTGTAGAAGTAAATGGTCCACTCATCCATCGAGGGAATCGAATAAATGGAGTATGTACCGGCCTTTATTGCTGATCCACCAACACTGGCATCACTATTAAAAGTCACCAAAGTGTTTTTATTGGCTCCAGTACGCCATAGTTTATCCATAGGTACTAAATCACCAAAAATAGTGCGGCCACGCATCGCAGGGCGCGAATATTGAACACTAACAGAGCTCAGACCAACATTTTGTGTGAGCGTTTGATCTGGAGAAGCTGCTGGTGTTTGGATTTGCGCCATTGACCCCACGCAAAACGCGCTGAAGAATAGAAGAGATAATATCAAGTTTTTCATATTGTAAAAATTTTAACGAATATAACGCACTGAGTGAAAAGAATCGTTAAGAAAACGATAAAACCGATCAATGATTTTGTTTAACGTTTTAGTGATTAAGTTAAACAATTGTATCTTTACAAAAAAAAATACTTTGTACACATTTCACAGAACCCAGAATCTACCCATAACTCTTGATGAGGCTTGGGACTTTTTCTCAGACCCAAAAAATTTAAAGACTATCACCCCAGAATATATGGGGTTTGACATCATTGATGGTGCAGACCGACGAATGTATCCTGGTCAGATTATTGAATATAGGGTCTCACCACTTTTGGGCATCAAAACAAAATGGGTGACCGAAATCACACACGTGGTTCCTCAAGAATATTTTGTAGATGAACAGCGCTTTGGGCCTTATACCCTATGGCATCACAAACACTTTTTCACTCCAATCAAAGGTGGTGTAGCCATGGAAGATCTCATACATTATAAAGCCCCATTAGGAGCCTTAGGATCTTTATTCACCCCGCTAATCGTAACCCCTAAACTTGAGGAAATATTTAATTATCGAACCAAAAAACTCACCGAATTATTCGGTAGCTACTCATGAAAAATATCTTAATTATAGGCGGTTCAACAGGCATTAGTGCCGCGACCGCTCAACTATGTGTCGAAAAAGGAAATACAGTCTACACGGCTTGCCGCACGAGACCTGAAATCGAAGGATTACATCATATGTCCTATGATGTTTTGGACCCAGAAGCTCAATTAGTAGGCCTTCCCGAGCAAATAGATGGATTTGTCTATGCTCCAGGAAGTATAAATTTAAGACCTTTTCGGGCCCTTAAACCTGAAGCCTTTGCCGCCGATTTCGAAATCAACACCATGGGCATGATCCGAAGTCTTCAAGCAGTTTTACCTAAATTATTGAATAGCCCTCAGGCCAGTGTAGTAGTTTACAGTACTGTAGCGGTGCAACAAGGGATGCCTTTTCACGCCTCCGTAGCTGTAGCCAAAGGAGCCTTGGAAGGATTAACACGCTCATTAGCGGCAGAATATGCACCAAAGATTCGGGTGAACGCCATTGCACCTTCTCTCACCAATACACCACTAGCAGGCAAATTATTGTCAAGTGAGGAAAAACTTGAAAAAATGAATGAGCGTCATCCCCTAAAGCGCGTTGGGACGCCACAAGACTTAGCAGAATGCACCTATTTCTTGCTTAGTGAACAGTCCTCATGGATGACAGGTCAAGTCCTTGGGCTCGATGGCGGTATGGGCGCTTTAAAACTGAACTAGCCAAATAAACAGAATATTGGTGATATGAGTCAACCCGAGAAAAATATTAACGTTACACCTACTCACGTGTTAAGCCAAGTGAAAACTGAAAAAGTAAGTCGAGACTCCTCAGCTATTGAGGTTAATGTCTTTTGGTTTAGAAGAGACCTCAGACTGTCGGACAATCACGGATTGAGTAAGGCACTAAGAGGGTCTTATCCTGTAGTTCCCATTTTTATCTTTGATCGAAATATAATTGACTCTTGTGCTGCTGATGACGGTCGGGTAAATTTTATTCACCAACAATTAAGCCATATAAAACAAGAACTGTGCTCATGGGGCACTGATTTGAAAGTTTTTTATGGCACACCAACTCAGGCTATAGAGGAGCTTCAAAAGGAATTTAATGTAAAACACTTGATCAGTAATCGCGATTACGAACCCTATGCACTGCAACGCGATAATGTCCTAAAGGCTCACTGTGAAGCGCAAAGTATAGGTTTTCATCAATTTAAAGATCAAGTGATTTTTGAGATGGATGAAATTGTTAAAGACGATGGCAATCCTTACGTGGTCTACACACCTTACAGCAAAAAATGGCTGGCAGCACTTGAATCCAATGGCCCTATTTCTGATTATCGAGTTTCGGAATACAAAGAAAAGTTTCTAGAAGGGTCTTTTGGTCCTATGCCCTCACTGGAGAAAATGGGATTCAAATCCAGTGCACATGAAGTTTTGTCCTGCGATTATAGCACGAGTGTGGCCCAAAAATACGCTGATAAAAGGAATTTTCCCGGATTAGCCAACGGCACCTCAAAACTTTCACCCCACTTGCGCTTTGGCACAGTTAGCGTTCGTCAAATCGTTAGGGCTCTCAGACCAATCAAAGATATCACCCTGCTCAAAGAACTAATTTGGCGGGAATTTTTTATGCAAATTCTTTGGCACTTTCCCCATACAGTAACCCATTCCTTTAAGCCACAATACGACAGAATACAGTGGCGCAATGACCCCAAAGAGTTTGAAGCATGGAAAAATGGGCAGACGGGCTACCCCCTGGTTGATGCCGGCATGAGAGAACTCAACAAAACCGGATATATGCATAATCGTGTCCGTATGTTAGTTGCCAGTTTTTTATGTAAACACCTTTTGATCGATTGGCGATGGGGTGAGGCTTATTTTGCAGAAAAATTATTAGACTACGAATGCTCTTCTAATGTAGGTAATTGGCAATGGGCTGCTGGAAGTGGTGTGGATGCTGCCCCATATTTCAGGATTTTCAACCCTATGACTCAGGTTGATAAATTTGACAAACAGATGACCTATATTAAAAAATGGGTTCCCGAGCACGACTTACCGCGCTATGTCAAACCCATAGTAGAACACAAAATGGCGCGCGAACGTTGTCTGGAAACCTATAAAGCAGCGCTTAATTAGACTAATTTACACGGGTAATCTTTGCGCCAATAGCCTGCAAACGCTTGTCAATGCGCTCATAGCCTCGATCAATTTGTTCAATATTCTGTATCACACTAGTTCCTTCGGCAGATAAAGCAGCAATCAACAACGAAACCCCGGCTCTGATATCCGGAGAAACCATATTGGTCGCCTTGAGTGAGGAGGCAAAATCGTGACCAATTACTGTGGCACGATGGGGATCACAAAGGATAATTTTGGCCCCCATATCGATGAGTTTGTCCACAAAGAACAAGCGACTTTCAAACATCTTCTGATGAATTAATACACTGCCTTTGGCTTGGGTACAGGTCACTAAAACTATACTTAATAAATCTGGAGTAAACCCTGGCCAAGGGGCATCTGAAATCGTTAAAATAGAGCCATCCATATCGGATTGAATCTCATAGGACTCTTGATGGGGAATAAAAATATCATCTCCTTTACGCTCAAGTTTGATACCAAGCTTTCTAAAAGTATCGGGAATCAAGCCGAGATTTTCCCAAGAGACATCTTTTATGGTAATACTGCTTCGAGTCATGGCCGCCAAACCGATCCAACTCCCTATTTCAATCATGTCTGGCAAAATACGATGCGTACAACCACCCAGGCGTTTAACCCCTTCGATAACCAATAAATTAGATCCTACACCTTGAATGTTTGCCCCCATAGATTGGAGCATACGGCAGAGTTGTTGCAAATAAGGCTCACAGGCTGCATTATAAATTGTAGTGGTTCCTTGGGCCAAAACTGCAGCCATAAGAATATTTGCTGTCCCTGTAACTGAGGCCTGATCCAAGAGCATATAAGTCCCGGTTAGACCATTTGGGGCCTCTACACCGTAAAATCGCTCATGCTTGTTATAGCGAAAACTCGCTCCAAGTTTTATAAACCCTTCAAAATGGGTATCTAAACGACGGCGACCAATTTTATCCCCACCTGGACGAGGGATATAACCTTTACCAAATCGCGCGAGCAGAGGCCCAACAATCATTATGGATCCGCGCAAACTACTCCCCTCTTTTTTAAACAACTCAGATTCTAAATATTCCAAATCTAAGTTATCGGCTTGAAAGCGGTAAGCACCGGCCGAAAGAGGCTCTACTTTTACCCCTAAATGGGTCAATATGGTAATGAGTTTATTGACATCGATGATGTCGGGAATATTCTCGATGATCACAGGCTCCTCTGTGAGCAAGACCGCGCATAAAATCTGTAGTGCTTCGTTTTTCGCGCCTTGTGGACGAATCTCTCCAGAGAGTTCGTGGCCTCCTTCGATGTGGAAAGTACCCATATGTTTTTTTATTAATAACGCTTTCGTCCGCGGCCAGACTTGTGCGTTTTTTTGACGAAACGCTTTTTATTTTTAATCAAATCTGTGGCCTGTGTCAAATCCTCTTCGCTATTTTTCAGGTTCAGTTTACCCTCTGAAAGCTCGAATAAATGATTGAAAATCACTTGATCCTCAACAGTATCCTTGTTCCAGTTCAAAAAACTTTTTTTCATGTGATTGGCAATGGTAATGACCAAGCCATCCTTTTTGTCACCATCCTCCCATTTTATAGCGACATCAATCATGCGTTTGATGTTATTCCCATAAAAACGATATTTCGGAAAGTTTTGAGGATAGGCCAAAGGTTGAGGGCGTTCTGCCAATTCTTCAGGTGAAGGCACAGGATAGGGCGCATCCACATCAAGTTTGAAATCCGAAATCATAAACAACTGATCCCATAGTTTGTGCTGAAAATCGGGCACATCGCGCAAATGTGGATTTAAATTACCCATTACCGCAATAATACTATGAGCACATTTATTGCGCTCTTCACGGTCTTCTATAGCTATGGCTTGATTCACCATTTTTTGGATATGGCGGCCATATTCAGGTATAATCAATTGTTCGCGTTCGGTATTGTATTCTAAATTATCTACTAACATAGTTGGTGTTCTCAATCAAAAAAATAGAGGAAAATCAGTGCTTACTGGGTGTGCAAAATAATCATTTTATAAAGAAATGACACCTTCCACGACAGAAACTTCCTGATATTTTTGAACTACAGCCTCTGGAGAGGCCATAGTCAAAGTAACCGAAATACTACTGTAATTCCCTTTGGATGAATTCTTAATACGGATATCCGATTTGGTAGGATCAAAAAATTGACAGACTGCCTCAATACGCTCCTCAATGCCAGGAACAATAAATTTAAACATATATATCGCTGGCCAAGTGCGATCATCAGCCAACTGCTGGGTTAATCGATCGTAAAACTCTTGAGATTTTTGATCCGGCATAAAGGTGATTAACGAATTCGGCACAAAGATAGCGCAAGCCTTCAAGAATAACTAACTTTGTCAAGGTCTTTAGTTTTTTTCATGGCATTAAAAATAGTCCTAACCGGAGGGCCTGGTACCGGTAAAACCACCATAATGGCACAGCTCGATGCACTCGGGCATGAATGTCAACACGAAATTTCTCGTCAAATCATACTCGAAGGGCAAAAAAATGGTGTGGAACAATTATTTCTTGAAGACCCACTGGCTTTTAGTAAGGCTCTATTTAAGGGACGCAAAACACAATATCTAAGTGCACACAATTACAGCAATAAACAAAAAAAACCAGCCGTTTTTTTTGATCGTGGCTTGCCAGATATTGTCGCATACATGGATTATCTAGATCAAGAGTCTCCTGAAGAATTTTTGCGGGATTTGGAAACTTATCGTTACGATTGCGTCTTCATCTTACCGCCTTGGCAATCCATACACACTCAAGACAATGAGCGTTACGAATCCTTTGATCAAGGAAAAGAAATACACCAATTTATCGCGAAGCGTTATGAAAAACTAGGCTACGAGCCGATTGTTGTTCCTATCGGAACTGTGCATGAACGCACTGATTTTATTTTAAATAAATTGAATCTCTAATGACTTCGAACCCCCAACAACTCTTAAATCAGTATTGGGGTTATACCTCTTTTCGTCAGCCTCAAGAGGGCATCATAGAGCAGTTAATTGCGGGGCAAGACGTTTTGGCAATTCTTCCCACAGGCAGCGGCAAATCTATTTGTTATCAAATCCCCGGGCTTCTCAGAGAAGGCATTTGTGTGGTAATCTCTCCGCTTATAGCCCTAATGGAAGATCAGGTCAATGATCTTATGGGGCGCAACATCAAGGCAATAGCATTAACGGGACCTCAGCCACTCGATGAAATGATTAGAATTTTTGATCTCTTCAAGCATGGTGGTTACAAATTTCTTTACATCGCTCCAGAACGACTAAAACAAGAAATAGTCCTAGAGTTTTTAAAGACTATTCGGGTCAATTTATGGGCCATTGATGAAGCCCATTGTATCGCACAATGGGGCTTTGATTTTCGCCCTGCCTATCAACAACTCGGGATACTACGGGAACTTCATCCTATGGTACCCATACTCGCTCTTACGGGAACAGCAACTCAAGAAATTACTTCAGAAATTATCAGTGCTCTGGGTCTTAAAAAGCCTGAGATGTTTAGCCGCGGATTGATCAAAGAAAATATTCAACTACTGATCGAAAAAAAAGAAGATATACTCGGCCGAATCAATGCACTGGCCAAAGCACAAAAAGGTTCTGGGATTGTTTATGTACCTACCAGAAAACTAAGCGAATCCATTGCTGGTAGTGTGAAGAGTGCAGGACTAGATGCCGCCTATTTTCATGGTGGGATGGATCAAAAACAAAAGCAAAAAGCCCTTCAGAACTGGTTATCGCGTCCGGCTCAGCTCATGGTGGCAACAAGTGCATTTGGCATGGGGATTAACCATGCGGCAGTGCGCTTTGTCATCCACACCTACATTCCCGATTCCATCGAGAGTTATATTCAAGAGATTGGGCGCGCAGGACGCGATGGTCTTCCTGCTCAAGCCTGGTTGATTTATCATGAGCAAGATATTGAGCAATTCAAGCAGCGTAAGAATAACCAGCTGCTAAATCCTGATGAAATCAAACAGTTTTATCGTCATTTATGCAATTATTTTCAGGTTGCCTATGGTGAGGGCCAAGGCAGTAGCTTTGGTTTAGCAGTGGGGGACTTCTGTAGTGCTTATCACTTGAATCCTACCAAAACGATGACCGCACTGAACATACTTGATCGCTTAGGAATTATTACTTTAAAGCATCATTATGGTAGTAAGACACGCTTACAATTTATTGCTGACAGTAACAGTTTAACGCAAACCCTAGACGAGCACCCACAAGTAGGACTCATTGGTCGTAACATTTTAAGGTTACATGGAGGTATTTTTCAAAGTAAAATATCCCTAGACTTGTATCAACTCGCAATAAAAACTGGGGTGACCCTCGAGCAAATTAAAGATGCTTTGATTTGGATGGAAAAAAGACAATTGGTCGATTTAGAGCATTTTCAAACAGATTTACAGCTCACTTTTTTGTTGCCCAGAGAAGACGCGCGAAGTATCAATCCTCATACCTATATAATAGAGCGTCATTTAAAGCGGATTCAATTGCAGCAGCGCGATGTTTTGGGCTTAATTCAAGAATCTCACAGCTGCCTCAAGCAGCTGCTGGTACAGCATTTTGGTCAAGCGTTAATTCAGGATTGTGGGATGTGTACAAATTGTCTCAAAAAGAAGAAGCAAACTGGTCAAAATGCTGGTGATGCCATCGCCGATCTCATCATAAATCTGCTCAAAGAGCAGAGCTTAAGTATCGCAGAGCTTCGAGAAAACATTACCTTTGACCCGGAAGATATTGACGCGGTTTTGACCTATTTATACAATCAGCAAAAAATAGATATCGACGCGGTCAATAGGTATTACTTGAAATGACAAATAAGTTGCGTATCGTATTTTTGGGTACTCCCGATTTTGCCGTAGGGGTTTTAAACGCTTTGGTGACCCATAAATATAATTTACTCGGGGTAGTTACCGCGCCTGATCGCCCTGCGGGACGAGGGCGCAATTTACAATCAAGTGCAGTTAAAAATGCCGCCTTAAAACACAATCTAAAGTTGTGGCAGCCTGAAAGTTTAAAAGATCCAGAGTTTTTAAAAGAGCTTGAAGGGCTCAACCCAGATGTTTTTGTAGTAGTTGCCTTTAGAATGTTACCTGAGGTGCTCTGGAAAATTCCGAGTCAAGGCACCTTTAATTTACATGCTTCTCTCTTACCACAGTATCGCGGCGCTGCTCCCATCAATTGGGCTATTATTAACGGAGAGAAAAATACCGGAGTCACCACCTTTTTTATTGATCACCAGATCGACACCGGTTCAATTATTCAAAGCAAATCATGCCCGATAGAACCAAACGAAAATGCTTCTGAATTGCATGATAAACTTAAGGCCTTAGGCACCCAACTCGTACTCAACACAATCGACGCTATCAATCAAGGTGAGGCAAAACCACAACCCCAAGAACCTAATGCTCCTTTAAAAAGCGCACCAAAATTAAATGCAGAGAACACTCGTATTCATTGGGATTGGCCGGCTAAAAAAATACTTAATTTAATTCGCGGGCTTGATGCCTACCCCGGGGCTTGGACTACGCTTGTGCATAAGGGCGAGTCATTGAAAGTAAAAATTTATCAAGCGCAATACACTAATAGAAATGCGACCTTAGTACCAGGAAGTATCAGTTATGATAAAAAAATGCTTTTTGTTCATGCGGCGGATTATCAATTATCAATTAATGCCCTGCAACTTCCGGGGAAGAAAAAAATGCCTACAGAAGCTCTTTTGAACGGCTTTAGTTTTGAAAAGGATGACAAATTCGTCTGAACCCTCGTCATTACTGATTTAGCGAAAAATTAGGCCAATTGTTCTTACTTTATCAACAAAGGGGTTGATTTATTAACAAAAACCGCGTTTTCCTGCGTGTTTCCTTGCGTGGCTGGATTATCCCGTTAAATTTGTAGAGCAATTATATGCAAGTTTAACCAAAATTTTAATTTAAATTTTATCGTATGAACAAATCTGATTTAATCGACGCTATGGCTGCAGATGCTGGCATCACCAAAGCAGCAGCTAAAAAAGCATTAGAATCTTTCCTAGGAAATGTAGGAGGATCATTGAAAGGGGGAAAGCGTGTTTCCCTAGTAGGATTCGGATCTTGGTCAGTATCTAAGCGTGCTGCAAGAGAAGGAAGAAATCCTCAAACTGGAAAAACCATCAAAATTGCAGCTAAAAATGTTGTAAAATTCAAGGCAGGATCTGAGCTTTCAGACAGCGTGAATTAATCACTTTGATGTAGAAAAATATACCCTGCCTCGGCAGGGTTTTTTTATGCTTGATAATCAAATAGTTGGAGAATTAGTTTATTTGGCGTAGCTTTAAGATATGGCACCTAACCAAAACATTAAACCTGGCAAGGGTTATCTACTCATTGCAGAACCTTCTATTATTGGTGATTTATCCTTTAATCGCTCTGCTATTTTATTAGCAGAACACAATCATGAAGGGTCCATTGGATTCATTTTAAATAAACCTTTAAGATACGACCTCAACGACTTAGTCCCCGAGGTTAGCCCAGAAATCCCGGTATTTAATGGTGGCCCTGTAGAACAGGATAATCTTTATTTCATCCACAATGCGCCAGAGCTCATTGACAACAGTGTATACATTGATTTTGGCATCTATTGGGGGGGTGATTTCACACAAATTATTGAACTGCTCAATAGCGGACTTCTATCTAACGACCAAATTCAATTCTTTTTAGGCTATTCAGGCTGGGGACCAAATCAACTAGAGGAAGAGTGGGCCGAAAATAATTGGCTGGTCATGCCCAATGACTTGCACTCTGAGCAAATTGTAAAAACGGACCAAAACTATTGGCGTAAGACGATGAGTGCTTTAGGGGGCGCATACGCCATGTGGTCTAATGCCCCTGAAAACCCGACTATGAATTAGGGGTCAAACCAGAACTCTTGCTCAACCCGGCAAATTCATTTAACTTCTGTGTTAACTCTGCACTTATTTTTTGAGCGAAATGCTTTTTCCGATATTGGGTTATGGGTTGGATTCCAGAAATAACATTAGTTAAAAAAAGCTCGTCTGCCTTTTGAAGTTCAAATGGCGAAATAGATTCCTCAGACACTATATAGTCTGGATATTTTGACAAAATATCGAGCAAAACACCACGCATAATTCCATTAAGGCAACCATCGGATAAAGGGGGTGTTTTAATTTTGTAGTCTTTGACTAAAAAAAGATTGCCACTTATTCCTTCCACGACTTGCTTATTGTGATTCAGCATTAGGCAACTATTGTAGTCATTTTCTTGAGCGTAAATCCCCGCTAAAACATTGATCAGTTTATTGTTTGTTTTAAGCTGCTGCAATAAGCCCGTATTCATGTAATGGTCCTTGTACAAATCAACTAAATAGTTTTCTGAATTAATAATATAAGAGGTATCAGAAAGTGGCTCCGCGAAAAAGGCATAAATAACTCCTTCTGAGGAAGGGGTATAACGTCCGCCCCAATCGCGCCAAACAAGAATTTTAATACGAAATGCAGATGATCCTGATTGACCTTTGAGGGTTTTATTAACCTCTGTTTGAAAAAACTCTGGCGTCCAGTGCATGGGTATTTCAATACGCATCAAGCGCATAGAGGCCATTAAACGAAAATAATGAGCTTCAGCAAATAAAATGCGACGTCCCACAACTTTCATGGTTTCAAAAAGCGCGTCGCCATAATGAAGTCCTCTGTTGTGTAGGTCTTGTATTATTTGTTCTTTTTCAAGTAAAGTTCCGTTATAATTAATCATAAAAAAAGCCACCCTTAGGTGGCGTAAATATAAGGCAATACACCCTTAGGCACTGCCCAAAACATGTTTTAGATTAAAAATCATATTTTCCCAAAGCATCTTGCCCTCATCGACTTCATCCTCATCAGCAAAATCCGTTATCATTAGAGAGACGTCTTTGGTAATATCGTCCACTTGAATTCTCAACTCGAAAAAGTAGTCCGTATCTTCATCATCAACCCATCTAAACTTGATGCGTTCTCCGCTTTTTTTTCCCAAAAGCTTGGCTTGTTCTTCACTACCCTCCCAAATGAATGTAAAGAGTTGTCCACGCGAATTGACATTGTCGGCGTACCACTCACTCATGCCCGAAGGGGTCGAAATATACTGGTATAAAAGCGATGGCGATACATGTATCGGAAATTCCATCTCATATTTTACCTTGCGCTTCATAGATGAATTTTAGCAATGAGGCAATATAGATATTAATTCTATTTTGCCAAAAACTGCAGGAATTATTTTTAGGTAAATTTTAGACCCCCGAAAAAAGACTTTTAAGCATTTGCCATACTTTATTTTGTTTCTATATTTGCACCCATTCAAATGGAAACCGATTTTTGGCGAGGTAGCTCAGCTGGTTAGAGCGTCGGATTCATAACCCGGAGGTCGGGAGTTCAAGTCTCCCTCTCGCTACAGAAAAAAGATGATGGCCGCACTGTGAAGTGTGGCCATTTTTGTTAAAGGGCAATCAGTTGACCTTGTTTTGCGATATTATAACCTGCCTCCTCGACCATTATTGCAGCCTCGCTCTCACTGTCCAACACCGGATTAGTGTGGTTAAAATGAATAAAATAAACCTTTTTTCGATCCGATAGTTCAAGTGCCTCAAATAAGGCGAGGCTTTCTACCACAAAAGGATGGGGTACTAAACTCATGTCCCTATTGTTCAATTCTTGTCCGTCGAAAAAAGTAGCATCCAAAAATGCGTAATCAACCTGCTGAATTAATTCGAGAATAGACCGATCCCAACGGTCCCATTTGTCAATATCCGGAATAAATATGGCCGACTTTTCTGGGCCGATAATTTGATACCCCACAGTTTCGGAGTATTCGTCACGATGGGGAACCAAAAGTGGCACCACCGTCAGGTTTTTGGTTAATTTCAGAGTGTCGTTTGCAGCAGCAGGGCGCAATTCAATATTTTCATTGGCCACCAACTGACTCCATGGTCCATTGTTTTTTAAAAAATCGGTCATTCTGGGCATGGCGTAAACTGGGGTCCCTTTGGCATTGAAGGCCTCTTTTCCCAGATAGGTTAGCCCGAGATAGTGGCCTATGTGCGCATGGGTCAAAAAAATGCCGCCGAATGTATTCAGGGTTATTTCGGGAAAAATACCTTTGAATGTTCGCCACTGAGCCACAAAATCTGGTGTTGCCTCGATCATAAAGCCTGTGGTATTCTCGCGATCAAAAAGCCCGAGTGAAACGACTCGATAATCAAAATCGCCTGGGTCAGAATCTGCCAAACAGCAACTTTTTTCACAACCCAAATGAGGCCGTCCGCCATCTTGCAATACTCCAAGTACCGAAAGGACAACTTTGGCATTTGGATCAGGCATGGCCTGATCAGTGGCAGAGGACTCACTTAAAGCGCTATCAGAAATCCCTGGCGCATTATTACATGAAAAAAACAGCCAGAGTAAAGCAAAACCTGAAAAAACAATAAATCTCATGGCAAAGATTTCTGAGGGTTTAAGACACAATTTCAGCTAGCTCCTGAAAAGTCATAGGCTTTTGTTGACCGTCGTTAAGGTTTTTAAGGGTGTATTGCTGATTTTTAATCTCATCCGTTCCGGCCAAAACCACATAGGGGATTCCTCTTTTATCGGCATAGGTCATTTGCTTGCCCATTTTTGCGGCGTCTGGATAAAGTTCAGCAGCAATACCTAAATCTCTTAGTGCACTAACGGCCTGAGTGGCGTATAATGCTTCTTTATCCCCAAAATTGATGAATAAAACCTTAGTGGAGGCTACAACATGTTCAGGGAATAAATTGAGTTCTTCCAAGACCATATAAATGCGGTCAAGACCGAAGGATATCCCAATACCGCTCATGTCTTTTAGACCAAAAATCCCCGTTAAATCATCGTAACGCCCACCGCCACCGATACTACCCAGCTCTATACCCTCTGGAGCAGAAACTTCGAATATGGCCCCGGTATAATAATTAAGTCCGCGAGCCAGAGTCAAATTGATTTTGACCATAGCCGATTTTAATGGCAATTCGTCTAAAGCCTTTAGAACGAATCTAAGCTCCGATAATCCGAGTAAACCTACCTCTGAGGTTTCTAACAAAGTCTCTAATGCATCAAGTTGATCTGCATTATCACTATAGGTTTCAAAAAGCGGCGCCAGTCGCTCAATGGCCTGCTGACTTATTCCTTTTTGACGCATCTCATCCTCTACCTTTTCTCGGCCAATTTTATCCAGCTTATCCAAGGCTACGGTAAAATCAATTAACTGGTCTGCAGCCCCGATAACCTCAGCAATACCGGAAAGTATTTTTCGATTGTTTAGATGCACGGTTACCCCCTTGAGTCCCAGAGTGTCAAAAGCCTGATCATAGAGCTGAATCAGTTCTACCTCTTGCCAAAGCGATTTACTCCCGACAACATCGGCATCACACTGATAAAATTCTCGAAATCGCCCTTTTTGTGGACGATCTGCGCGCCAAACCGGTTGAATCTGAAAGCGCTTAAAGGGAAAATTAATCTCATTTTGATGTTGAACGACATAACGGGCAAAAGGTACTGTTAGATCGTAACGCAAAGCTTTCTCTGAAATCTGCTGGGTTAATTTTTGACTGTCACGCTGGTCTAAAAAGTCTTGATCAGCTTTAGCCAAAAAATCGCCACTGTTTAAAATTTTAAATATAAGGCGGTCCCCTTCTTCGCCGTATTTACCCATCAAGGTTTCAGAATTTTCAAAACTTGGGGTTTCTATGGGTTGAAATCCAAATTTCTCGAAGCAATGGCGCAAAGTGTTGATGATGTAGGTCCTTTTGGCCACTACCTCCGGTGAAAAATCTCTGGTTCCTTTGGGTAAAGACGGTTTTTGTGCCACTTTCTTTAAGTATTTCAGTGAATTACAAATATCTTAAAATAGATGGATTTCTGAAGGCTTTATAAAAGAGAATTCCCCTAAATAGTTCATATGGCCCAAAAGAATTCGATAAATTTGTCCTACACTTTTAGCGCATTTTATGCTCGGCTTATTCAAAGAAAATATTTTGATCGCCCTAGACTCGATCAAAACCCAATTACTCAGAACCATACTAACCATTGTGATTATCGGCATCGGTATTTGGTCATTGGTGGGAATACTAAGCGCCGTAGATGCCCTAGAAAACTCTATTTCAGGAAATTTTGCCAGCATGGGGGCCAATACCTTTAATCTTCAGCGATATGCCTTTGCCACGAATTCTCGCGATGGCTCAGAACGTAAAAAAATAAATCCCGTTATTGACTACAATCAAATTCGTGCCTTTAATGAGCAATACGACTTTCCTGGGACCCAAACTTCGATTTCTTTTTTAGGTACAGGAAGCGCCGAAGTCAAATACAGCAATGTCAAAACAGATCCAGAAGTCAGTGTATATGGTGTCAATGAGCATTATTTAGCCAATACAGGCACCAAAATAGACCGAGGACGTGCTTTTAATTTCTTTGACATTCAAAACAACAATCGAGTGTGTATGATTGGTTCTGATTTTTTAAAAAAAATGTTCAAAGATGAAGATCCGATTAATAAAACTATCAGCATTAGAGGGTCGAAATTTAAAATTATTGGACTGCTGGCGTCCAAAGGTTCTTCTTTTGGCAATAATCAAGATTTACAAGTTTTAATTCCCATTCAAATAGCCCGTGGAATTTTTACTCAGCCGAATATAAATTACACCATCAGCGTCATGGTGAACCAAAAAGAGGCCTTGAAAGAAGCAGAAAGTGCTGCTCTAGTATCGTTTAGAAATATCAGAGGGCTCTCACCTTTGGAAGAGGACAATTTTGCCATTGAGCGCAGCGAGGACCTAATTAATCGTGTGGCGAGTATCACGGGAGTATTGGAAACAGCCGCTTGGATCATCAGTATCATTACAATTTTAGGCTCCTCTATTGCACTCATGAATATCATGTTAGTGTCCGTTACTGATCGTACCCGTGAAATTGGGGTACGCAAGGCTATGGGGGCCAAAAAACGAACCATATTGACTCAATTTTTTATTGAGACCATTGTAATTGGTCAAATAGGTTGTCTTTTGGGGGTGCTCTTGGGGATTGGCACTGGTGTTATTTTCGCTACTGTTGCGGATTTTGATTACAGCCTGCCATGGGGTGCCATTATCGCAGCGGTAATTATCTCATTTATCGTTGCCATTATTGCAGGGTCATATCCTGCTTCTAAAGCAGCGCAGCTGGATCCAATAGAGAGTTTGCGTTACGAGTGATTCTCCGGTATAAGGGCCTCGAGGCGCTCGGCAATGGCCCCTGAGGACAAAATTCCCCCTCGTTCAATTAATGTAAAAAGGGCTTGAGTACGCTCCTTATCGTAGGGCTTTTGCTCCCGATAAAAAGACACAGAGTCTTCCTGCCAATGCTCAGACAACCATTGCCATGCTTCAGGTGTATTGAAATCCAAATCTGTTGAGGTCTTGACTCCGAAGAGCCTTAAGGACAATTGCCCAGCATGAAACGCAAACACCCCACCTGGAGAAAAGTGATTGATAAAACAGGTTTTACGCAGGCTTTCTTCCCACACAAGATCACTAAAAGCGTCTAATTGCTGATCAACCCGATTTGGCTGATGAAGCTTTATTGCCTCCCATTGCGCCTGATCTATAGACTGACTGGCCAAAAATTGTGCAAATTCTTCACTTAGGGTTTCAAATTGTTCTTTGGTGAGTCTGCGGTACTTCATTAATTATCGTATAAAAAAACCCTCTATAAAGCTAGAGGGTTTTAAGTTTATATGAAGGCTTTATTGTTGCCCTCTTTATTCTTACCTAGTTGATTATTTTGCTTCGGCGACTACGTCAAAGCTCAAATCAGCAATCACATCGCGGTGAAAACGAACTTTAGCGTTATAGTTACCGATGCGCTTTACCAAACCTCCTTGAACTGAAATGAATTTCTTGTCCAAGCTAATGTTATTGGCAGCCAAGGCCTCAGCGACATCAGCATTACTCACAGAACCAAATAGTTTATCTCCCTCACCCACTTTCGCGGCGATTTTGATTTCTAAACCATTGAGCTTTGCCGCCTCAGCTTTTGCATCGTCAACTAATTTCTGCTCCTTGTGGGCACGTTGCTTTAAAGTTTCTGCCAAAACCTTCTTTGCAGAAGGAGTTGCCAATACAGCAAGGCCTTGAGGAATCAAATAATTTCTTCCGTATCCGTTTTTAACCGATACTATATCGTCGGTGAATCCAAGATTCTCAACGTCTTTTTTTAGTATTATTTCCATGTCCTTACTCTATATTATTTTAACATATCAGCGACGTATGGCATCAAAGCCAAGTGACGTGCTCTTTTGATGGCTACTGCAACTTTACGCTGGTACTTTAGAGAAGTTCCAGTCAAACGACGCGGTAAAATTTTACCCTGCTCGTTCACAAATTTCAATAGGAAATCTGGGTCTTTGTAGTCGATGTATTTGATGCCTGATTTTTTGAATCGGCAGTATTTTTTAGTCTTGGAGGTTTCGATATTCAACGGGGTGAGATATCTGATTTCTCCGTCCTTTTTGCCTTTTGCTTGTTGCTCTATTGATGACATAGCTTATGCGTTTTGTTTGTTTCTAGTTCTTCTTTTCTCGGCCCAAGCAACAGCGTGCTTATCGAGTTTTACAGTGAGGTAGCGCATGATGCGTTCGTCACGACGGAATTCAACTTCCAAGTCGTTGATGGGTTCTCCATCACAAGTGAATTCAAATAGGTGGTAAAAACCACTTTTTTTGTGTTGGATTGGATAAGCCAGCTTTTTCAAGCCCCAATCTTCTTTGGCGATCATCTTTGCACCTTTAGAAACAAGAAAACTTTCAAATTTCTTAACTGTTTCCTTTATCTGCTCTTCAGATAAAACGGGATTCAAGATGAAAACAGTTTCGTAATGAGTCATAATATATTGATTTAACTATCAGCACCTTGCTGAGAGCTTGCAAAAATAAAGTAATATTTGGAAACTACAAAGTGTCGAGGTTAAGGTTTTTTCATGAAAAAATTTTGTGTCAATTCATTGAAAACGAATGCGCTAAATATTTTATGCAACCAACAAAATGATTCATTTATAGTTAAGGTGAATTTCCACCACATAAAACTTATTTTACTATCTCTCGAATCGGCGATAAATAGTCTAATCCCTATGAAAACTCAGTTTAATGGTACATTTTATCAGATTAAAGCCCAATAAAACTTGCGAAACTCTATTTAATTAATTAATATTGTTTGTCCTAAAACCTCACCATCTTATGGGTCAAACCATGCTGAATTGTGCTGTTGTTGACGACTCAACCCTACAGCGACTTTCCATAGTAAAACTGATCAATGAACACCCATCACTTAGACTAGCAGCTCAGTACAACAGTGCTGAGGAAGCTAAGGCAGGATTGACCTCCGAGGCCATCGATTTAGTCTTTCTCGACATCGAAATGCCGCGCGTCTCTGGTTTTGATCTTTTAGATGATATGACGCAAAAACCGCAAATAATTTTTGTTACCGGAAAAACAAAATATGCTTTTAAGGCCTTTGATTACGACGCCATCGATTATTTGCGCAAGCCTATTGCCAAAGATCGTTTCCTAAATGCGGTACACAAAGCCATCGTAAATTATAAGTTGCGCAATGAGGAAGGATTCGACGATGAAGACTTTATTTTCGTTAAAAGTAACCTGAAAAAACGGAAAGTTTTCTTGAGTGAGCTCAAATATATTGAAGCATTGGGTGACTACGTAAAACTGGTTACTGAACACGACTCATTGGTGGTCTTATCGACCATGAAAGCATTTGAACAACTGCTTCCTGAAGAGCGTTTTCTGCGAATCCACAAATCCTATATCGTTAACCTAGATAAAGTTCAGCGCTATAACAGCAAACAAATTGAACTCGAAAATCAAAGCCTTCCCTTGAGCCGCAATCGCAAAACTGATTTAGTTGAAGCCCTTGCTGCTGCTGCGGGGAATAACTAAAATTCTAGTTTATCGGATCTACATCAAAGGTTAGACTGACTCTAGCAAATTCTTTTTGTGCCATAAAACGTTGTCCGACTTTGGTCAAAAAGCCTTTTGTTTTTGACAAGGATTGTTGTTGAGGCACTTTAATTAAAAGCTGCTGAATTTGTTGGTTTCTTATTCTTGCCACGGGCGGTGCCACAGGGCCCAAAACCAAAGACCCCATCTTCTGCTCTATGACTTTAAATAACCAAATTGCAGCTGATTGGCAAAGTCTAAAATCTTTGTGCTTAATGGTGAGTCTGATCAATTTACAATACGGGGGGTATTGAAATTGTTGCCTTTGCAGGCTTTGGTGCTCATACATACCGGCATAATCTCCTTGAACGACTTGTCTTAACAATTGGTGCTCAGGAGTGTAGGTCTGTATTATAACACGCCCCTGGACCCCACGTCGTCCGGCACGTCCGCTTACCTGTGCCATAAGTTGGAACGCCCGTTCTTGAGCCCGAAAATCAGGAAAATTCATCAATTGATCGGCATTGAGAATACCGACCAAAGAAACCCGATCAAAATCCAGACCTTTAGCCAACATTTGAGTTCCGACTAAAATATCTATCTCCCCATGATTCATGCGCTCTATGAGTTGCGTAAACGCATGCTTACCTTTGGTGGTATCTTGATCCATACGTGCCAGCTTGGCTTGAGGAAACAAGGCCTCTAAAGTTTGTTCAATTTGCTGGGTTCCGAGTCCTATTCGATCCAATTCCGGACCACCACAGGCTACACAAAACGAAGGGACGTCTTGCTGATGACCGCAATAATGACATCTCAATAACTCCTGATGACTGTGATAGGTCAAACTGACATCGCAATCGGGACATTGAGGGACATGACCACAGGTTAAACACTCAATCATGGCGGAAAATCCGCGTCTATTTTGAAATAATAATACCTGTTCGCCGCGCGATAATGTTTGTTCAATAGCCTGAATAAGAGGAGCACTAAAATGTTGTTGCATCAACTTCTTACGGTACTGTTCGGCCAAATCCACTAATTCAATCTCAGGTAAACGTACACCACCAAAGCGCTCAGTTAAAGACACTAAACCAAATTTCCTTTGCTCGGTATTATAAAACGATTCTAACGATGGTGTTGCGGAACCTAAAAGAACTTTGGCGCCATGCATATGGGCGAGCATTATCGCCGCATCTCGTCCGTGATAACGCGGTGCAGGGCTGTGCTGTTTAAGGGAGGGTTCATGAGATTCATCAAGCACTACAAGACCCAAGTCAACAAACGGAAGAAATATCCCTGAGCGCGCACCGACGATAATTTGAACCGAGGGGTCGCCCTGTTTCACTTTTTGAAAGAGCTCTACCCGCTCAGCTGGAGACTGACGCGAGTGATACACTCCGACTTGACTCCCGTAAAATCGCTGCAAGCGCATGATCAGTTGAGTGGTTAACGCGATTTCGGGAACAATAAATAATACCTGCTTTTTTTGACTCAGAAATGCCTGCATCAAGTGCATGTACAATCGTGTCTTTCCACTGGAGGTAATTCCGTGTAACAAACAAATAGAACCGCTTTCAAAATAAGTGTTAATCTGATCAAGCCCTTGCTGCTGTGCGGGCGATAAGTCCGAAAGTTCCTCAACAGGTCCTTCATGGACAGGAATTCTATCTATGGCACGCTCTTGCATTAAAAGCCAATTTTTTTCAACCAAAGAATTGAGTGCGCTTGCAGTCGTTTGAACCGCCTTGAGCAAATACGCTTGTTGAATTTCTTCGTGATGTGGTCTGGCTAGCAAATACAACATCAGTTCACGCTGTTTAGGAGCGCGCTCGAGCCCATTTAAAATATGATTCAACTCAGATTCGCCAAGTATATCGGGGTTGAGTCGCACAAAGCGACGCATGAGCGGTTTATATTTTTCATCCAATTGTTCTTTTACCGCGACCAAACCGCGATCAATAAGTGCATAGACCACCCCCATGACAGAGTTACGCGACAGAATTAGACGCACATCGTCTATGGACAGCTGCGGCTGTGCACAAAGAGCCTCCATGATCAGATACTCGGCATCGCTCAAATCGGGCCAATTTTCTGGTTCTAAATTCAAGGCTTGAATAAAGGTTTCGCTCTCCAATAACATGGCACCGGGCAAAGCCGCCTTCATGACCTCACCCAAAGTACACATATAATAATCTGCCATCCACCGCCAAAAAGATAATTGGGTTTTTGTCACCACCGGCTGTTGATCGAGAATTTGATCTATCTCCTTAGTCTGATATTCTGGCCATTCCTCAGCACCGACACCCCATACCAATGCAGTCCGCAATTTGTTGCGGCCAAAGGGAACCACCACACGCATACCCGGTCTCAAAAAGGCAGCCTCAGCCTCTCGGACCTGATAGGTAAAGGTCTGTTTGATGGGCAGAGGTATGATGACATCTATAAATGGCATAAATGGGTTAAACGGATTCTAGCTTGGGCATTGAACGCTCCTTTAATCGTCTAAGGGACTGATCCAACTCGAAGCCAAGCAACAATAAATTAGCATTAAGCCAAATGTAAAAAAGCATTATAAGCAATGCCCCTATCGATCCATACAGTTCGTTGTATTGAGAAAAATTATTGATATATACCCCGAAGCCATATGTGGTTAATAAGATTAAAACAGTCGTTGCAAGGGCCCCAATAGACCAAAATCCTTTACTCCCACGCTTTTGAACTCCGAAAAAATAAAGCGCAGCCACAATCACATACAGCATCACCACAAAAAACAAATACTGTACCACTGAAATCCAAAATAAATCATTGTCAATCAAGGTGTCAGACTTGAGCCAATTGATGAGGTATTCGCCATAAGCAATTCCTCCTATGGTTACAATTAAAATCATCGAAAGAAGCACCGCAACCCCAACTGAGATGATGTATTGACGGATATAGCCACGATTTATGGTTACGTGCACCGAATACTCAAAAGCACTAAAAATAGCACTAACCCCATTGGCCATAAGAAACAGGGCCAAAATAAGAGTAAAAGAAAGCAATCCCGTCCGAGGATTAGTCGCAATATCCTCAATCACAGGATAGAAAAAATCATGAGTCTGTGCCGGTAATAATTCGTCGATAAATCGTAAAAAGCGCCCCTGAAAATTGCGTATTGGAATGTAGGGAATCACGTTTAGCATAAATAGCAAAAACGGAAAAATAGCCATGAAAAAACTATAAGCGATGGCGCTTGCCCGAGAAGACAAAGCCCCTTTTACAAGGCCCACGCTGTAGATTTCAATTAAATCAAATAAGGATAAGCCCTGAAAACCGGGTAATGCAACCCAGCGCAATAACCGAGTCAATGTCCCGATCAAAGGCCAGCGTTCAAATGCATAAGTACGACTGCCAGTTGTATCCACAGTTCAATTAATTTATGGCCTTGAGACTTAGATCTAAATTCTGTACCGAATGTGTAATAGCGCCACAAGAAATAAAATCGACCCCGCACAGGGCATAATCCCGAATCGTTTTGAGGTTGATCATACCACTCGATTCTGTTTGACATTGTTCACCAATCAATTCCACGGCTATTTTTGTGTCTTCAATACTAAAGTTATCGATAAGAATTCGGGTAATTCCTGAGTGATTCAGGATTGCCTTAATTTCATCAAAATCGCGCGCCTCAACTATTACAGGTATATCCAGTTTATGATCCATTAAGTAATTTTTTGTGGCCAAGATCGCTTGATCCATGCCGCCGCAAAAGTCAATGTGATTGTCCTTGAGCATGATCGCATCATACAGGGCAAATCGGTGATTTACCCCTCCTCCAAGACGAACAGCCCACTTCTCTAAAGCACGTATCCCGGGAGTTGTTTTACGTGTATCTAAGAGTTTTGTTTTAGTTCCAGCTAACTGATCAACGTAGGCACGAGTTTTGGTAGTAATCCCGCTCATACGCTGCATGGCATTGAGCACCAATCGTTCAGCCTGCAACAATGCATGGCTCGGTCCCTCGACTGTAAAAGCAATTTCTCCTTTTTCAGCAAATGCACCATCCTCTTGTAGGGGGGTAAAAATAATGTCAGTGCTCAGGGTATGAAATACTTTTTGGGCAAATTCTAAACCAGAGATATACCCTGATTCCTTTACCAATAGTGCGGCTTTTCCAAGAGCTGTAGTCGGTATACATGCCAATGTAGAATGGTCCCCAGGACCAATATCCTCGCGTAAGGCGTTTTTGATAATGCCAAGAATTTCTTGTTCTTCCTGTGCTGCTGAAATCAATGGTTGGATTTTAAGCTAAATTACTAAAATACCCAACAAATAGAGTCTATACTCAAGGGTAACTTATCACAAGAGTCAAAATGAATATCTTTGTCTAATGAACATTAGTTTACTTTTGGTTGGGGCCACTGACGACCCACTTTTGAACCAACTCATCGAGGGCTACGTTAAACGTTTAAATCATTACATCAAGTTTGATTTACAACCCCTACCCGCTTTAAAAAACACCAAAAATTTAAGCCCTGAACAACAAAGTCAAAAAGAAGGTGAGATGATTTTAAGAGCCCTTGATCCGTCAGATAGCGTTATATTACTCGATGAGAAAGGCAAACAAATGTCCTCATTGGGATTTTCTGAGTTCATTCAAAAACAACTCAATGCCGGCGGCAAAAAATTAGTGTTTATCGTAGGAGGGCCTTATGGTTTTTCACCTGAAGTACGCAAACGTGCCATGAGTAGTATCTCTCTATCGGCCATGACTTTTAGTCATCAAATGGTTCGACTCTTTGTGGTTGAACAATGTTACCGCGCCTTTACCATACTAAAAGGAGAGCCTTATCACCATCAATAGCGAGGTCATAACTGTCCCAACCTACTAAAATTAAAATAATGCAGAGCCAATAAAAATGGCTCAAGCATAGCGCTAAATGCTATTGCTTAATAAGACGCAAATTAATTGTTTGTGCCCCATTTTGAAGCTCAATCAAATAAACCCCTTGAGGCAGCATCAAATCCCATTGCAGGTTCTTCTCGACTCTGGCCCAATCTTTTTCGGCAATAAGACGCCCATCAATGCTAAATAACCGCGCGCTAACAACACTCTCTTGCCAAATTTGAGGAAAATAAAGATTAATAGCATCTTTAACTGGATTGAGCAGTACAGGAGCGGTATCTATGGCAAAATCGTCATTCGATAGCGACCCAAAAATTTCAATAATGGCAAAATTAGCCATGGACTGGGTCAAACTCACGTGGCTCGAGTTAATTGTAGAGGCCTCGATATTGTCAAATGGCGACAATGAAAGATCTGCTGGTCCATGCCAATTATCGGTGTCTATCGCAAGTGCACTCATGGTCGGAATAAAACTATACTCATCTTGGTTTAAGGCATCGATAAATTCCTGAAGCACAGGGCTTCCCCCACCTCCTGCAAGTGCAGCAGAAATATTACCTGTTCCTCCAGGCGTACTATCTATACCATCTGAAGTGGTGGGTGACTCGGCATCTGCAGAAAAGGTCGATAGAGGAATGCCAATAAACAAAGTTCTGACGTCGGTCACTGTAATGCTTTGACCCGCACTGGGCGTGAAGTAAAGGGCAATTTCTATGTCAGTCAAGGCATCGACCTCGATGCTGGTATTGACCACTTCCATACCAGGACTACCAATAGTTGTCCCTTCAATAGCCCCATTGATCATAGTCACATTGCGCACGTTTTGTGGAAAGCCCAAATCATCTAACTCTTGCTGAAAGGCATCTCGAAAATTTGGCGCCCCAAAGGGTAACAATAAATTTGGATCCTGCTCCAAATCCGATCCCGCTGCTAGATGACCCAACAAATGATCAACGAGCATTTGTTTAGCTGCCGTAGAATTAAGAACGAAGTCTACAGTAGCTTGAGCCATGGGATCTCCACCGACAACCGCAAAATAATTTATTAAGTACTGTAATGAAATCGGGATATTCGCTCCACGATGTGGTGAATCAAACGACAAATACAAACGAGTTTCATGAGGTAAACCCTGCTGCTCCATATAAGCCAAAGCATATCTACCGATCAAACCCCCCATACTCGGACCTAAGACAACGAGCTCCTCATTGCCTTGTTTTTGGGCATTAATTTCTTGAATTAAGGCCACAAGAACCATAGCATTGCGCTGAATAAAATCACCTCCACCATTAATATCATAACCATCGGTGGTATAGTTTGGTGCATTTAAAATCACTATATCAAAACCCAAATCTCTGAGCTCATCTGCCAAATTCTGCCCTCCATAACTCAGGCTGGCATAAAGTGCTCCTATTCCTCTTCCATCGCCAGGATCAAATCCATCTAAAACAATTACTGGACGATCCAATATACCATCCACATTGTCTAAAAATATTTCGTATTCCCCTTGACCAAAATAAGGCTGAGACTCCCCATAGCCTTGATAAGCAATGTTCGCTGTGATTGTTGATACAACCGATCGCTCTGGATAAAAATCGGGGTTAGGTTCTACAAAAAAACGCCCTTGGGCCTGAAGATGGATGGGCCAAATATTCAAGGCCAAAAAGCCGATAATCAATGTGTAAAAACTTTTGGAAGTAAAAAATTTAATAAAAGATATATGTCTCATAACGAGGAATATTTTTTTTAGAACATGGATTAAATTATTTCATGATTCTTTTAATCCACTTGAGCTTTTTACTCCCGAGCGGAGGATATTTAATCGGCGCTTCGAACCAATTTTTTTTATACAAAATACTTTTGCGATGACTAAAACAATCCATACCATGCATTCCATGATAGGCGCCAATACCACTGTGCCCTACCCCACCAAAAGGCAGATAGGGATTACTTAGATGCATGACCACATCATTCACCGCTCCACCACCAAAAGACAACTCAGAAAGTACTTTCGTATATTCGTTTTTGTCAGTACTAAAAACGTAAGCAGCCAATGGTTTTTCGAGCGTTTTGATGAGTGATACTGCCTGATCGATGCACTCATAAGACATCACGGGCAATATAGGCCCAAAAATTTCCTCTTGCATCACCGCGTCTTCTAAAGTTACATCCACCATTATAGTCGGAGCCATAAATCGCTGACTTCGGTCGTTTTGTCCTCCAAAGAATATTTTTTCTTCAACAATGAGTCCCATCAGTCGATCAAAATGACGCTCATTGATGATTTGACAATAATGTCGCTGGCCTAGAGTGTAATTAGTCTGTTTTAATTCTGTGACACAAGCCTTTAAAAAAGCCTCGCGTACTGACTCATGCACCAAAATATAATCTGGGGCCACACAGGTCTGCCCCGCATTGAGAAACTTACCCCAAATTAATCGTTTGGCAGTGAGGGCTATGTTCGCAGAGGGGGTAATTAGTGCCGGTGATTTTCCACCAAGTTCAAGGGTTACTGGGGTTAAATTATTGGCTGCTGCTTGATAAATAATTTTACCTACTTGGGTACTTCCTGTATAAAAAATGTGGTCCCATTTAAGCGATAATAGCTTTTGGGTGGCAGGGGCATCGCCTTGAACCACGACAAGATGACCAGGGTCAAAGTTTGTATTGATCATCTCCTGCAGCATATGGGCAACGGCAGGGGCATTTTCACTTGGCTTTAATACCGCAGTATTCCCCGCAGCTAAGGCAGACGCTGCTGGCTGAAGGAGTAAAAGTACGGGGTAGTTCCAAGCCCCGATGATCAAGTTAACCCCCAAGGGTTCTCTTAAAATTGCACTGCTGGCCGGCCAATTGATCCAATTAGTACGCACACGCTTGGGGCGCATCCATTTTTTAAGGTTCTTTTTTGCACGGTGAATTTCCTCATATAACATGGAAAATTCTGTAGTAAAACTTTCAAATTCAGACTTTTGAAAGTCTTCATACAAAGCAGACACTATCCTGTCTTCATAGGCTCTTAAGGCCTTATCAAATTGATCCAAGGCCTTCATGCGTGTGCTGTAGCTTAGGGTTAAGCCACTATCGAAAAAAGCGCGCTGTTGCTCGTGAAAAGAAGCCAAGGAATTACTGTTTTTCTCTGTTCAAGATACGGTATTCCTCGTAACATTCGCTAATAGCATCCAGAATTTGTAGGTCATTAGCTGTTTTGATAAACTCCTCGGAATAACTACAATTGTTCAGAATCTCATCAATATCGGGGCGTTCGAGCTGTAAAACCGCCATAAGTGTTTCGCGATCAAATTTGGATTGAAGCAAATTGCGTATTTCATCGTCTTGCTTCATTTGTTTGAGCTTGCGCATTTGTTTGGGGCGTTTCCCGAAGACATTATAGAGAAAATCTGCTGGATTAAACAAGGCACTCAGGACTTTGGTCACTGCACCAGGCTGTTTTTTACCCCCTTCATAACCTCCTCCAAAACCAGCTATTCTGTATCTGTAATTATCGTAAATCGGGATAATTTTGGCGTCTACTTCGACATAGCCCGTGAGCTGTACAGGTTTAACCACCACTTCCTCTAAGGCAATACCAAGCTCAGTCATTTTCACTTTAATAAAATCATATTTGAGCCAGTCATTGGTGACCCGCACACGTATAGACCTAAATCCTAAATAAGAAAAATATAAAGTGTCGTTTACAGATGCCCTGAGTTTAAAGGCGCCTTTTTCATCTGTTGTGGTCCCGATAACCTTGTTGAGATTTACAATATTCACATTTTCAAGCTCGCTATCATCGGCATCATTGATGACCACCCCATTAATGATTATGCCTGGGTCGTCCTCAGGAATTTCTGAGGCGTCAATGTCCTGTGCCCAGGCGATAATGGGCATAAAGAGCAACATAATGAGTATAGGGAACTTCATCACAGCGATTTCGGCTAAAATTAACCAATTATGGACAATTTAATTTCAAAATTATGTGAAAATCTCAATGCCAAATTTATCGGCGACGACGCTTTCCTCTGGTCCCAGGAACATCAGATCGTTCACCACGGCGGCGGCTTTTGCCCTTAAATGGGCTGGCCCCTTCTTGCTTTTTTCCGCGCTTTGGACGTCCAGAGGACTCAAAGCCTGAACTTCCGCGCTTATCGCTACTAAAAGATTTTCCTTTTTTGGATTTTTTACCTGAACCTTTTCCTCCTTTAAACTTTCCACGAGACCCGCGATCATCCGATCGTTCAATCTCAATGGCACGATCGTGAAAAAACACCCCTTCAAAAGCCTGATTTACTCGCTTTTCATGAGCACTATCTGTGTTAAAAAATGAAAAGCTATCCATAGTATCCACATGAAAAACCTCATCCTTACCCAGTCCCGTAACCTCGCGAATCAAATCCTTTAGATCCATCCAAGCCAGACCATCCTTTCGCCCAAGATTGATAAAAAACCTTACGCTATTTTCAGATTTTTCAGGACCAGCCGAGTGATCACCTTCATTACTATGGGCTAAATTTAAATCTTTAGACTTTTTGTAATAATTAAAGAATCGCGAAAATTCTACTGAAAAGAATTTTTTGATCAGCTGATCTTTGTCGAAATATTTTAACACCTCACCAATTGCGGGCAAATACGGATCAATTTCGTGATTGATTTCGGTCTGAGCGATATTGCTCGCTAGATGAAATAATTGTTTTTCGCATATTTCAATACCTGAGGGAATCGCTTTTGGAACAAAAGACTTTTGGATAATTTTTTCAATAGCCTTTATCTTACGTACCTCGCTTTTCGAGATAATGACCATAGACACCCCTGTTTTTCCGGCACGACCGGTACGACCACTTCGGTGGGTGTAGGTTTCAATTTCATCAGGCAATTGATAATTAATTACGTGGGTAATATCGTCAACATCAATACCTCGTGCAGCCACATCGGTGGCTACAAGCATTTGAATCTGGCGTGAACGAAAAGATTTCATTACCAAATCGCGCTGATTTTGACTTAAATCCCCATGTAAGGCAGCTGCATTATAACCATCTTCAATGAGCATCTCAGCTACTTTTTGGGTGTCGCGTTTTGTCCGACAAAAAACCACGGAAAAAATATCTGGATGAGCATCCGCAAGACGCTTAAGGGCTTGATAGCGGTCACGCGCAGCAACTGTGTAATACTCATGGGTAACACTGCTCGCCCCCACATTTTTAGCTCCCACGGTAATCTCTTGGGGCTGGTGCATAAACTCACGTGCTATGGTGGCTACCTCTTTCGGCATGGTGGCGCTAAAAAGCCAAGTATTTTTATCTTGTGGCGAGTAAGAGAGTATTTCTGTGATGTCCTCATAAAAGCCCATATTGAGCATTTCATCAGCCTCATCCAAGACACAGTATTCAATTTTTGAAATATCAATCATGCCGCGGCCGATCATATCTTTCATACGTCCAGGGGTAGCGACAATGACCTGAGCTCCATTTTTAATTTGACGGGCTTGTTCGGTAATACTGGCTCCACCGTATATGGCTACGACATTAAGGCCTTTGAGGTATTTGCCGTAAAGTTTTAATTCCTGGGTGATTTGCAGGCAAAGTTCGCGTGTAGGAGAGAGAATAAGTCCTTGTGTATCGCGGCTTTCGATGCGTATTTTTTGAAGCATTGGAAAGCCAAAGGCAGCTGTTTTTCCAGTGCCAGTTTGCGCCAAAGAGACGATGTCGGTCTCTTGCTCGAGCAATAAAGGAATAGTTTTTTGTTGGACCTCACTTGGTTGTTCAAAACCCAAGTCGGCAATGGCTTGAAGGAATGCATCCCCCAAACCCAGAGATTGAAATGTTGTCATTTTATGGTTTTACTCGTTATGTGTTGTTTAAAGCATACGACCCGAGTTAACCCAAAGCTTTATCTACAACACTTCCTCACCCTGAGGAATTTGCGGCAAAGCTACGTTTAATTTATTGGATAAATCACTATGGTGTGCTGTATTATTTTGAATCCCTGCTTATTGGAATAAAAACACAGGCCGTTACTGCCGCTTTTTTTTAAATAAATTTTGTTGCGGATGTATGCTAAATCAGCGCTACTTTGCCCGATCTGCCAGCCAATTGATCAGCTGTTTCATGGCCAGGCCGCGGTGACTGATTTGCGCTTTTTGCTGAAGACTCATTTGGGCAAAAGAAATTTCATATCCCTCTGGCATAAATATAGGATCATAACCAAATCCCCCATTGCCAATGGGCTCTTCAAGGATAGTGCCGCCGCAAACACCTTCAAAAAAATGTATTGACCCTTCCCAATACAGGGCAATAACTGTGCGAAATTGGGCTTGACGATTCCTATTTCCCCTTAGGGCCTTGAGTAATTTTTGAACATTGTCAAAATCTTTTGCCTCGATCCCAGCATAGCGCGCACTATAAACGCCTGGGGCACCATCCAAAGCGACCACTTCTAAACCCGTATCGTCGGCAAAACAATTCAGCCCAGTACCCTTGGCAAGCGCCATCATCTTGAGCTCGGCATTGCCTTTTAAAGTTTCTGCGGTTTCAGCTACTGGCGGCTCATGGGTCAAATCGCCCAAATAACCCAGAGCAATCCCAGGGGGCATTTGTGATTTTACCTCTTCGAATTTATTGCGGTTGTGGGTGGCAAATATTAGATTCATAAGCCGTTTTCTTGATTAAAACGTTCAATAATTCTTGGGGCATCTTTGATAGAGGCCATGGTCCATGCGCATTCCAAAGCATAACGCTCTTCATCACTCAGGGCCCATGGGGCTCCTGCTCGACGCATACGCCCTACGAGTTCATTGAGAATAATCGCTGCAGAAACCGAAATATTAAGACTCTCTGTAAAACCATACATGGGGATGGTCAGTGCCACATCGGCTTGTTCAAGCAGCTCAGGACTGAGTCCTTTTTTCTCAGTACCAAAGAACAAAGCAGATTTTTTAGTTACGTCAAATTCATCTAGAGGCACACCATCATGAGGGGTAGTCGCCACTATTTGATAACCACCCGCCCTCAACAGTTTCAAACAATCCTCTGCACTTGAATGCCGATGAATATTAACCCACTTCTGCGCTCCCATGGCAATTTCTTTATCCACGCGTTTTCCAAAACGTTCTTCAATAACATGAAGATCTTGAATGCCGAAAACATCGCAACTGCGCATGACGGCACTCGTATTGTGCATTTGATATACATCTTCGGTAACCACAGTAAAATGTCGGGTTCTTTGTGCGAGTATCTTTGTAAATAACCCGCGGCGACGTGGGGTCAAAAGACTTTGTAGATAGGCCAATAATTCTGGGGTCATGTGAGAATCCTATTTTACGCAAGATAATTCATTATTTTACAGTGACCGAAATGGATATTTGGACACATTAAAATTTGAATAAAAATCACCTCTGCCGTGGGTCAACTCATGGGTGATGATTATCTTTGCTTTTTGAATCGCAAAACGATGTCACACACCAGTCTTCAAGCCATAACGCCCATTGACGGTCGATATGCCTCAAAAACAAAAAGTCTTATTCCCTATTTCTCAGAGGCGGCCCTGATTCAGTACCGGGTACGTGTAGAAATTGAGTATTTCCTTGCGCTTGTGGCCATACCACTGCCGCAGCTCAAAGATTTTGATATCAATCAGACTCAAGCCTTGCGCAGTATTTACAGGGATTTTAGTCCCCAAGATGCGCAAGCGATAAAGGAAATCGAAGCGGTGACTAATCATGATGTCAAGGCCGTTGAGTATTTTATTAAGGAGCGGTTTGAAGCTTCAGGTCTCAGTGCTTTTAAAGAATTCATTCACTTTGGTCTGACTTCTCAAGACATCAACAATACCGCTATTCCACTCAGTATGATGGAAGCGGTTAATCAGGTTTATTTGCCGCAAATTCAGGCACTCAAGGATCAGCTCGAGGCCTATGCCAAAGAATGGTCACAAGTCCCTATGCTAGCCCGCACACACGGTCAGCCTGCTTCTCCAACTCGTCTAGGCAAAGAAATTCAAGTTTTTGTCACCCGCTTAGACCAGCAATTGGCAGGGTTTAGCAGCATCAAACACGCGGCAAAATTTGGGGGTGCTACGGGTAATTTCAATGCCCATCACGTGGCTTATCCCCAGATTAATTGGCAAGAATTTGGGCATAATTTTGTTGAAAAGAGCCTTGGCCTGCACCACTCTTTCCCGACCACCCAAATTGAGCATTACGATCATATGGCGGCTTTGTTCCATCTGATGGAGCGGGTCAATACGATCATTTTGGATCTAAATCGTGATCTGTGGACCTATATTTCCATGGATTATTTCAAGCAAAAAATAAAAGCTGGTGAAGTCGGTTCTTCGGCTATGCCTCATAAAGTCAACCCAATCGATTTTGAAAATAGTGAAGGTAATCTGGGCATTGCCAATGCCCTACTGAGTCACTTAGCAGCAAAACTCCCAGTAAGTCGCTTGCAACGTGATCTTACTGACAGTACTGTTTTGCGTGCCATCGGCATGCCTTTTGGTCATACTTTAATTGCTTTTGGGTCTACATTAAAAGGGCTGGGTAAATTGCTTTTGAATGCCGAAAAAATCAACGCTGACCTGGAAAACAACTGGGCTGTTGTGGCTGAGGCCATACAAACTGTATTGCGCCGTGAAGGTTTTGCCAATCCGTACGAGGCGCTAAAAGGGCTTACGCGCACCAATCAGCGTATCGACCAAGAGGCCATTCACAGTTTCATTGACGGGCTTGAAATTTCTGAGGCCCTTAAAATGGAGCTCAAATCCATTACGCCACAAAACTACACGGGTATTTAAAGCATGAAAGCTCAAGGCGCTGCAAAACCAAAATCTGCCAGAGTCCATAATTGGAAACCATGGTTTTTTAAAAAGGGAATGCGCTTTGGTAAACTCTTGACGATTCTGATTGCGGCCAGCCTTGTGAGTGTATCTTGCTTTGAGGATTTGGACGACAATTATCGTGAGGCCACTACTTTAGAGATCAATGATTTTATTTGGCGTGGACTGAACTATTTTTATCTATATAAAGGCTCAGTACCACAACTTCAAGACAACGCATTCAATTCAAATACTGATAAAAATGCCTATCTCGCCTCTTTTGATACCCCAGAGGATTGTTTTGAAGCCTTGACTGATCCGAGCGACCCCTTTAGTCTTTTAGTCGACGATTACATCACGCTTGAAAATGCTTTGGCCGGAATTTCCATGAGCAATGGTATGGAATACGGACTGGTTTATTACCCAAATGATAACAATCTTATTTTTGGTTATGTGCGATATGTGATTCCCGGAAGTGATGCGGCCATGCAGAATATACAGCGCGGAATGATTTTTAATCGTGTGGACGGCAATCAACTCACTGCGAACAATTATAATGACCTTTTGAGCCCCGACACTTACACCTTGGGATGGGCGACTTTTGATGGGACGCTAATCACTGAGCTCAATGACACAGCGACACTTACCAAAACACAATTATCAGAAGACCCGGTACATAATACTGCCGTGTTCAATGAAAATGGACACACGATTGGTTATTTAATGTACAACGGCTTTACCAATGAATACGACAATGACCTCAACGCGGCATTTGGCCAGTTTGTGGCTCAAGGGGTAACGGACCTGGTCCTGGATTTGCGTTATAACGGCGGAGGATCTGTGCGTACGGCTACTTCCTTAGCGGGTATGATAACCGGACAATTTCAAGGGGAGATCTTTTTTACTGAGCAGTGGAATGCTGATCGTCAAGCTCAGTATGCTCAGCCGGGTTATTTTGTAAGCACCTTAGGTAATGGCGCCGGACTGAACAGTTTAGGACTGAGCAGAGTTTATGTCTTGACGTCGGGGCGCACGGCCTCAGCAAGTGAACTGGTGATTAATGGCTTAAAACCCTATATCGACGTGATCCAAATCGGCTTACCCACCCGTGGTAAGTATCAAGCTTCCTTTTTACTTTACGACGCCCCTGCCCCAGCCTTCAGCCGGAATCAGGCCAATACGGGGCATCGCTATGCCATGCTGCCCCTTGTTTTTAAAACCCTAAACGCTGCAGGAGTCACTGATTACGCTGACGGCTTAGTCCCGAATATCGAACTTGCAGAAGACTTCAGTAATCTCGGGATTTTGGGCAATCAAAACGAGCCCCTTCTTGCCAGAGCACTCTCTGAAATTTTAGGCCTTCCCCATCCATTTGACCAAGCGTCAACACGATCCAACCAGGGACATGAACTGCAAATCAGTCGTAATGCCTTCGATGGCATCATGTATCGATAGTCGATTTTTGTGCTTATTTTTTCGGTTTAATCTTTTGTCGATAGCACAAAAAAAGCCGAGCAAATTGCTCAGCTTTTGTCGGGATGACTGGATTCGAACCAGCGACCCCACGCACCCCATGCGTGTACGCTACCAGACTGCGCCACATCCCGTATTTGAGGTGTGCAAAGATATTTCTTTTATTCTTTATTCAAACTATTTTACTACCTTTTACCTAACTAATAATCGACCTAAATGAACCGGTTTTTACCTCTATTGAGTCTATTGATCATCAGCTGCCAGCACCCCAATGCCCAAAGTGATTTAACCCTTAAAATCCCAAACGATAGGCCCTATACCATTGAGATGGTTTTTGATGGCGTTCAAAACCCTTGGGGCATGGACTGGCTTCCTGACGGCAGTATGTTGGTGACTGAAAAAAGTGGGGTTTTATTTCACGTCATGGGCCAAAAGGTTACAAAAATCTCTGGCCTACCCCAGGTGTTTAATTGGGGACAAGGGGGCCTTTTGGATGTCGCCCTCCATCCTAATTTTGCCGAGAACCGTTGGGTTTACTTGACTATGGCCACAACTTTAGGGGAAGGAGAAGGGGGCAATACAACCCTGCTTCGGGGGCAACTCAATGAAAATCGATTGGACTCGGTCCAAATTTTATACAAGGCTACCCCAAATGTTAGCGAAGGCCAGCATTTTGGCTCGAGGATCGCTTTTGATAAACAAGGCCATGTATTTTTCAGTGTTGGTGATCGCTTTCACCGTGATCAGTACCCTCAAGACATCGCTGTAGATGGGGGGAAAATCTATCGGCTAAACGACGATGGCAGTATACCGAAGGACAATCCTTTTTATGATACCCCCGGGGTAAAACAAGCTATTTATTCCTTTGGGCATCGCAACCCTCAGGGATTAATCATGCATCCAAAGACTGGGGTGCTATGGGAGCATGAGCATGGGCCTCGAGGTGGCGATGAACTCAATATTATAGAGCCAGGGCTCAATTATGGTTGGCCGCTGATCACTTACGGTATCAACTACAATGGTACCATCATCACAGAAGAAACCGAAAAGCCCGATATGCAGCAACCTCAATATTACTGGGTACCCTCTATTGCCCCATGCGGCATGGCCTTTGTTACTGGAAATCGTTACCCGAATTGGAAAAATCAATTGCTGGTGGGCTCCTTAAAATTTGCTTATATCGAAATGCTCGAACTCGAGGGCACTAAAGTGATCGGTCGGCAAAAAATAGCAGAAAATATCGGGCGTGTGCGCAATGTCAAAATGGGACCAAACGATATCATCTATGTAGGAATAGAGGGTGAAGGTGTAGTTCGTCTCAAGCCGATTTAATGATATTTTGAGCCTTATGATAGGGCAATTCTCGGTCGAGAAATTACTATCTTTGTGAAAACACGAAAGCATGACAATCATCGGTGTTGCCGGAGGTACAGCCAGTGGAAAAACGACTTTTGTCGGTGAAATTCTCAGCAGGTTAGATAATGATAATGTGGGGCTTATTGCGCAAGATGCTTATTATAAAGACAATAGCCATTTGACCTTTGAGCAGCGTTGCTTACTTAATTACGATCATCCAGAGGCCATTGACTTTGATCTCATGGTCGCACAAATAAAAGCGCTTAAAAATGGTCAAACGATCGATCAACCAATCTATGATTATAAAATTCATAATCGTACCTCAGCCACCACACAGATACAACCGAAACCAGTGTTAATTGTAGAAGGCATTTTGGTTTTACATCATAAAGCCCTGAGAGATCTTATGGATTTGAAGATTTTTATCGAGGCGCCGGAGGACCAAAGACTTATGCGCCGCATGAAACGCGATATAAAGGAGCGGGGAAGAGATTTAGCAGAAGTTATGGAGCGCTATACGGAAACCTTAAAACCCATGCATGACACCTATATTGAGCCTTCAAAAGACCATGCAGATATAGTTGTGTTGTCCCATCAAAGAAACCCTCAGGCTGTTGCTCTCTTAGAAACTTATATTAAGGCTCAAATAACCAATTCCAAATAATTAAGTGCTTTGAATAAAAACAAATCCACAAAAACCTGGTTTTCCCTGCTGAGCAATCGCTATATATTGCTGAGTATTGCTTTTGTGGTTTGGATGATTTTTTTTGACACTAACTCCTGGCTCATCCACAGAGAATTAAATGAAGAAATTGAGGTATTGCAGCAGCGCAAAAGTCAATTTGAGCAGGACATCAAAAAGGATAAAGACTTTGTACAACAAATGCAAGATACCTTTGAAATGGAACGCTATGCGCGCAGCCAGTATTATTTAAAGAAAGAAAACGAAACTATTTTTCTGATTGAAGAGGCCGACAGCACCCAAAATAGTCCAGATCGATGAGTGCTTTAGATTTTTCAGAATTTCTTCCCTTTGAAGACAAACTTTGGAAACAACAGATCCAGGTAGATTTAAAAGGTAAAGACTATAATAACACCTTAATTTGGGAAAGTCCTGACGGCATTCCGGTTCAACCGTTTTACACTAAAAATAACCTAAAAATTACCGAGATTACTGATCTTCCAGATACCTGGGAGCAAAGTACTCAGATTTATTTAGGCAACACCGAAGTAGTCCAGCAACTCATAAAACAAAGACTCGACCAGGGGGTTCGCAGTTTTATTTTGGTATGCGACACGCCTTTTGAACCCGAAAAGGTAATAAGGCTTTTAGCGAATAAAGAGGCTCAAGTAATTCTAGAATGTGGATTTTTAAATAAAAGCTGGTTAAAAGAATTTACAGACAAAGCAAGAGCAGCGAAAATAGTCATACACCTTAACCAAGACCCTTTAGGGCATCTAGCCAAAACAGGAAATTGGCCGGCACATCCGGACAATGTTTTTAAACCTTTGTACGAGATTTTATCAGGGAACCCTCATCCAGATTCTGTGCTCGGGGTGCATTCCTTGCTTTATACCGAGTCTGGAGCCAACAATATTCAGCAATTGGCTTACTCAATGGCCCAAGCCAACGAAATGATAGAGCATTTAGGCCAGCATGGAACATTGCCCGATCAACTTACCCTAAATTATATCATCGGAATCGGCCCAAATTACTTTTTTGAGATTGCCAAACTTCGTGCCCTTCGCCTGCTGAATACCTTATTGGGTGAAATTCATAATCTCAAAATAAAAGCCCAAATCACAGTGCTTCCCGCTCAGAGGTACATGACCTTGTATGATTTCAATAATAATCTGCTCAGGCATAGTACGGCGATGATGGCTGGAATCTTAGGCGGTGCGGACATTCTTTGTAATCTGCCCTACGATCACCATTATAAAAAGAGTCATGATTTTTCACAGGGTCTGGCCCAAAACCAGATTTTTATCCTGGAATCTGAAGTTTTTCAAGGTGTCAATGCCCAAATAGCCAATGGAGCCTATTATATCGAGCAACTTACTGAAAAATTAGCCGATCAGGCCCTGACTTTGTTCAAGTCCATTGAGGCTGGAGGTGGTTGGCTCAAAGCTTTGCAAAATGGCAACTTACAAAGAAAGATCAAAGAGCGCCACGAGAAATCAGTTTATGAATTAGAATCCATGGAATCAGTGGTGGTCGGTATCAACAAATACCAGGATACACATCAAAAAATGAAGCACCAAATCGAATTATATCCTTTTCAAAAGATGAACCCGCAAAAAACTTTGGTAGCCCCCATTATAGCTCGAAGATTAACCCAGAACATTGAATTACAAAGAATAAATGATGAAAACTAAACGCTTTTATTTTAATCCTCTTATACCGTTTAAGCCTTTACTTATATCTGGCTTTCTGATCACAATTTTGACCCTAACCGCTTGTCATCAAGGCCCAGAGTATCGTTATCAAGATCAGCCAAAAGTAGTTGATTGCCCGGGTATGTCTGAGGATTTTATGCATGAACTGCTTTATAGTTTCCGAGAAGATATAGGGGCCTATTACAATCAATATTCGGATTATATCGAGGGCTCAAAAAGCTACTATTTTGAGGCATATGGACAGTATATTTACTTCGGTTTTTCGGGCACAGCACGATTTGATGATATTGCCTCGGAGCACAGTCGTGCATTACTTCAAGAACTCAGAAAAGAAAAAGACTTCTGGATTGTCAAAGATGGTCAAGAGCGGCTAAATTACAGTCATCCTTATCTTAAATGCCTTATCGATGGCGTGGCCGATAATGATTTAAGAGTGTCCATGCAAAATTTACGCCAGGCTAACTCACTGACCCCAGAACTCATCGCTGAAACCATGAGAATTAACTTTCAAAAGGTTTTGGCTGATCCAAACCTGGCCATGTATCTGGCTTTAGATGGTTTTTACCAGCCCTTGATCAATCGCAGTGCCAGAAAATGAGTCCACGTAAAGCCGTAAAACATATTAGTCTAAACAAAGGACAGCATTGGGAACAGTCCGAGCTGAGCCATGAGGTTTCGGAACTTAGCACCTATGGTGCAGGAGCCCCACCTTATTTGAGGGGACCCTATGCCACTATGTATGTACAGCGGCCATGGACGATTCGACAATATGCGGGGTTTTCGACGGCCGAAGAGAGTAACGCTTTTTACAGAAAAAACTTAGCAGCAGGACAAAAAGGACTTTCTGTAGCCTTTGACCTTCCGACCCACCGCGGCTATGATAGTGATCATCCTCGGGTCACTGGCGATGTTGGTATGGCAGGAGTTGCCATTGACAGTGTCGAGGATATGAAGATTCTCTTTGATCAAATTCCGTTAGATCAAATGAGTGTTTCCATGACCATGAATGGGGCGGTATTGCCCATTATGGCATTTTTTATCACCGCGGCTCAGGAGCAAGGTGTCGCCCCTGAGCAACTCTCAGGGACCATTCAAAATGATATATTAAAGGAATTCATGGTGCGCAATACCTATATCTATCCCCCAGAGGCTTCCATGCGTATCATTCGAGATATTTTCACATACACCAGCGCAAATATGCCCAAATTTAATTCTATTTCAATTTCGGGCTATCATATGCAAGAAGCAGGAGCTACTGCCGAAATCGAGCTGGCTTACACTTTGGCTAATGGACTAGAGTATGTGCGTCAGGGCCTGGAAGCTGGTCTCAATATCGATGATTTCGCACCGAGGCTTTCTTTTTTCTGGGGTATCGGAATGAATCATTTTGAAGAAATTGCTAAACTGCGCGCCGCAAGAATGCTTTGGGCCAAAATCGTCAAATCTTTCGGGCCAAAAAACAACAAATCTATGGCCCTACGCAGCCACTGCCAAACCAGCGGTTGGAGTTTGACGGCTCAAGATCCATTTAACAATGTTACCCGCACATTGGTAGAGGCATTAGCTGCCGTATGTGGTGGCACCCAATCTCTGCACACCAATGCATTGGATGAAGCCCTAGCTCTGCCAACCGAATTTTCAGCCCGCATTGCGCGCAATACCCAGCTCTTTCTCCAACACGAAACCGGAGTGACCCGCACGGTAGACCCATGGGCCGGAAGCTTTGAATTAGAACGTAAGACCAAAGACCTCATGCAAAAAGCTTGGGCATTGATTCAAGAGATTGAAGATTTAGGAGGTATGACTAAGGCCATCGGAAATGGCCTACCTAAATTGCGCATAGAACAAGCCGCTGCGCGCAAACAAGCCCGAATAGATTCCGGTGCAGAGGTCATTGTGGGGGTCAATAAGCATCAGCGTAAAAACCAGGAACCCTTGCACATTCTCAAGGTAGATCAAGCCAAAGTATTGGCCTCTCAATTGGAAAAACTCAAACAGGTCAAAACAGCGCGCGACGAGCAGGCAGTACAAAATGCCTTGGCAAATTTAACCGCCGCAGCAAAAACCAATGACCAAAATTTATTAGCTTTAGCGGTAACGGCCGCCCAACACCGAGCCACGTTAGGGGAAATTTCGGAGGCTTTAGTGGCGGAATTTGGCCGATATCAAGCACAAATACAAACCTTTAGCGGCGTGTATAAAAAAGAAATAAGCAAAGATCAGTGGTTTGAAAAAGCCCAAAAAGCAGTGCGGGATTTCGCCATGCAGGAAGGTCGTCAACCCCGGATCATGGTGGCAAAAATGGGACAGGATGGACATGACCGCGGAGCCAAAGTCGTCGCTACTGGTTATGCTGATTTAGGCTTTGATGTCGATGTAGGGCCTCTATTTCAAACCCCAGAAGAAACGGCCAAGCAAGCGGTAGAAAATGATGTACACATTTTAGGTATATCCTCTCTTGCGGCGGGACATATGCGACTGGTCCCTCAAGTGATAAGAGCTCTTGAGGATCTTGGGCGCAGAGACATTATGGTTATTGTAGGTGGGGTTATTCCCGAAGATGATCACAAGGCCCTTTACCAGGCCGGTGTCGTGGCGATTTATGGTCCGGGAACTAATCTAAGTCAAGCCGCCCTTGAACTGATCGAAATACTCATGGATACCCGTCCGGAGTAATACAATTAAACTATAAACTATGGATTATACCCAAAAAATGATGCAAGCCGATGCGCTAAAAGACAAAACAATTGTAGTTACCGGAGGGGGCAGTGGATTGGGTAAGGCCATGACCACCTACTTTTTAGAACTCGGTGCAAATGTGGTGATAAGCTCCAGAAATCAGGATAAAATCGACAATACCGCCCAAGAGCTCGAGGCGCAAACCGGTGGTAAAGTATTGGCTGTGCCCTGTGACGTGCGGCATTACGATCAGGTTGAGACCCTGGTTCAGCAATCTTGTGAAAAATTTGGAACGGTGGATATATTGGTCAATAACGCTGCAGGTAATTTCATCTCCCCCACCGAGCGCTTGTCTTCAAATGCTTTTGATAATATTATTGATATCGTTTTGAAAGGAACAAAAAACTGCACTTTAGCCTTTGGAAAACATTGGATCGCCCAAAAGCAAATCCAAAAAGTAGTTTTGAATATAGTTACGACTTATGCGTGGACTGGCTCAGCCTATGTTGTGCCAAGCGCCACTGCCAAAGCTGGGGTTTTGGCTATGACACGATCACTGGCAGTCGAATGGGCCAAATACGGCATGCGTTTTAACGCCATTGCCCCAGGACCTTTCCCCACTAAGGGCGCCTGGGATCGACTGTTACCGGGCACCCTCAAAGAGCAATTTGATCTGGCCAAAAAAGTACCTCTTAAGCGCGTGGGAGCTCATCAAGAATTGGCCAACCTGGCCGCTTATTTAGTTTCTGATTTTTCCGCCTACATAAATGGAGAAGTCATCACTATAGACGGTGGTGAATGGCTCAAGGGTGCCGGACAATTCAATTTACTAGAGGACATTCCAGAAGAACTTTGGGACATGTTAGAGGCCATGATTCGCGCCAAAAAAAGCAACTAGTTCCAGAAATTAATTCATCCTCAATGGCTTAAATGCGATTACTGCGAGTCCATCGAGGACTTATATTTGTTGACTTGTTGTTAACAAATACAATTTCACTTGCGGTTTATAAGTTGTATTTTTAAACTTGAATACGTCTGCGCTTTTTATGGGTAAAATTATCGCCATAGCCAATCAAAAAGGAGGGGTGGGAAAGACCACGACTTCCGTTAATCTCGCTGCCTCACTGGGTGTTTTGGAAAAAAAGATCTTGCTGATTGATGCGGATCCACAGGCCAATGCTACCTCTGGTCTGGGCGTGGAAGTAACCCCGTCGACTATGGGGACCTATCAGCTGCTAGAGCATACGACTTCGGCAAAAGAATGTGTCGTAGGAACTAGCTCCCCCAACCTATGGGTGATCCCTGCACATATCGATTTGGTGGCCATTGAGATTGAACTTGTGGACAAAGAATCACGAGAGTATATGCTGCGCGAAGCGTTAAAGCCTATCAAAGATGATTATGACTATATTCTAATCGACTGTGCACCGAGTCTGGGGCTTTTAACTTTGAATGCGCTCACGGCTGCTGACTCAGTGATGATCCCTATTCAATGTGAGTATTTCGCCCTTGAAGGTCTGGGCAAACTTTTGAATACTATTAAAAGTGTCCAAAAATTGCACAACACAGAATTGGATATTGAAGGGCTCCTTTTAACCATGTACGATTCAAGGCTAAGACTGTCTAATCAGGTCGTGGATGAGGTGAAAAAGCATTTTGATGAAATGGTGTTCGACACCATTATTCAGCGCAATGTGCGCCTGGGTGAAGCCCCAAGTTATGGTGAAAGTATTATCAGTTATGACGCAGGCAGCACAGGTGCCAATAATTATCTGCATCTGGCACACGAATTAATCGAAAAAAATCGTTAATCCATTATGGCAAAAGCAATCAAAAAACAAGCACTCGGTCGCGGACTCTCAGCTCTTTTGAATGATGAAGGGGCTGCCCATAGTAGTGCTGCTAAGTCCCCTGCGAGCTTTGTGACTTTGAGCCTGGATCAGATTAAAGTCAATCCTTATCAGCCAAGAACTCGATTCAGCGAAACCGCTTTGAAAGAACTCGAGAGTTCTATAAAATCTCTAGGGCTTATTCAGCCCATAACAGTAAGGGAGACCGATCAAGGCCATTATGAACTGGTTAGCGGAGAACGTCGTTATCGCGCCTCAAAAAATATCGGACTTCAGTCCATTCCTGCATATATTCGGTCGGCTAATGATCAAGAGCTTCTTGAAATGGCCCTGGTGGAAAATATTCAACGCCAAGATCTTGACCCCATTGAAATCGCTCTAACCTATCAAAGACTATTAGAAGATGTTTCGCTTTCGATAAGTGAGCTTGGCGATCGATTAGGAAAAGATCGCACCACAGTAACAAATTATTTGCGCCTCTTGAAACTCGATCCACTTATTCAGTCGGGTATGCGCGATGGTTTTATTTCTATGGGACACGGGCGTAGCTTGATCAATATTGATGACGTGGACAATCAGCTGGCGCTATACGAGGAAATTTTAGATAAAAAACTTTCGGTGCGTCAAACTGAAGAGCGCGTAAAAGCCCTGAAAGAAGGAAAAACTGCAGCTACAAAGACAAACAAGGCAAAGACGGACCATGATGCCGTTTTGTCGGATATCCTCGACTTACCCGTAATGCTCAAAAGCAATGCTAAAGGTGGTGGTATTTTGCAAATCAAGTATAAAAATCAGAGGGAACTCGAGGCCTTGCGCAAAAAACTTCTGGGTGAAAATTAATGCTAACATTGGCTTATGCCTTTTATTTTTTTGGACCTTCGGTGTATCGGCCTGGTCTCAAAATAATGAGAATGAGTCCGAAAACCAGAGTGTTTCTTCCCAGTTAGAAACTCAGGTGATTGTCGCTGAACCCAAAATTATTGATTCCTTAAAACAAGAACCTTTCGACCCATTATCTCCAGCTCGAGCAGCTTTTTACTCTGCAGTATTGCCCGGGCTTGGACAAGCCTACAACAAAAAATACTGGAAAATTCCAGTGGTTTATGGTGGTATTGCTACAGGTGTTTACTTCTATCAGCGCAACACAGAGGATTATAACCGTTTTCGCGATGCTTATAAGCGGCGTTTGGCGGGTTATCAAGATGACGAATTTCAGGGCGTCTCTGACGCCCGGCTTCGTGATGCCCAAAAAACTGCTGGGCGAAATCGTGATGTGAGTTTGGCTATGGCGATCGGTGTATATCTGCTCAATATCCTTGATGCAAACGTGGACGCTCATTTATTGCGATATAATCTAAGTGAAGATCTTTCCATAGTTCCTGAATTACAATTACAATCTGATTTTAGACCAAGTGTCTATGGGCTTTCACTAAATATTTCTCTGCCATGAATATTGCTCTCTTAGGATACGGAAAAATGGGTCAAGTCATTGAATCCCTGGCACTCAAAGCCGGACATAAGATTGTATATAAAAGCACAAGCGACAAACAAGATGGCAATCTTGATTCAGCAGACGTGGCTATTGAATTTTCTACTCCTGATGCTGCACCAATTAATCTCAAACTCTGTTTTGAGGCCAACATACCCGTGGTCTGCGGCACAACGGCATGGCTAGAGCATTGGGACAACATAGTGGCTCTTTGTGAACAACATCAAGGAGCTTTAGTTTATGCCTCAAACTTTAGCGTCGGGGTACAAATATTTTTTGAAATGCAACGTTATTTATCTCAGATCATGAGTCGCCATAAGGGCTATAGCGTTGCCATTGAAGAGCGACATCACCTTCAAAAAAAAGACGCGCCAAGCGGAACGGCTATTAGCCTAGCAGAAATCACCATGGCGGCTTCAAATCATAAAAAATGGGTATTGGGCACCGCTCAATCACCAGATGATTTACCCATAGAGGCTGTACGCGAACCAAATACGCCTGGGACGCATAAGGTTATTTATAAAAATGCCATAGACCAGATAACGATGGAGCATCAAGCCCATTCGCGGGAGGGTTTTGCCAGTGGTGCACTTATGGCCGCGCAATGGGTTGTCGGCAAAACCGGAATATTTTCAATGAAAGATGTCTTACATTTGTCAGACCATAAGCAGCAGTAAAATAAAGTATCATGACCCTTACCCAATGGTTAATTTTTTTAGGCTTGATCCATGTGATCCATTTTTTAGGCACCTGGAAAATGTACAAAGCCGCTGGTTTTGCCCCTGTTTTGGGGCTTATCCCTATTTATAATGCTACTGTGCTAATGCGCATCATCAACCGACCAAAATGGTGGGTGATGCTCTTGTATATTCCGATAATCAATTTAATCATGTTGCCCGTTGTTTGGGTGGAAACCATGCGCAGTTTTGGCTTTAATCAACGCCTAAAAAACACCTATGTCGTATTGACCTTGGGGCTTTATCTATATTACGTTAATTACACCCAGCCCCTCGAGCACAAAAAAGACCGCAGCCTTATGCCCCGAAGTTCTGCGGGCGAATGGGTAAGCAGTATTTTATTTGCCGTGGTGGCTGCCACCCTAGTGCATACTTATTTTATGCAGCCCTTTACGATCCCCTCTTCGTCCTTAGAAAAAACACTTTTAGTGGGCGATTATTTATTTGTGAGTAAATTTCATTACGGGGCAAGAACACCCATGACCAGTGTAGCCCTACCTATGGTGCACGATACCATTCCTTTTGTAGGCACAAAATCTTATTTAAATACACCCCAACTCCCCTACTTTAGAATTCCAGGGTTTCAAGAAATCAAGCGTAATGATATAGTGGTTTTCAATTGGCCTGTGGATACCCTGGTGGACATACGTCCTGGATTTATGCGCGGCAGTGTACAAAAACCCATTGACAAAAAATCAAATTATGTCAAGCGCTGCGTAGGTCTTCCCGGTGATTCCCTATCGGTAGTGGACGGTTATGTTTATATAAACGGAGAGTCAAATATTCTGCCTGACCGGGCAAAGATTCAGTTTGTTTACGAAGTCATCTCCAAAAAGCCTCTGATTAAAGTAGAACGTGGAGGGCGTGTATATAACGAGCCTAACCCTGTGATTTATGACCGATTTAAAATCTCGGACATCAGCTTTGCAGGAATGGACCAATCTACGGGTTTGATCAAACAAAGAGTCCATATGAGTGAAGCCGTCGCGAGCCAACTCGAGGCCGTAAGCGATGTTGTGTCAGTCACCAAATTAAAAAACCGTGACGGGAATTTCGACAGATCAGTATTTCCATATAGTGTAGATTATGCCAATAACAATGACTATTTTGGCCCTATCTACATTCCTGAGGCCGGAGCGACAGTATCCATTACACCAGAAACCCTACCGCTATATCGCCGGATTATCGAGGTTTATGAAGGTCGCGAACTCGGGCTAACCCAAAAAATCGAAGTCCGCGATAATGAAGTCCTGCTCAATGGTAGTCCCATGAGCCAGTACACCTTTAAAATGAACTATTATTGGCTCATGGGAGATAATCGCGATAATTCCCAAGATGCTCGTAGTTGGGGCTTTGTTCCAGAAAATCACGTCATTGGAAAGCCGGTATTTATATGGCTTAGTCTAGATGCGAATAAAAAAGGATTCAGCAAAATCCGCTGGGAACGCATGTTTACCACAGTAGGTGGCTCTGGAGAGCCAAAGTCTTACCTCTCTTATTTCTTGATGGCTCTTGTAGGATATTACGGCTGGTATTATTGGCAAAAGCGCAAGAAAAAGAAATAATTGGATTTATTTCTCCCGACATATTTCCCTGATATACTGCAAATGTCTGCGATGGTTCGCAGCGAAAACATTGTTTTTGAAGTCTGTGATAATTACCAAAAACAAACCCTGCGCAATCGTACCTATATCGCTCATGCACAAGGGACTCTGGGGTTATTCGTGCCGATAAAGCACAATAAAACCACAGGGCGGCAAAAGACCAAAGAGGTCCAAAGCGAAAGCGCTTTCCCTTGGGCGGCCAATCATTGGAAATCCATACAAACGGCTTATCGCACCGCGCCTTTTTTCGAGTATTACGAAGATGATCTCGCCGATTTATTCACCTCGGAATCAGTAGTACTGCAAGAGCATAATCTCAAGATAATTGATCGCCTGATGCAGCTCATCGGTAAAGAATTCAATTATAGCAGAACCCAAGCCTATCAAATGGATTTTTCAGGTAAGGATTGGCGCTATTATGGCGAACAAAAACGCAATAGTCCAATAAATTTCCCCCACTACATTCAGGTTTTTCAAAGCAATCATGCATTTATTTCTAACTGCAGTGTATTAGATGCCCTTTTTAATTTGGGCCCACAGACCCTGGCATATTTAGAAGACATACCTTTGGATCAATAACTTTTAGCCACTGTAAATTTTTAAATTCAGGGAGTATTCGTGATTAAAAATGAACTGAATTATCTAGGGCTTAATCTTGGCGATAATGGGTAAATGATCCGACAAGGACTCCTCTAGAGTTTCAAACTCTAAAATCTCGAATTCCGGATCGGAAAAAATAAAGTCGATACGCAGGGGCAGTCGATTGAAATAGTAAGTAGCCCCTAAGCCGTGACCTTTAATCTGAAAAGCGTCCTGAAATTGAGTATTGATAACTCTATATAGATAAGAAAAGGCCGTATTGTTAAAATCTCCAGCCAATATTTTCGGATGTCCAGTCTTTGTCATATGGGTAATTAATTCTTCGACCTGATATTGCTGTTTTACAAAAGTTTTTGAAAATCTTGTTTTTAATTGATCAGCACCTCCTTGATCAGCAATATTCTCTGTAGGGTTAAATCCGATGGACTGAAGGTGTACATTATACACCCTTAAAGTATCCTTCCCCACCAATAAATCCGCATAAATCACATTATTGGGCGTCTCCTTAAAATCTAAACTACCACGATTTATAATGGGAAATCGAGATAAAATGGCCTGACCCATGAGCTTGAATGGTGGATTGAAATATAGGTACTGATAAGGGTATGCACTAAAATCAACCTGGTGTGCAGCAGTATATTCCTGTAAACAAAGCACATCTGGCTCATGTTTGGCAATTAATTCATCATACTCCTGGCTCATTTTCTGTTTCGTTGATTCATCGGCATACTTGTCAAATAAATGAACATTATGCGAGAGGACTTTTACCCCATCTTGACGGTGCGGCTCATTATTTTTACCTCCCAAAACAAAGGGACCGAAATATATATGGGCTATAATGAGCAGCGAAGCCGACAGGAAAAATCTCCGGTCCCATCGAATCAGCCAGTACACTGAAAATAGTCCATTTAGGACAATGATAGGTAAGCTTAACAAACTCAGTAATGAAAGTACAGGAAATCTATTTGGGGCCACCATTGGGACCAAAAATGAAAGCAATAAAAGCAGCAGGGCAACAACGTTAAAGCCAAAAATTAGTTTGCGTGTCATGGGGTGCAAAAATTGGTCTAATTCCGTCCTGATCTGAATAAAAAATCTTTTTCCTCCTTGGTCAGACTCTCATAACCGCTTTGACCAATTTTATCCAGTATCGCATCAATTTTTTCTTGTTCAGTATTGGGAGAAGTACTTTTTGAGCGACTTTTTTTAGCCGAACTCGAACGATTTTTAAAGGTGGGATTTCCGCCACCTGAGAAACGAGGCCAAAGCAATGTTAAACGATCTATAAGACGATCAAACCACATTCCTACATCTCGGCCGCGTTGTAAATTTCGCCCATAATAATAGCCAAATGCCGCACCACCCAAATGTGCCAATAATCCGCCCGCATTGTTCATCTCAGGGAGCCTGATTAAATCCCATAAAACCATTATGGCCGCCAGTTGCCATAATTTTAAGGAAAAGAAAAATACACGAACTGTAGCATATGGACTATATAAAGCCGCGAAGGCCATAATAGCCATAACAGCTCCCGAAGCACCTACCAGTTGACCACTAGGGACACCGAGAAAAGTTGGAAAGACATTATAAGAAATAAGGTATACTAAACCAGCCACTATTCCCCCGAGTAGGTAAAGCGTTAAAAAGCGCCGTGCTGGAAAAAGATTGAGTACAAAGCGTCCAAAAAAGGACAACCAAATCATATTAAAAAGTAAATGAAAAATTCCTGAATGCAGAAAACTGTAAGTCAACAGCGACCAAGGCTGACCGAGAAAACGAATCGGATCATCAGGTAAGGCGAACCAAGAATAAACATTACCGCGTGACCAGCCCATTAAGGCCGAACTAATACTAAAAACTAAAAATACGACCCCATTGATGACCATAATTTTGGTCATAACATCTTGCCGCCTGAATTGGTCCCATAAATTCTCGTTTGACCTCATTTTCAATACCAGCGTTTATGATTAAAACTATTTTTTCGCCAATAGTAAGCCATAATAAACCCGAAGAGCGCCCCTCCTAAATGCGCCCAATTGGCAATATTTTGACCAAATAAGGAGGAACCTGTGAGCCCAGAAAATAAGTCTAACGCCAATAATATTGGGATAAAGTATTTAGCCTTGATAGGAAAAGGCACAAAAATTAACATGAGTTCAACATGAGGGTACAACATCCCAAAGGCCACAAGTATTCCGTAAATCGCCCCGGAGGCTCCGACAGCCGGGGTATTATAAGCTGTAAAAAATTGCTGATCCACACCCGCGCCCATTTCAGGGATAACGCGATATGAACCAGAAGATAAGGTATTATTTAAAAGCTCGGCAACCTCCTGGGCCGTCATACCCATGGACATCAAAGTTTCTATCCCTTGAGATACGTAATACCAATTGACCAATGAATGGATCAAAGCAGCACCGAGCCCTGCCGAAAAATAAAAAAATAAAAATTTATCGCGACCCCATTGGGCTTCAAGTGGAGCGCCAAAGGCCCAAAGCGCATACATATTGAACAATAAATGCATCCAACCTCCATGCATGAACATATGGGTCAAGGGTTGCCAAAATGCGAATTGAGGATTATCAAAATAGTACAATGAGAAGATTTGATATATCGCATCGCCAGAAACGAGTGTTCCCAAAAAGAACAGTACATTACTGATCACTAATACTTTTATTGTTTCTGAAACTTGTCGCATTAAATGAATTTTTGTTCTAATTCCTGAGCGTCCATGGTAATAAATGTGCGTCGTTGACTCGGTGATCGATCTGGCTCTTTACAGGCAAACAATTCGTTTATCAAATCCCGTTGTTCGATCAGTGTTAGTTTATGCCCTGATTTAATCGCCATTTTTGTGGCAAGTGAACAGGCGATAGTATCCATCAAACCAAACCCATCATCGGGGCGATCATTCAGACTCTCGTCTATCACAGCCAGAATGACGGCTTCGGCCTGTGACTCAGAAAGACCCACTGGAACAGCACTTAAGCTCATAACATTCTCTTGTATTTCAAAATCAAAGCCAATACTTTTGAGGGCACTTTGAATTTCCGCTGCATATAGGCTTTGAATAGAACTTAACTCTATATCTACAGAAAATAATTTTTGCTGTGATGCCGCTTGCTCCAGGGTTGAAGTACGTAATAAGCGTTCATAAATAATGCGTTGATGCGCAAAATTCTGATGGACCACAATAAGGCCACGTTTTATGGTTGTTACAATATACTTATTTTGAATCTGCACCGTTAATTGGTCCGATTCTTGGGTATCCTCTTCAAAAAGTGTTCCGGTGACCTCTTGACTTTCTACCTCCAGACTGTGCCATGGTTCTTCAGCCTTAAGTCCAACATAAAGTGATGACCATGAGGCCTTTTCCTCTTTCGATCGATATGTTGCAGAACCACCAAAGGGATTAAAATCCGGGTCAACCTCTATTTGTGGCGTATTAGGCATCTGACTATTAGACGCGTAGGTGGGATCCATACTTGAGTCTCGCTCAAAATCCAATAATGGCATAATATTAAATTGCCCCAAACTGTGCTTCACTGTAGCTCTTAAAACGGCGTAAATCGATTGTTCCTCTTCAAACTTAACCTCAGTTTTAGTGGGGTGAATATTAATATCTATCGCGGCAGGATCAACTTTTAAAAAAAGTACATAACCAGGATGCAGGTCGGATTTAATCATCCCCTCAAAGGCCGCATTCACCGCATGATTCAAATAAGGACTTTTGATAAATCTATTATTAACAAAAAAGTACTGATCCCCGCGAGACTTTTTGGCAAATTCAGGTTTAAGTACAAACCCCGATATGGCAACAATCTCTGTATTTTCCTCAACTGGCACTAATCGCTCGTTAGCCTTACCGCCCAGTACAGCAGCGATGCGCTGACGCACATTGGCCGGGCTAAAGTGAAATAAATCCTGATCTTGATGCACCATTTTAAAGCCAATATGGCTGTGGGCTAAAGCTACGCGCTGAAATTCCTCGACACAATGCTTTAGTTCTATATGATCCCCCTTTAAAAAGTTGCGCCGCGCCGGGATGTTATAAAACAAATTTTTCACCGAAACTACGGTACCAGGCTGCATCACGCATGGACTTTGAGAGACTATCTCACTACCTTCAATGATGCACTCAATTCCCTGAGCCGAATCTTGAGTTTTCGTTTTCAGACTTACATGAGCGATAGCCGCAATTGAGGCCATGGCTTCTCCCCTGAATCCATTTGTGGTCAGAGAGAATAAATCTTCCGCCGAGGAAATTTTTGACGTCGCATGGCGGGCAAAACACAAAGAAACATTTTCTGGGGTCATCCCTGAACCATTATCAATGACTTGTATCAAGGTTTTACCTGCCCCTTTGAGCACGAGAGTAATTTGAGTTGCCCCTGCGTCAATGGCATTTTCTAAAAGTTCTTTAACCACAGAGGCCGGACGCTGCACGACTTCGCCTGCAGCGATTTGATTGGCAACGTGCTCTGGCAATAGTTTTATGTCCTTTGGAAGATTCACCCTAAAAAAATTGATAAATCAAAATCAATAATCCATAAAAATACCAAGGTAAATAAAGCGATCAGTATCCAAATGGTTGCATTCCAAGATGAATTTTCTCGGTTGCGGTATTTATTTCTGGCCGCATGCCAATGGCCCGAGTAATCGTTTTGGTTAAGGGTATCGACATAATGGTCTATTTTATTGCCACTATGACTGGCATCTACCTTGGGCTTACCACGATAATATCGTGGAGTATAATTAAACCGATTGTTCGTTTTAAGACGCTTTATTAAAGTGAATTTGATCATAATCCTGTCCTTCAAAAATAAGGATTTAAACAGAGTTATCAGGCCCCTTTAAAAGGGTTTTTTAGGCGTTTCAAAAGACTCAGCCTTACACGCTTTAATCAGAATAATTAATAACAGTAAGAAAGTGCCCGTTTTGACAAAAAGCCCAATAAACTATAATCAAGGGATTGGTTGATTACTCAGTCCCTAAAACCGCCATTTGGATAGCGGCTGTGGCGGCCTCGACTCCCTTGTTTCCGTGTTTTCCTCCACTGCGGGCACGGGCTTGTTCCATATTTTGATCGGTAAGGACACAAAAGATTACAGGCATAATTCCTAAGAGATTGAGGTCCTTTATTCCTTGGGTCACTCCTGAACAAACAAAATCGAAGTGCTTGGTTTCCCCCTCAACTACAGAACCAATAGCAATGATCGCATCCAAATCCTGGTGGGTGCTCATCATTTTTTGGCAACCGTAAACGAGCTCAAAACTACCTGGAACCTCCCACTGAAGAATATTTTGTGGCGCGACCCCGCAACGCTCAAGCGTTTCAAGAGCACCCTGAGCGAGACAATGAGTAATCTCAGGATTCCATTGAGCTACCACAATACCGATTTTCAAGCCTGAGGCATCGGGCATGTTGTGCGCATCAAATTCCGAAAGATTTTTTTGAGCCGTAGCCATGATTTATTGCGCCGCCTCTGCTTGAGCTTTATAGGCTTTAGCTTGAGTTGCTTCAGAGGCATCTTCAAATTCATCTACTATGCGGGTAAAAGCTTTGAGGGCTGCTCCATTTTGTCCTAAACGCAATGCGGTGGTCCCAAGCTTTAACAAATAGCGTGGCGTGGTAAGCGCATTATTGCTTAAATCAGCGGCTTGTTGATAATAATTCAAAGCTTCATCATATTGTTCTAACTGAGCAAATGAATCCCCAATCAGGCCTTTGGCTACAGGAGTCATCATAGCATCCCCACTACTGAATCCATCGAGAAATTCGATGGCTTTATCGTATTGGCTTAAGTTGAAATATGCTACTCCTGCCTGGTAACGCGCTAGGTCCCCTGCTGGTGTTCCATCAAATTTATCTGCGATATCCAAGAGTCCGTATCGTCCGGCATTACCGTTAAGGGCCATTAAGTAAAGAGAGTCTTTTTGGACGTCAGCGGTTAGGGCTTGTTCAAAATATGAACTTGCTTGATATACCTCATTTGCTGCTTCAGTTTGCTTTGGTTCAAAAACAAATTTCTGATAAGCGATATAACCCAGTACACCAATGGCAATTACCGCCACCATAGTAAATATTGACTTTTGATTCTTTTCTACCCAAGCCTCAGTGCGTGAAGCCCCCTCATCCAAACTACTAAATACCTCTGCTGTAGTACTTCCTGCTTCGAGTTCTACCTCTTTTTCTACACTAGTTTTGGGCTTGTAACCGCGTTTTTTATAAGTCGCCATAGTTGCTTAATTTGAGGGGCAAAAATATGATTTTTATTATAATTTTAAAGTGAAAAATCAATAATTTGCGGTGATTTAGCGCCCCTTAGAGAAAGCGTTTAGTTCCTTATAACCCAGACCAAATCATTTTTTGTGTTTTTATCCTCACTCGCTTTAGTCAATTACAAAAACTTTGAGGCTCGTTCTTTTGAATTTGACGCCAAGATTAACTGTTTTGTAGGACCAAATGGTGTAGGAAAGACCAATGTCCTTGATGCAGTCTATCAATTGTCCTTTGGCAAGAGCTATTTCAACCCCATCGCGCTGCAGAACATTAAACACGGTGAAGATTTTCTTGTCATCGACGGGACTTATCAGAAACAAGGTGCACAGGAACACGTAGTACTAGGGGTAAAAAAAGGCCAAAAGAAAACCATCAAACGCAACGGTAAGCCGTATGATAAGATCAGTGATCACATTGGCCTAATTCCTCTGGTGATTATCTCTCCGAGTGATCGGGATTTGATTATCGAGGGTAGTGAAACGCGCAGAAAATTTATTGATGGGGTTATTGCCCAGGGAGACCCACAATACTTGAGAAATTTATTGGACTACCAAAAGACTTTGAGTCAGCGCAATGCCTTACTTAAATACTTTCATCTGAATCATACTTTTGACCCAGAAACCCTTTCGATTTACGACGACCAACTCCATGGTCTGGGCCATGCGATCCATGAAAAAAGACAGGGGTTCATTCAAACTTTTATGCCCATATTCACGGAGCGCTATCAATTTATTAGCCAAGGCAAAGAATCTGTTAATCTGACCTATCAAAGTCAGCTGCATCAAACTGAGCTAAAAGATTTACTCAAACAAAACTTTTCAAGAGATCGAGCCACCCAATACACCAACTACGGGATACACAAAGACGATTTAAATTTTGATATTGGGGCGCATCCAATTAAAAAATTCGGTTCGCAAGGCCAGCAAAAGTCATTTTTAATTGCCCTTAAACTCGCTCAGTTTGATTTTTTGAAAGACTTGAGCAAATCGGCACCAATTCTTTTACTTGATGACATTTTTGATAAACTCGATGAGACCCGTGTAGCGCAGATTATTGGTTTAGTAGATCATGAATCCTTTGGTCAGATATTTATCAGTGACACCCACAGTCAGCGCACTGAAAGTGTTGTGAAATCTGTACATCAGAGTTATAAAATTTTTAACTTGTAGCGGTCATGCCCAAACGCAATACAGAATCTCAACCTATTTCATCGGTCCTACAAGAGTTTTTGACGGGTTCAAAACTTGAAGTAGGCCTGAGCAAAGTAAATGTTGAAGCTATGTGGCATGAGGTCATGGGGCCTCCTATTTCCAAATACACTAAAAGTTTGCGATGGGCACCTCCTGTGCTGCACGTTTATTTGACCTCATCTGTACTTCGTGAGGAATTGCATTACGGCAAGGATAAAATAATAGCTTTAATGAATAAAGAACTTGGGCAAGATTTGGTTCAGTCCATTGTTTTTAAATAAAAAAGTCGGCGCTGCGCGTCGACTTTTTCTATGTACGAAATGCTGTCATTTCGCCTAATGGTAATTATAAATCTTATTGTCAGAAGACCGGAAAAACCTTAAAAAATTTCTCTTCCCGGGAAGTGAAACTGGCTTTCGATTTCTGCATTTTCATCGCTGTCACTTCCGTGCACGGCATTTTCACCCATAGAAGCGGCGTAAAGTTTACGAATGGTTCCCTCTGCAGCGTCCGCTGGATTTGTTGCGCCAATAAGGGTACGGAAATCCTGAACAGCGTTCTCTTTTTCAAGAACTGCAGCCACTATTGGTCCACGAGTCATGTACTCTACTAACTCTCCGAAGAATGGGCGCTCATTGTGAACGGCATAGAAGGTTTCGGCGTCTGACTGAGTCATCTGCGTTAATTTCAAAGCGACAATTTTAAATCCTGCGCCTGTGATTTTTTCTAAAATAGCCCCGATGTTTCCTTTTTCAACACTATCAGGTTTAAGCATAGTAAATGTACGGTCTGTTCTCATGGTACGTTTTAATTTGGCCGCAAAAGTAGTGTTTTAATTATCAATTATCAAATGTAAACCCATCAAGAAATTGTATCTTCGCAAAACATGAACACCACTATTTTATCGCAATTTCAAAGCTTATTTATAGACCTGAAAGAGGTCGCAATCATCGGTCATAAAAATCCCGATGGCGACGCTGTGGGTGCAGCCTTGGGGCTCTATTGGTTTCTTATTGAACTCGGCCATAAACCCACTGTGATCATGCCCAATGATTTTCCGGATTTTTTAAAGTGGATGCCTGGAAGTGATCAAATTTTAAATTTTGAACAACACCCACTACCGGTTTCTGAATTTTTGACGCGAGCTGAAATTATTTGCACCCTCGACTTTAACGATTTATCGCGTGTAGGGAGCCTTGAAAGTCTGCTACAAGACCAACAAAAGCCTTTTGTGATGATTGATCATCATCAACAGCCTGCAGATTACGCCGTTTTGACATGGAGCGATACCACCATGAGCAGTACTAGTGAAATGGTGGCCCATCTTATTGAGGCATGGACAGGATGGCCGGGTTGTTCCCAAGCCATGGCGACGAACTTATACACGGGAATAATGACCGATACGGGCTCGTTCAAATTTCCAGCCACAACCGCCAAAACACATCGAATCGCGGCCGCACTTATTGAGGCGGGCGCCGATCACAGTTCAATTCACCAAGCGGTTTATGACAATCAAAGTCCCGGGCGCATGAAACTTTTGGGACGCGCTTTGGAGCATATGGTCATCAAGCAGGATTGGCAAACCGCCTACACTTTTCTCAGTCAAAGTGATTTAGATCAATGTGATTTTAAAAAGGGTGATACTGAGGGCTTTGTCAACTATGCACTACAATTAGCGGGCATAAAATTTGCCCTAATTTTTATCGAAAATAAAAGCGAACAAATCATAAAAATTTCTTTGCGCAGTATTGGAAATTTCTCGGTTAATGATTTTGCTCGAAATCACTTTAATGGCGGAGGACACGTAAATGCGGCAGGAGGGCGTTATCAAGGTAAACTCTCTGAGGCCATTGAGCATCTCCTAAGTCATTTACCTTTATATAAAAATGAACTTTATGAAGTTGAGTAACCTGATTTTAAGTTTGATGATTTCTGTGAGTTTTATCGCCTGTGCTCAACCTGAGCCTAGAAAACCTCTTCAGAAGCGCTCGGGCAGCTTTATGGAAGATTCAGCCAAACGCAATAAGGCTCTTTACGCGCAAGAGGAGCTAGAAATAAAGGCCTTTATTCAAACACAAGATAATCTTCGCGAATATCGCGTATCAGATTCAGGATTTTGGTATGCCTTGGCACCCAGGAGTACAGATGAACTCTTGACCCCAAAAACAGGAGACACAGTCATATTTTCCTTCAGTGTTTCTGATTTAAATCTCAACGAATTAATTACGGCCGATCAAAATGGATGGATTGAGTATTTGGTGGACCAAAGCCATCAAGAATTAATCAGTGGGGTCCGTGAAGGGATCAAATTGACTCAAAATAAAGAATCTATACGTCTTTTACTTCCCTCTGTAATGGCCTATGGTTATCGGGGGGTTCCAGGAGTGATTCAGCCCAACACTCCAGTGTTGGTCGATATTAATCGGCAGAATTGATTTTCATTTTTTGTTGCCTCCATAGTCGATTCCCTAGAAAAATGCCGATACATTATTTAATACTTATATTATCTTCGCGTTGAAATTTGACAGAATAAACTTGTAAAATAGCCCTAAACAAAGACATAAACTCTAACAAATTCAGCCAAATTCAATAAACTAAATTATTATGAAAAATATTGTTCTTTACGCCAGTGTTTTGTTGTTTACACTCAGCAGTTGTAAAACAAAATATCCGGACTTAGCACCAGGACTCTACGCAGAATTCGTAACTAACAAGGGGACTTTTGTTGCTAAATTTTATCACGAAGCTACACCGCTTACCGTAGCCAATTTTGTAGCCTTATCAAGAGGAACACACCCAAGAGTAGATTCAATTTACAAGGGTAAAGCCTATTTTGATGGACTTACCTTTCACAGGGTGATTAAAGACTTCATGATTCAAGGCGGAGATCCAAAAGGAGATGGCACCGGAAATCCGGGCTATGCCTTTCCAGATGAAATAGTCGATAGTCTTAGTCATAAAGGAAAAGGAATTTTATCTATGGCAAATTCGGGCCCAGCCACTAATGGGAGCCAGTTTTTCATCACCCTGAAAGAAACACCTTGGCTCAATGGAAAACACACAGTTTTCGGAGAAATTATAATCGGACAAGACGTGGTGGATTCTATCGGTTCTGTTGCCACAAGCAAGCCTGGTGATAAGCCTGTAGAACCCGTATATATCAATTCTGTAAGTATCATCAACAATGGTGTTCAGGAGCCTTCTTTTGAAGAAGAACTCGAAAAAATTGAGCAGGCCAAAGCTGAAAAAGAAGCCCGCATTGCTCTTGTTGCTGCACAGAAGAAAGCAGAATTTGACGCCCTCGCCCTTGAGGCTAAGGCCTATCCATCGGGGATTGAAATATATTGGAATCACCAAGGAAAAGGAATGAAGCCAGCTGAAGGCACCAAGGTTTTATTGGATTATGCCGGGTATTTTAGTGATGGAAATCTGCTCGATACAAGCATACAAGCAGTGGCAGAGCAATATGAAAGTGTGAACGCTCAGCGCGCCGCAAACAATCAATATGTTCCACTACCTTCTGCCTATAGTAAGGATGCCGGTTTAATCCCCGGATTTAAAGAGGCCATGTTTGAAATGAGTTATGGCGACAAACTAACGGTATTCATACCATCACATTTGGCCTGGGGTCCTCAAGGTGCTGGCAATGTAATTCCGCCGAACAGTGATGTGATTTTTGAAATTGAATTGGTTGGTCCGGCCCAATAAGCCTCGATCACTCACCTTCAATCACTCCGCATTATTAAGGTAAAATTATAGCCCTCAAACTTAGGATGATTAAAAAAGTCGCTGCTTTGCAGCGACTTTTTTGTTTGTATTTACCGCTCAGGAATCTGCGATAGAGTTTTACCAAGATAATCCCAGAATTTCTGGGCCGAAGAAATGCTGGCGCGCTCATCGGGAGAATGCGCCCCACGAATATTGGGGCCGAAAGAAATCATATCAAGCTCTGGATAATGCTTTCCTATAATACCACACTCTAAACCAGCATGACAAGCCGCAACATGAGGCTCATAACCATAGGATTCTCTATAAATGTCACGCATGACTCTGAGAATAGGACTGTTCATATTGGGTGCCCAGCCTGGATAATCTCCTGAATACTCAACCGTAGCCCCTGCGAGATTCCCTACTGCTTGGAGTTGACGCACCAAATCCCATTTTGTACTCTCCACAGAGGATCGAGTCAAACACTCCCATTGTACTAATCCATCTTTGACTGTGACTTTGGCCAAATTATTTGAGGCCTCCACCAGCCCCTCAATATCAGGACTCATTCTGTAAACACCATTGATCGTGGCTTGTACTCCGTAAATCAATCGCATAAAATCATCTTTAGGCACTATTTCTTTTGGTGCATCAATGGCATTAATCTCAATGGATAAATCCGGCTCAAGCCCGGCAAATTCTCCTAAAATATCTTGACGAATGTTGGCCATTAACTCTTTAAAAGTATGTTCTTGATCTGGGGCAACTACCACCACCCCAAAACTCTCTCTCGGGATGGCATTGCGCAGACTACCGCCGTTGAGCTGCGACAGATCTACCACATCAGCCACCGCCCAAAGTAAGCGATTCATGATTTTGTTGGCGTTACCCAGACCCTTATGGATATCCATACCACTATGACCGCCCTGAAGACCGCGCACAGAAATTTGATAAGCAGATCCAGGTTTGCTGGAAACAGGAGTATAGCAAGCTTTAAAGGTCACATCAATTCCGCCGGCACAGCCAACACCGAGTTCATTGTCCTCTTCCGTGTCAAGATTAAGCAGTATGTCTCCAGTAAGCCAGTTTGGCTGTAACTTTAGAGCCCCTGTCATACCCGTTTCTTCATCAATAGTAAAAAGGGCTTCAATTTGGGGATGGGCTATATCTGTTGCGGCCAAAATCCCCATAATCGCAGCTACCCCAAGACCGTTATCTGCCCCTAGTGTAGTGCCTTTAGCCCGCACCCAATCGCCATCGACCCACATATCGATGCCTTGGGTCTCAAAGTCGAAATGAACATCGGCATTTTTTTGATGCACCATATCCAAATGAGCCTGCATCACTACTGTTTTACGCTTTTCCATACCGTCTGTGGCTGGCTTGCGTATCAGGACATTTCCAATGTAATCAACCTCTGTTGCCAGGCCTAGATCCAAACCAAAGTTTTTAATAAACTCAATGACGGCCTCTTCTTTTTTGGAAGCCCGGGGAACTGCATTTAGTTTTTCGAAATTGGCCCAAATTGCCTGAGGTACTAATGATGATATTGCTGTACTCATAAAGTTACTTTACACAAATTTAGCCCTTTGATTTGTCTTCTAAAACATTACTTTGGGATTTATTTGTATGTTTGGATATGGGTAAAAACCGTCGCATTTTCCTAGCACTTTTATTGCCAATACAGTATTTCGGGCTCCAATTGCTGCGCCCTTATGCGCCTTATATTGAACAATATTACAGTTTGGGAATTTATCCTTATCTCAGCACTCTTCAACGGTTTTTATTTGGTTGGATTCCTTTTTCTATCGGGGATGTGCTGTACACCCTAATGGGCATCATGATTTTGCGTTGGCTTTGGATAAATGCCAAAAGATTAGTGAATGATGCCAAAGGCTTTTTCCTTGATCTATGCGCTAGCCTAGGGCTGATCTACCTGATGTTTAATTTAATTTGGGGTTTGAATTACCTCCGCCCCCCACTCTATAAATCTTTAGACCTTTCCCCTGATTACACCACCGAACAGCTCATTATATTGACCGAGCGCCTGGTTGAAAAAAGCAACGCACTGCACCGTGAATTGGGCTATGCCGATAGCGTAAAAATTGACCTGCCTTATACTCAAGAAGAAATTTTTAATTACTCCCGTCAAGGTTATCAATCACTGGGTAAAAAATATCCACAATTTGATTATCAGGGCACCAGCATCAAACCCTCGCTTTGGTCCTTAGGACTAACCTACATGGGCTATAGTGGATACTACAATCCCATCACCGGGGAAGCTCAGGTGAATGAGCGCATAAAAAATTATAAATTTCCCGTAGTCAGTGCCCATGAACAGGCTCATCAAATGGGGTTTGCAGCGGAAAATGAAGCTAATTTTATCGCTACTCTGGCCACCATTAATCACGAGAACACTTACATCCGATATTCGGGGTCTATTTTTGCTTTGCGCTATTGTCTTAACGAAGTTGCGCGCAGCGATCGCGAGGCTTACGAGCGAATGCTCCCTAACATTAATTTTGGCATTTTAGAGAGCTATCGAGAAATGCGGGCTTTTTGGGAATCTTATAAAAACCCTATGGAGTCCATTTCCAAGGTATTTTGGGATCAATTTCTCAAGGCTAACAATCAATCCAAAGGGATTCGCAGCTATAGCTATATGGTGGCACTTTTAGTGCAATATGACCAACGTCATCCATTTTAAAAAGAAAAGCCATTCCAACCATATTTTAAGGACTTACTTTGCTATATTTATTGTCCTTAAAATTCGAAATGCATGAAAAAGTACTTGTTTTCCTTACTGGCATTTGGCCTTATGAGTCCTGCAATCGCTCAAGACTACTTTCCACAAAATGATCAATTGAAAGAAAATTACGACGGACTGATCGCTTTTACTAACGCCGTAATTCACTTGGATGCCGACCGAGAGATCAACTCTGGTACGCTGCTTATTCGTTCTGGCAAAATCATAGCCGTGGGCGATAAAATCAATTTACCCGAACATGCCCTTGTTCAAGACCTAAATGGAAAACACATTTATCCTTCCTTTATTGATGCTTACACTAGCTTTGGCGTCGAAACGCCAAAATCTGAAGGAGGTGGGAGACGCTCCCCACAATATGAACCTACCAGAGAAGGATTTTACTGGAATGATCACATCCGTGCAGAACAAAACGCGATCGACCACTTTAAATACGATCAAAGAACGGCCCAAAGCATGCGTGAGCAAGGTTTTGGTGTAGTGCACAGTCTACTTAAAGACGGCATAGCCCGTGGCAGTGGATTTGTCGTGGCCCTATCCGATGAATCAAGTGATGCCAATCGTTTATTGGAAACACAGGCGAGCCAGTGTTTTTCTTTTGAAAAAAGCAATCAGAGCAGTCAATCATATCCCGGTTCCTTGATGGGTGCTATGGCCTTATTGCGTCAAATGTATCACGATGCTAATTGGTATAAAAACAATGCTGAGCAAACCGATCAGACCTTGGAGGCTCTTTTAGCCAATTTAAATAAACCAGCGTTTTTTGAAGCCGGAGATAATGCCAATGCCTTGAGAGCGCATAGTATTGGCACTCAATTTAATCAGCCTTACATTATCGTCGGGGTTTCAGACGGCTATGAATATTTAAATCAGCTTGCACAGACTAAAGCCCAATTCGTTCTCCCTGTAAATTTCCCTGAGGCGTATGATGTTTCTGATCCCTATTACAGTGCCCAGTTGTCGCTGGAGGATCTAAGACGATGGAATCAAGCCCCTTTGAACCCAACAAAATTTGCGAAGAAAAAAATCAAATTTTCTTTAAGCACACACGAACTAAAAAATCCAAAATCTTTTGGTGAACATCTGGCAAAGGCAATTGAATATGGGCTGGACCCAAAAGAAGCCCTACGTGCCTTAACCACCACTCCTGCAGCGCAATTAGGGGTTAGTGAAATGATCGGCACTCTTGATGCAGGCAAACTAGCGAACTTTCTTATCACCGATAAACCACTTTTTTCAAAAAACAGTGCGATGCAAAGCCACTGGATTTTGGGCAAACCTCATATAATCAAACCACAAGAACAGCAGATCAGTCAAGAATATCAAATCGCTATTGCAGGAAGAGCTCAGGGATTCGTCCTAGAAAATAAGGAAGGAAAATTATCTATTAAATACGGCGAAAGCGATAGTCTTGAGACAGGTAAAATCACCCAAGAAGGACAATGGCTGAAATGGCAAGTCAAGGACAAGGCAGGTAGTGGTGTGCTCAGAGCCATGGCTCAAATCAATCCTGAAAACCTAGAACTCAGCGGTCAACTCTTTTTTGAGGATGGTGAGTCTAGGTCATTTGTCGCAAGTCCTACTGCCTTTACCCCGGGGATCAATCCTAATTCTGAAACCAGCGGTGACTCTGGGTCAGAAGAGGCGAATACAGAGAAAACTGCCTTGGAAATAATGCCAGTTACCTACCCTAATACAGGTTACGGAAGAACCCAGTTGCCTTCACAGCAAAGTGTTTTATTTAAAAATGCTACGGTCTGGACTGGAGAAGATGAAGGGATTCTCTATAATACAGACGTTCTGGTAAAGAACGGTAAAATTCAGTCCATCGGATCAGGGTTATCCGCCAGTGGCGCGCAAATTATTGATGCCACAGGAAAACACCTAACTGCGGGTATTATCGATGAACACACCCATATTGCCGCGCTAACCATTAATGAGGGGGGGCAAAATTCCTCAGCGGAAGTGCGCATTAGTGATGTTGTTAATCCTAAGGATATTAGCATTTACCGCAATCTTGCTGGAGGGGTTACTTCTGCTCAAATTTTGCACGGATCGGCAAACCCTATTGGTGGGCAATCGGCTATCATTAAATTAAAATGGGGTGGTTCGGCACAAGATATGTTGTACAATAATGCCCCTAAATTCATAAAATTCGCCCTTGGAGAAAACGTCAAACAAAGTAACTGGAGTAGTTTTAGTCGCTATCCTCAAACCCGTATGGGGGTGGAACAATTATATGTCAACTATTTTAATCGTGCCCGCACTTACCTGGATCAGAAAAAAAGCGGCGCCCCTTATCGCGTTGATGAAGAATTAGAAACTTTGGGAGAAATTTTGGAGGGCGAGCGCTATATCAGTTGTCATAGTTATGTTCAAAGTGAAATCAATATGCTTATGAAAGTAGCTGAGTCTTTTGATTTTCGTGTAAACACCTTTACCCACATACTCGAAGGTTATAAAGTAGCCGATAAAATGGCAGAGCATGGCGTCGGGGGATCAACCTTTAGTGATTGGTGGGCCTACAAATACGAAGTAAAAGACGCTATTCCTTTTAATGCCGCGATCATGGCACGTGCCGGGGTCACTACTGCAATAAATAGCGATGATGATGAAATGGCCCGACGATTAAATCAAGAGGCCGCTAAAACCGTGAAATACGGGGGTATGAGCGAAGAAGATGCCTGGGCCATGGTGACCATTAACCCCGCCAAACTACTTCACCTAGACCACCGCACCGGCAGCATAAAAAAAGGAAAGGACGCCGATTTAGTGCTTTGGAGTGATCATCCGCTTTCGGTGTATGCTCATGCCGAAAAAACAATGGTTGACGGTGCTGTTTACTTTGATATTGAAGAAGACAAAGCCATGCGTCAAGCGCTACAAAAAGAAAAAAATCAACTCATTCAAATGATATTGTCCGATCAAAAGTCATCTGGAAATAAAGGAAGGGCCCCTCGAAAGGGAGACCGAATCAAATTTGAATGTGAAACCATAAACTAATTGCCATGAACATTAAATATACATTAACCGCTTTTATACTTCCTTTAGCTATGGTTGTTGGGTTTGCCCAGCAGACCCCAGCGCCAGCTCAAACAGAGACAATAACCCTTGTAGGTGCGACCGTTCATACAGGTAATGGTTCGGTCATTGAAAATGCTCATTTGGTGATTGAACAAGGAAAAATTAAAGCTTTAGGACAAGATGAAATCACACCAGTAGGCCGGGTTTTAAACGTTTCAGGACAACACATTTATCCTGGAATCATCGCCCCGGTATCCTCCTTGGGTTTAGTTGAGATAGATGCCATTCGTCAAAGTAAAGACGATGATGAATTAGGAGAATATGGCCCAAACATTCGCAGTATTATTGCCTATAATGCCGAAAGTCAAGTCGTAGAAAGTATGCGGCCCAATGGAGTACTATTAGCTCAAGTTACCCCTCAAGGTGGAGTGTTTTCCGGCACCTCCTCAATCGTCCAATTAGACGCTTGGAACTGGGAAGATGCAGCTGTAAAAACTGATGATGGTGTCCATTTACATTGGCCCAACACCTACCGAAGAGGTCGCTGGTGGATGGGTGAAGATCGCGGCTGGAAACCTAACCAGGACTACGAAAAACAAATGCAAACCATCACGGACTTCTTTGATCGAACAAAGGCCTACATCAGTGAAAAACCTGCAGTCCCCAATCAAGCCCTAGAAGCGCTTATCGGCACCCTTAGTGGCGACAAAAAAGTTTATGTATACGCCGATGGAGCCCGCGAAATCATGGATGCCGTGAGCCAGCTGAAGCAACACGGAGTGAATCAGATTGTTTTAGTGGGTGGTTATCAAGCTGATCAAATAATACCCTTTTTAAAGCGGTATAATATTCCTGTTTTACTGGATCGAGTCCACTCATTACCGGCACAAGAAGACGATGATTATGACAAGCCTTTCAAGCTCCCTGTATTGCTCACTAAAGGGGGGCTTACCGTCGGCCTAAATGCTCGGGGAAGTATGGAGCGTATGAGTACAAGAAACCTACCCTTTTACGCAGGACACACCTCCGGTTTTGGACTTAGCTCGGAGGAAGCATTGAAATTAATTACCTCTAATACGGCAAAAATATTAGGTATTGACGGCGATTATGGCAGCCTGGAAGTCGGTAAAAGTGCCACCTTTTTTGTAAGTGAAGGAGATGCACTAGACATGCGGACCAATGGTTTGAGCCACGCATTTATCGAAGGACGAGAAATTTCTCTAGAATCCCATCAGACCGAGCTATTTAAGCGCTATGCCAATAAATATGGGCAGCAAACCCAAGATTAATGAAACAAAACCCAATCCTTGTTTCAAGTACCAGTAATGGACTGATCAAACAGCTCGTACAATGGCAAGAGAAATCTCGCGCACGGAAAAAGGACGGTGTTTTTGTCATCGAAGGCCTGCGCGAAATTAATCGTGCTCTCGCTGCTGATTATGTGGGCTCGATGCTGTTTTATTGTCCGGAAATCACTCAGAATATCAGCCCCTCTCAATATGACACGCCCTTAGCGGGCTTATCCACCGTGGCGACACAAGGCATAAAAACCTACGCCGTTAGTCTAAACGTTTATAAAAAAATCGCCTATCGCGACTCCACAGAGGGGATTGTCGGTGTGTTTAAAACCAAAGACCACAGTTTAGAACAACTCAAGCTGGAGACAAAAAATCCATTGATTTTGGTGGCCGAGGCTCCCGAAAAACCAGGTAATATCGGCGCCCTTTTGCGTACAGCAGATGCCGCAGGTGTCGATGCCTTTTTATTGGCAAATCCAAAAACCGATCTCTATAACCCCAATATAATTCGTAGCAGTGTGGGCGGTGTTTTTACCACAAATATAGCGACAGGCTCTACTGAGCAAATTATCAATTATCTCAAGGGAAAAAATATAGCGATTTACAGTGCGATTTTACAGGAGGCCATCCCCTACACCGATGTCGATTACACAAAACCCTCTGCGCTAGTTGTGGGGACTGAAGCCAATGGACTTTCAGAGACTTGGCGCCTAGCCAGCAAGGCAAAAGTTAAAATCCCCATGAACGGGACCATAGATAGCATGAATGTATCGGTTTCAGCGGGAATTCTCATTTATGAGGCGGTACGCCAACGTATGGCAGCACCCATTTGATCCCAACAAACACAGATCTACCTTAATTTTTTATTGAGTTCCGGAGTCTTTTAGAGAGTTCTTTGCTCGTGCAGAGCGTACTGTAGTCTTGCTCACTCTCAAACTTTGTTGTAATTTTATGTTATGGCACCAGCAGTCCTAGAACAAGAAAATAAAGAAATCGCCAAGCAGTATAAAGAACTGCTTAAAATCAGCTATCAAACCCTTAGTCGGGCGGATAAAAAACTGATTAGAACGGCTTTTGACACTGCTGTAGACGCACATAAAGAACAACGCAGAAAAAGTGGTGAGGCCTATATTTTTCACCCGATCGCTGTAGCTAAAATCGTTGCTTCAGAGATTGGATTGGACGCGACCTCTATTGCGGCCGCCCTGCTCCATGACGTGGTTGAGGACACACCCTATACTCTCGGGGATATAGAACAAATCTTTGGAGAAACAATCGCACGTATTGTGAATGGATTGACTAAGATTTCTCAGCTTGAATATCAGAAAGATGTTTCTATACAAGCTGAGAACTTTAGAAAAATGTTGCTGACATTAAATGAAGACATTCGCGTAATTATTATAAAAATCGCGGACCGATTGCACAATATGCAAACCATGGACAGCATGGCGTCGGACAAGCAACTCAAAATAGCTTCAGAGACCCTTTATATTTATGCACCTTTGGCCCATCGTATTGGACTCTACAATATAAAGTCTGAGTTAGAGGATCTCGGCTTAAAATATACTGAGCCTGAGGTTTACCGCGATATCGTGGATAAGATAAAAGAAAGTAAAGAAGATCAGGACGCCTATATCGGTGCATTTAGTGGGGTTATTCAAAAAACTTTAGATACCGAAGGCATCAAATACGACATTAAAGGTCGTCCTAAATCGGTATTTTCAATTCGTCGCAAAATGATGCGCCAAAGCGTCTCTTTTGATGAAGTCTACGACAAATTCGCCATTCGCATCATTTATGAAGGTCAATCTGAAGACGAGAAATTTCTTGCTTGGAAGATTTACTCCATAGTGACCGATCATTTTCGCCCAAACCCAACCCGATTACGCGATTGGATTTCTGCTCCAAAATCGACGGGATACGAGGCGCTCCATATCACGGTAATGGGACCAAAAGGACGCTGGGTCGAGGTACAAATTAGAAGCCAGCGTATGAATGAAATCGCTGAAAAAGGATATGCGGCTCATTATAAATACAAAAATGAACTTAGCGAAGATGACGGTTTAGATCAATGGCTCAATAAACTTCAGGAAACCCTTGAAAACTCAGAAATCAGTGCTGTAGATTTTGTGGAAGAATTCAAACTGAGTCTATATGCAAAGGAAATTTTTGTATTCTCTCCTAAAGGAGATCTTTATTCTTTAGCCAAAGGGGCAACGGCACTGGACTTTGCCTTTCATGTGCACACCCAAATCGGATTGAAAACAAGGGGCGCTAAAGTAAATGGTAAACTTGTTCCATTGAGTTTTGAGCTCAATAGTGGGGATCAAGTAGAAATAATCACTTCTGAAAAGACCAAACCCACCGCGAACTGGCTCAATTACGCCCTGACTGGTCGTGCCATAAGTAAAATTAAATCTTCATTAAAGGAGGAACAGAAGAATATTGCTGAAGAGGGCAAAGTTGTACTACAGCGTAAACTCAGGGCGCAAAAAATACCTTTCAATGAAAAAACAGTAAATGAGTTAGTTCGTCATTTTAAGTTAAAAACCAGTTTAGATCTTTTTTATCGCGTTGGAGCAGGTATTATTGACAACACTATGCTTAAGAGTTTTGCCGCCTCACGCAGCAATGCTTTTGTAAACTTCTTTAAAAACAAAATTCGGCGTCCTCAAAATAACGATGACCTCAACAAAGAAGAGTTGACGGTAAAATATGATCAACTTGTATTTGGCAAGGATGAGGAAAAACTAGATTACAAAATGTCGCCTTGTTGTAATCCAATACCTGGAGATGATGTATTTGGATTTTTGACCATTAACGACGGTATTAAAGTACATAAATCAACTTGCCCCAATGCCATTCAAATGCAGAGCAATTATAATTATCGCATTTTGAAGGCCCAATGGATTGATTCTACACAACGCGAATTCCAAGCGACTCTGCGCATCAGTGGTATTGACACCTTTGGTATGGTTAATAGTGTTACAAAAGTGGTGTCGAACAACCTTCATATAGACATGAAAAGTGTCCATTTTGATACCAATGATGGTACTTTTACAGGAACTATTGTGGTCAAGGTAAAAAACAAATCTATCCTTGATAACTTGGTGAAAAACATCAAAAAAATTAATGGTATCGATAAAGTCAGCAGGGTATAAATGACTAAATTTGAGGCTTTGTGATGAAAACACCCACAGACATCAACAATCAAGCCATCGTCAAAAATGTGTTCACCACATTTTTGGAAGAAAAAGGGCACCGCAAAACGCCTGAGCGCTACGCTATTTTGTCTGAGGTTTACGATCAGAAAGATCATTTTGATATAGAATCGCTCTATGTCAAAATGAAAAATAAAAACTATCGCGTCAGTCGAGCGACCCTTTACAATACTATTGAACTTTTATTAGAATGTGGCCTGGTGCGCAAACACCTTTTTGGTCAAAATCAAGCGCATTACGAAAAATCCTATTTTGACAAACAGCACGACCATCTAATTTTAGACAATGGTGAAGTCATGGAATTTTGTGACCCGCGCATCCAAACTATTAAAAAAACCATCGAAGAAGTATTCGATGTAGACATAACCAAACACTCACTTTATTTTTACGGTCGCCGCAAAGGCAACTGATTATAGCATATGGCAGTAGATTTGTTACTAGGCCTCCAATGGGGCGATGAAGGAAAAGGAAAAATTGTGGATGTACTCACTAAAAAGTATGATATCATCGCGCGTTTTCAAGGGGGACCTAATGCAGGGCATACTCTAGAATTTGACGGCATTAAACATGTCTTACACACCATCCCGAGTGGTATTTTTCATCCAACTGCAGTAAACTTAGTCGGCAATGGCGTAGTAATTGATCCGGTAATTTTCAAGAGAGAACTGGACAATCTAGCACCCTTTGGTATTGATTTTCAAAAAAAGCTATTGATTTCTCGAAAGGCTCATTTGATACTGCCGACCCACAGACTACTCGACGCTGCCAGTGAAGCAGCCAAAGGCAAAGCAAAAATTGGTTCAACCCTAAAGGGCATTGGACCAACCTATATGGACAAAACGGGACGCAACGGAATTCGTGTGGGCGATATTGAATTGCCGCATTGGAAAGAAAAATATCGGGCCCTAGCCAACAAACATGAGGCCATGATTGCCTCTTATAAGGCAGACATACAGTACGACCTAGAAGAGTTAGAAACCGCTTTTTTTGAGGCCATTGAGACGCTCAAAACATTGGACTTTATCGATAGTGAGGCCTATTTGTTTGAGGCTATGGCTCAAGGCAAAAGTATCTTGGCTGAAGGTGCTCAGGGATCATTACTCGATATAGATTTTGGAACTTATCCTTTTGTAACCTCATCGAATACTACGGCGGCTGGGGCTTGTACGGGTCTAGGTGTGGCGCCAAAGAAAATCAAAGAGGTATTCGGAATTTTTAAAGCATACACCACTAGAGTGGGTAGCGGCCCCTTCCCTACGGAACTTTTTGATGAGGTCGGGGCAACTATGGGTCGTGTTGGTAATGAATTTGGCGCTACAACGGGAAGACCTAGACGATGTGGATGGTTAGATTTAGTCGCTTTAAAATACGCTGTAGCCATTAATGGAGTCACCCAACTGATGATGATGAAAGGAGATGTGCTCAGCGGATTCAAAAAGCTAAAAGTTTGTACAGCTTATAATTATCAAGGCAAAACTATTACTCATTTTCCCTACGACATTGACCCTGAATTGGTCACTCCAGTATACACCGAGATGCCGGGCTGGAAGGAGGACCTGACAGGTATGACTCAGGCAGAACAGCTCCCAAAAGAGCTCCTTGGGTACATCGAATATTTGGAGGCAGAATTAGGCGTCCCGATCAAAATTGTCTCAGTTGGTCCAGACCGAAAGCAAACGATATTGCGGTAATCTGCAAATTAGTCCCTATTTTCGTCACCTGATGTGGCTCTATAGAATTCGCTTCTCGCCTATTTTGCTCCTGGTATTTTTTCTAGGCATGATTCCGCATGGACTTGCACAAAATCCCAATACCGACCAAGATTCTTTGGCCGTTCCCACAAAAAAATCAAGTCAAGTTCGCGTCACCTCGGGCTATTTTGAAAAAAAACCTGAGTTTCCTGAGGCAGTTATTTATTCAAGAGATGCCAATGGTCCAGTGCATATTGTGCATGACGGTGTAGACATGTGGTGTGATCAGGCCTTAGTTTATTTCAAAGAGAATTTTGTCAAAGCATTTGGGAAAGTTTTGGTCAAGCAGGGGGATACCATTGAAATGCGCAGTGCCTATGGCGAATACAACGGTAATACCTCTTTGGCTTTCGCTGCAGGAGATGTTTTATTAAAAGAACCCACTTCGAGTCTTGATGCCGACACCCTTTATTTCGATCGTGTCAAACAACAGGCCTATTATCGCAGCGGAGGTACGGTTAGAGACACCAGTAGTGTCCTTACCAGCAGAATCGGTAAACTCTATACTGAAAACAAAAAGTACGAATTTTCGGGGGATGTGAAGATTGAAAATCCTGATTATACAGTCTATGCACCCAGGCTAGACTTTTACTCCGAATCAGGACTTGCCTATCTCTATGGTGCTTCACGAATTGAGAGCCCGAACAGCACGATTTATTGTGAAAGAGGTTATTACAACACGCGCAGTAACCGGGGGCATTTTGTCAAAAACTCAAGAGTTGACTACAACCAACGCATACTGTTTGGAGACAGCATTTATTTTGATCGTGCCCTGGGCTTTGCTTCGGCTTCAAACAACATCAAACTCATCGACTCAGCCAATCAAATGGTCGTGCGAGGCCATTATGCCGAAGTTTATAAACAGCAAGATTCGGTTTATATCACCAATAGAGCAGTTGCTATTAGCGTACAAGAACAGGATTCGATTTACATACATGCCGACACCCTTCGCGTCACTGGTCCATCGGGACAACGTGTGATTCGCGGATTTTACGATGCTAGAATGTTTAAGCCCGGAAGAACTCTAGAGGAGCGCACAAGTGGCCGTTGCGATTCGATTATCGTTTTGCAAGAGCAGGGTCTGACTAAAATGTTAGGACGACCTGTGCTTTGGACAGGAGATCAACAAATTACAGGAGATACAATTCATTTGATTCAAGATCGAGTTAATCAAGAAATGGACTCTCTCAAAGTTTTTGACAATGCCTTTATGATCCAAGAGGATATTGAGGGTTATAATCAAGTCAAAGGTGCTCAGCTCATTGGTCGATTTACACAAAACAAATTAGACACTATTGATGTAATTAAAAACAGCCAAGTGGTCTATTATAGTAGAGATGACAAACAAGAATTAGTTGGCATAAACAATACGGTGGCTTCCTCTATACAACTATACGTCCGCGGTCAAAAAATTAGAGGGATCCGATTTATCAATAAGGTGCCCGGCAAAGTCTACCCTCCATCAGAATTTCCGGAAAATGCCAGAATTCTACCCGGATTTCTTTGGCGCGGCGAGGAACGTTTGTATTTCCAAGATGATCTGTTTAATGGTAAAATATTCCCTGCCTTAATACCTATTCGCGGCATTGAATTACCGCAAGAATTAGTTGTTCCATACCATAATCTGCCTGAACCACAAGAAATTCTGCCCGTTAATACAGAGGCCACGGTTAGGCCAAAAAACCAATAGCTCGGCGTCTATGGATCAAAAAGAGAATTTTCTTAAATATCAGGCTCAAACGACCATGCACCCGCTTGGGATGACCGTAGATTACGCCAAAGGCTCCTATATTTATGACACTCAGGGCAAGGCTCATTTGGATTTTGTTGCAGGTGTCTCAGCTTGTAGTGTAGGTCATGCACATCCAGCAGTAGTTGCAGCTGTTCAAGAACAGGTTGCTTCTTATATGCACGTTATGGTTTATGGTGAATATGTTCAAGGCCCAGCTGTTGAACTGTGCAAAAAACTGGCTGAAATAGTCCCGGCTCCCCTAGAGAGTACTTATCTTATGAATAGCGGTACTGAAGCCATCGAAGCCGCCCTTAAATTAGCCCGAGCCTGGACGAAAAGAAAGAAAATTCTATACGCCAAAAGAGCCTACCACGGAAATACTATGGGCGCCATGAGTGTCATGGATTATCCGGAACGTACAGACCCTTTTGGTCCACTTATTCCTGAAACGACCGCTATAGCTTTTAATGATTTCGATGCCTTGAATCAAATTGATCGCAGTACCGCAGCCGTAATTTTAGAAACTATTCAAGGCGGCGCGGGATTTATTGTACCAGACCCAGATTACCTCAAAACCCTAAAGGCCAAATGCCAAGAAACAGGGGCATTACTCATATTAGATGAAATTCAGCCAGGCTTTGGCCGAACAGGTCGGCTTTTTGGTTTTGAACATTTTGATCTTGTCCCAGACATAGTCGTTATGGGCAAAGGCATGGGTGGCGGTATGCCTATTGGCGCCCTAATGGCTTCTAAAGTCATGATGGATACCTTTGCCACCAAACCAAAATTAGGCCATATTACCACCTTCGGTGGACATCCCGTAATTGCGGCAGCGGCATTAGCGACCTTTAATATCATATCCGCCTCTGGATTTTTAAAATCAATTCAAGACAAAGAACAATTGTTTCGCGCTGAACTGCGACACATTAAAATCAAAGAAGTCCGTGGCATGGGATTGATGTTGGCTATAATGCTCGAAAATTCATCTCAAGCCAATGAATTAGTTTTAAAATGTGCCGAACATGGCTTGATTTTATTTTGGCTGCTTTATGAAGACAAAGCTGTGAGAATTACCCCCCCACTGACCATATCAGAAGAGGAAATTCTCAAGGGTTGCCAAATAATTCGAGAGGTCTTGGACCAGCTTGAATAGTAGTTTTAATCGCTCGTGTTGATAAGCTTGTTAAAAAGTAAGCCATTTTAGGACCCCCAATTCTGCAAGTCTCGCTTATATTTAGTGAAGCAAACCGTTAATTGCTTTACATGCACCTAGGCCCTGAAGAGCATAACAACTTCTCTCTAACGCGTTTTGAATCCATGCTGCAGACGAATGACGTCTACTTTTTTGACTCTGAAGAGTTTGAAGAAATTATTCATCATTATTTAGAACAAGGCAAAATGGCTTTGGCTAAAAAAGCGACACGTCTAGGACTTGAGCAACATCCCAGTTCAACGAATTTAAAATTGTTTGAAGTGGAGATGTATATTTTTGAAAACGAGCTTGATCAGGCTGAAGTCCTTTTGGATGAGCTCTACCAAATTGAGAAATTCAACGAAGAAATTTTTATTCAAAAGGCCAATATTCTATCGAGACGAGATCAGCATAAAAAAGCTATTGAATTGCTGGAACAAGCTCTAGAAATTACCGAAGACCCCGTGGATGTCTTGTCATTAATCGGTATGGAGTACCTTTTTTTAGAGGATTATGAAAATGCCAAAGGCTATTTTATGCAATGTGTTGAAGAGGATACAGAGGATTATTCGGCGCTTTACAATTTGGTGTATTGCTTTGAATTTCTCGAACAATACGAACAAGCCATTTCGTATTTAAACGACTTTTTAAACAATCAGCCTTATTGTGAGGTCGCCTGGCATCAAATCGGCAAGCAATATTATAAACTCAAAGATTACAACAAAGCCCTTGCAGCTTTTGATTTTGCCATTATTAGCGATGATCGTTTTATTGGTGCCTATTTGGAAAAAGGAAAAGTCCAAGAGAAGCTCAAGCAATTTGAGGAGGCCATTGAAAGTTATATGACCACCCTTGGCCTGGATGACCCAACATCTTTTGCCCTTTTGCGCATTGGCAAGTGCTACGAAAAGATAGGTAATGAAGAAATGGCGCTCCAGTTTTACAATAAATGTGTTACAGAAGATGCCTTATTGGATAAAGCCTGGATTGCTATCACCGATTTTTATCTGAGAAAAAAAGATTACAAAAAAGCCCTATACTACATTGATAAGGCTGTAGGGATTGATGCAGAGAATGTTTTGTATTGGAAGCGCTATGCCAAAATCAATAAAAAGCTTCAAAATTACGAAGAAGCTGAGCATGGCTTCAGGCGTACTATTGAATTAGGGAATTATGAAATAGACACCTGGCTTTCTCGCTGTGATATCTTAATTGAACTGGGCGAATATGATGCGGCTAGAAACAACCTATTGCAGGCTACAGAATTTTATCCTGAACACCCAGAAATAGAATTTCGCATGGCCGGATTATGCTTTATGCTCCAGGAAACGAATAAAGCCCAATTTCATTTAGTCAATGCGCTGCATCTGGATTCGGAGTTTGTGATGATCTTGGAAATTTTATTTCCTGAGGTTTACCGCCTTAAACTCGTCCAAGAATTAATCCAAAATCATCAAAAACCTTCGGTATAATTGTCTTATTTTTGAGGTTAAACCTCTGAATAATGCGGCTAACCAAGCAGACCATAACTCTTTTCTTTAAAGGCATTGCTATGGGTGCTGCCGATGCTGTACCTGGAGTTTCTGGAGGAACAATAGCCTTTATATCTGGGATTTATCCTGAACTTATAAAAACCATTTCAGGTTTGCATTTTGGCCTTTTCAAAACCCTTAAAAACAAAGGGTTCAAGGCTTTTTGGCAAGAGGCAAATGCTAATTTTTTATTGACTCTTATCGCCGGAATTTTAGTCAGTTTCATCAGTTTAATGCGTTTGGCTAAATATTTAATTGAGCAACATCCTATTTGGATTTGGTCCTTTTTCTTTGGATTAATTGTGGCTAGTGTCGTGTATATGGCACGCCAAGTAAACCACTGGGACCTAATTCGCTATATGAGTTTTGCCGGGGGAACTGCTCTAGCCTTTTACTTGACTCAATTACCGAGCTACGGTGGTATTGACCAAGCTTGGTTTTTATTTTGTGCCGGTGCTTTAGCCATATGTGCCATGATTTTGCCTGGTATTTCTGGCTCGTTTATTTTGGTGATTTTAGGTGCCTATAAAACCTTGAGTGATGCATTACATGACTTTGATTTTCAAAAAATATTCTTATTCGTCGCCGGCGCAGTGGTCGGTCTCTTAAGTTTTAGTCGAGTACTCCGGTGGTTGTTTAATCGTTATCAAGACACAACCTTGGCCATACTTACTGGATTTGTTTTAGGAAGTCTCAATAAAATTTGGCCTTGGAAGGCCACACAGGAAATCTTGGAGCGCTCTTCAGGGCTGCATTTGAGCATGGCGAACTTCGACTACGGTACTTTGAGCGAGGCACAGCGCGCTATAGGTGATTTTGAAACTTATAAAGCTTTAAGGGAATCGAGCATACTGCCCACAGAGTTCTCAGCCATAAATCCAGGTGTGGATGCTGAACTTGTTCCGGCAATAGCGATGATGTTTTTCGGAATTTTTGTCTTGTTTGGATTAGAGTATTTAGGACGTGAAAAAGCTACCGCATGAATGCCAACCGAACATTAAGCGACAAAATCTGGTTGGTGATCAAGGGAATTGCCATGGGAGCGGCCAATAAAGTTCCAGGTGTTTCGGGAGGAGTAATCGCCTTTGTGGCTGGATTTTATGAAGAGTTCATATACAGTTTGCAACGGGTTAATCGACACTCATTTGGACTGCTGCGCAAACAAGGATTTAGCGCATTTTACCGTGACATAAATGGCAGTTTTCTAGGTCTATTGATCACGGGGATGATCATCAGTTATTTCAGCGTTTCACAGCTTCTCGATTATGCCTTGATACACTATGAACTTTATGTTTGGAGTTGCTTCTTCGGAATGATCATAGGCTCAATTTATTATATCGCCAAAGATTTTGGGCAATGGCGTTCGAGTCACGGATTTTATTTATTTGTTGGGGCTTTAGTGGGGTTGAGCATCAGTTTTTTAGAACCTGCCCGTGAAAACGATCAATTGTGGTTTGTATTTTTCTGTGGCATCATTAGTGTTTCAGGTATGACTTTACCTGGGCTTTCGGGCTCATTTATTTTGATGCTTCTAGGGAACTATGTCCTGCTTTTGGTCGATTCGGTCAATGCTCTTTTTGATTTGTTGTCCCTTCTGATTCAAGGTAATTTAACCCCTGAGATTGCCGGAGCGTTATGGCCAATGATTAAGATATTAATGGTGTTCTCTGCAGGATCGCTCGTAGGCTTAGTGTCGTTTTCTCATCTATTAGCCGCCGTTTTAAAATCTTACCGCAAACAAACCTATGCGGTAATTATAGGATTTATTGCAGGATCATTAGGCGTCGTTTGGCCCTGGAAAACTAAAGTTTACGCTACAAATTCTTTTGGTGAAATACTGAAAGATGTCAAAGGACGAGAAATCATCAAAGACTTTGATCGTTATTTACCTCAATGGGATGCAACACAAACTTATTGGGCAGTCAGTTTTATTGCCCTGGGTATTGTCATCGTTGTGGCTCTCGAGCTTTTAAATAAGCAAAAAAAAGTCCAAAACAATGGCTAAGTACGGATTACTGGGACGCAATATCGACTACTCATTTTCTAGAGGTTTTTTTAGTGAAAAATTCGTCCTTGAAAATCGCTCGGATGTTTATGTCAATCTCGATTTTCGGCTTATCGAAGATTTTATAAAATGGTTTAGAACTCAAAATGAACTCAACGGCTTTAACGTCACCATTCCTTATAAAGAATCCATAATTCCCTATTTAGACGCCTTAGATCCTGTAGCAAGGACCATTGGAGCAGTTAACACTGTAGTAATTCAAAGTAATAGTGGATCTAAACAACATTTAACGGGTTATAATACCGATTATATGGGATTTGGCAAATCCTTAGATCACTGGTATTCCTCAAACCATAAAAGAGCATTGCTTCTTGGGACGGGTGGAGCCGCAAAGGCTATTGAATATGAACTGACTGCCAGAGGATTTGAAATATTGTACGTCTCACGCCAAAGAAAATCAGCAAATAGTATAGCGGAGGTACAAGCACCAACTATTAACTATGCAGAACTTACCAAGGATCATCTAAAGGAATATCCTTTGATTGTAAACTGTACTCCATTAGGCACATTTCCCAATATTGACCAAGCTCCAGATCTCGCCTATCACCACCTTGGCCCGGATAATTTTCTATATGATTTGATTTACAATCCAGAACAAACTGAATTTCTCAAGCGCGGATTGGCTGCAGGCGCAAAAATTAAAAATGGCCTTCAAATGCTGGAACTACAAGCACAAGCGGCCTGGGAATTGTGGCAGAAGTCAATACCCTAATAAAAACGATAACCAAATTTTTTTTTGAGCGTGGAGTTCTTATCTTTCCGCCGTCTTTGACCCTAAACATTGAAAAAGATGTCAGACCTAAATACAACCGAGCTAACCAGCGAAACAAAAAACATTGAAGGGCTCCTAGCCGAATATCAAACCCTGATAAATTCAGAGCGCAGCATTCCCGAAATCACCTCAGAAATAAATCACCTCAGCGAGCAAATCGAAGCTTATTTTAGGCAATTAGATACAGACGAAAGTACTGCTTTAAGCGCGAGCGAACAACACGAGGCCAACGATACTCTTGCTCTAGAACACCATTCCGAGGAGAGTAACAATTCAGTTCCAGCAGATACAACGAGTGATCAAACTGACGTAAAAATCTTTGAAAAACCGGACGATAAAAAAGAAACATTTAATGTTCACGACCAATGGGATCGTCTCACAAGAAGCTATCGCAAAAAAAGGCGCAAATACTATGAAGAGCGCAATAAAGACCAACAGGAAAATCTTAAAAAAAGGATGGCCCTCATTGAGTCATTTAAAGGGCTCCTTAAGGTTGAAGAAAACATAACACATACACTGAAGACATTCAAGGGGCTACAGGAGGAGTGGTATGCCGCGGGGCCCATTCCAAAAAATGATTATGAGATGGTCTGGCAAACATATCGTCATCACGTCGAAAATTTTTATGATTATCTAGATTTAAATCGAGAATTCCGAGATCTTGACTTTAAATACAATTACGACCAAAAGCTTAGAATCATTAATCAGGCCCAACATCTGCTGACTTTGGAGGATCAAAATATGGCCTTTAAAGAGCTCCAAAAACTGCATAAAATATGGAAAGAGGACATCGGCCCTGTGGCCAAAGAACATCGCGAACCGCTTTGGCAAGCTTTTAGCGAGGTCACTAAAACAATTCATGACAAGCGTCAATCATTTTTTGTACAACGAGAAGGCGAACAAATCGAAAACTTAGCTAGAAAAAAAGCAATTATTGAAGCAATTGCTGCAATAGCAGAGCAAAATGAAGCCAGTCATAAGGCTTGGCAAAAATCGGTTAAACGCGTTCAAAAATTACGGGATGAATTTTTTGACCTAGGCCCAGTGCCCAAACAAGAAAATAAATCATTGTGGACAGAATTCAAGGAGGTCACCAAAAATTATAATCAATCCAAAAATATCTTTTTTAAAGATCAGAAAAAACAGCAAATGGCCAATTTGAAGGCCAAAAAGGAATTGATCCAACTCGCAGAGCAACATTTAGAATCCAATGATTTTGCGCACAGTACGCCACTGATGAAAAAGATTCAATCAGATTGGCGCAAGATCGGCCCAGTGCCGCATAGAGATAGCGACAAAATTTGGAAGCGCTTTAAAACCGCCTGTAATGCCTATTTTGATAAAGTACACAGTAAACACAAACTTGAAAGTGATGCAGAGCAAAAAGCACTGGCCAAAAAGAAGGCACTTTTAAAATCTATTGAGCAAAATAAGGCGTCTCATTATAAAAAAGTTGAGGATTTAAAATCAGAGGTTGCCCAGTGGAATGCTGCCGGAAAAATACCTGTAAAACAAACCGCTCTAGAGGATAAATTTTTTAATTGTATCAAAACACATTTGACCCATCTCGGACAATCAGAGCATGAGGCTAGTTTGACAAGTTTTAATTTAAAAATAGAAGGGTATGCCGCCCAAGGTCAGGACCAACTGCTCCAACAGCAAGGACAATTAGTAGAGCAGAAAATAAAAGAGCTTAAAACTGAAATAAACCAACTCGAAAATAACTTAGGGTTTTTTCAAAATGTTGCACAGGATAATCCCCTTGTTCAAGAAGTCCACAACAATATCGCAGGTTATCGCAATGATTTAGATCTCTGGCAAGAAAAAAAAGAGATTCTCAGACGTTTATAAATTTTTGGCTTCCTGCCAATAGCGATCCATTTCGTCCAAAGTCATGGACTTTAAATTCTGGCCTTTACTTTTTGCTTGCTGTTCAAGGTATTTAAAGCGCTTGATAAATTTTTTATTTGTGCGCTCTAAGGCAGATTCGGCATCCACTCCCAGAAATCGAGCGTAATTAATCATCGAAAAAATAACATCGCCAAATTCGGCTTCAATGGCATCTTTATCCTTGTTAGCTACCTCAACCGACAACTCATCTAACTCTTCTTTTACCTTATCCAAGACCTGATTAGAGGCTTCCCAATCAAAACCCACACCAGCCACTTTATCCTGAATTCTACTGGCCTTAATCAATGCAGGCAATGAATTGGGGACTCCAGAAAGTACACTTTCTTTACCTTCTTTTAGTTTGAGTTGCTCCCAATTTCTTTTGACTTCTTCTTCATCGGCTACCTTTATATCGCCGTAAATATGAGGATGTCTGTTGATCAGTTTTTCACTGATGGCATGCGCAATACTAGCGATGTCAAAACTTTGAGACTCGCTACCTATTTTGGCATAAAAGAAAATATGAAGCAGCAAGTCGCCAAGCTCCCCTTCCATTGATTTTGAATCCTTTTCCAAAATAGCATCGGCCAATTCATAAGTCTCCTCAATAGTCAAATGTCTCAAGGATTCAAAAGTTTGTTTGCGATCCCAGGGACATTGAGCCCTGAGTTCATCCATAATCGTCAAAAGACGATCTAAAGCGGCCAATTGTTCTTTGCGATTACTCATACAGTAAAATTAAAAAACCTCAGTCGATTGACTGAGGTTTTAATCTATTATATCCTTTAAAAAAGATTACTATTCTTTATCTTCTTTTTGAGCCACTGAAAAATCAGTAAGTCCTTTATCGAGCAGAAGATTGTACCACTGAACCACTTTTTTAATATCACTAGCATAAACGCGATCTTCGTCATATTCTGGGAGAACCTCAAAGAAAAAAGCTTCAAGCTCATACTTAGAAGATTTATGACTCAAGGCTTGCCCCCCGGATAAGTGATCATGAATTTTTTGAAAAACGTTTCCTAAAGGCATTTCTTCGGTTAGAGTATAAATGGCGATTTCGGACAATAAGCTCACGTTTTCACGAGCACTCACAGTAATTTTTTTACCATCTATAAGCGATTGAGCCAAAACACCAGTGCGTGTTTGGGTTAAAATTTGAAACAAACCGGGCTTTCCCGCTACAGATATTACTTTCTCTAAACTCATCAGTGTTTTATTTTCAGCCGGCAAATATCATCGACCTCAAGGAATTTTCCAAATCCCCTATCGCTTCTTTTTGGCTAATGGATATTTCATGCGATAATCAGCACGAATTTGTCCTTTTGATATTTGTGTTAGTTTTCCTTTAATCATTCTTTTTTTCAGGGCCGATAGGTGGTCGGTAAATAAAATACCCTCTATGTGATCGTATTCGTGCTGTATGATTCGTGCAGCAATACCAGAATAAACCTCTGTATGCTCCTTGAAATCAGCATCTAAATATTTGATGGTAATTTCATCCTTGCGAAAGACGTCTTCGCGAATGTCAGGAATACTCAAACAACCTTCATTGAACACCCATTCATCGCCGCGTTCCTCTATAATTTCTGCATTTATGAATACTTTTTTGAACTGACCAAGCATTTTACGATCTGCCTCAGACAAGTCTTCATCATCTTCAAAAGGGGTAGCATCCACGATGAATATTCGAATTGATTTACCGATTTGAGGAGCCGCCAATCCTATGCCTGAAGCCCCGTACATGGTTTCGAACATATCGTCAATCAAAGCACTCAGACCAGGATAGTCTGTTGAAATAACTTGTGCTTTTTTGCGCAAAACAGGATCCCCATAAGCCACTATTGGATAAATCATGATTGTGTTTTAAGATAGTCTTGTAAAATTATTGTGGCACTGATTTGATCAATCAGGGCCTTATTTTGTCTTTTCTTTTTGCTCGCGCCTGCATCAATTAAGGAACGCATTGCCAGTTTACTGGTAAAACGTTCGTCGAATCTATGGATTTCAACCTCAGGGCACAATTGGGCAAACTGCTCGATAAATTTTAAAATATCCCCTTCAACAGCTGAGGCATTGCCTAATTTTTGTTTAGGCTCTCCAACCACCAAAATTGACACGGATTCCCTTGCGCACAACCCCTGTAAATATGGTAAGAGTTGCTCTGTTGCCACTGTATCAAGACCTGAAGCAACAATTCTCAGTGGATCCGTAATGGCCACCCCGGTGCGTTTGGTTCCAAAATCAATAGCAGCAATTCGGCCCATAAGCTGCAAAAATAATGCTTTCCCAAATAGTAACCCAAATAGTTGGGGCGAATTAAACGGGGCTGTATCTTTGCAAAAAACCACAGAAAATGGAGCATTTAAAATCCATAATTGAGCGCGCTTGGGAGGACCGTAGCCTTTTAAAAGAAAGTGAAACCATAGATGCTATACGCGGAGTTGTGGCTCTTTGCGATAAAGGTTCGTTACGCTGTGCTGAACCTACTGAATCAGGTTGGCAAGTTAATGAGTGGGTCAAAAAAGCGATTGTCTTGTACTTTCCTATTCAGCAAATGCATACCCACGAGGTCGGTATTTTTGAATATCACGATAAAATTCCACTCAAACGGGATTATGCCGCCCAAAACGTTCGCGTAGTTCCCCATGCAATTGCAAGACATGGGGCTTATCTCGCACCAAATGTAATTATGATGCCTTCTTATGTCAATATTGGGGCCTATGTGGGATCAGGAACCATGGTGGATACTTGGGCTACTGTAGGCAGTTGTGCCCAAATTGGGGCGAATGTGCATTTGAGCGGTGGGGTTGGTATTGGCGGCGTATTAGAACCGCTTCAGGCAGCACCAGTTATTGTAGAGGACGATGCTTTTATTGGTTCGCGTTGTATTGTCGTAGAAGGGGTTCATGTAGAGCGTGAAGCGGTTCTCGGAGCCAATGTTGTGCTCACCGCCTCCACCAAAATAATCGACGTTACCGGGGATGATCCGATTGAAATGCGCGGTCGTGTCCCTGCGGGTAGCGTGGTGATTCCAGGGAGCTATACCAAAGAATTTCCTGCGGGAAATTATCAAGTCCCCTGTGCTCTCATTATTGGTAAACGAAAACCATCTACAGATAAAAAGACCTCATTAAACGACGCCTTGAGGACGTATAACGTTGCTGTCTAAGGTAATATTAAAAACCTAAATTACTTTTTAACTAAACCGTAATCCGTCCAAACTCGCTTTTCATGGCGTGTCTTGCTGCGAATAGCCCTATTTTTATCGATAGACTCTTGATTTTTATAGCCTCTAGGGTGGTCTAAATGTATGCATACCGCACTATAGCGAATTTGCTTACTTTTTATTCCATAATTCATCAAACGTTCTCCTAGCTCTCTATCTTGTCCGCCATATTGCATGCGCTCGTCAAACCCGTTAACAGCCATAAGGTCAGCCTTCCAACCTGAAGCGTTATGTCCATTCCAACTCGCATTGGTCGGGGTTAGGGTATTGAGGATTTTTGCCAGCGATTTTCCTGCGGTTAGTTTGCGAAACTTAAAATTTGAAGTCATCCCAGTTTGCAGTAACCAGGACTTTTCAAAACAGACGCCAGAGATTATCGCCTCTTGGTCAATAGCCTTTGAAGTCTCCATGGGAAGCATAAAATAACCTCCTGATAAAAAATAACCCTGAGCGCGATGGCTGTAATGCACTGCCAAAAAGTCTTTACGTGGAATACAATCACCATCACTCATCACCACATAATCAGCGCGACAAGCTTCAAGAGCCTTATTGAGAATACGCGATTTTTGAAAGCCCTCATCTTCTTGCCAAATGTGCTGAATAGCGAGTCCGGATTCTTGAGCAAAAGCCTCTATATAATCTGCAGTATCAGATCTCGAACCGTCGTCCGCAATCACAAGCTCAAAATCTTTAAAAGTCTGCCGCGCATAACCCCACAAGACTTTTTTTAGCCATTCTAGGGCATTGTAAGTACTGATTACAACAGATATCTGCGGGCTATTCATAAGGCAAAGATACGCCAAAATAAGTACCTTAGCTATTAGAAGATTTTGCACCAATGAATACAGATACCGTCAAAAAGATATTAGTCATTCAACAAAAAATGATTGGCGATGTTCTGATTTCAAGTGTGCTTTGCAGTCACCTCAAAACAATGTTTCCAAAGGCTGAAGTGCATTACGGCATTCACTCAGGAACAAAAGATGTAGTGCAAGGACATCCCGATATCAATGCGTTAATGCTCTCATCCCCTAAAAATTCTTTGCGGGATTGGCAAAGGTTAAGGACCAAAATTAGAGCCGAGCGCTATGATTTAATTGTCGATGCCTATGGCAAACTCGAAAGCATGATGATGATCTTGGGCTCGAGATCCCAAAGGATTCGGGGGCACAAAAAATGGTTTAGCCCTATGGTCTACACCAGTACTTCAATACCAAGTGGCAGAGTTTATACCATAGCCGGCAATGCCATAGAGGACCGCTTAAGACTCATTTATACTGAGGAAAAAATTCAAGAAAAGGCCCTTGAGTTTAGGCCTAAAATTTATTTGTCCCAAGAGGAAATTTCATGGGCGAAAGAGGTTTTACAAAAGCATGAACTGAATCATGACCAAACCCTTGTGATGGTCAGTGTTTTGGGTAGCAGTCTGGATAAATCTCTTCCTGCCAAAACTATGGCAGAAATATTGTCGGTATTAGCGCAGAGGCCTAATACCCAAATATTATTGAACTATACCCCTAATCAGAAGCAATCAGTTGATGAAATTTTGGATTTGGTCCCTTTAAAACACCACTCAAGATTGCATCCTGAGGTTTATGGTCAGAATTTGCGTGAATTTCTCGCGCTGCTCTCCCAGGTAAACTACCTTGTGGGTAATGAGGGAGGTGCGGTAAATATGGCCAAAGCCTTGGACATACCTACTTTTACCCTATTCTCGCCTTGGATCAATAAATCGGCTTGGAATAGTTTTGACGACGGGCACACCCATGTAGGTCTACACCTTAAAGACTTTGTACCGAAAGCTTTCGAAGGGCTTTCCAATAAAGCAATCCGCAAAGATCATAAGAATTTCTACGCGGCTTTTGAATTCGAGCTTTTTGCCACACAACTCGATAGGTTTTGTCAGACCCACAGCAGCTGATCTTGAACTCCTATATTGGCAGCTTGAAATAATCCGAAAGATTTTGCCACTGATCGACATTGAGGTCGCAGTCTACATTCTCTTTTTTGAGTGAAAAACTTTGCGTCCCTATAATTGGAATAGGTTCAGGAACGAGTTTTGTGCATCGACGCACGGGAGTATTCTGACGAAGTTCCATAGCCTTAAACCACAAATCATCGGCTTTAGGGGCTAGGCGTAAAAAGAGCTCTGAATCGCTGTAATCGGGATGCAGCGCCTGTTTTGGATAGAGCACTCCTTTGCCTCCGATAGCCAAAAATGTTGTAGGGTCTTGACTGGTCTGGGGCAGATAACGCCATTGCTTGTATGGTTTTAATTTGCCACTTATATCTCTTGTAATAGAGCGAATTTGCTGGGCGATTACATGATCCGGAAAAGCCAAATGCTCCTGATATAGGGTATTTAACCAATCTTTATGATACATGAAATCATCATCGCAGGTCACTATTACGTGCTGGGGATAGGCTTCGATGGTATGGATCAGTTTCTTGTGAGAACAGCGCAGCGGGGTATAGCGCAACTCTATTAATTCATGCTGTGCAAGCCTCTCGATAAGTTCAGATACCGCCGAAGGGATTTGCGTCTTCATGGATTCATGCATCCAAACTGCAATCTTTAAGGGGCGCACTGTCTGCTGTAAAAGACTTCTCAGGACCAAAGCCAGTTTTCCGAGTCGCGAGGGTATGGTGGTCATAGAGACGATCACAGGAACTACCTCAGCTGCGCCCAATAAACGCTCTGGAGCAGTCCAATTAAGTCGTGCGGCGTGCAAAAGCGATATGGGCAATTCATTGAGTTTCACGAATAATACACTGAGTAGGTCTATTTACGCCAAAAAAATAATTGTTTTTTTAGGCGACGCTTGCGATGAAATCGATTCTGAAAATCCTGAGTGACACGCCACATTTGCCCTTTAAGCTCATCAACGGGCCAGCCCTCCAATTGAGCATAGGTCTCACTCATTTTGTCAACCATTTCTTTGAGCGGTGTGAGGCGCGCAAAATTTTGGATGCGCTCTGACTTACTCAAATTTTTGAAGGTCATTCTATTTAAATCCACCAGATAAAACTTTGGTGTCTTTCCATTGATTTGAATCAAGGTATTGCCGGGAGAATGATCTTGAAATAAGACCCCTTTTTGATGAAGATTAAAGGTGAATTTTGTGAAGGCCTCAATTAAATGGTCGCGATCAGCCAAATCGGGCTGATGAATTAAGTCGCGAAAGGTATAATCGGCCTCAATATTTAGACTGAAATAAAAACTTCTTTGAATACCACCACACCCGTAGGTTTCCATAAAAGCGATAGGCTGAGGCGTCCCAATGCCTAGGGAGACAAGTTTATGGGCATAGATATAAGATCGGTGTGCCTTAGACTTTCTCCAGTAGCGATAAACCAGTCTGTTAATCCAATTCGGGCGCTTGAAGGACTTAACCGCCATCGAAATGCCATCAATTTCAATGCGCTTAATCACATTGCGGTCTCCTGTGCCAATAATTGGAGCCAAAGACTGGTCAAAATTCAAGGCAGCTTCAATCAAAGCTTCCCTTTGAGCTTGAAATTCTTTGGCAATAATAAGGTTATTCAAAGTCAAAAAACTGCGCTGTTGTATGAAGTGTAAAATTAGGGATATTTTTGTTGGTAAACTGCCGTAAGCAGGGTAAAAGCCCTGAAAGAAGAAGTCATCCCCTCGTGATTTTGATTATCTTTACACCTAAAGCAATTTCCGTGTCGACTTCTGAAAAAATTAGCGCTGTTGTCATCACAAAAAACGAGGGTACCGTTATTGAAAAATTTCTGGATCAGCTCAATTTTGTGGACCAAATAGTTTTGGTGGATTCGGGCAGTGAGGACGATACAGTAGAAAAGGCCAAAAAGTTTCAAAATGTATCCGTGTTCACGAGGCCTTTTGACAATTTCAGCACGCAAAAAAACTTCGGCATTGACCAAGTAAATCATCCGTGGATCCTTTTTTTTGACCCTGATGAGGCCGTTATTCCCTCGCTAAAGAAAGAAATTTTGGACGCCGTGGCCCGGGGTGATAAAGACGCTTATTTTGTGAGGCGTCAGCTTTATTTTATGGGTAAAAAAATCAACTACTCCGGTTTTCAAACCGATTGGGTAATACGATTAGGGCGTAAAAATTCCTGCCGTTATAATGGAAATCTTGTACATGAGACTTTGGAAGTTACTGGCACAACGGGAAAATTAAAAACTCGTTTGCCCCATTACACTTATAAGTCAATGCCTGAATATCTCGCCAAATTAGACCAATACAGTAGTCTGCAAGCACAAATGGCCTTTGAACGTGGAAAAAAAGCGGGCCTTATCCAACTTATCTGGCGTCCGTGGTATCGATTTTGGCATCAATACATTATTCGACTGGGAATACTCGATGGGCTACCTGGCTATGTTTTGGCAACTATCAATGCCCATTCAGTCTTTAAGCGCTACGTGAAGCTCTATCTTTTAAATCGCGGGGGACAATAAATTAAAATAAAGAACTTTTACAAATACTGATCCACCCCGCGTTCTATTCGGACAATGCGCTGAACTATGGTTTGCCTCTGTAAAGCGTCGTTTTCATCCAACTGGGCTTTTGATCGAATCTTATGCGGAATATGGTATACAAGTGCGCGCTGCTTTAGGCGCTGCATGGCACAGCCCAGATGAATTAGCCTATAGGCCAAATCCGAGTCCTCCCTACCCCAACCTTCAAAAGCCTCGTTATAACCATTTATGGCTACAAAATCCTTGCGCCAATACCCCGTATTGCATCCGCGGAATTTTCTGGAAAATTGCTTCTTTGGGCCATAAAGTCGTCCGATAACAGGACAATGTAGGGCGCGCAATCCATTGCGTAATCCAGGATGGAATAAGCGAAATCGAGTTGTTTTTTGACGCCACAACTCAGGCAAATAAGACTCTTTAATATTAATCCGGGTGCCAGAAAACAAACAACCAGCGCGTGCGGCCTTTAAATAATCCTCAATAAAATTGGGATGCATGATACAATCGCCATCTATTTGAATGATAAAATCCACGGAAGTTTGCGCAATCGCCTTATTTAAAATAACCGCCTTACGAAACCCCTGGTCAGCGTGCCAAATATGATCCAGAGGAATTTCGAGCTTTTGCGTATAACGCAATATTAGGTCCCGCGTCTCTTGTGCGGAGCCGTCATCTGCAATAATAACGCGACTGGGCATTTGGGTTTGAGCGCACAAACTATCTAGGACCAATTCGAGTGCCTGTGGCCAATTATAAGTGCTGATCAAAAGAGCGCTGGTCATGGAAATTGTTTTCGCGATTCGGGCATTTAACCCTAACTTTACTCCACAAACGAAAGTAATGAAAATAAAACAGCTATTGGCAGGAATTATGCCGGTACTCGACGGAGATGCCCGAAAAAGGCACACGGCAAAAGCTGTTTTAAAAGGTCCTATTGAGCATCGCGGTGTGCTAAATGTTCACCGGCATGATCCGAACAATGTTGGCGATTTTTATTGCGCGCCCCATCTTTATTTCCCCGAACTCCACCAGAGCGTATGCGATATTGGAGATATGCGTAAAACGAGTTTAGCCGTACGCCAAAAATGGGCTGAAAACATTCGCACGCATAATTTAATCATCGGCGGCGGTGGACTATTGAATCTCCATCACTTTACTCAGCAAATGGCCCTTTTTGAGGCATTAGCCGACCGCGGTAAAAAAATCGTGCTTTGGGGGCCGGGCCACAATGACCCAGCTTGGGGTAATTTCAAAGCCCCAGCTAAGTACATGGTCGATTTAAATAAATTTGGCCTAGTCGGACTGCGCGATTACAGTGCTCCGGGAACCTGGGTTCCTTGTGTCAGCTGTTTACATCCTGTCTTTGATAAAGAATACAACCCTAAGCATGAATACGGCGTATTGATGGGTAAAAAATCAGCCCAAAATAAAGAGCGTCAAGAGTTACTTCGCGAGGTCCCCAGCAGTCATAACGCCACCGACCTTAACGAAATGATCGAATTTATCGGCAGCTGCGTTACTCTAGTCACGGATAGCTATCATGCCATGTATTGGGGATTACTTATGGGCAGAAAGGTTTTGGTCATCCCAACGACTACTAAATTTCTCGACTTTAAATACCCAATCCCAATCACGCAATTCTCATCATTTAAGGACGATTTAAGTAAGGCGGTGAAATTTGATGGTCTACTCGAAGAGTGTCGCAGTATTAATCAAGATTTTGCCAAAAAAGTCTTTGACTATTTGTCTATCGACCCCGTGGTAAAATAAAATTGGAATTTAAAATAGCGATTAAATCAAATTTGTGTCAGTATAACTAAATCATAGCAACTCAGAAATCCCATAAACCATGAGCTCAGAAGAACAATTAAAACAAGAAATTGCTCATACCATAGCCACATTAAAAAGAGGAGGGCTCATACTTTATCCTACCGACACCATTTGGGGTATTGGTTGTGATGCCACCAATGCCGATGCGATCGAACGCGTTTATGCCTTAAAAAATAGACCTGGCGCCAAAGCATTAATCTGTATGGTTTCTGACTTTAAAATGCTCAATCAATATATCTCTGACATTCCGGAAGTCGCCTATGATATTTTAAAATACGCCGTAAAGCCGACCACAATTATTTACGACAAACCCATTCGCGTGGCGCAAAATTTGTTGGCAGAAGATGAATCCCTTGCCATTAGAGTGAGTAAACACAACTTCTCCAAGTCCTTGATTCGCAAATTCAAACGTCCCATCGTCTCGACTTCTGCAAATATAAGCGGTTATTCAAGCCCTCAATCCTTTCAAGAAATCGACCCTGCAATTTTGGCCGGCGTGGACTATGTCGTAAATTTGGAGCGCAATAAAAAGAACGGTCCGCCTTCGGCTATAATTAAGCTCAAAAACGACGGTACCGTTCAGATAATCCGTGACTAATGTCTGTTTTAAATCGCGCCGCGAAAGCCCTTAAAAATCCTATTTTCCAGACCGTAGCGCAGGTAGCAAGCGATTTGGACTTAGAAACTTATGTCATCGGGGGTTTTGTACGCGATGCTCTATTACAGCGTGGCAATGCCAAAGACATCGATTTTGTCGCTGTAGGCTCAGGGATTGAACTGGCCAAAGCCGTTGCGCAAAGTCTGCCTAATCGGCCTAAGGTTCAGATGTTTAAAAATTACGGCACTGCCATGATCCAAACCCAAGGCATGACTTTGGAATTTGTGGGTGCACGACGAGAATCTTACGCCCATGAGAGCCGTAATCCCTCGGTCAGCCCAGGGAGTCTGGTCGATGATCAGAACCGAAGAGATTTTACGGTCAATGCTTTGGCGCTCAGTTGTAATCTCAATGATTTCGGACGTCTGCTTGACCCTTTTGATGGACTAAAACATTTGGATCAAAAAACTTTAATTACCCCACTTGATCCCGATACCACCTTTAGCGACGACCCTCTGCGCATGTTACGCGCAGTGCGCTTTGCCGCGCAACTCAATTTTGTCATTGAGTCTAAAACCTTAGCGGCCATAAAACGCAATGCCGGTCGATTGTCGATTATCTCAAAAGAGCGCATCGTGGATGAGGTGCATAAAATATTAGCTGCCCCCACCCCTTCAATCGGCCTGAGTTTAATGCATCAGACTGGACTTATGGATGAAGTGTTTCCAGAATTAATGGCTCTTCAGGGTATCGAAGAAAAGGAGGGCCAGACACACAAGGACAATTTTTGGCACACCCTGGAGGTCGTGGATAATATGGCAAGATCGAGCGATGATTTATGGCTCCGATGGTCGGCCTTACTTCACGATATTGGTAAGGCGCCAACCAAACGCTTTGATCAAAAAAACGGCTGGACTTTTCACGGACACGAATTTGTGGGTTCTAAGATGGTGTACAAATTATTTAAGCGTCTTAAAATGCCTTTGAATGAAAAGATGAAATTTGTCCAAAAAATGGTAGCCATGAGCTCACGACCCATCGTGATTGCTCAAGAAGTAACCGATAGTGCGGTGCGCCGATTGCTTTTTGATGCCGGTGAGGACTTAGAGGCATTAATGACGCTTTGTGAGGCGGATATCACCACCAAAAACCCTAAGCGTTTCAAGCGCTATCACGAGAATTTCAAACGCGTTCGCGAAAAAGTGGTTGAGGTAGAACAGCGGGATCATATACGCAATTTTCAACCGCCCGTAAGCGGGGAAGAAATAATGAAAACCTTTGGGCTGGGTCCTTCTCGTGAGATTGGACTCATTAAAGACGCCATAAAAGAGGCCATTTTAGAAGGAGAAATACCAAACGATTACAGCAAGGCCAAATCATTTATGATGAAACAAGCGGCCAAACTCGGTTTGAAACCAGTAGAATAAACCGATAATCAATAGAATATGAGCGCTCCACCCATTATAGAAACCGAAAGACTAGTATTACGTCCATTCACCATGGAAGATGCCTCTGCAGTGGTTCGCTTTGGTTCAGAAAATAGGACTCAAGAGTTAACCGGGGACGTCGGTATTTACACCATAGAAAAGGCCGAGGAAATAATAAGCCAAGTTTGGCTAAAAGAGTACGCCCAATATGGATACGCTCGCATGGCCGTGGTAGTGAAAGCTAACAATGAGCTCATCGGCTTTTCTGGATTAAAACACTTGCCCGAGATTGATTTGCCAGACCTGGGTTATCGATTTCTTCCAGATTATTGGGGACAGGGTATCGCCACAGAGGCCGCGAAGGCATTGATAGAATGGGGATTTGAGCATTTTGAATTCGATAAAATTGTTGCCTTCAGCTTTCCCTTTAATTTTGGTTCCATGGGCGTACTGCGCAAGTTGGGATTCAATTATATAAAACACGCCTATTATCCTGGGGAAAATAGCATTCCCGTAAACTGGTACGAACTACAAAAGAAGGATTATGAAAGATAGAAGTATGAAAGTGCATAAAACAGTAATATACTGGCTACTGAGCGGCTGTTTTTTGATTTTTATTATGGTAATCGTAGGTGGTATTACGCGACTCACTCACTCTGGGCTGTCTATAGCCAATTACCAATTAATCGCAGGAACTATTCCTCCGCTCAACGCTGAAGAATGGGAAGCCGCCTTTGATCTGTACAAACAGTATCCTGAATACCAAAAAATCAATCACAAAATGAACCTTGAAGAATTCAAGGATATCTTTTTTTGGGAATGGATCCACCGAGTAATCGGTCGTGTTATTGGGCTCGTATTTATTATTCCATTTATTTATTTCTTGATAAAAAAACGTCTGAGTGCAAAAACTATTCGCTTGTGTTTGGGTCTTATGTCCTTAGGGGCTCTGCAAGGATTTTTAGGTTGGTTCATGGTAAAAAGTGGGCTGGTTGATCGTCCGGATGTGAGTCATTACAGACTCGCCATGCATTTAACGACAGCATTTTTAACTTTCGCGGCAACATTTTGGGTGGCTTTAGGATTAATCTATCCCGGAAGGCAAGAAAACAGCCTATGGTCAAAATGGGGTGCTTGGGTGAAAACTGCGTATATCTTTCTTTTGATACAAATCGTATGGGGTGCCTTTGTCGCAGGCCTTGATGCGGGTTGGTTGCACAATCATTGGCCACTGATGAATGACGGCCTTTGGATGCATGAATCAGTAACCCAAGAGCTTAAACCACTTTGGAAGAATTTCGTAGAAGGTAAAAGTGGGGTTCAATTTGTGCATAGAACATTGGCCTATATCGTGGTCATTCTGATCGGACGAGTGGCCTATTTGGGCATTAAAAATGGCACTAATACCCAGCATAAGAGATTAGCCTATGGTATTCTGACCGGTGTGGGAATTCAATTTTTATTAGGCATCCTGACCTTGTTGTGGCAAGTTCCTCTATTTCTAGGGCTCGCCCATCAAGTTATGGCCTTTGTTTTGCTCGCCTTGATGACATTGACGTGGCATCGCTACAAATACAGCGCATAATTTCTTGAATAAAGCGTACTTTTAAGGTTTCTAAATTGCTAAATATGGTTTATCGTTTTCGTGTAATCCTCAACGCAAAAGAGGACATTTTCCGTGACCTCGAGCTGCGTCACGACCAGAGTCTAGAGGATTTTCATAACAGCATTACCCAGGCCTTCGGCTTCGGCGGTCAGGAAATGGCCTCCTTCTATTTGAGTAATGACCAGTGGACTCAGGAAGAAGAATTCCCCTTATTCGACATGAGTGAAGGCATGGACGAAAAAAGAACCATGAGTGAGACGACACTGCATGAGATCTTGGATGAAAATCAAACCAAAATGATTTATATCTATGATTTCTTGAACTATTGGACCTTTATGGTCGAGCTTGCTGAAATTGCGCAGGAAGCCGAGGGCGTGGAATATCCCAATTTAATTTTTGCCCACGGCCATCTTCCAGAGGAACCACCAGTTGCAGAATTTGAGGGCCTTGATGCAGGCGGTTCTGGATTTGATTCAGGATATGATTTCGATGATGATTCAGACGATGATTTTGGGGGTATGGGTGATTTAGACGACTACGATATGGATCAATTGTATTAGACCATGCCCTTTAAACTCAGTAGTGATTTTACCCCAACAGGAGATCAACCACAGGCCATTGCTGAGTTGACCCAAGGCCTTAACCAAGGTGTCACCCAACAAACCCTACTCGGGGTGACCGGAAGTGGAAAAACCTTTACTGTGGCCAATGTGGTAGAGCAGGTTCAAAAACCAACTTTGGTTCTAGCACATAACAAGACCCTTGCCGCTCAACTCTACAGTGAGTTCAAAATGTTTTTTCCAGAAAATGCCGTAGAGTATTTTGTCTCTTATTACGACTATTATCAACCAGAGGCCTATATCCCAAGTAGCGGGACTTATATCGAAAAAGACCTGTCGATCAATGATGAAATTGAAAAATTACGCCTTAGCGCGACCTCGGCGTTACTCTCTGGGAGGCGGGATGTTATCGTGGTTGCCTCAGTCTCCTGTCTTTACGGCATAGGCAATCCCGTGGAGTTCAAGAAAAATGTGATTGAACTCAAGCAAGGTCAAATAATTTCTCGCACTAAATTACTCCATCAATTGGTCCAAGGCTTGTATGCCCGAACTGAAACGGAATTTTTACATGGAAGATTTCGCATTAAAGGCGACACTATAGATATTTTCCCAGGCTATGCGGATGAAGCCTTTCGAATACATTTTTTTGGCGATGAAATTGAAGAAATAGAATGCTTTGACCCGCAAAGCATGAAAGTTCTCCGAACCTTTGAACGCATCACGATTTACCCGGCCAATATGTTTGTGACCTCTCAGGATGTGCTTCAAAATGCCATAAAGTCCATACAGGATGATTTAGTGGCCCAAATCGAATATTTCAAAGAAACAGGGCGCCATTTAGAGGCCAAACGCCTGGAAGAGCGGACGAATTTTGATTTGGAAATGATTCGCGAATTAGGCTACTGTAGTGGTATCGAAAATTACTCTCGCTATTTAGACCAACGAGCGCCCGGCACAAGGCCTTTTTGTCTTTTGGATTATTTTCCAGAAGACTTTTTAATGGTCGTAGACGAAAGTCATGTGAGTATACCTCAGGTGAGTGCTATGTATGGTGGAGACCGCAGCCGCAAGGAAAACCTAGTAAATTATGGATTCAGACTACCTGCTGCCATGGACAACAGACCCCTTAAATTTGAGGAATTTGAGGCCTTACAAAATCAAGTGATCTACGTCAGTGCTACTCCGGCTGATTATGAACTCGAACGCTGTGATGGGGTTTATGTCGAACAAATAATACGACCGACAGGCTTGCTGGACCCCCCTATTGATATTCGTCCGAGCACCCATCAAATTGATAATTTAATAGAAGAAATTCAGCTTCGAGTGGACAAAGATCAACGTGTACTTGTCACTACTCTGACAAAACGTATGGCCGAGGAGCTCACGAAATACCTCACCAGAATTCAAATTCGTTGTCGTTATATTCACAGCGATGTAGATACTTTAGAGCGCGTTGAAATAATGCAAGATTTGCGTTTAGGACTTTTTGATGTTTTGGTCGGGGTAAACCTGCTTCGGGAAGGACTGGATTTACCGGAAGTTTCACTTGTCGCCATTTTGGATGCCGATAAAGAAGGTTTTTTGCGCAGTACGCGTACACTCACACAAACCATAGGACGTGCCGCTAGACATGTAGAAGGGCTTGCCATTATGTATGCTGATAAGGTGACCAAAAGTATGCAAGCCACAATGGACGCCACGAATTACAGACGAGAGAAACAAATGGCCTACAACGAAGCCCATGGCATCACGCCGAGTCCGATCAAAAAGAGTTTAGACAATGCTTTGACCAAAAGAAAAAGCAATGATCAAGTAAATTTCGCTACTGACGTTGTTGCAGAAAAAGAGATAGCTTATCTGAGTAAACCCGAGATTGAAAAGAAAATTAGGGAAACTAGAAAATCAATGGAAGAAGCGGCTAAAGCCTTGGATTTTATGGCAGCAGCCAAATACCGAGATATGTTGAAAGTTTTACAAAAAAACTTATCTGAATCATGAGTTATCCCGCCGAATCTAAAAGACTCAATAAGGCCATCAGCGACAGTGGGTATTGCTCACGACGTAAAGCCGATGAATTAATAGAACAAGGGGATGTAACACTAAACGATCAACCCGTTAGTCTCGGAGATCGCGTCATGCCTGGTGATGTGATAAAAATTCATGGTAAAATTATAGGTGCTCCGAAAGACGATGTTTATTTAATGTTGAATAAGCCTGTAGGAATAACTTGCACCACTGATCAACGCGTCAAAGGAAATGTAGTGGACTTTATCAATTACCCAGAACGCATATTTCATGTGGGAAGACTTGATAAACCCAGCGAAGGCCTATTGTTGATGACCAATGATGGAGACATTGTCAATAAAATTCTTCGTGCTGGTAATTTGCACGAAAAAGAATACATCGTTAAAGTAGATCGTCCCATTAATCAAGAATTTGTTCAGCGTATGAGTCGAGGTATTCCAATTTTAGATACCGTTACCAAACCGTGCACTGTGGAGCGACTAAGCCGATTTGTTTTTAAAATAGTGTTAGTCCAAGGGCTCAACCGTCAAATTCGGCGAATGTGTGAATATTTGAATTATGAGGTGGTTTCTCTCAAACGCGTGCGCATCATGAATTTAACCTTAGGCGAGTTACCTTTGGGAAAATGGAGGCCGCTGACTCAAGCCGAGATTAGTGCGCTACAAAACAGTTTAATCGATTCGGACAGCACGCCCTTTACCGCCTCTGATCTTGAGCAAGATTACAATTAAAAAAACCGCAGTCTGCTTTTGCGTCATGCGGTTTCTTCAACTAACTAACCAATTTAACTAACAACAATGAAACATCACTTCTATTGTTGTTTTGGTTAGAGAAAATATCATGCCAAAATTATCGGCGTTTTGCCAAATAATTGTTAATTCAGGTTAAAACTTTCCCAAGACTAAGACAGAACGGCTTGTACCTTGTCCGCAGCCTCCTGAAATTCAATAGCTGAATAAACATCAAGACCACTTTCGTCGATTAGCTTCTTAGCGATATCTGCATTAGTTCCTTGTAAACGGACGATGATTGGCACTTCTATGATCCCCATGTTTTTATAGGCATCCACAATCCCTTGAGCCACTCGGTCACAACGCACAATCCCTCCAAAGATATTGACTAAAATAGCTTTTACATTAGGATCTTTTAGGATAAGATTGAATGCTGTCTCAACACGTTCGGCATCTGCCGTACCACCCACATCCAAAAAGTTGGCTGGCTCACCCCCTGCCTGTTTAATCAAGTCCATGGTGGCCATAGCCAATCCGGCACCGTTGACCATACAGCCTACATTCCCATCAAGATCCACATAATTGAGTCCTACCGCCTTTGCTTCTACTTCAATAGGATTTTCCTCTCGAATATCTCTAAGGGCCTCATAATCTTTATGGCGAAATAAAGCATTATCGTCTAGGGTGACCTTGGCATCTACAGCAATTACGCGATCATCACTGGTTTTGAGCACTGGATTAATTTCAAACAACGAGGCGTCACTGCCCACATAAGCTTGGTAAAGGGCACTCACAAACTTTGTCATCTGCTTGAAGGCTTGACCGCTTAACCCTAGATTAAAGGCAATTTTTCTGGCCTGAAATCCTTGAAGACCCACTGCTGGATCTATTTCTTCTGTAAAAATTAGTTCTGGTGTTTGCTCCGCTACTGTTTCAATTTCCATCCCACCCTCGGTAGAATACATAATCATATTGCGTCCGGTGGCACGATTGAGTAAAACACTGATATAAAATTCTTGAGGTTCACTCGCTCCTGGATAATAAACATCTTCCGCCACTAATACCTGATGAACCGTCTTTCCCTCGGCTGAAGTTTGCGGGGTAATGAGTTGCATTCCAATAATTTCACCAGAAATTCGCGCAACATCCTCTAAGGACTTGGCCAATTTCACGCCACCCCCTTTTCCGCGACCCCCAGCGTGTACCTGGGCCTTTATGACATGCCATGAAGTTCCGGTATCCTGAGTGAGTTTTTTAGCCGCTTCGACGGCTTGCTCTGAAGTCTGCGCCACAATTCCTCGCTGTATATCTACACCAAAACTGTTTAAAATTTCCTTTCCTTGATATTCATGTAAGTTCATACTTTCGTGTCGTTTACGGCAGCACAAAAATAAGAAATGTAATATTGAAAGTAGGCTTATACCCGATAATTTAAGTCTTAAAAATCAAAAAAATTAGTACCTTATTACTAAAATATTTTAACCAATTAATTTTGATCATTTCTAAGGTCAGAGCGCCCGATAGTCAGTTTTATGTATTTTAAAATAAAGGGTTTTACAGATATGTGGCACAAAAAAGCACAAAAATTTCTTTTCTTAATTCAGCTTCTAGTAGGGCTTCCCTTGAATGTTTTACTGGCTCAAACAATTCCTTCAGGCTCAGCCTTAAAACTATTGCAACCCCAAATGGTTGTGGAAAGCTCAGAGGCCATGAGAGTATTGCCTTATAGACTCTTTTTACCCAATCATAAAACCCAATCCAATTCAAGTGAGCACTCTGAGACCAACAATCCATTCGAGGAACCTAAACGCATGCTTGTTTTTCTTCACGGTTCAGGCGAACGCGGGTCCGATAATGAGGCTCAATTAAAACACGGGCGAGATTTTTTCGAGCGCCTTGCACAAGAGCACAACACTTTAGTTTTAGTGCCTCAATGCCCGGAAAATTTGAGTTGGCATAATGGTTACAGCGAAACAACAAAGCGCGGTAGAACTTACCATTATCCAAAAAAACAACACCCGAATTCTGTGCTGGATGTATTGGAGAGATTAATTGACAGCGTCGCAAACGCAGAACAAATAGAACCTGGCAATATTCTGCTAGGCGGTCTTTCTATGGGCGGTATGGGTACCATGGAACTTTTGAGAAGGCGTCCTGAATTTTACAAGCGCGCCTTTGTTATTTGTGGAGGCGCACACCGCTCGATTGCGAGACAAATAGGCCAAATACCATTATGGTTTTTTCATGGAGAAGAAGATCAAATTGTCGATCCAAAGCAGGCCAAGATTATTTATCGCAAACTCAAACGAAAAGGGATAGAGGTAAAACTAACCCTTTATCCCGGGGTGGATCACAACAGTTGGGATTTAGCCTTTGCAGAACGAGAACTGATACCATGGTTAATGAAATGAAGTCTATGTATCGGAAATTTAAACTTCTTGGAATCTGCCTCGTTTTGCTTTATGGGTGTCAAGATTCAGGGCCAAAGGATGCCCATGCCCTATTAAAGAAAGTCCTTGCCAGTGATGACTTGGCCATCAAAACGGTCATGCAACAACCCGAGAATTACGAGTTACAAATCCATTTAATTCTGCCAAACGACACCAGCCTTTATCAGATAAATCAGCAGCCGACACAACAATCTTATCCCATAGAAACGATTTCTACCCCAAAAACCTTTGTCATCGACTACAGTCAAGGGCAGTATTTTTATCCAGCCAGCACGGTTAAATTACCTGTCGCTGTTTTGGCTGCAGAATGGACAGAATTGAATCCTGACCTTAGTATGATTACCCCTTATCGGATCGCTAATGATACTGTTACGCACCATATAGCTCAGGACCTCATCGAAATATTTGCGGTGAGCGATAATGATGCTTATAATCGACTTTATGATCTACTCGGCCGGGATTACATCAATCAAAGAATGGCTGAGTTAGGTATAAATGACTTTCGTTTGGCCCATCGACTCTCGGTGAATAATGCCGCGGACCCAGAACATCCCATTTATCAATTTGAAACCGATCAGGGGATCAAGACATTTCAGGCCGCAGCAGATCGTCCCCTGGACTCTTTGCTTGGAGTAGGTCTACAAAAAGGAGTTGGATATTGGCAAGATGAGCAGTTGGTGGATTCTCCAATGGATTTTAGTCGGAAAAACTACTTTCCTCTTGGAAGTATGATGCAGTTTATGCAAATGCTCTATCTTTTGGACTGTGTGGATTGTACGTCAAAATTCAAATGGTCAAAAAACACCGAGGACTTTATAAAAACCATCATGAGCAGTGTACCGCGAAAACAAGGTTACGATGAGTCTAAATACCCTGATGGTTATGTAAAATTCTTCTTTCTCGGAGACAGCAATGAGCGGATAGGCTCTGGACTAAAAATTCACAATAAAGTGGGGCTAGCCTATGGCACGCTTACGGATTTAGCCTATATCGTAGATACAAAAAACGATTTGCACTATCTGTTAGGGGCAACATTACTGGTTAATGAAAATGGGATATTCAATGACAACACCTATGAGTATGACTCAATTGGCTTCCCTTTTCTGGCCCAGGTCTCGCGCAGATTACACGAATTACTTCTTGAGGCTAAATCCGGAAGGTAGATCCACTAGTGCGTTATTGTACTGGCCGATAATATCTTCGATAATAGAGGCGGCCGGTTTAATCTCATCAATCATACTGGCAATTTGTCCTATTTCGAGTTCTCCCTCTTCAAGGTCTCCCTCGAACATCCCGCGCTTCGCGCGGGCTCGCCCTAGATGAGCGCGCAGTTCATCAATCGAGGCTCCAGTTTGATAAAGCCTTTGTAAGTCCTCATAGAATTTATTTTTCAGGAGTCTTACTGGGGTGAGTTCTTTTAGCGTCAACTCAGTAGCACCTTCACCAGCTTTAACCACCAGTTCTTTAAACAACTGATGACCGCTGCTTTCTTCTGAGGCCACAAAACGGCTACCCATTTGCACTCCATCGGCACCCAATATCATGGCTGCCAACATGCCCTTGCCTGTGGCAATCCCTCCTGCGGCAATCAGCGGCAAGTCTGTGGCGCGACGTACCGACGGAATTAGTGTAAAGGTTGTGGACTCCTCACGGCCATTGTGCCCCCCAGCCTCAAAGCCTTCGGCAACTATGGCATCCACCCCGGCGGCTTCGGCTTTTTTGGCAAATTTGGTACTGCTCACCACATGAACCACAGTGATTCCTGCCGCCTTTAAGCGACCTGTATGGGTTGCGGGATTACCCGCAGAAGTAAAAACTATAGGTACCCTGTGTTTTAAGATCAGGGCGATAATTTCGTCTACATTGGGGTATAACAAAGGAACATTAACACCGAAGGGTTTATCGGTAGCCGCTTTACATTTCTCAATATGCTCATTTAACACCTGGGGATACATCGACCCAGCCCCAATAAGACCGAGACCTCCAGCATTACTCACGGCACTGGCTAATCGCCACCCACTATTCCAAATCATCCCTCCTTGAATGATGGGATATTTGATTGAGAATAACTCAGTAACGCGATTTTTCATCTAAGCCTTTATGAGTTTAAAGGATTGCTCCTGACCACTAGGCAAAACAAGTTTAATCAAATAGGCTCCTTTGGCCCAGTGTACTACGGAAATTTGACTTTGGGATTCAGTCACCGATATGGTTTCAATAAACTGACCCAACATATTATAGACCTGTAGCTCCGCACGCTCCACAGATTGAGGCAGAAGTACGCTAAATATATCGCTTACCGGATTTGGGGAAAGGGCCACTTGACTTTTTAGCAAATTATCGTTTTGAGACAGGGTAGAAAGGATATTAAAAGCCAACTCAAAATTGGGAATACCATAGCCCATTTGATCCGTTGGATTATTGAAGAGATGAGCCGATTCGCGCACCGCCTGCATTAAATCCACATTTGTCGTCTCTGGAAAAGCCTGCCATAGACAGGTTACGGCTCCAGCTATAATAGGTGAACTAAACGAAGTTCCACTGCTAAAATCTACAACTCCAGAAGAGGAAATTACCGCCGCACTCTGACCTTTTGCCATAACATCGGGCTTTATGCGACCATCCACAGTCGGTCCACGCGAACTAAAAGAAACATAATTACCGAGATTATTTACCGCACCTACGGCCAATAATCCGATGGCATCAGCCGGTGTGGCTACAGTGCCAAAGCTATTGCCTTGATTACCAGCCGAAGTGACTAAAACCATTCCTTTCTCATAAGCCAAGTTCGCGCCACGTGCGGCAAAAGTGGTCACCCCATCTAAATCCTCGTAACTGTGATCGTAATTAGCGTTATCATAAGCCTGATACCCAAGCGAGGTATTGACCACATCAACTCCTAGACTATCCGCCCGCTCCAGGGCCTCTACCCACCAGGCTTCTTCTCTTGGGTTCTCAGAAGGTCCGTATTCAGTGCGAAAAAGATAAAAAGAGGCCTCAGGGGCTGTTCCCGCAAATTGATTGTCTAGAAAGCCACCGATATCGCTCGTAGTTTGTATTCCATGAGATCCAGTACCTGAGACATCACTAGTGCGCGAATAAAAGTCAAAAGTCCCGAGCAGTCTTCCATTATCCATAACATGAGCAAAACCCGGGTTAGTAGCAAAATTTGGAAAGCCTGAATCCATAACGGCCACAATCATGCCTTCACCGGTAAAATCTTGTAAATGCAAATAATCTCCAGAAATCATTTCTATTTGGTTGGCGGCTGCTCCGTAGTTGTATTCCACACGTGACTGTGGATCAGTGAGTAATTTAAACTTATCAGGCACCGGTTGTGGATTCGGGAAGTTTAAATCCTTATCTGCATATTCTATCCCTACCACATAAGGTAAATCAAGTAAGGCTTCCAGGTCATTGACTGTTCCTTGAACATAGACACAATTCATCCATTTCGATTTAGCCCAGTAAGTAATCCCCGGGCTATTTTTAACCTCTTGAATATAAGCCTCGGTTACCGGGACATCTCGAGCATCAACAGTCACTCCGTGCATGGCTTTGCGATCCAAAGCCTCCTGTGTCAGTATGGTAATGGGATCATTAATTGAGATTTCAACATTTTCTTTGTCCAAAAAATATATCCAAGCATCCTGAATTTGGGCTTGTACTGATAGACCAATCAGGAAACCCATAATAGTTAAAAAATATTTCATGCTTATTCAATTACGCCGCTACCCAAAAGCTCATCGTTTTCATACCAAGCCACGAATTGTCCTGAACTGATAGCGGTTTGTTCTTTCTCAAAGATAACATAAAGACCTGAATCCTTTTGGAATAATCGGGCAGATTCCAATGGTTGTCGATAACGAATTCGCGCATTGACTTCCATAGATTCACCAATAGGTAATTCAAGATCTGTTCTGATCCAATGGATCTCGCTTGGCGTTACACGAAGCCCACGACGATGCAGCCCCGGATGAGTCTTTCCTTGGCCCACATAAATAATATTGAGCGCAACATCGGTGGCTAAAACAAATAATGGCTCCTCTTTCCCACCGACCGACAATCCTTTACGCTGGCCAATGGTAAAAAAATGAGCGCCTTGATGGGTCCCTACGACCGTGCCATCAGAGGGCTGATATTGTATTTGGCTGCGCCAGAACTCATGCCATTGATCAATTGTTGCCCCAGGATCTGGGGTTTTATCATAACAAGTCGCATCACCAGGAATTTCGATGATTTCGCCCTTTTTGGTCTTAAGTTGTTGCTGAAGAAAATCAGGGAGACGCACCTTTCCAATAAAGCAAAGGCCTTGAGAATCTCTTTTTTCTGCGGTAATCAAGCCTTGCTCCTTAGCAATAGCGCGTACCTCATCCTTGTGAAGATGACCAATCGGAAACAATGCCTTAGAAAGCTGATTCTGCGTTAATTGACATAAAAAGTAAGACTGATCCTTATTGTTGTCCGCCCCTGCTAACAAGTGATGGACTTCTTTGCCATTAATCTGGGTAGTTTTCTTTTGACAGTAATGACCGGTGGCTACAAAATCAGCCCCTAAACCTTGGGCTATATCTAAAAAAACATCAAATTTAATTTCACGATTACACAAGACATCCGGGTTTGGTGTACGTCCCATTTCGTATTCGCGAAACATATAATCTACAATTCGTTCTTTGTACTGGGCACTCAGATCTACAGTTTGAAAAGGAATGCCAAGTTTCTTGGCCACGAGCATAGCGTCGTTACTGTCTTCAAGCCAAGGACACTCATTAGAAATGGTAACACTGTCATCGTGCCAGTTTTTCATAAAAAGGCCTAAAACCTCATAACCCTGAGCTTTGAGCAAATAAGCAGCAACACTGGAATCAACCCCACCGCTGAGCCCTACAACAATTCTTTTATTTCGCTTATTCTGGCTCATATCACTGCTGATTGGGGTTAAAATGCTCCTCTTTCACAACGACGCCATCGACAAAAGTTTTCCACACACCCGATTTTCTATCCCGATCGTAAAAACCCGATCGCTCGAGTGCCCCGGATAAATCATAATACTCGGCAGGTCCGTGTAATCGATCCTCATGGTAAGAAAATGTTTTAATGCGTTTTCCCCTCGGACCGTAATAAGTACAGATTCCTTGGCGTTTTCCCTGAGTATAGGGACAATTTTCGGCTAAAGTACCGTCAGGGTAATACGTCTCTTTTATGCCATCGAGTAGATCGTCTTTATAATGTTCCTTAGACATTACCGCTTTACCGCCTTCGTGATAAGTGGTCCACAGCCCTATTCGCTTTTGGTCCTGCATTCTCCCTTGAGCAACCAATTGTCCACGATCGGTATAAAAGGTAACGGCACATGCTCCAGGAATTGAATCAAAGTTCCGTACTGCCACGACTTGATCGTCACAACTCGCGCAGTAATACTTAAAGATCCCTACTTCAACCCCATGATTAAAGGTACCCGTATAACGCAACTGCTGTGTGCCCTCGTAATACTTTTTCCAAAGTCCATGGCGCTGACCATTGACGTCAATTTTATTGATTAGCTCCTGCGCATAAACATTGGGCAAAGCACAGAGTACCAAAAATAGCATTAAACCATATGGGATGTATTGTTTCAAATACATATAACCAAATTGTTCGCGCTCATTGAATTGCGCGTTATTTCGTTTGCTGGGCCCTCTTTTGTGCTTCAGCCTGCTCCATCATCTCAGCCATTTTCTTTTGAAAACGGTTTTGTTTTTTGGGCTTCTTTTTGGTCTCCTGAATTTGTGCGTGAATTTTTTCCTCGTCGATGATAAAATTCTTGATCACTAGCATAATCCCTATGGTAATGACATTAGAAGTAAAATAATATAAGGAAAGTCCACTGGCATAGTTATTGAAAAAGACCAACATGAATACAGGCGACAGATACATCAAAAACTTCATGTTCGGCATACCGGGTTGCTGCTGCTGTTGCATTTGCTGGCCAGTACTCATCATCATGTATATAAATATCGCGACAGAGGCCAAAATAGGAAACAAACTCACGTGATCCCCATAAAAAGGAATGGAGAACGGTAGTTCTAATACCACATCATAACTCGATAAGTCATCAGCCCACAGGAACGACTTTTGGCGCAGGACATAGGCCGTGGGGAAAAAAGTAAACAAAGCGTAGAACACGGGAATCTGCAACAGCGCAGGCAAACATCCTTTGAGCGGAGAAGCCCCTGCGGTGTTTTGCAATTTCATAGTCTCTTGCTGAATTTTCATTTGATTGCCCTCAAATTTCTTACGAATATCATCCATCTCAGGTTTTAGGACTTTGAGTTTTGCTTGAGATACATATTGCTTGTACTGCACAGGAGATAGCAATAATTTAAAAAATACGGTAAGCAATATAATAGCAATACCTGCGGGGAACCATTGACTTAAAAAACCAAAAACAGGGAAAATAATATACTTATTGATCCAACCAAAGATACCCCAGCCCAGCGGCATAGCCTCATCGAGATTTCTATCGTAAGACTTAAATACTTTATAATCTGTCGGTCCAAAGTAAAAATTCATAGCCTGGTCCAAACGATTATTCTTGGGCTCAAGGGTTACCTTGGCATTATAGGCTTTGGTATAGACTGTATCTATGGTTTCATCCTGAACTAAATCCTCAGAATACAAGTCAACTTTTTTAAACGGCGCCTCTGAAAGCAACATGCTGCTAAAAAAGTGTTGTCTGAAATTAATCCAAGTCACACCCGACTCTGTGGTCTGGTCAGAACCTACTGGCCCTAATTTATCAAATTCATTACCGTTATCGTAAGCGTAAGTCAATCGCGTATAACGGTTTTCGTAACTGATACTTTTGGCTTGACGATAACCTTTTAAAGACCAATCGAGCTCAATAGGTTGATCAAATTCAATCACCTCTTCCAGACCTCTGGTCACTATATCAAAACCAAGCATATAGTCTGAGGCGGGTAAGCGATAGATGTATTCTAAATAATCTTGTTCCGAGGTCTTCAATTTCATCGAAAGAACCTGATCTTCACCATCCATGGTCAAACTCGGCTCAAAATACATGTCTGCAGTCGAAAGTAATCGATTCTGAGCTTGAAATTTTAAATTTAATCCGCTGTTTCCGTCACGGATTAGTGCCACTGGAGCGCCTTGGAATTGCGTCTCATTTTTTAATGTAGCCGAGACAACATAGCCCCCTTTATTACTAATTACAAGCGATAAAAGATCATTCTCTAAAACCGTCGACTCATCCGTCCAAGCAGACTTCGCAGCGGCATAGGCAAAATCACCAAATTGATTTTTTAATCGCTCTGTTTGCTCTGATGGATCAAGTTGCGTCTTTGCTTGAGTTAATGTGGTGTCCTGCTGCTTATTTGAGGCTTGATCACCTTCATTCTCTGGAGCGGATTCAACTTGCTCAACCAAAGCTGCCTGTGCCTGAAGTTCTTGCTCTGTAGGTTGATTTTGATAGAGCATCCAAAGCAAAATCGCCCCGATTAGCATAAACCCTATAAAAGTATTCAGGTCAAATTTATTTTCTTCCATAATATTAAAGTCGACTCAGCTGCGGCTGAACCTAATTAATTCTTAATTTTTGAGAGTTCAAAAGCCTTGGCCACAAATCCAACGAAAAGTGGATGTGGGTTGGCTACTGTACTCTTGTATTCTGGATGATATTGTACACCAACAAACCAAGGATGCTCCGGAACTTCGACAATTTCAACGAGCCCAGTTTGTGGATTAACACCAGTTACGCGCATACCTGCCGCCTCAATTTGAGAACGATAGTCATCGTTAAATTCGTATCTATGTCTATGACGCTCTTGAATTTCCTGAGCCTTATAAATAGAACCTACAATACTGTCTGAAACTATTTCACAGGCCCACGAGCCCAAGCGCATAGTACCCCCTTTATCCGTAATTGATTTTTGTGCCTCCATGAGGTCAATCACCGGATGTGGTGTTTTTGTATCCATTTCGGTACTGTTGGCCCCTTTTAGCCCAACAACATTTCTGGCAAATTCGATTACAGCCATCTGCATACCCAAGCAAATCCCAAAAAATGGAATATTATGAATTCGCGCGTAGGCTACGGCCGCAATTTTACCTTCAATTCCGCGCTCGCCAAATCCAGGGGCTACCAAGAGGCCATCGAGATGACCGACTTCTGCGGCAACATTTTCTGGAGTCAAATGTTCGGAATGAATTGATATAACCTCAACAGAGACTTCATTGGCGGCACCGGCATGAATAAAAGACTCCAAAATTGACTTATAACTATCTTGCAGCTCTACATATTTGCCAATAAGTCCAATGGTCACTCCACCTTTCGGGTTTTTATGACGACTAAGGAATTCATTCCACTGGTTGAGATTCGGTTCTTGTTTGGCCTCAAGTCGTAATTTTTTGAGAGCAATATTATCAAGACCTTCATCCAACATTAAATTTGGGACATCATAAATAGTCTTGGCGTCTATGGATTGTATCACAGCCTCTTTTTCAACATTACAAAACAGAGCTAACTTGACGCGCAAGTCATCGCTAAGTTCGTGTTCTGTGCGACAGACCAATACATCGGCTTGAATTCCACTTTCCATGAGGGTTTTAACCGAGTGCTGGGTAGGCTTAGTCTTTAACTCTCCGGCAGCAGCCAAATAGGGTATCAACGTCAAATGAATAAACAAAGTGTTGTAACGTCCTAACTCCCATTTTAATTGACGTACAGCCTCTATATAAGGCAGGGATTCAATATCCCCGACTGTTCCACCAATTTCTGTAATGACAATATCATAGCGACCATCTTGGCCTAAATGCTGGATACGTTCCTTTATTTCGTTAGTGATATGTGGAATAACTTGAACGGTTTTCCCTAAAAATTCACCGTGGCGTTCTTTTTCGATCACGCTCTGGTAAATTCGACCAGTAGTCACATTATTGGCTTGAGAAGTCGGATGATTTAAGAATCGCTCGTAATGACCTAGGTCCAAATCAGTCTCTGCACCATCATCAGTAACATAGCACTCCCCGTGTTCATAAGGGTTAAGTGTCCCAGGATCTACATTGATATAGGGGTCTAACTTCTGTATAGTAACCGCAAATCCTTTGGCTTGTAATAACTTAGCCAATGAGGCGGCAATAATACCTTTACCTAAAGATGATGAAACCCCGCCCGTAACGAAGATATACTTTGTCGTATTCATGTGGTGTGCTTGTTGTTACCTATACGGGATTCAAAGATAAAATATTAATTGCGAGCACCCAATGAATTTATCATTTCTTCTAGCCGCATATCCTGAGTGTATTTGAGTAAATAAAAAGCTTTGTTGTCAAAACCCCCATTTGCCCCTGACTCATACCGAAATTTATTTTCTGTATATTGAGTAGCTTCATCCATGATAAGGGCTTCATTCAACGGTCCTTTACTCGATGCTTGTCGTAAAATTAAATCCAAAGTAAGATCATAGCCTCTTGTGGCATATTTATTTGGTGTTGTTCCAAATCGCTCTAAATATGCCTCGACAAAAGGATTGGGTGTTTCATCCAAACTCAAAGGGCTACTCAGGGAGGGAAAACTAAATTCCAAATGGGATAGATGAATATTCGAAATATCATCAAATTCAAATGCCTCATTTTTCGATGTTGTAAACAATCGCACATCATAAGTCTTTTTGATGGTATCGTTTTCTTCATTTTTTTGATGGTAATAGGCCATTCCATTTAATACCCCAATTACATTACTGATAATTACGGGTTTCTTAGATTCAAGCACTACCCAATTCTCGAGACTATCTGAGAGATGTGGTAAAATATCGTCTGGGTCAATATAACCTTGCTCACGAGGCAAAAGAACCTTAACTCCAGGCCATTCGCCACGCATTGCTGTCATACCAGGTTCCTGAGCATCACCCACAAAAAGCATTTTACGTTTTTGCTTGTTACTTTTAATATAATCCATCAAGGCGCGACGCATGGGTACCGGATCAGGTATAGTCTGCACTAAATTATTTGGTACTCTGCCATTAGGGCGGCTCAATGGCGCAATTACCGGAACATTCTGATCATACAGCTGCTGGGCAACAGCCAAAACGTTTGCGGGCAGTAATGGCCCAAGTACCAAATCAGTTTGACTAAAATCATAAATATTCAACAGGCTATCCACTACTGATTTTTTGGCCTGAGTATCCAAAACATCAATCGATACTGATAATCCGAATGCCTTGGCATAATCCTTAGCCATGAGTACCCCAGAGTAAAAATCAAGAGCGATACGCAATAATCGATTGCTCTGCATATACTGCTGATTTAAGTCCAAAGAATCGGGCACAAAGCCCTCGAGCTGTAAAGGCAGCATTAAAGTGATTTTTTGCGCACTGCTGTCTTGTATAAAATCTCTTAAATCGACTATCGCCTCCTGATTGGGTTCTAAAAAAGTAAGTACTTGTTTTGGTAAGCGCAGAACCATCCCTAATTTGAGGCCTTCTGAAGCATTTGGATTCAAATCAATTATTTCCTCTCGCGTCAGTCCAAATTTTTGGCGTAATCGAAAAAATCCCTCTTTGGGTTGGACAGCGTAGTAATCATAATCGATATTTCCCATCAAAGGGGTATCTGAGGCATTACCCCGCACTTTAATACTTTGCCCGACACTTAAAATCTGAGACATTCCAGGATTGAGCTCTTGCAATTCCTGCAGGCTCATATTGTATTGGTGCGCCAACGACCAAAGGGTCTCCTTAGCCGAAACAAGGTGCCATGAAATCATTTGATCACTTAACTTTTGGCGCAATAATTCGACCTGCTGCTGACTTGGCGCCTTGCAGGCCGTAAAAATTTTTAATCGATCTCCTTTGTCAAGAGTCTCCGGAGTCACTTGAGTATTATAAGCCTGCAAATCCAAAACACTGAGTCCGTAAGACTTCGCAATTCCAAAAAAGGTCTCATTGCGCTTGACTTTGTGCTCGACAAAATCTGAGGCCCTCTCCTTGGCAGTAGTTTTGTCAGAATTTTTTGGGACAATCAGGGATTGACCAGGAGTCAAAATCGATTGACCCTGGGTTTGCGATCTGTTTAAATCAGGATTTAAGGCCAATAACTCCGCGCGACAGGTAATGAATCTCTTGATAATATCCAAGAATTGATCGCCGGGTTGAACCTGATAAATTTGCACCTCTGGAACACTGTCTTGCGCCAGCAGCGTATGCCCTGAAAAACAAAATAAAAAACAATAAACTAAAACCCAGCGATTCATCATTTATTCCCATTCAATGGTAGCAGGTGGCTTCGAACTGATGTCGTAAACCACGCGATTTACACCCTTTACTCGATTAATAATTAAATTCGAAGTCTCCTGCAAAAAAGCGTAAGGTAGATTCACCCAATCTGCGGTCATTCCATCGGTACTTTCTACCGCACGCAACGCAACGACATTCTCATAGGTACGTTCATCGCCCATAACGCCAACACTCTGAACCGGTAAGAGTATTGCCCCGGCTTGCCAGACTTTATCATACAAATCCCATTTGCGCAATCCATCAATAAAAATGGCATCAACCTCCTGTAATATACGCACTTTTTCTGCTGTGATATCCCCAAGTATTCTGATGGCTAAACCTGGCCCTGGAAATGGATGACGCCCCAGTAATGCTGCATCAATTCCCATCTGAGCGCCTACGCGACGTACCTCATCTTTAAATAGCATACGCAATGGTTCCACTATTTTTAACTTCATATAATCTGGAAGTCCACCGACATTATGATGTGACTTAATAGTCACTGATGGGCCATTAACAGAAACGCTTTCGATCACATCAGGATAAATAGTTCCTTGAGCTAACCAGGTAACATTTTCCACTAAATGCGCCTCATCATCAAAGACTTCGATAAATACTTTTCCGATGGCCTTACGCTTAGTTTCGGGATCTTTTTCGCCTTTGAGTGCTTCCAAAAAACGTGCCGAAGCATCGACACCTTTGACATTAAGCCCCATGTGTTGGTACTGATCCAAAACACTTTGAAACTCGTTTTTACGCAGCAATCCGTTATTGACAAAAATACAGTAGAGGTTGGCCTCAATGGCTTTGTGCAATAAAACGGCGGCCACGGTAGAGTCAACACCGCCACTAAGTCCCAAAACAACGCGATCTTGCCCTAATTTTTCTTTTAACTCTTGAACCGTCGTTTCTACAAAAGCGGCCGGGGTCCACGTGGGCTCAATTCCAGCAACCCCAATTAAAAAGTTCTCTAAAAGTTGCTTTCCATGGGTACTGTGGTAGACCTCTGGATGAAATTGGATGGCATAGGTCTCCTCACCTTCAATTCTATAGGCCGCATTCGCCACATCCTCGGTGCTTGCCAAACGTACACCACCAGTTGGCAATTCTGCAATAGTATCACTGTGGCTCATCCAGACTTGGGATCCTTGTGGAATAGAATTAAACAAAGGAGAAGATTCATCAGTCACCGCCAACTTTGCGCGTCCGTATTCCCGAATATTGCTCTCACGCACCAGTCCTCCATTGAAATGTGCCATGTATTGCGCTCCGTAACAAACCCCTAGTAACGGTAAATGCCCTTTGATTTCACTCAAATCTGGGTGTGGGGCATCTTCAGCACGCACCGAAAAAGGGCTTCCTGAGAGGATAACCGCTTTAAAACTTGACAAGTCTTCTGGTAAGTGGTGATAGGGATGAATTTCGCAATAAATATTCAGCTCTCTGACACGTCTTGCGATAAGTTGGGTGTATTGTGAGCCGAAATCAAGAATAAGGACATTGTTCTGCATGGTCAAAAATAACTTCTTTTTTGAGATCAGAAGTCTGTAGGTTTTATGAATTAAAAATCAATAAGGTGAATCGATGATCAGAAGGATCAATATGGGATTTAAGATGGGATAAAAAATCTGAGCCTAGATACTCATATCCCCAGCTCAAATTTTCTTTTCTCTCCTGCAATACTCCATCTGGAAAAACCCATTCACGCAACTCGGTCAATCGTTGAATGTCGGCTGCGTGTTTTCTTTTTTCCGCGCGCAACAGTCTCTGCTCGAGTCGTTCCAGTCCCTTTAATTGCTTTTTCTCTTGAGCACCTACTGCGCCTAAAAATGAAGCATCGGTTTGGTTGGCTAGATCAAAGAGATGAGCAAACTGTTTTTTTAAATGATCCTTTTGCTGAGTGAAGTCAATTTTAAGACTACTATTTCGGCTGATATATAAGCGAGACAACTCATCTATGGGCAGAAATACATCCCCGAGCTCAAAATTCAAAGATTTTAATTTTTTCTCAATTTTTGCCGGCACTAGGGAAACAGAATTGCGCAGATAAACCATAGGATAAGTCAAATCGCAGCGGTCAAAACAATCTTTAAGTTGCAACCAATACGCCACTTCTGCCCCACCCCCGATATAGGCTAAATTGGGCAATATACTTTCCTGATAAAGCGGACGAAGAAGTGCGTTAGGAGAAAATAATTCTGGTTGCTGCTCCAAAAGGCTTAGCAAGGCGTCTTTGGTAAAAACTAAATCGGTTTGATCGACCATAAATCCAGATTTGGCGGCAATAATTCGCTCGCGCAGTCCATCCTGGCAATAAAACAGATTAATTTCCCTAGGATGAACCTGTTTGTGATAACCTGCAGCAATAAGGGCCTGGGTAGTGTTTTCTATGGCCTTCCCACACTTACCCTCTTGTAACTCCGAGCGCATAATTGCAGTAAATGCCGATTTTAATGCAGGATCATCGCCATCAATTACCAACAAATCATAATCTTTAAAAATCTCATGGACAAGCTTGCGGGTCGCCACGGCCAAGGTAACTTCTGGGGTATAAACCGAAACAAATAAATCGAGCATCATTCGACCGAAAGCTGTACTGCCCCACAGCGTCTTTAAGCGCTCAATAACCGAATCCATCTCTGTGCATTTAAGTCGCCCTACTGGACCTTTAGCGCTTTTGTCCCAATTTATTTTTTCATTGGCAGTTTTAAAATGACTTATTTCTTCAAAATCATGATCCTCACTGGCCATCCAAAATACAGGAACGAAATTATAGTTTAGGTTTTTCTTGGCATACTTCTCGGCCAGGTTTATTGCGCCAAATATTTTATACAAAAAATACAAGGGACCGGTAAATAAATTCAACTGGTGACCTGTAGTGACCGTAAATGTCTTTGCGGAAGACAAGGCATCGATTTGAGCTTCTACACGCTCAGACACCGAATTACTTAGTGGAACTTTACTGTATTGACCCCTTAATGCATGTACTAGGCTTGATCTCGATTCAGCAGAAAAATTCGCCGATTTTTCGCGGAGCTGTTCCGGCACCTGATCCAGCGCTGCAGGTCGACTGTAAAATGAGCTCAAAGAGTCACTATTGTCTAGATAATCAAGAACCAGGCTGGAAAATTGTCTCGTAGAATTGTATGTCAGTAATTTTCTTTCCATAAAACAAACACCACAGGTGCCAAAATCGCTTAAGCGCATACAAAAATACGATGTTTCGTCGTGTTTGGCATTATGCATTTGGGTTTGTTACGCGTACATGAGGAATTCTTATATTTAGTCCTCATTTTTTAAACAAAACTCCCACTTAACGCCCAACTTTAATGAACCGTATTCTCATTGCTCTCGCTTTATTAGCTGCTCCACTGGTCAGCGGACAAATACTTTCTCCAGAAGCATTTCTGGGGTACCCCATTGGGACAAAATACTCTCGTCATCATCAAATGGTTGCCTATTTCGAACATCTGGTAAAAAACTCAGACTGGATTAGTTTTGACCAATACGGTCAAACCAATGAGCGCCGTTCGTTAAACTATGCCATTATTACTACCCCCGAAAACCGAGCGCGTTTGGAAGAAATAAGACAAAATAACCTGCGTCAAATTGGGATGCTCTCGGGTGATGCAAGCCCAGAAGTGGCTATTGTCTGGTTGAGCTACAATGTGCATGGTAACGAGGCCTCAAGTATGGAAGCCGCTATGCAAACGGCTTACGAGTTAATCAATACGCAGTCTGCTTGGCTGAAAAACACTGTCGTAATTATGGACCCTTGTGTCAATCCCGATGGACGTGATCGCTACGCAAACTGGTATAATCAGGTGGGCACAAACCCATACAACCCACTTCAATCAGCCGATGAGCATAACGAGCCATGGCCAGGAGGACGCCCAAACCATTATCTATTTGACTTAAACCGTGATTGGGCATGGGCCAAACAAGTCGAGAGCAGACAGCGTCTGCCCTTATATCATAAATGGATGCCACATGTACATGTTGATTTTCACGAACAAGGCATTAATGAGCCTTATTATTTTGCGCCAGCTGCGGTCCCTTATCACGAGGTAATTACCCCATGGCAAAAGCAATTTCAAATCGACATTGGTCAAAACAATGCCAAATATTTTGATCAGGAAGGCTGGCTCTATTTTACACGCCAGTTCTTTGATCTACTTTATCCAAGTTATGGAGACACCTACCCCACTTACCTTGGCGCTATAGGTATGACGTACGAACAGGCTGGAAATGGCCGTGCAGGTTTGGGAATTCTCAATGATGAAGGGGTCGAATTGACTCTTGTGGATCGCACTGCACACCATACGACTACAGGACTATCCACAGTAGAGATTTCCTCTAAAAACGCAATTAAACTCAATAGAGAATTCAAGTCTTATTTTCGCACACCTCAACGCTTGCAAAACTATATTTTACAAGGAAATCCTGATAAAATTAGAGCCATCTCTACGCTGCTAGACCGTCATGAAATCGAATATAGCTTTGCTAATTCGGGATCCGTTAAGGGCTGGGATTACGCCACACAAAAAAGCGCCGAGCGCAATGTAGCAGGTGCTTTAGTTGTGAGTACAGACCAAACTCAAGGGGCAATGGTTCGCGTGCTTTTTGAGGCTGAGGCTGCTTTAGAGGATCCTCTAACTTATGACATCACAGCCTGGAGTCTACCCTATGCCTTTGGTTTAAAATGCATGGTCAGCGATAAGCCACTGAGCACCACCTCCAATAATCCTTATAAAGCGTCGTATCAATTGCCTTTGGAGCCTCAGGTAACAGCAGGTTTTATCGCACCTTGGGGGGATCTAGCAGACGCTCATTTTTTGACCGATTTACTCAAAAAGGGTCTTAGGGTGCGTTTTAGTGAAAAACCACTTTCCTTTGGCGGCAAAAAATTTCCTCAGGGCAGCTTAGTAATCACCAAAGGCGACAATGTAAAGCGTAAAGATTTCACACAAGCCGTTCGCCAACTGGCTCAGGAACATAAAAGACCGATTACCGCACTCAGTAGCGGATTTAGTGATAATGGAGTGGACTTGGGATCTACAGACATTAAACTGATCAATCCACATCGTATCGCTGTGCTAAAAGGTGATGGTGTTTCTTCGCTGAGTTATGGAACAATATGGCATTTTATGGAGCAGGAATTACACTATCCTTTTACACCACTCAACACGGCTGATTTCTCAGTGAATAGCTTATCACAATTTGATGTATTAGTGATGCCCAGTGGTTATTATTCAAAAATGCGTTCAGGGCAAGAACTTAAAGACCTGAAAGACTGGGTGCGCTCGGGGGGAAAAGTGATTGCTATAGATCAAGCGGTCAATCTATTTGCGGATCAGGAAGGTTATGGTCTTAAATCCATAAGCCCAGAGTCTACTGAGGGTCCAGACATGATCCCTTATGGAGATCGCGAGCGCCACAGCGTTAAGGATTTAATCCCCGGCAGTATTTACAAAGTAAATTTAGATGTAACTCATCCACTAGCTTTCGGCTATGAAGGCCCCTATTTTAGTCTCAAACAAGATGACGACGCCTATGTAAAACTCGAAAGCGGATATAACGTAGGGTACTTCGATGGTCCAGCACAGTCGTACTCAGGGTTTTCTGGTCAAGATGCCCAAGAAAAACTTAGTGATAGTTTCGTTTTTGGAGAATACCCTATAGGTCAAGGCACTATGGTTTATCTGACCGACGATGTACTGTTCCGCTCGTTTTGGGAAAACGGAAAAATGTTTTTTGTCAACAGCCTTTTTATGGTGGACGCCAATGTTTTTATTCTGGATTGATCTACTGATTTTTTAGGGTCAACCAGCGCCCCATATATTTTGTCGCGTTAAGAGACTGATGTTGCAGTATTTGCCCCATAAAATGACGCTTTCTATGGGTTATTAATTCACTTTTTATAGTGTCTAATACGCCATTTAAGCTCGAAAACACTTCGGATAGTGCAAAATTCCGTCTGATGCACTGAATGCCTTGTTCACTGGCCTCAAGCCAATATTGCTCATCCGTATAAAGTCTTATCGCTTTATTTATAAACTCTTTTGAGTTCTCCACGGGGGCTAAAGAAGGAGACTTATCTAACATCAATCCTTCTGCGCCAATGAAAGAACAGACTGTTGGCAAACCTCGTCCAAGTGGCTGCATAATTTTGCCTTTTAATCCGGCGCCAAATCTCACTGGGGCAAGATTCACACGATAATTAATCATTAATTCAGGAAGATTTTCGACCCAGCCCAAATCAACTACAGCTTTAGATTTTAAAATTAATTGTCTTTGTCCTTCCGAGCCATAAGGCCCAACAATGTACAAAGCTGCATTGGGTATTTTATTCTGTATGGACGGCCATAAGACTTGGAGTAAATAAATGAGTGAATCATTGTTCGGATCGTGCTTGCGATTGCCTACCCATAAAAAATTCGTTCGATCAGACCAAGGCCGCTCAACAATTTTTTCAGTCGCATTTGCTTGAACGCCGCTGTCGTCTACAGCCAAGGGTAAATAATGCAATAGGCCTTCAGGCACAAAAAAAGTTTCCCTGAGCAACTGATACTCAAACTGAGAAATTATTAAAGTCAAATCACAACGCCATATACTGGCCAATTCACGCATACTATGCGGCGTATACAATGCCTCATGCGCACAGGCCGATGCATCAAACGCCTGAGGATGATGCTTGATGTAATTGGCTCGGGCCAATCTTAAAAAATGACAGTCCTCTGTATCTAATATTGTAACTGCTTTTGGACAACACTCGCGAACCCGCCAGCCATATTGTTCTTCGGTCATGAATCGATCGAATACAACATAATCTGGTTTAATATCTCTTATTTGCGCGTTAAAACCATCGTCGTTTAACGCAATTTGAACCGCATTAACACCACTGAAATCAAAACTATCGTCCTTTAGAAACAACACGGTTTGCGCAGGACTAATTAACTCAGCGCAAGCAAAAAAAACTTTATTCTGATGATTGAGAAAATGATTGATGAGTTGGGTCATACGCCAACCTGCGGCCGTCTCTTTGGGTTGAGGCCAAGTCCGACTTATAAATAAAACTGTTTTTTCCAGCTCATTCATTGGCCTTTAACTCGTTTATATCTTCGGGTAGCATGTTTGATAGCGGCCAGGTCTTCAGGATGACTGCTTTGGATTTATCGGGATTTAAGTTCGTTGTAACCATGTATAAATTATCCTTGTGGCGGACCATTCTTGGAAATCCTGTCGCCCGTTCTGAAGAAGTCTCACTGACCGTAATTAGTGGCCCTTTTTTTCCTTTTATATCCACCCACTGTGCCCGAATATAATCTGTCTGACCCATGGGCTCAACCCATGAAACAATGGCTGATTCAGCAGATAATTGAACCACATCAACGCGGCCAATGGCATTTCCGGAGTCCATTCGCGTGGCTTCAGTTAAACCTAATTTTTCTGTACTGCTAAAGGCAACCTCTACTCTTGGTTCGTCATTTGATGCAGTAAACCAAGCTAAAGCCAATGCATCGCCAAATACATCTATAGACGGACCGTTCACAGGGCAGCCAGGAATTAACCACTGGTCATTGGTGCTCACCGAAGAAGACCATCCATATAATGGACTGCCCTTGCGCAAGAGAATGTCTCTTACTTCTGTCTCACTCCTTCCTCTGTAAGCAAGGAAAGCTTGGTTATTTGGATCCAGAATTACAGCCGTTTGACAACAATCACATACTCTTGAATCGATTAATGATTCCTCGCTCAAACTTCCATCAAAGTGCACCATTGTGCTGCGCAGGGTCATAGCGCCAGTCCCGTGGTTAAGATGTTCATTGTTTTGCGCTTGACTCGGGCTATTTTCCTGCATGACTGTATTTCGACCATCCAACCAACTAACCAAAAATCCTTCCTTTCCCGTAGCGATTGAAACAAATCCATGTTCCGATTTTGTATCGTCGCGATGTAATTTCTTTGGATTAGTCCAAGTGTTCTCTCCTTCCTTTAGGGTGTAATAAATATCATAAGTATAAGTGCCCTTATCTGACTTTTGAAGAAAGGTAGCGATCATGTTATTTTCATAAACAGCAAATTGTGGAAAATCTGCCCAATTCACAAACCATTCGTCTCCCTGACTGATCAATCGGGGGGCTTCCCATTGTTTTTGGTCATATACGCTGTAATACAGGGAGGATTGACTACCCTCAAGTGCCACCCACGAGAGGTAAAGCTTTTCCCTGTCTGAAAAAAGATTTGGTGTGGTTGTATTTTCTCCTGAATTCCACGGGCCAACCATTTCAGCTACTGCAGATTTATCTAATCCTGTATCAATTGATTTTTCACTAGAAAGGGCTTGCTCAGTAGAATGGTTTAAATTTTTTTGACTATTTTGGTGGTCCTTACAGGAGGCAAATAGAAAGATAGTAATTATTGATATGTATCGGTACCCTGTCATTTCACTTTAGCATAAAGATCAAAGTCTTCGGCATCGTTTATATAAACTGTGTAGAAGTCGCCTTGTCTTAAGTAGCCGTCACTGGCCGAAATTAATACTTCATTATCTACATCAGGGCTATCAAACTCACTTCTCCCCACATAGTATTCGCCTTCTTTTCGGTCAATCACTACGCGATATTCTTTACCAATTTTTTCCTGATTTAGAGCCCATGAAATATCGGATTGCAAGGCCATAATTTCATTAGCCCGCTGCATTTTGACCTCCTCTGGCACATTATCTTCAAGATTGAAGGCATGGGTATTTTCTTCGTGCGAATAAGTAAAGCATCCCAATCGGTCAAACTTAGTGTCTTTTACCCATTGTTTCAATAAATCAAAATCTTCCTGAGTCTCACCCGGATAACCGACAATTAAGGTGGTACGGATTGCAATGCCCGGAACACGCTCCCTAAATTCACGAATTAGCGCATCAGTTTTGTCCTTTGTCGTTCCACGACGCATGGACTTAAGTATAGGATCCGAAATGTGTTGTAAAGGAATGTCAATGTAATTGCAAATCTTAGGTTGCTGACGCATGAAATCTAAGACCTCAAGTGGAAAACCAGAGGGGAATGCATAATGAAGTCTGATCCACTCAACTCCCTCTACCCCAACAAGCGCCTCAAGCAAGTCCTTTAGGGCTCTTTTTTTATATAAATCCAGACCGTAATAGGTCAAATCTTGGGCAATTAAAATGAGCTCCTTGACCCCGTCATTCGCTAACTTAGTGGCTTCGATGACTAAGTCCTCTATGGTCTTGCTTTTATGCTTTCCGCGCATCAGTGGAATAGCGCAAAAAGAACAGGGTCGATCACATCCCTCTGCTATTTTGAGATAGGCATAATTCTTAGGGGTGGTGGTCACGCGCTCACCTACGAGTTCGTGTTTATAATCTGCGCCTAAAGAGGCCAACAAACCCGGCAACTCTGTGGTGCCAAAATACTGATCGACATCAGGAATTTCCTTTATTAGATCAGGCTTGTAACGCTCTGAAAGACATCCTGTAACAAAAACTTTTTCAACCAGACCCTCTTGTTTCTTCTGAACATAGGACAATATAGTGTTCACAGACTCTTCTTTGGCATTATCAATAAAGCCACAGGTGTTGATGACCACTACCTCACCCTCTTGTTCATGAACCACATTTTTATTGTTCGCGCGAAGTTGACCCATGAGAACTTCACTGTCATAAACATTCTTAGAACAGCCTAAGGTCACGACATTGATAGTGTGCTTTTTTGTGCTTTTGGTCCGCATAGCTCCTGTCCGAATATTTTAGTTTAAATTAAAAAATGAGTCAACAAATTCCTTTTTATCAAAAACTTGAAGATCTTCTACGCCCTCGCCTACGCCAATATAACGCACTGGTATATTAAATTGATCACTGATCCCTATAACAACACCGCCTTTTGCCGTTCCATCAAGTTTAGTAATCGCTAGCGCCGTCACCTCAGTTGCTGCCGTGAATTGCTTGGCTTGCTCAAAGGCATTTTGCCCCGTAGAGCCATCGAGCACAAGCATGACTTCGTGGGGAGCCTCCGGAACAACGCGATCCATTACTCTTTTAACCTTTGACAATTCATTCATCAAATTGACTTTATTGTGAAGACGACCCGCAGTATCAACCAATACTACATCAGCTTGATTCTCTTTGGCATAGGTCAAAGCATCGAAGGCAACACTGGCAGGATCACTTCCCATTTTCTGTTTGACAATTTCCGTCTTGGTTCGATCGGCCCAAATTTGTAATTGATCAATAGCAGCGGCTCGAAAGGTATCTGCCGCGCCCAAAACAACTTTAAGCCCTAGGGCCTTGTATTGCGACGCTAACTTACCTATAGTTGTGGTTTTACCTACTCCATTTACGCCGACCACCATAATGACAAATGGCTTTTTTTCTGTATTCAAAGAGAAGGTGGAATCCCCTGCAGCCTGTGCTTCTTGATCTTGCAACAATGCTGCGATTTCCTCTCTTAAAATTGTTTGAAGCTCATCGGTGCCCATATACTTGTCGCGAGCGACGCGCTCCTGAATGCGCTCGATTATCTTTAGTGTTGTCGCTACCCCAACATCACTGGCGATGAGTACCTCCTCCAACTCGTCAAGTACCGAGTCGTCAACCTTGCTTTTTCCCACCACAGCCTTTGACAACTTGTCGAAGAAAGACTTTTTTGATGGCGCCAAACCTTCATCAAGCTTTGCTTTTTTTTCCTTGCTGAATAGCTGTTTAAACAATCCCATAAATTATTCTTTATTTATCCGCCAATCAGCGCTTTATTCCCGCATAAAATTAAGTGGGATTCACCGACTGTGCAAATATCAATAGGTCAAAAAAAAAGGCCACTTAATAGTGGCCTATATTGGTTTGAATACGTTATTGTTTGTTCATCCAATCGTTTACCAACTCAGGAGACATGATTGCCTCTACAAAAGTGTAGGCTCCGGTTTTGGGTGATTTCACCATTTTAATGGCTTTGGTCAAACGCTTTGACCCGGTCTGAAGTGATGCAACTGATTTCTTTGCCATAACGCGTCTTATTTAATTTCTTTGTGAACCGTCATTCTTTTTAGAATAGGATTGAATTTCTTCAATTCCATACGGTCTGGAGTGTTTTTCTTATTCTTGGTGGTGATGTATCGAGAAGTTCCTGGCAGACCACTTTCTTTGTGCTCTGTGCATTCTAGGATCACTTGTACTCTATTGCCTTTCTTTGCCATAATCGTTACTTGTTAAATGGTTGGCCAATTACTTGTTAAGAAAACCGTTTTGGCGTGCTTCTTTAAGCACGGCTGCAATTCCTTTCTTATTGATGGTTTTCAAGGCAGAGGTAGAAACTTTTAAAGTAATCCACTTGTCCTCTTCTGGAATGTAAAAGCGTTTTTTAACCAAATTGGCGTTGAATTTACGCTTGGTTTTGTTCATGGCGTGGGATACATTGTTCCCAACCATTGCTTTTTTTCCGGTAAGCTCACAAACTCTAGACATCGCTTGAACTTTTAAATTTTTTTAAACAGGCTGCAAATTTAGGAAAATTAATTTGCTCGTACAACAATTGAAATTCAGTTTTTAGAAATTTCTTTAAGCAGCAATTCCAATGCTTTATCGACTGCTTTTTGAATGATGCGTTCACGAGCCTTACCGAAGAGAAATTCTTCTTTACAGACACCATTAGGACCTGCAATGGCAATACATACGCGCCCTACCTCACCTCGACCATCACCTTTTGTCGGACCTGCAATACCTGTTGTTGCCACAACGTAATCCGCTTGGAGTTTTTTTTGTCCCCCTAAGGCCAAAGCTTCGGCTATTTCTAAGCTAACGGTAGAATATTTTTGGATGTCTTGAGGATAGACCTCTAATAAACTGGTTTTAAGATCCGTATGATAGGGAATAATTGCTCCTTTAAAATAAGCTGAGGCCCCTGCTAATGCAGTTATTTGTTGAGCGATACTTCCTCCTGTACAACTTTCTACGGTACCCAAGCTTTTTCCTTTATCGGTCAAAATAGCAGCAATTTGTTCCTGCATAGAGGTTTGACCTTCAAAGCCTACGGCAATATCCGCCAGTATCTCCTTTAACTCTTCCATGAGTCCATCGATGGTCTGATGTAAAAGTCCCTCATTGGTATGGGCGGCAGACAATCGAATACGGACCTTACCAAAAGAAGGCAAGTAAGCGAGTTTGACCCAAGCGGGTAAAGCCTCGGCCCATGAATCAATGCGATCAGCTATTGAGCTTTCGCCCATCCCGTAAGTCATAAGCGTTTTATGATAAATGAAGGGCCGATCAAAATGCGTTATTAATCGAGGTAAAACTTCCTCAATCATCAAGTATTTCATTTCAAAAGGCACACCGGGCATGGCGACAAAAACAGTTTTATCTTTTTGCATCCAAAGACCAGGAGCCGTACCATGGGCATTGTGCAAAACCAGTGCCTTTGAGGGAACCAGTGCTTGGTTTAGATTCTGATCTAGTGGAGCTTTCTGAATGTAGGTGGCGAATAAATGTGCTACATGTTTCTTTGTGGGTTCATGAACCACATATTGGTCTTCAAAAAACTCAAGAAAACAAGCCTTGGTGATGTCGTCTTTTGTCGGCCCCAGACCGCCGGTAATAAGCACTAAAGATACTCTTGATGCGGCCTGTTCCAAAGCCTGCAATATATGATTGCGCTCATCGTGAACAGAAGTTATTTGATGAACTTCAATTCCAATTTCATTAAGCGCTTTGGACAAATACGCACTATTGGTATCGACGATTTGCCCAATTAATATTTCATCACCAATGGTGATAATCTCGGCGAGCATTTAAAGATTAAAATCTTGGCGTAATGCGATAAAAACAGCCTGAAGGACCTCATCCACCTCATCCACCAGAGGTTGGACCGCTTCAACTTCTTTATAAGAGCGAGACCATGTCTCAATAGAACGAATATTTTTCATAAGGTCAACACCAAACATTTCGATATTCGGTTTCATTTTATGCGCAAATCCGTAGGCGCGCTTGCGATCGCCTTCTTTAACAGCCGCCTTTAAACCTTCTAGATCAGGGGGTATCTCATCCAAAAAAGTTTGCACCACAACAGCGATGAAATCAGGATCATCGCCCATAACCTCCTTTAAATTATCAATAGAATAAACACTCATCTACTTAACTTTTAGGGAGAAAAACTCCTTGTTATTGATAAACCCTACTAATTCGTCACCATGGGTTACTGGCCCTACTCCGGAGGGCGTTCCGGTAAAGATAACATCTCCTATCTTTAAAGTAAAATATTTTGATATATATTCAATCAACTCGTCGATTTTCCACAACATATCACTTGTACTACCGTGTTGTACCAATGATCCGTTTTTCTGTAATGAAAAATCCAGGGCATCCAGATTACCCAAAGTTTTTTTATCGACAAATTTACCGATCATTGCTGATCCATCAAATCCCTTAGCACGCTCCCAAGGTAAGCCTTTGGCTTTCAACTGGGTTTGTAAATCACGGGCGGTAAAATCTATACCGAGACCAATTTCTTGATAATAATCAGATGCAAAATCACGATCAATGTATTTACCTATCTTATTAATTTTCACCAACACCTCTACCTCATAATGTATGTCATTGGAAAATGTGGGAATAATAAATGGATTATTTTTCAAAATAACCGCAGAGTCGGGCTTCATAAATAATACAGGCTCTTCAGGACGCTGATTATCCAGTTCTTTTATATGCTCGGCATAATTTCGACCAACGCAAATTATTTTCATGAATCAAGATTTTGTGTTTAAAGCTCTAAGTTTTATCTGGGTCAACACTTTCTTGGTGTAGCGTGGAAAATCTGCATTTAAAAGCCAACCGAAATATCCTGGTTCCTCTTCTAAAACTTGAGTTACGGGGATTCCTTTGTGCTTGCCAAAGGCAAAAATTTCCTGTCCCTGCTCGTTGTAATGAATATGTCCAGAAAAATCAGCAAATTTTTTATGAGCACTAAATTCGGCCAAAGAGGCAACATCGTTGCCCAGTTCGGGATAGCGCTCAAGTTGGGCCTGAAGCACTTCATAAGTCGCTTGGGTATCTGCTTCTGCACTATGTGCCTGTTCTAAATCTTTTCCACAGTAAAACTTATAAGCTGCAGTCAAGGTTCGTTTTTCCATTTTGTGAAAAATCGTCTGGACATCTACGGCGTCGTGCTTGCGCAAATCAATATCGATATCAGCGCGTAAAAGTTCTTCCGCCAATAGTGGAATATCAAATCGATTACTATTGAAGCCTGCGAGATCACTATCTTTAATCATCTGTACCACCTGAGGGGCTAATGACTTAAAGTTAGGTTCGTTGACGACCATTTCGTCATTAATTCCATGTATTTCGGTAGCCTGAGCAGGAATAGGCTGTTCGGGATTAACCCGCCAGGTCACGGACTCTTTATTCCCGTTGGGCCATACTTTGAGTATTGAAATCTCAACAATACGATCCGTAGCCACATTGACCCCGGTGGTTTCAAGGTCAAAAAAGCAAATTGGTTTATTCAGTTTCAGCACCATCTAATGTTAAACTTCACGCTTAGTATCCCAAGCTTCGAGATAGTCTGCTACACGCTTCGCAAACATTCCCCCTAATGCGCCGTTGACTACTCTATGATCATAGCTATGGGATAAGTACATCTTATAGCGGATTCCGATAAAGTCACCCTCGCTTGTTTCAATGACCGCGGGAACTTTGCGTATGGCTCCTAATGCAATAATACCCACTTGAGGTTGATTTATTATGGGAGTACCCATAATACTTCCGAAATTACCCACATTAGTAACCGTATAGGTTCCGCCGGCAATTTCATCTGGTTTTAATTTATTCGCTCTTGCTCGTTTGGCAAGATCATTGACCACTTTACTCATCCCAACCAAATTCAGCTGATCTGCATTTTTGATTACGGGAACGATTAAATTACCATCGTCTAGGGCAGCAGCCATTCCTAAATTTATCGCACGATGCTTAATGATTTTATCGCCGTCTACAGAGATATTCATCATCGGAAAGTCCTTCAATGCCCGCGCCACAGCCTCCATAAATATGGGTGTAAAAGTTAATTTCTCTCCTTCACGAGCTTCATAGGAATTTTTAACGCGCTCACGCCATTGCCAAATTTTGGTTACGTCACACTCCACAAAACTCTGCACATGAGCTGAAGTGGCTATACTGGCTGTCATATGATGCGCAATGAGTTTGCCCATGCGGGTCATTTCTATAATTTCATCGCCTTGTTGTATTGAAACAGTAATTGGCTTAACACTGGCCTCTACTTGTTTTGGAACGGCCATGGAGCTTGATGCTTCAGTAAATGCAGAAACTGGGGCTACTGGAGTCACGGCGACAGGAGGAGTTTCTGGAGTTTTGGCGCCTGATACGCGCTGAGCTACATAGGCTAAAATATCGGACTTGGTCACTCGACCATCTTTACCCGTACCACTAAGTTGATCTAATTCTTGCTGCCCGATTCCTTCTTGCTGGGCAATATTGCGCACGAGTGGAGAATAAAAACGCCCTTCACTGCTGCTTACCACAGTATCTTGACTTTCGGGAGCTTGCACTAAAGGCTGACTTAAGGTCTCAAGTACCTCAGTTGAAATATCTTCTGGCACACTAGTTTCAGGGGTACTCGACTCAACGGCCGCATCTTGATCTGTTTCAATTACCGCCAAAACCGCTCCGACTTCAACCACATCATCCACTGAAAACAACTGCTCGACAAGTATTCCTGAGACTTCACTTGGAACCTCACTGTCTACTTTATCCGTTGCAATTTCCAAAACGGGTTCGTCCATTTCAATGGTGTCCCCAACGTTTTTTAACCAATTGGTGATGGTCGCTTCTGCAACGCTTTCGCCCATTTTGGGCAATCTTAACTCAAATCTAGCCATAGGTCGGCGGTTGTCTTAAACATTTGCAAAATTAACGAAAATATCAGGTTTTTGTTGAATATTTTACAATTCCTTTGACACAATAGGGCCCCTGTATGGAGAATTTAAAAGGTAAAAAAATATCACTTATTTATTAGGAACGTAAGATCAAGGCCTCGCCGTGCGCATCACTCGAATCACTTCCGATAAGTAAATTTTTATCTCGATGCCATATTCTAAAGAATTGTCCATTTGAAGCGCCATAGGTCATGAGTTCGATGATTTTACCATAAGATAAAGTTCCCCGATCAAAGACGACAAGAGCCTTTTTAGACTGATTCATTGAAAATTGCTCAGGGGTTTGTACTTCAAATGTTGACTTATCGACTAATCGAGCCTTTTTTTGCATCCAATCGTCCACTGAATCTTCAGGCCTGTTTGCCTCACTAACCCATATTACGGATTCAATGGCGTATTGTGATTTATTTTTTAACGCTGGCACAAGACCGCGCCACCAAATCAGGAGTTGCGCCAGCAGAGAAACGGCAAAGACATTAATTTTACTTTCAGAGAAATGAGTCTTGTAAAAATGAACCATTGCCCCATAAAATCGCTCTAAATATTGACGATTTTTTTGAGTGCTTTCTCCTTTGTAATGGATGATGGTCTGCCCGCCTAAATAATAATTTTTCTTGCCCTTTTGAAGGAGCTTGTAGGAGAAATCTATATCCTCACCAAACATAAAATAGTGCTCATCAAATCCCCCAACAGCGTGGTAATCTGCTTTTTTTAAAAACAAAAATGCTCCAGCCAAAATAGAGGCATATCCCTCTTGAGTCCGTTCAAGGTCATCTTGATAGTACACACTCTTTTGATTGGCAAAGCCCAACAATTTTTTTAGGCTACCCCACGGGGTGGGTACGACGCGTTTGCATTCTGGCAAAAAGCAACCACGACCATCGATAAATTGCGTTCCTACCGCCCCGAGTTGATCCTGACCTTTAAGCATTTTCAAAATGGATTTAAAAACGGTCTCGCCTAATACAGTATCCGGATTTAAAATACAAATATACGCCCCCTGGGCCTGCTTTACGGCCTGATTATAGGCCTTGGCAAAGCCAATATTTTCAGAATTGGGTAAAAGTTTTACTTGAGGAAATTCCTTGCCAATGAGGTCTATAGTATCATCTTGAGAATCATTATCTACCAAGATTATCTCAGCAGTTATGCCCTCAGTGGCCACCAATACAGAATCAATGCACTGCCAAACATAGGGACGTACATTGTAGCTCAATATGATTACTGACAACTCCAAGTGGTTGATTAATTCTGTTTAAATGAGGCCTCAAAAGGAATGCGATGCACGATACTGCGCCCTAAAGTAACCTCATCGGCATATTCTAACTCGTCGCCTACCGCAATTCCGCGGGCTATAGTAGTCATCACCACATCAGTATCTTCAATTTGCTTATAAATATAAAAGTTAGTCGTATCGCCCTCCATTGTTGAACTCAACGCAAAAATGAGTTCTTTTATTTCTTTGGCCCTAACCTTTTGGACTAAAGACTCAATGGTCAGGTCATGAGGGCCGATTCCGTCCATAGGAGAAATTTTGCCTCCCAAAACATGATAAACCCCTTTAAATTGGCTTGTATTTTCTATGGCCATAACATCTCTGATATCTTCTACCACGCACACTACTGATTTATCGCGATTGACATTAGCACAGATCTCACAAAGCGGCAAATCTGAAATGTTATGACACTGCTTGCAAAATTGACTCAGCTCTCTAAGTTCGGTCAAGGCCTGGCTGAGACCCAAGGTACGCGCACTAGGCTGTTTTAGCAGATGGAGCACTAGCCTTAATGCAGTGCGTTTACCGATACCAGGCAATAAGGCCATTTCATCAACAGCACGAGCCAATAATTTTGACGAAAAATCCATTTCTCGGGTTTACTCAATAGTAAATTTTTTGGTCATTTGACCTGAGGGTCCGCTCAATCTCAGGACGTAGAGCCCAGAGGCAAAATCACTCAAATCAATCTGTTGCTGCGCTTCCAGCAAAGCGGGGGGCGCATAATAAAGCAACTTACCCTGAAGATCAAAGATCTGAACACTCATGATTTGCGGTACCTCTATCGAGAGATTCAAATAATCTCTTGCGGGAACAGGAGCAATGCTGATTTGCGTTTGCTCGAAATCCTCATTACCTACTACATAGCCATATTTTGTTGAAACCCAAAGTCCTCGTCCGTAAGTACCGGCATAAATCTTACCGTTAGCTTGGTTAATTTCCAACTCATTGACAATAACATTAGGTAAATTCGTCATAAAGGGTTGCCACTCGCTAAAAGTATCATCGATATAGTACACTCCGTAATCCATTCCTAAATACAATCCATTACTCCCATTATCATCCCAAACTACTGCGAGGGCGCTGAAATCTGGTAAATTTAACGTCATGGAAGTCCAAGTTTGACCGCCGTCATCTGAGATACGAACTTTGGCTGCACCAGTCACAGCGACAGCCACGCGCATGGGATCAGTGGGATGTATAGCGATAGAATTTACTCCGCCCGGAGGCGTCATAGTTTGCCAATCAGTGGCACCGCCATCCATAGTTCGATAGAGTTGAGCCCCTCTTGAGGCATACATTATTTGATTGTTTGATGCAGCAATTTTCATCTGACTGAGATCTCCACCAAAATCTTGAGAAATAGGGGTCCAGTTCCCCCCCTTATTTAAACTTATAAACACCTGCTCAAAAGCACAATAAATCGTGTTTTGAACTACAGGGTCTTGCTCGAATGGAGAAACCCATTCTCCCGATCCAGTACCCGGTTCCGGCAAATTGAGTAAAGTTGTACCTCCATTTTCGGTGCGGTACATACCGCCGAACTGAATCATACCATACAGCAGTTGTGGATTGTCTTTATCGACAAAACCTTCCATGCCATCGGCACCAATCCAATCAATCCACTGATCAGTTTGCTCATTGTAATAAGAAGTACCATTGTCTTGAGAGCCTCCTGTAACCACCACATCTGGTGTTTGAGAAACTCCAATTTTATAAAATTGTCTTATCCCTAGTCCTGTTGAAAGGTCGGTGTAATAATCTGCTGTAATTTCAGTAGTGTTTGACGCTTTAAAGATTCCTCCATCAGTACCTACGTAAAGTGTACTGCCTACAAATTCTAAAATATCAACATCTGCATGGCAATAGCCAATACCGGCATTGGCCGCATTGCCCGGCACCCAGTCTGAACTAATTTCAAAATTAACGCCTCCGTCGAGTGAGCGCCAAGTCAAAACACCGGCAATATGCACCTCATTGACATCATTGGGATTCACGGTGATATCCATATCCCGAGGCGCCTGACCGCCCGGATCAAAACCAGTAGTATCGTAACCAAAGTAATTACGCCCTGCATGATTGAGCTGAGTAAAAGAAAAAGCAGCATTATCCGATTTATACAAACCCCCAAAGCTACCCCCGTTAGCCTCTAAGACATATACTACATCAGGAGCACTATCCGAAATACCAATCATTTTTGGTTCGTTGTTTGGTAAATCACCATGAGTTATGAACGTCTCCCCGCCATCAGTAGAAACATGAAACTTCAATCCTGAAGCATAAACTACCTCTGGGTCGCCGGGTTTAAACTCAACATCATAACCTCTATTTTCATTTTGAACAACCTCATCCCATGCAAAACCACCATTTGTAGAGCGATATATACCTTGATTTTGGGCCGAGGCGAAAAGGATAAGCCTATTGGTGGGGTGGATTAAAATTTTGTTCACAATACTGTTGCCGATTTGCCCCACATTGGTCCAAGTAGCCCCCGCGTCTTGAGAACGAAAAATTAAACCCGAAGTCGAACCAAAAAAGTAAGTTTCAGGATCTGTAGGATCAATAGCAACGGAATAAACTTTTAAATTGGCAAGATAATCTGTCAAAGGCACCCATGTTTCCCCTCCGTTGTAAGTTCGCCATACACCACCTGTTTCACCACCTACAATAATGTGCTGATCATTATCCTGTTGCACTGAAATTCCGGTCACACGACCCACTCCTGGGCTCCAATGGGTAGTGGCATTCCAATAGGTTGGCCCCATCTCTTCCCAAAAATCAAACATATTTGCTCGACTTGATGCGGTCTCGTTTAGATAAGCATCAAATTCCTGCATTTCTGAGAGTCGTTCCACCGTGTTAGGCAGATAACCTTGCTGATCCTGGAGTTTTTCTGCCATATACAACCAGCGCTGGAAAGGGAAATATCCCGAACCCTTTCCCAAATCTCTATTGGTGAAATACGCTTCAGCCTCGGCCTTAATTTGCGCCACTGTATACTGGCCTGAGTCGATCATTTCGAGGTAATTCTGGGCAGTTATATTACCAAAAATTAGAAATGTAAGTCCAAAAAGCAAGGATAATTTTTTCATATATAAAGGGTATCAACAAGTGACTTAATTGGTTTAAAAGTATAAAAAATATGGCGCTAAGGCGACTATTCTTTGTAATTTTAAACGAATCAAAAAACAAGACCATGACCCCCAGTGCCATCCTATTTACGATAATTGGATATTTCGCCTTACTTTTGATTATTAGTTGGCGTACCGGCCGGGATGACAGTAATGAAGTCTTCTTTGTCGGGGCAAAAACTTCTCCCTGGTATGTTGTCGCTTTTGGGATGATTGGTGCATCCTTGAGTGGTGTTACCTTTATATCTGTCCCGGGTTGGGTCGGTGGATCCGGGTTTACCTATTTTCAAGTTGTCCTGGGCTATCTTGTGGGCTATTGGGTAGTCGCTTTGATTTTACTTCCAATTTATTATAAAAATAATGTCACTACTATTTATGAATATTTAGAGTCGCGTTTTGGTTGGGTCAGTTACAAAACAGGAGCCTTTTACTTTTTTATATCACGCGTTCTTGGTGCGGCCTTTCGCCTTTTTCTCGTGGCATTGGTACTGCAGCAATTTGTTTTTAATGCTTTGGGAGTGAGCTTCGAATGGACCGTAGTTCTTTCGATTTTACTCATTTGGGTCTATACCTATAGAGGGGGAATAAAAACCATTGTTTGGACAGACACTTTGCAAACTGGGTTCATGATCGCTGCAGTCGCCCTCGCCATTGTATTTGTTCTCAATCAGATGAATTTGACAATGGGAACATTAGTGAGTTCTCAAGAGTTCGCGCAGTACAGTCAAATTTTTGTTCTAGACCAATGGCAATCAAAATCATTTTTCCTGAAATCAATTATTGGCGGCGCTTTTATCACAATTTGTATGACAGGACTAGATCAAGATATGATGCAAAAAAACCTGAGCTGTCGCAATTTAAAAGAAGCACAAAAAAACATGTTGAGCTTTAGCTTAGTGCTTACTGCAGTAACTTTTGTCTTTATGGTGCTTGGGGCCGTTCTTTTTATTTACTCCACAGCAAATCAAATCGAAATTCCATTAATGGACGGCAAGCCTAGGACCGATTTATTGTTTCCCGAAATTGCTTTAAATAGTGGCCTTGGCCCGGGAGTTGGTATTGTTTTTCTTCTAGGACTGATCGCAGCAGCCTATTCCAGTGCAGATAGCGCCTTAACTGCGCTTACAACTAGTTTTTGTATTGACTTCTTAAACCTGAAAAACAAACCCCAGTTACGTCAAAAATTCATACGCAAACAGGTTCATGTGGGTATGAGTATACTTTTGATTTTGGTCATTATTGCCTATAAATATATTTTGTCAAGCAATGTCATTGACAGTCTGCTTACTGTCGCAGGCTACACTTATGGCCCCTTACTTGGTCTTTTTGCTTTTGGGATTTTAACCAAACATCAAATTAAAGATCAATATGTATTTTGGGTCAGCCTGGTCTCTGTCGCACTGATTACCCTAATTGGGCAAATCGATCCAAAGTATTTAGGCGGTTATATTTTAGGGTATGAACTTCTTCCTTTAAACGGCTTGATTACCTTTATTGGCCTATGGCTGATTCGAAAAAAAGTCAATTAATTCAGCTCTATCAGGAATCTATTTATAGTAAATTCGGCTTGAAAAAAGTTGGTATTCAGTATTATAAACCCAATTAACTTAGGTATCCTAAGAGTTCAGGTAGGTATAAAATAAAGCTGAGGTGCTTGTGGCACCTCAGCTTAAACAACCTAACCAATAAAATAATAGATTGAAGAATAGATCTTCTTCATAGCAATTCCATTATTCTTTTGCTAAAGTAAAAAATGTTTAATGATTTACCAAAAAAATTAAACAAAATTTTTTCTGACAAGCTGTCACCTATTTCAAATTGGTATTCTATTTGCCATATAGCCACTAAATAATCATAAATAAATTGACCATGAACAAAGGAACGATTAATGTATCAGTCGATAATATCTTTCCACTGATCAAAAAATTTCTTTACAGCGACCATGAAATATTTCTTCGGGAACTCATTTCAAATGCCACGGATGCTACGTTAAAACTCAAGCATTTAACAAGTATTGGTGAGGCACAAACCGAATACGGCAGCCCAACAATCGAAGTTAAAATTGACAAGAAAAAGAAAACCCTTCATATCATTGACCAAGGAATTGGTATGACACAAGACGAGGTTAAAAAATACATTAATGAAATTGCATTCTCAGGGGCTGAAGAGTTTTTAGAAAAATACAAGGACAAAAAAGCAGATGAGGCTGGCATTATCGGCCATTTTGGCTTAGGATTTTACTCTGCTTTTATGGTAGCCAATAAGGTTGAAATCATCACCAAAAGCTACAAGGACGAACCTGCAGCGCACTGGACTTGTGATGGCTCACCAAACTATACACTTGACACGCACACGAAAACAGAGCGCGGTACAGAAATAATTTTGCAGATCAGCGATGAAGAAAAAGACTTTTTAGAGGAGTCTAAAATCCGCGGATTACTCGTTAAATACAACAAGTTCATGCCGATTCCCATCAAGTTCGGTAAAAAAACTGAGTATCTGCCAAAACCTGAAGGGGCAAAAGATTCCGACCCTGCTCCTACTAAGGAAGTCGATGATATCATAAACAACCCTACACCTGCTTGGACGAAAACACCAACCGATCTTGAAGACGAAGACTATAAGTCGTTCTACAGAGAGCTCTACCCCATGCAGTTTGAGGAACCGCTCTTTCACATTCATTTGAATGTCGATTATCCGTTCAATTTGACAGGGATCTTGTATTTTCCCAAGATTTCTCCGGACATGAACATGCAAAAAGATCGCATACAGCTGTATCAAAACCAGGTTTTTGTCACCGATAATGTTGAAGGCATCGTTCCAGAATTTTTAACCATGCTGCGCGGTGTGATCGACAGTCCTGACATTCCACTGAACGTGTCGCGAAGCTATCTGCAAGCCGATGGTGCCGTTAAAAAAATCTCAAGTTATATCACACGCAAAGTTGCGGATAAACTAAAGAGCCTATTTAATGAAAACCGCAAGGATTTCAGCGCTAAATGGGAGGACATAAAAGTAGTGATCGAGTATGGAATGCTCACTGAGGAAAAGTTCTTTGAAAAAGCAGAGAGTTTCTACATATACCCCAATGTAGATGGTGAATTCTATACCTATGAAGAACTCAAAGAAAAATGTACCGCACTACAAACCGATAAAGACGGGAAATTAGTTTATCTCTATGCCTCGGATAAGGACGCTCAGCACAGTTATATTGAGGGCGCTAAGGCCAAAGGCTACGAAGTACTTTTGATGAACACGCCGATTGTGGGTCATTTACTGCAAAAACTTGAAGGCAGTAAAGAAAACATCAGTTTTGTACGTGTAGATAGTGACTCTATTGAAAACCTCATTAAAAAAGAGGACACCACACCCACTAAATTGACCGAGGAAGAAAAAACCACACTTAAAGAACGTCTTGAGTCTATTATTCCTAGCAGTACTTATACCGTTCAAATGGAATCTTTGGACAGTAGCTCAAGCCCTTTTGTCATTACAGAGCCAGAATTCATGCGACGCATGAAAGAAATGCAGCAAACTGGCGGCGGTATGTTTGGTATGGGGCAAATGCCTGAAATGTATAACCTAGTGGTTAATACGAATCATGAATTGATTCAAAAAATCATGGAAACCAAGACTCAAGCCAAACAAGAGCGACTTATCAAACAAGGATTTGATTTAGCCAAATTGAGTAAAAACTTGCTCAAAGGTCAGGATTTAACACAATTCATCAATCGCAGTTTTGAATTGATTAAGTAAATCAAATCGCACGGATTATAATATCGGATGGATAAACAATAAGCCTATTCATCCATTTTAAAAAGCCTCCGAAAAAAAGGAGGCTTTTTTTTATCTTCACCAAAATACAATTATGTTTCCCTGGCACCAATACTTACTCGGATTGATTCTCGTCGTAGCTGGTTTTTTCCATATCCAAAAACCAAAATTATTTCTATCAATAATGCCCGGCTATATGCCAGTACATAAATTATTGGTCTTGATCAGTGGTATCTCAGAAATGGTCCTTGGACTCATTCTCCTGACGCCTCAAGGCCAAAGTACAGCTGCGGGTCTGACCATTGCCATGTTTGTAGTTTATTTGCCAATACATTGGCATATGATCGCCCAACCACCCCAGTGGTACAAATGGCACAAAGCATTTCTTTGGCTGCGCTTAATATTGCAATTCGGACTCATTTACTGGGCCCTGCAATATATTTAACCCGGTACTTTAATTGAGTTATCCTAATACCTCATTGAGCAATGCTGCGAGCCGTAAGCCTGCTTGTTGCAATTGACTGCGAATGACATTAGTGTAGCGATAAGCATAAGGATAACTGAGTTTATCCTCTGGTGTGGTATTGGCATATACATCCAAACAAAGCTCACGACTCTGATTCACCCAATCCATGAGTGAAGTCTCTTGTATGAATTTCATTTGACCTTTGCTTAATCGATCTTGATTTTCGACGAGTTCAGTATAAGACATATTGTAATGTTCAATGAGTTGAGAATCCCATAACCTGTGTAAATTTGTCGACTCACTAAACCACTTTACATAAAATCGATTGCCCCCGCGGTCATCTGCCTGTCCTACATGCAGTGGCTGATGCAAATCACCTACAAAATGGACAAGCATCTTTAGGTAGAATGCGCGCTCCTCTTTTGATTTAGTGTCATCTTTTAACACAGAAACACAAAACTCAATGCCCTGAATGATATCGCCATCCTCATTAATGGGATGTTCACCATAATGAGTATCAAAAGGAAAATTTACGTAATGCCATGGGACAAACTTATCGTATTGTGCATCACTTCGAATTTCATCTGCATAAGTCGATACAAAGGCTAAAGATTGTCCATCGAGAAGCTCATCTATAATTCTTGCCACTTTGGGTTTTAAATTGGCCTGAGCAATTGCTCCGACTGTTCTGTGTCCAGTAACACCCCAATCAGGACTGGGGACTGAGGCATTAGTAGAAATGCTAAACAATACAAAAAAGAGACAATTCAAGGCTGTTTTCATCGTTTTGAGATTTATGCACAAATATAACCGCTTCACTGTGAAATCCTTTTGAATTTAACTAATTTCAATTCTCCAAAGAGCATATTTAATTCTATAAGCATGTCCAATCAATTATTCAATACGCGCCTCAAACTGATTTTTGGGCTGTTATTCATTACCGGGTTTTCCTATGGTCAAGAGGCCTTCGGTTTAAATAAAAACGACCATGCCAAAAAAAATAACAATAGTACGGAGTTAAATATTAGCCCGCTGATTCAAGGAACATTGCTGCTGCCTGAGGCCAAAGAAAATCCTGACCTAGTTTTAATCATCTCAGGCTCGGGCCCAACCGACCGAAACGGTAACCAGCCTTTAATGAACAACAACTCCTTAAAGTTTTTGGCTCAAGGGCTCCAAGAGCGCGGAATAGCCTCATTTCGCTACGATAAACGCGTGATTCCCTTAATTCGTCAGGGCAATTTCCAAGAACAAGATATAAGCTTCAACGATTTTATTGACGATGCTCGGCAGGTGCTCAACTACTTTAAAAAGAGTGCTGCTTTTAATAAAATTTATATCGCCGGCCACAGTCAAGGTTCACTCGTGGGTATGTTAGCCGCCCAAAAAGTTGCTGATGGGTTTATTTCTATTGCTGGAGCCGGACAAAGCATTGATTATGTGGTTATTGATCAACTTTCATTACAACTACCCACAGCGGTACCCGGTTGCGCTGCTGCCTTCAAAACCTTGAGAGAAACCGGGCGGGTTGATAATTTTCCTCAAGAACTTAGTACAATATTTCGTCCAAGTCTTCAGGCCTTTATGTATCAGTGGATGAGCTATGACCCAGCAAAGATTCTCGGGAGCTTAAAAATACCTGTCATGATTATAAATGGAACCAGTGATCTTCAAGTGTCCGAAAATGAAGCCCTTTTATTGAAAAAAGGAGCCCCCATGGCCGAGTTTAAGATTATTCTAAATATGAATCACGTCCTTAAAATCATTGATGAGCAAGGACTGGCCAATGGAAAAAGCTACAACGACCCAAGTCTACCAGTGGCCGAAGAGCTGATTGAAAATATCATTGATTTCATAGTTAAAAATTCTTCGAAATCGCCCTAGACCGAGTCATTTATTGTTCACAAATTTTGCATCTTTGTGACTCAAAATAAATCCGACAACATGAGAAAATTAGCCCTTTTATTTCTGATATTCACCGTTATTTTCGGGTGTTCTAACCCCAAAGGAAATTCAGTCATTAACGGCTCTATAGAAGGACTCAACAAAGGACAGCTCTTTTTGCAAAAAATCGACGATACAACTCTAGTGACCCTCGATTCATTGCGTATTTACGAAAGTCCGGAGTTTATGTTTTATCTAGATCTACAAGAACCTGAGGTCTTATATCTCGCCTTAAAGTTCGACGATAGCATTACTCAGACCCGATATTTACCCATTTTTGCCGAACCCGGAACTCTAGAAATTAATACGAGTCTCAAAGGATTTGGTTATGATCAAAGCATAACAGGCTCCAAAAACCAAGGTAAATGGGATGAATTTAAATTATTACAAGGCCGTTATAATGACAAACAATTGGAACTTATTCAGGCAGAGTTAACCGCAAATCAAAATAATAAGCTGTCAGAGGTCACTCAAATACAAAAACAACGTGAAAAGCTTTTACGCGCCCGCTACTTGGCCACAGTAAATTTTGCCAAAAATCATAGCGACCTGCCTATAGCGCCTTATTTAATGTTGGCTGAAATTCCCGATGTAAACCTGAAGTACCACGATACGATTTACAAACTGCTCAAACCAGAAATAAAAAACTCCAAATACGGTAAAGCATTGGAGTTATTTATAAATCAACAAAAAGATTCTGTTCTATAAAGCATTGATTTTATCAATCAACGCACGACCACGAGTCTCTAACTCTTGGTTGATTCCTTTGAAGTGCTGCTTTTTATTCTCTACAGAACGGTCATTGACCTTTTGAATGAGTTCGTCAAACACCTCGATAGCCTCGTCAATAATTTTTCCAGAAGCCTCAACGCCTTTATCAGCATTGGTCATCTCCCAGATATACACTGCTTCGATGATATCGCCTAAAACGCAGTTTATGTCTTTTTTTAAGTCTCTTTTACTTGACATGATTAAAAATTTTGAGCAAAAATAATGTTTTTTGTATCCCTAAGGGACAATAACCTCTAAAATCTCAGCGTCCGAAGTCTGAACTTCAAAGGAACCTAAGGCTGCAGGGATGAGCACTGTTTCACCGCAAGATATGGAAATAGTGTCGCCACTTGACGATAATAATTGTGCTGCACCGGAAACACACATCAATACCATGAAAGATTCCTCAGGAACTGTAGTCATATTAACCGACTGATCTAGGGACCAAAGTGATGTTTGGAAATATTCCGATGTATAAACCAGGTTCGCTTTATTTCTGACGACCTGTTTTGGACGACAAAACACTTGGGCTAAATCATGGAATACAAGTGCCCGCTGGGCTTCCTCAAGGTGCAATTCTCTGTAGGCCCCATTGACATCTGGTCGATCCCAATCATAAATTCTATAAGTCACATCTGAGGTCTGCTGGATTTCGGCCAAAACAACACCACCACCAATCGCGTGTACCAAACCTGGGGCTATAAAAAAGGCATCTCCTGGTTTAACGGGAACCTCGTTCAAAATATCGGTAATGTTACCCTGTTCTAAAGCCTTGCTATAATCCGAAAGCGTGACTCCAGATTTAAAACCAATTACCAGGCGCGCGCCAGGATCTGCCTGCATAACATACCACATCTCGGTCTTACCAAAACTATTGTGGTGCTTTTTGGCAATGGCGTCATCGGGATGCAATTGAACAGATAAATCTTCTTTGGCATCGATAAACTTAAACAATAAGGGAAACTCGCCTTTATAGGCCTCAAACACACGCTGCCCCAATAATTGAGCCTCAAATTTTTCTATAAGCTGGTTTAAATTGTGCTCTTGAACATCTTGTTGATCAAGATTTGATACTTTACCCGATACACCAGAAATTTCCCAACTCTCCCCGATGCGCTCTCCAGCTGGCTTAGCATATAACTTATGAAGTTTTTCACCTCCCCAAACTTTTGAAAATTGCTGTGCCTCAAATTTTAAAAAACCTAATTCCATATTGCCCGTTCAATGATTTTTTAATCAGCACTACTCAGGTCCTGTATACACAACAAAATTACGTGGTGTTTCAAATAATTTAACGGTAATGCCATATTGTGGTTCAATGCGACCACGTAATTTCGACCAAATTACCTTGGCAATATTCTCGACCGTGGGAATTAAATCAGTAAATTCAGGCACTTCCAAATTTAAGTTCTTGTGATCAAAAGGATCCTCAACCTCGGTTTTAATAATCTCTTTTAACTCTGCAACATCCATAACAAATCCAGTGACAGAGTCTATTGGACCCGTAATACCTACTTCAAGATCATAGTTATGTCCATGATAGTTTGGGTTACTGCACTTGCCAAATACCGCTGCATTTTGCTCATCGCTCCACTCTGCTAAAAACAATCGATGTGCGGCATTAAAATGTGCTTTTCTGTATAAGGTTATACTCATTAGGAGATTAATTCACAATATTTGTCAAAAATAATTTTAAACCAAACCGTATAAAGATCGGGATTTTGGCCTATGTCGTTTTTCAAGTCATCAATCGAAATCCATCGCCAACTGGCCACTTCCTCGCTATTTATGTCAGGTTCTCCCTGGTAATGACCTACTAAAATATGATCCAGTTCATGCTCGGTGAGACCATTATCGAAAGGAGCCTTATAAATAAATGACCCTTTAAAAGTCAATTCAGTTTCAAAACCCATCTCTTCACGTAACCTGCGCTTACCGGCATCTATTGAGACTTCACCCATGCGCTGATGACTGCAACAGGTATTGGTCCAAAGCCCTGGAGAATGATACTTATGCAGGGCTCTTTGCTGAAGCATAAGTTCATTATGCTCATTGAATATGAATACAGAGAACGCTCGGTGCAGGACGGCCTTTTGGTGGGCTTCCATTTTTTCCATGGTACCTTGTGGCTCGTCCCTCTCGTTAACCAGTATAACGTGTTCTTGGGTCATTGAATTTTTAACAAAGGTACAAAATGAACTGAGAAGTCCTTATGCCTCTGCCGTAACCCACAAGAAGTATTATCGGTTATTTTTGCACCAAGAAAACGGAACGCCTATTGAGCTGATGATCATCATCACTGCATGGACCTTCGTTACAATCGATCAGCGGTTGTGATTCCCCAAAACCTTGAGCCGTTAAGCGCTCAGCAGCAACACCTTTTTCGATCAACCAACTGCGGGTAGCTGCCGTTAAAGTTTGGATAGGTGCCTGTTGACACTCAGATTGATCCCCACCACTGGTAGGCGCATCAGGATTACCATAAATCTGAAAAGACGTTTCGGTCGTTTTGATACAACCATTTGTGGTGTAAGTGTATGTAATCGTGTAAGTCCCAATATTTGAATTATCGGCATCGATAATGCCAGTATTGGCGTCGATTACCAAGCCTGCAGGCGAGGCCGAAAAAGTTCCATTTTGAACCCCAGTTATGGTCGGTGCGATCCCCACCATTCGATATCGAGCACTAGGATTAATACCGAGTCCACCGCTACCTGTTGTCGAACAATATACGGATGGGTCATTGAATATCTCGGCAGTATTGATGGTTAGTCCTACACTGATGGGCCCCACAAAATCATTGAGTGCTGCTGTTGGTGCCGTTGAGTTTTTAGTTTTAATCAGTACATTACTAAAACTGACACCAAGACATGGATCTGGTAATCCTCCAAAAATATCAGTTAAATTAAGTCCCCCTTCAGCAAATTGATAAGGGTCATATGTAAGCGCATTAAACGCACCAAAAGGCACGTCTACAGAGACTAAATTCGTTTGTCCGAAGGCGTTGTAATTGCTGAGAATAACATAAAGTGTATATTCAAAACCTTCTGCACCATCAGGCTCCCATAAATAACAATAGATATTGACATTTGAGCCTCCATTACCATATTCAAAAGTTAGAAGGATATCATTTATTGTTCGTCCTCCATCATGCCCTAGAGAAGTAAATGTAAAATCAGGATTGGCTGTAATACCAGCCTGAAAGAATTCAAAATCGATATAGGATGTTCCATTAGTTGAGCGACGGTCTGCCCCAAGCATTAACCATTGTTGTGGATCACTGGGCACGGACTCATCCATTGCCATGTGATAAAGTACGTTATTAATATCCCCTTTACCCGTAACAGATGAATTAGTCTAGGCCCATGTATTTGGATCGTTAAACGCCTTTGAACCTGAGGTAAAACTATTGTCGGTATTGGATTATATTGGTCAATGGATTTCCTGCATTATCCAAAACAAAACCACCTGAACCAGAGGATCTAGTTACCCAGTCTCTTGATACATTGGTTGATGTATTGGCCTGCAAATTTCCATCAATTTCAAAACCCCCACTCGGGCTTTCAACATTGATAACCTGGGCCTCAGCTGTTTGAATAGCATGAAATCCCGTAATCCTTAGAAATAAGAATAGACGAAGTCCTGAATTAAGTTTTAAAACAGGAACACTGGCGAATTGATTTTTCGCCATAGAGATTCGTGCGTTTAATACGACCTGAAGAAAAAAAGTATTAAGAGAAGTAGTAAAACGTCGGAACCTTTTTAAACTGGGGCTAATTCCGTACATAATTACTTAAAATTGGTTTGCATTTACCCGTGCATCGGTGTCTTGAATAATATTTAATTATTTTATTGGTACACTAAAAGTAAGTTAAGAATTGTGACACATAATCATAGTGTAGTGGATATTCGATAAGAAGCCCTTAATCCTCGTCAAAATGCACAAAATAGTAATATATCGTAGGAAAAAACAACTGCATATTATCCTAATCCATTGACTTTATGCAAATTATAGTTTGCAAGCATGTAGGAATTATTAAACTATATTTATTCAGCTTAAGTTCCCCTCTATGGCTATCTTTGCGCCAAATTTCTGATATGTCCTTATTTAAAGAAATCAAGAGGCGAAAAACGTTTGGCATCATTTCCCATCCCGATGCGGGTAAAACAACCTTGACAGAAAAACTTCTTCTTTTTGGCGGTGCTATACAAGAAGCTGGTGCGGTTAAAAACAATAAAATAAAAAAGAGTGCCACTTCAGATTTTATGGAAATTGAGCGTCAAAGAGGTATTTCCGTAGCGACGTCAGTATTGGCTTTTGAATACAAAGGCCTAAAAATAAATATCCTAGATACACCAGGACACAAGGATTTTGCTGAAGACACTTTTCGCACACTTACCGCTGTCGATAGTGTGATTGTCGTTATCGATGTGGCCAAAGGCGTTGAAGAACAAACTGAGAAACTGGTGGAAGTTTGCCGTATGCGTCGAATTCCAATTATTGTTTTCATTAACAAACTCGATCGTGAAGGTAAAGATGCCTTTGACTTGCTCGATGAAGTAGAACAAAAGCTACAACTCTGTGTTACACCCCTCTCCTTCCCTATAGGCATGGGGTATGATTTTAAAGGAATTTATAATATCTGGGAGAAGAACGTCAATCTTTTTAGCGGTGATTCGCGAAAAAATATTGAAGAGACCACTCAAATTGAAGATCTCGAGGATCAAATGCTTGATAAAATCGTGGGGGTGAAACCAGCTTCAGCCCTTCGCGAAAACCTCGAATTAGTTCATGAGGTTTACCCTGATTTTGACCCAGAGGCTTATTTGGAAAGCCGCTTACACCCTGTCTTTTTCGGATCAGCCTTAAATAATTTTGGCGTACGTGAATTACTAGACGCCTTTATTGCTATCGCCCCAGAACCTCGACCAAAAGAAAGCAGTACACGCTTGGTTCATCCTGTAGAAGATACATTTTCAGGATTTGTCTTTAAAATCCACGCCAATATGGATCCTAAGCACCGAGATCGACTGGCCTTTGTAAAAATCGTATCAGGGACTTTTGAACGCAATACCCCTTATTGGCATGTCCGTTCTGGAAAAAAGATGAAATTCTCGAGCCCTAATGCCTTTTTTGCCGAAAAAAAAGAAATTGTGGACATCAGCTATCCCGGAGATATTGTCGGACTGCATGATACTGGTAATTTTAAAATCGGCGATACTTTGACCGAAGGCGAGGATATGGAGTATAAAGGAATACCAAGCTTTTCTCCAGAGCATTTTAAGTATATCAACAATGCCGACCCAATGAAAAGTAAACAACTCGAAAAAGGGATTGATCAGCTTATGGATGAGGGTGTTGCCCAACTTTTCACTCTTGACTTAAATGGCCGAAAAGTAATTGGTACGGTAGGCGCCCTTCAGTTTGAAGTTATACAATACCGACTGGAACATGAATACGGGGCTAAGTGTAGCTACGAGCCACTCAATGTTTATAAAGCCTGCTGGGTAGCGCCAGCCGATTCGAAAAATAACGAATATGCCGATTTTAAGCGCGTCAAATCGAAATTTTTGGCTCGTGATAAATCAGGTCAGCAAGTATTTTTCGCTGACTCGGCATTTACTCTACAAATGACACAGCAAAACTACCCAAGCATCAAGTTTCTCTTTGTCAGTGAATTTGATTAGTCTTTGATTTATTCACAGGACAGAATACCAGTCCTTAAATCTCTTCGAATAATATTATTAAGCTTCTCCAGTAGGGCCAAAATTAATAGGCATGGTCGATTGCTGATAGTCCTTAATTTCTCCGTGCATCGATTCAAATCGCTGAACATTATCTGCAATGGCCTTAAGCAAACGCTTGGCATGTTGTGGTGTGAGCACAATTCGTGACTTAACCTTACTTTTTGGAACCCCAGGCATTACCGAGATAAAATCAAGAACAAACTCGGACTGAGAGTGGTTAATAATAGCTAGATTACTGTATATCCCTTGAGCGATGTTCTCATCTAACTCAATATTAATTTGATTCGGTTTTTGTGATTTATTATCTGACATAGTATCTGTTTAAAAAAAATGCGCTCCTGAAAAAAGGAGCGCAAATTATTAAAACTTAATTATAGTTTACCTCCTCTTGGGGTTCGTGGGTCATGGCCTCAAGTTCCTCTTTAGAGCCTACAATTATGGTGTCGTATTCTCTCATTCCCGTTCCTGCCGGAATCTTATGACCGACAATTACATTTTCTTTGAGTCCTTCTAATCCATCAACCTTTCCACTTACAGCGGCCTCATTGAGCACTTTAGTGGTTTCCTGGAACGACGCGGCCGAAATAAATGACTTAGTTTGTAGAGAAGCACGCGTGATTCCTTGTAAGATTGGCGTAGCAGTGGCAGCAACAGCATCTCGAGCTACCACCACAGCTTTATCTTCACGCTTTAGCAGTGAATTCTCATCGCGTAATTCACGTGAAGAAATAATTTGTCCTTCTTTCAAGCTAGATGAATCACCTGCATTTTCGACAACCTTCATGCCGAAAATCTTATCATTTTCTTCAGTAAAGTCATCCTTATGCACGAGTTGGTCTTCTAGGAAGAGCGTATCTCCTGGATCAACGATCTGAACCTTACGCATCATTTGACGCACAACAACTTCAAAGTGTTTGTCGTTGATTTTTACCCCTTGCAGTCGATAAACCTCTTGAACTTCATTCACCAAATACTGTTGTACAGCGGATGGGCCTTTAATACTCAAGATATCATCTGGAGTAATAGATCCATCAGAAAGTGGCATTCCAGCACGAACATAGTCGTTCTCCTGTACCAAAATCTGATTCGATAATTTTACCAAATATCTCTTGACTTCACCGAGTTTAGATTCTACGATAATCTCGCGATTTCCTCGTTTTATTTTACCAAATGAAATAACACCATCTATTTCACTCACTACAGCAGGATTTGATGGGTTACGCGCTTCAAACAATTCAGTAACACGTGGAAGACCTCCTGTAATATCACCAGCTTTGGCAGATTTACGCGGAATCTTGACAAGAATTTTTCCTACTTTAATTTTGTCTTGGTCATCCACCATCATATGCGCCCCAACCGGAAGGTTGTAGGAACGAATGACATTGTTCTTGCCATCGACAATATGTAATGTTGGAATTTTCCTTTTATCACGTGATTCAGAAATTACCTTTTCCTGGAATCCGGTTTGCTCATCGATCTCAACTTGGAAAGTAATCCCTTGTTCGATATTTTCAAACTTGATTTTACCAGCAAATTCAGAGATAATTACCCCATTATATGGATCCCATTGACAAACGACATCACCTTTTTTAACTTTTTGGCCATTTTTAACCATTAAAGTAGAACCATAAGGAATGTTGTTTGTGCTCAAAGTAATTCCTGAGCGCTCGTCTATTAATTTTGCTTCTGTAGTACGTGAGATAACAATATCCACTGAATTTCCGTCGCTATCCTCACCTTTAACTGTTTTGAGGTCTTCGATCTCGATACGACCATCAAACTTAACGACCAATTTGTTGTCCTCAGAGATGTTACCAGCAATACCCCCAACGTGGAAGGTTCTCAAGGTAAGCTGAGTTCCTGGCTCACCAATAGATTGTGCTGCAACAACCCCTACTGCCTCACCGCGCTGAACCATTTTGTTAGTCGCGAGGTTTCTTCCGTAACACTGAGCACAAATACCTTTTTTGGCTTCACAAGTCAATGCTGATCGCACCTCAATACTCTCCACTGGAGAAGCATCAATTTTTGCCGCGATAGCGTCCGTTATATGTCCTCCTGCAGCAACGAGCAATTCAGAAGTCAAAGGATCGTAAACATCATTCAAAGAAGTACGCCCTTTGATGCGCTCTGCCAATGATTCAACAATCTCTTCATTCTTCTTAAGTGGTGTCACTTCAATTCCGCGGAGCGTGCCGCAATCTTCAGAATTAATGATCACATCCTGAGATACGTCGACCAAACGACGCGTCAAATAACCAGCATCTGCGGTTTTTAGTGCCGTATCCGCAAGACCTTTACGCGCACCGTGAGTCGAAATGAAGTACTCCAAAATCGAAAGTCCTTCTTTAAAGTTCGATAAGATCGGGTTCTCAATGATTTCACCACCTCCAGAATTAGATTTCTTTGGCTTAGCCATCAATCCACGCATACCGGTTAGCTGACGAATCTGTTCTTTAGATCCTCGCGCACCAGAATCCAACATCATATACACTGAGTTGAATCCTTGCTGATCTTCGCGAATACGCTTCATAGACAACTCGGTTAATTCAGCATTAGTCGCTGTCCAAATATCAATAACCTGATTATAACGCTCATTATTGGTAATAAGACCCATGTTATAATTCATGATGATATTGTCCACTTGTGCATTAGCAGCATCAATCATACTTTGCTTTTCTGCCGGAATAATGATATCACCTAGGCTAAAGGACAAACCACCTTCGAAGGCAAATTTGTAACCCAAGTTTTTGATTTGATCCAAGAAATCAGCCGTTTGGGGAACAGAAGTCACAGAAAGAATGTGGCCGATAATATCACGCAAAGACTTTTTGGTCAATACTTCATTAATATAACCAGCTGCCTGCGGAACCGAGTCATTAAAAATAACACGTCCTGTCGTGGTAGTAATCAATTGGTTAACAAGTGCACCTTCTTCATTAAAGTCCTTGGTACGTACTTTAATTTCGGCATTCAAATCGACTTTTCCTTCATTATAAGCGATAAATACCTCTTCTGGTGAGTAGAAAGTCAAACCTTCCCCGTTAACCTTGTGTTCCTCTGTAGACTTACGCAACTTGGTCATATAATAAAGACCAAGAACCATATCTTGAGAAGGTACAGCAACAGGCGAACCATTCGCTGGGTTTAAAATATTGTGAGAAGCCAACATCAATAGTTGTGCCTCTAAAATAGCTTCAGGACCTAGTGGCAAGTGAACCGCCATTTGATCCCCATCAAAATCTGCGTTAAACGCCGTACACACTAAAGGGTGCAATTGAATTGCTTTTCCTTCAATTAATTTTGGTTGGAAGGCTTGAATACCGAGTCTGTGCAAAGTGGGGGCCCGGTTCAATAAGACCGGATGTCCTTTAAGTACATTCTCTAAAATGTCCCATACTACAGGCTCTTTCTTATCAATAATCTTTTTAGCAGATTTTACGGTTTTTACAATTCCACGCTCAATGAGCTTGCGAATCACAAAAGGCTTATAAAGCTCCGCGGCCATATTCTTTGGCAAACCACATTCGTAAAGCTTTAATTCAGGCCCCACGACAATTACTGAACGGGCGGAATAATCCACACGCTTACCAAGCAAGTTCTGACGGAAACGTCCTTGCTTTCCTTTCAATGAATCAGAAAGAGATTTAAGCGGACGGTTGCTGTCCGTTTTTACAGCAGACGCTTTGCGGGTATTGTCAAATAAAGAATCCACAGATTCTTGTAACATACGCTTTTCATTGCGCAAAATCACCTCAGGTGCTTTGATTTCCATCAATCTTTTCAGACGATTATTTCGAATGATTACACGACGGTATAAATCATTCAAATCTGAAGTTGCAAAACGTCCTCCGTCAAGCGGCACAAGTGGACGCAATTCTGGTGGAATAACAGGAACAACCTTCATGATCATCCACTCAGGACGATTTTCACGATTTAAGGCTGCCTCTCGGAAAGACTCAACAACCTGTAGACGCTTTAACGCTTCTGTTTTACGTTGTTTTGAGGTTTCGTGATTCGCTTTGTGACGCAATTCAAAAGACAGAGTATCCAAATCGATGCGCTGCAACAATTCCTCTAGACATTCAGCACCCATTTTGGCGATGAATTTGTTTGGATCACTATCGTCCAAATACAAATTCTCCTGTGGCAATGAATCAAGAATATTTAAATACTCCTCTTCGGTCAAGAAATCCATTTTCTGAACGGGCTCACCTTCTTCATTAGTAGCAATACCAGGCTGAATAACCACATAGCGCTCATAGTAAATGATCATGTCCAATTTCTTAGACGGAAGACCCAATAGATACCCTATTTTATTGGGTAACGATCTGAAATACCAAATGTGTGCTACTGGCACCACTAAATTGATGTGCCCTACACGATCACGACGTACTTTTTTCTCAGTTACCTCAACACCACATCGATCACATACAATTCCCTTGTAGCGAATTCTCTTGTATTTTCCACAAGCACACTCATAATCCTTTACAGGTCCGAAGATGCGCTCACAAAACAATCCATCACGCTCAGGTTTGTGTGTACGATAGTTGATGGTCTCAGGCTTTAACACTTCTCCACGTGACTCAGCCAAAATAGATTCTGGCGAAGCTAAACCGATAGAAATCTTGTTAAATCTCTGTACTGTGTTTTCTTTATTTCTTGACATAATGCTTAAAATAATCTTTAATTTGTTAGTTGTGTGCCTACTCCTCTAATCTAATGTCCAGACCCAATCCTTTGAGTTCGTGCATCAATACGTTAAAGGATTCTGGTAAACCTGGTTCAGGCATAGTTTCTCCTTTAACAATAGATTCATAAGTTTTAGCGCGACCGATCACATCGTCTGATTTGACAGTCAAAATCTCTCTAAGGGTACTCGAGGCTCCATAAGCCTGAAGTGCCCAAACCTCCATTTCTCCAAAACGCTGACCACCAAACTGTGCTTTACCTCCTAGAGGCTGCTGGGTGATGAGTGAGTATGGACCTATAGAACGTGAATGCATTTTGTCATCGACCATATGACCGAGCTTCAACATGTAAATCACACCAACAGTCGCTGGTTGATCAAAACGTTTTCCGGTACCACCATCGTAGAGATAAGTGTGACCAAAACGTGGAATTCCAGCTTTATCGGTCAATTCATTGATCTGTTCAATAGTTGCTCCATCAAAAATTGGCGTAGCATATTTCTCGCCTAATTTTAATCCAGCCCATCCAAGAACCGTCTCATAAATCTGTCCGATATTCATACGAGAAGGTACCCCAAGTGGATTCAAAACAATATCCACTGGTGTTCCATCTTCTAGGAAAGGCATGTCTTCTTCACGAACAATACGCGCAACAATACCTTTATTTCCGTGACGACCAGCCATTTTATCCCCAACTTTGAGCTTACGCTTTTTGGCGATATAAACTTTAGCCAATTTCAAGATACCTGCAGGAAGTTCATCCCCGACAGAGATGGTAAATTTCTCACGTCGTAAATTACCTTGAAGATCGTTTTCTTTAATTTTATAGTTGTGCATTAAATCACGTACCAAAACATTGGTGTGATCATCTGTCGTCCAAGTTCCTCCTACTAGGTGGGTGTAATCGTCCACAGCGCCCAACATCTTAAGGGTGTACTTCTTTCCTTTTGGGAAGACTACCTCACCTAAATCATTGGTCACTCCTTGGGCCGTTTTACCGCCTACAATAACAAACAACTTTTCTACAAGAATATCCTTTAATTCTTGGAATTTGACCTCATAGGCCGCTTCCAATTCAGCAATATCCTCTTTATCCTGGGCGCGTTTACGTTTGTCCTTAACCGCTCTGGAGAACAATTTCTTATCGATTACCACACCACTTAGTGATGGAGAAGCTTTCAATGACGCATCTTTTACATCACCAGCTTTATCACCAAATATGGCACGCAAAAGTTTTTCTTCCGGAGTTGGATCACTTTCCCCTTTTGGAGTAATTTTTCCAATTAGAATATCTCCTGGTTTTACTTCAGCACCGATTCGGATCATTCCGTGCTCATCGAGGTCTTTGGTGGCCTCTTCAGAAACGTTTGGAATGTCGTTAGTTAATTCTTCATTACCCAACTTAGTGTCACGCACATCTAGAGCGTACTCATCGATATGAATCGAGGTGAAAATATCATCGCGCACCACTTTTTCAGAGATCACGATCGCATCCTCAAAATTATATCCTTTCCATGGCATGAAAGCAACTTTCATGTTACGGCCAAGGGCCAATTCACCTTTTTCGGTAGCATAACCCTGACACAATACCTGACCTTTTTTGACACGATCGCCTTTTTTAACAATCGGCTTAAGGTTGATCGAGGTGCTTTGGTTGGTCTTTCTAAACTTAATTAGATCGTAAGTCTTTTCATCACCGTCAAAACTCACCATGAGATCTTCCTCAGTACGGTCGTATTTAATAGTAATTTTTTGGGCATCAACATATTCGATGACACCATCTCCCTCCGCATTGATCAGAACACGAGAATCAGAGGCAACTTGTCGTTCGAGTCCTGTCCCGACGATTGGGGACTCGGCACGTAATAATGGTACTGCTTGACGCATCATGTTCGACCCCATCAAGGCACGGTTCGCATCATCGTGCTCCAAAAATGGAATCAATGAAGCCGAAATTGAAGAAATCTGGTTTGGAGCGACATCGGTGTAGTGGACCTGACTCGGCTCAACTACTGGGAAATCTCCTTCCATTCGGGCAATAACGCGATCTCCTTCAATAGTTCCGTCTTTTTTGGTTGGTATATTGGCTTGAGCAATCAATTTTTCTTCTTCCTCTTCCGCTGAAAGATAAATAGGCTCTGAAGAAAGATCAACTTTACCGTTTTCAACTTTGCGATAAGGCGTTTCGATAAATCCGAGATTATTGACTTTTGCAAAAACTGAAAGTGATGAAATAAGTCCGATATTCGGTCCTTCAGGGGTCTCAATCGGACAAAGTCGTCCGTAGTGTGTATAGTGAACATCACGCACCTCAAATCCAGCACGCTCACGGGATAAACCACCAGGCCCTAAAGCAGAAAGACGTCGTTTGTGCGTAATCTCTGCCAGCGGATTGGTTTGATCCATGAATTGAGACAACTGATTTGTTCCGAAGAATGAGTTGATCACCGAAGACAAGGTCTTGGCGTTAATCAAATCAATCGGGGTAAATACTTCGTTATCGCGAACATTCATACGCTCTCTAATGGTACGCGCCATTCGAGCCAGTCCAACGCCAAATTGAGAAGACAATTGCTCGCCTACAGTGCGCACACGTCTGTTGCTCAAGTGATCAATATCATCAATCTCTGCCTTGGAGTTGATCAATTGAATCAAGAACTTAACAATGGTGATGATGTCCTCCTTGGTCAAGACCTGCTTGTCCATTTCGATATCAAGACCCAATTTCTTGTTCATACGGTAACGCCCAACTTCTCCAAGATTGTAGCGCTGATCACTAAAGAATAATTTGTGAATAATACCACGAGCCGTTTCTTCATCTGGCGGTTCGGCATTACGCAATTGACGGTAAATATGCTCTACAGCTTCCTTCTCAGAGTTAGTTGGATCCTTTTGAAGGGTATTGTGAATAATGGCATAATCCGCCTGTTGATTGTCCTCTTTATGCAACAAAATGGTTTTGCTGCCTGAGTCTAAAATCTCATCAAGGTGTTCCTTTTCAAGAACGGTATCACGATCTAATATAATCTCGTTTCGTTCGATAGAAACCACCTCTCCTGTATCTTCATCCACAAAATCTTCGTGCCAAGTTTTAAGTACACGAGCGGCAAGTTTACGTCCTAAATACTTTTTCAATCCAGTTTTTGAGGCCTTTACCTCCTCGGCTAGATCAAAGATTTCTAGTATATCTTTATCACGCTCAAAACCAATGGCGCGGAATAAAGTAGTTACAGGTAATTTTTTCTTTCTGTCGATGTAAGCATACATCACAGAGTTGATGTCCGTTGCAAATTCAATCCACGACCCTTTGAAAGGAATCACACGTGCAGAATAAAGTTTGGTTCCATTAGCGTGGAAAGACTGACCAAAGAATACCCCTGGTGAACGGTGTAACTGAGAAACGACAACGCGCTCTGCACCATTAATAACAAAGGTTCCACTGGGCGTCATGTAAGGGATAGTCCCTAAATAAACATCCTGAACAATAGTTTCAAAATCTTCGTGCTCCTCATCGGTACAATACAGTTTCAAACGAGCCTTGAGCGGCACACTGTAAGTCAAACCACGTTCAATACACTCTTGAATACTGTATCGAGGTGGGTCGACAAAATAGTCCAAAAACTCAAGGACAAATTGATTGCGGGTATCAGTAATGGGGAAGTTTTCCAAGAAAGTCTTGTAAAGACCTTCATTGCCTCTTTCTTCTGATTTGGTCTCCAACTGGAAAAAATCCTGGAAGGATTTTATTTGGATATCCAAAAAGTCCGGGTAATCCGGTCTGTTCGCTACAGAGGAAAAATTCAATCGTTCAGTTTGCGTTGCTGACATCTATAGATAGAATTTTAATTAAAAAATAAGATTGCGTCTACTTAAAAAATTTCAAAACCTTTATATACGCAAAATGGTTTAGGCCTTAACTCACCTGAGTAAAGACCTAAACCTTAAGGTTTAAAGCTGTTGGGCTTACTTAAGCTCAACCTCAGCTCCAGCCTCTTCTAATTGGGCTTTAAGTGCTTCTGCTTCGTCTTTAGAAACACCCTCTTTGATCGGAGATGGAGCGTTATCAACTAAATCTTTAGCATCTTTCAATCCAGCACCGGTCAATTCTTTTACCAATTTAACCACAGCTAGTTTAGAAGCTCCAGCGGCTTTAAGGATTACGTCAAATTCTGACTTTTCCTCAGCAGCGTCTTCGCCACCAGCAACTGGACCAGCAACAGCAACTGCAGCAGCAGCGGCTGGCTCGATACCATATTCATCTTTTAGGATTTTAGCTAACTCATTAACTTCTTTTACAGTTAAGTTAACTAATTGTTCTGCGAAATCTTTTAAATCTGCCATTTTCTATCGTTTTTAATGTAATTTTTAATTTATCTAATTTAGTTAGTGCAATAATTGGGCGTATTAACGCTCAGATAGTGTCTTGACCACTCCTGCAATTGTATTTCCACCACTTTTAAGCGCAGAAATAACATTTTTAGCAGGAGATTGTAACAAGCCAATGATATCACCAATAAGCTCATATTTTGACTTGATATCAACCAAGGCATCTAGTTGTCCGTCTCCAATGTAAACAGCTTCTTCAACAAAAGCTCCTTTTAAAATGGGACGATCTGACTTTTTGCGAAAATCCTTAATTACTTTTGCAGGAGCATTGTTCACTTCTGCAGTCATTATTGAGGTGTTTCCTTTAAGAACAGATGGCAAATCACCAAAATCCTTATCAGAAGACTCCATCGCTTTAGCCAATAAAGTATTCTTAACTACATTTAACTTAACGCCGGCCTTAAAACAAGCGCGACGCAAGTTTGACGTTGCCGTAGCATCAAGACCCGAAATGTCCGCCAAATAAATGGTGGAATTGTCGGCGAGCTGGGCAGTCAACTGTTCAATTACTAATGATTTTTCTTCTCTAGTCATTTCTTACTGTTTTACTACTCAGCAAATCTCTTAGCATCGACGGCTACACCAGGACTCATAGTACTTGACATGAAAATACTCTTGATGTAGACACCTTTCGCTGCTTGAGGCTTTAGCTTCACAAGGGTTGTAATTAATTCTTTTGCGTTTCCGGCAATCTGGTCTGCATCAAATGACGCTTTACCTATTGCGGCGTGAACAATACCAGTTTTATCAACTTTGAAGTCAATTTTACCAGATTTCACATCAGAAACTGCCTTAGCGACATCCATAGTTACCGTACCAGTTTTAGGGTTAGGCATTAAACCACGAGGACCTAAAATACGTCCGAGTGGGCCTAGTTTACCCATAACACTTGGCATGGTTACGATGACATCGACCTCGGTCCATCCTCCTTTAATTTTGTCGAGGTATTCGTCTAATCCAACGAAATCTGCTCCTGCTTCTTTAGCTTCGGCTTCCTTATCAGGAGTAACCAATGCCAAAACCTTGACGTCTTTACCTGTTCCGTGAGGAAGGGTCACCACACCACGTACCATTTGATTGGCTTTACGTGGATCGACATTAAGACGCACAGCAAGGTCTACAGACGCGTCAAAATTAGCGTTCGTTATTTCTTTGACTAAAGCAGAAGCCTCAGACAGAGAATAAGCCTTATTGGGCTCAATCTTTGCTGTCGCTTGTTTTTGCTTTTTTTTTAATGTTGGCATTTTATGGTTTATTTTTCTTTATTAAAAATGTGCATTAAAGGACACTTTAACTACCATATAACTAGCTGTTCCGGCTACCATTTTCATAGCAGACTCGATGGTAAATGCGTTCAAATCTGGCATCTTATCTTCGGCGATAACCTTAATTTGATCCCAAGAAATGGTGGCCACTTTCTTAATATGTGGTTCTCCAGAGCCCTTCTTTACCTTAGCAGCTTCAAGGATTTGTACTGCAGCGGGTGGTGTTTTAATGACAAAGTCAAAAGACTTGTCCTTATAAACAGTAATCGCTACCGGCAATACTTTACCTTGCTTGTCCTGCGTTCTGGCATTGAATTGCTTGCAGAATTCCATGATATTAACTCCTGCAGCACCTAAAGCGGGTCCTACTGGTGGAGACGGGTTAGCCGCTCCTCCACGGACTTGCAACTTTACAATTTTACCTACTTCTTTTGCCATTTTTTAAAAATTTAAAAACCGGTTTTTCTATTTGTGGAAGCTTAGAAAAAACCTATTATAGCGTAACAATTAAACTTTCTCTACTTGCATATAGCTCAACTCGAGTGGTGTCTTTCTTCCAAAGATTTTCACCATAACCTCAAGCTTGCGCTTTTCTTCATTAATCTTTTCAACGTTTCCATTGAATCCATTGAATGGACCGTCTATCACTTTTACAGTCTCACCAATAACAAATGGTATATTAATGCTCTCATCCTGAATAGATAACTCATCAACCTTTCCGAGCATACGATTTACTTCACTTTGTCTGAGCGGCACAGGCTCACCACCTTTCACCTCACCGAGAAATCCGATCACACCATTGATGGCTCGAATTATGTGAGGAATTTCTCCACCCAAGTTCGCTTGTATCATGATATATCCAGGGAAATAAACACGTTCTTTGTTTACTTTTTTCCCATTGCGAATCTGAATGACCTTTTCAGTAGGCACCAAAACTTGTTCGATGGACTCCTCTAAGTTCAAGCGTGTGATCTCCGATTCGATATAGGACTTGATTTTATTCTCTTGTCCACTAACGGATCTCACAACGTACCATTTCTTATCGCTTTTGGTCTCTGACATAATCCTGATTAAGCTTTAATCCATTGGAAGTATTGACCAACTACACCGCTAAAAACGGTATCTACACCCCAGATGGCTAATGCCAGAACTACAGAAAACACTGCCACCACAACGGTGAGTCTTTGCGCCTCGGACCACTCTGTCCAAGTCACGTGATTTTTGAGTTCGTTATATGATTCTTTGATATAGTTTATCATGGCCTTTTATTTTTTACACTGCTTTGGGCAGGGCTCCAGCACGGGTTGAGAGACTCGAACTCCCGACACCTGGTTTTGGAGACCAGTGCTCTACCAACTGAGCTAAACCCGTAACAAAAGTCAAGGCATCCTGCGTATGCAGGACACCTTCTGACTTTTTATCTAAACTTTAATTAGTCTAAAATTTCAGTTACCTGACCAGCTCCTACAGTTCTACCTCCTTCACGGATAGCGAAACGTAGACCAAGGCTCATCGCAATTGGCTGGATCAAATCAACTGTAATGGTCAAGTTATCACCTGGCATTACCATCTCAACACCATTAGGCAAGTTAATGTTACCTGTTACGTCAGTCGTACGTACGTAAAACTGTGGACGGTAGTTGTTGTGGAATGGAGTGTGACGACCACCTTCTTCTTTTTTCAAGATATAAACCTCAGCTTTGAATTTAGCGTGTGGTTTGACAGATCCTGGCTTAACAATAACCATACCTCTTTTGATATCGGTTTTTTCGATACCACGCAATAGGATACCTACGTTATCTCCAGCCTCACCACGGTCAAGGATTTTACGGAACATCTCAACCCCTGTAATAGTAGAAGTTAATTTTTCCTCACCCATACCGATGATTTCAACAGCATCACCTGTATTGGCAACACCTGTTTCGATACGACCTGTAGCAACTGTACCACGACCTGTGATTGAGAATACATCTTCGATTGGCAACAAGAATGGCTTATCTACCTCACGAAGTGGCTCTTCAATCCAAGTGTCAACAGCTTCCATCAACTCAACAACAGTGTTTACCCATTTCTCTTCACCGTTCAACGCACCAAGTGCAGAACCTTGAATTACAGGACCGTTGTCACCATCGTACTCATAGAAGCTCAATAAGTCACGGATTTCCATTTCTACTAATTCAAGTAGTTCTGGATCATCTACCATGTCAACTTTGTTCATGAATACAACAATACGTGGGATACCTACCTGACGTCCTAAAAGGATGTGCTCACGAGTTTGTGGCATCGGTCCGTCTGTAGCAGCAACCACAAGGATCGCACCGTCCATCTGAGCAGCACCAGTAACCATGTTCTTTACGTAATCCGCGTGACCTGGACAGTCTACGTGAGCGTAGTGACGATTAGCAGTTTGGTACTCAACGTGAGAAGAGTTAATGGTAATACCACGCTCTTTTTCTTCAGGAGCGTTATCAATTTGATCGAAAGATCGAGCTTCAGAATAACCTTTATCGGCCATTACCTTAGTAATCGCTGCGGTCAAAGTAGTCTTGCCGTGATCAACGTGACCAATCGTCCCAACGTTCAAGTGTGGTTTTGACCGGTCGAAAGTTTCTTTTGCCATTTTGTATTAATTTAACTTAGTTATTTATTAGTGTTCAAATTTTAATTCCAATTTCGAGCCAATGATGGGAATTGAACCCATGACCTCTTCCTTACCAAGGAAACGCTCTACCCCTGAGCTACACCGGCTTGTGTTGTTACACCAGTAAACATTTCTATTTACAAAACGATGCAACCACAGGCGTATTACGCTTGTGAGTTTTGAGCGGGAGACCGGGTTCGAACCGGCGACATTCAGCTTGGAAGGCTGACGCTCTACCAACTGAGCTACTCCCGCATTCACCCAAAAATATTCTTGGGTTTTCGATTCAATATTTCAATCAACGTTTTGCAATTGCCCCCAAAAAGGCGTGCAAAGATAATTAAAAATGAGTCATTTACAAAAAATGAATACCGCATTGTGAAATTCGCTATTCATCATTCCATCCTTCCTCATTAATTTTCAAAAAAGTGGGGAGAGCAGGATTCGAACCTGCGAAGGTAAAAACCAACAGATTTACAGTCTGTCCTCGTTGGCCGCTTGAGTATCTCCCCTTTGCACTAAATAAGTGCTTATTTCAGAACGTATTATGAGCCGATGAAGGGACTCGAACCCCCGACCCCGAGATTACAAATCACGTGCTCTAGCCAACTGAGCTACATCGGCAAAAAGCCACTTTTTTCAGCACATTTAGCGCATAAAAAAGTCCGCTATTTCTAACGGACTGCAAATGTATATAAATATTCGTACGAAAAAAATATTTTTAAAAAAAAATGGATCAGATATGAGCCCTCTGTTTACCCTTGGTTTTCTTGAGTCCACGCTCCAATGATTGGACACTCAAATCAATGGCAGCTTCGAAAGAAGAGGCCTCCTTTTTTATGATCAATTGCTCCCCTGGAATATGCAATAATATTTCTGAAATTTTATTCGCCTTCTCTGAACTGTTGACCACTTTTAAAAATACTTCGGCCCGAATGATTCGGTCATAAAACAAATCTAGTTTATCGAGCTTTTTTTGGATGAAGTTGTTGAGCTTGGCGCTCACAGAATGTTGCGGAGATTGAATAGTCACTTTCATAACGCAAGAATTTAGGGGTTAAGAATTATTATTTCGGGGATGTGCCCGTGCATGTGCCTGTTTTAATTTTGCAATACTGTTATGCGTATAAACTTGAGTCGAGGATAAACTGGCGTGACCGAGCAATTCTTTGACTGCATTTAGATCTGCACCTTCATCCAAAAGGTGGGTTGCAAACGAATGCCGCAGTATATGCGGACTCCGTTTAATTTTTTTAGACACCTTACTAAAATAACCATTAATCACACGATAGACAAGCTCCGGATAAATTTTAACGCCTTTTTGTGACAACAACAAAAAAGGACTGTCGACAATGATTTGAAGTTGTTTGCGCTCATGAATATAGCGCTCGTATAGCGGCTTAAGACTCTGTAGCAAAGGAATGAGTCGCTCCTTTTGTCGCTTTCCACGGACTTTAACGACCCCGGATGACCAATCAAAGTCCTGCATGCGCAGATCCACAAGTTCTGCACGCCGCATTCCTGTAGCATAAAAAAGTGACACCATAAAATGATCACGTGCCCCCTCAAAGCCCTCTTGCTGTTCCAGTAGCCCCATGACTTGATTGATTTCATCTAATGAAAATGGGACTTGAACTTTGGTAGAGGTCTTCAGTGCGCGATGCTTGACCATAGGATCAACCTGGATCTGTTTGGTTTTAATCAAAAACTTGAAATAAGCTTTGAGTGAGGACATCTTGCGATTAATGGTCCTATTGGATTTTCCTTGATTGACTTGGTTTACAATCCAACTTCGAATCATCGGATAACTAACTTCACCCATATTTTTAGTTTCATAATCATCTTGTAAATAATTAGAAAAAAAAGTGAGGTCCTTAATGTAAGCAGCTACCGTATGCTTGGAGTAATTTTTCTCCAAGGCCAAATAATCTATGAAATCCTGAAAATCGCCTTTATTCATAATCAATTGAGACTGTAGTCAAGTTACAAAAATCCCAGGAGCTTTGTTTTATCTTATGAAGTTTCCTTGAATTTAGATCAAAAAAAAATCCGCCGAGTTGCACGGCGGATTTTTTGCAATTATATGCGCTTGAATCTAGATTTCCTCTTGATCACGCAAATGCTGGATATATTGTGCTTTTTGAACTTGTGCACGTCTTACGACAGAAGGCTTGGTAAATTGCTGTCTTGAACGCAATTGACGCATGGTCCCTGTTTTGTCAAACTTACGCTTGAAACGCTTTAGGGCTCTGTCGATATTTTCTCCATCTTTAACTGGTATAATTAACATAAGGTCATCACCTCCTCTCTTTAGGACGGCAAATATAAAATTTTTTACAAAATATGAATGACTTTTTGCGGCATTTTAAGTCATTGGCTTATAGGACTTCCCATCGACAACCATTTTCGCGATAATCTCCTTCAGAATTTCGGAGGTTCCCCCACCTATTGGTCCTAATCGACTATCGCGAAAATGTCTGGCCATAGGATATTCCTCCATGTAGCCGTAGCCTCCCAAAAACTGAAGACATTCATAGGCAACTTTATCCGAAACCTTGGTCGACATTAGCTTGGACATAGTCGCCTCCTTGACAGCGTAGTCACCGCGATTCAAGGCCGCGGCCACAGCATAATTGAAGGTTTTACATACCGTGACTTCAGTGCTTAATTCTGCCAAACGATGGCGTAAGGCTTGGAACTCTGCAATCGACTTTCCAAAGGCCGTGCGCTCTTTCATATAGGCGATAGCATATTCCAGAGCCCATTCGCTTCTCGCATGCGCATTGATACCCATAATCAGTCGTTCTGAAGCAAAATGCTGCATAATATAACCAAATCCTTGTCCCGCCTGGCCGAGCATTTGATCTTTATGCACCTTCACCCCATCAAAAGCCAATTCAGCTGTATCTGAGGCACGCCATCCAAGTTTGTCAAGTTTTGTCGCAGAAATTCCTTCCAAACTTCGATCCATGATAAATAAACTAATTCCCTTATTTCCCTTTTCTGGGCTAGTCTTTGCCGCAACAATTAAATAATCACTATAAACCCCATTGGTAATGAAGGTTTTGGAACCATTGATGGTGTAATATTCACCGTCTAGCAGTGCCTTTGTACGCATGCCCCCCACATCACTACCACCAAAGGACTCGGTAATGCAAAGCGCGCCAATTTTTTCTCCGTTAATGCTTGAGCTAAGATATTTTTGTTTCTGTGCCTCGTTACCTTCCGCATTGAGATGGGTCATGGCCAAATAAACATGTGCCCAAACCGCAGCAGCAAAACCACCACTATTGATGCGTTGCAACTCCTCTAGAAAGACAACGGTGTAGAAAAAGTCCAAACCAAGACCGCCATAAGCCTCTGGATAGGACAAACCCAGGTAGCCCATATCGGCAAATTTTTGCCAAATAAAGCGTTCTATAACTCCGTCCTTTTCCCATTTATCAATGTGCGGAACGACTTCCTTGTTTAAAAATGCACGGAATGACACTCGAAAAGCCTCATGCTCTTCGGTAAAATATGATTGGTTCATCAAAGACAATTTAATCCCCAATGATATTTAACGATCATTGGATTCATTTTACATAGCATACAAATATAACTGAATTACCTCAAATAACCGCGGGGGTATTGCCTCAAGTAAATGTAATTCCTCAAGATCATTTAGCCCTTGTCTCAGGCGCACAAATTCCCAGATCTCTTTGGCCAAAGAAAAGTCTACACTAGGAATATCAGACAAATCAGAAGGATGAAGTTCATTAATATTACGCTGGCTAATCAACTTTTGATCAAATGAAAAAGCGAGCATTAACTCTTCCTTTTATGATGGGGTAATGCCATAAATCATCATGAGTTCTTGTTCACTGCCAATACCTCTCCATTGGTCACAAACGCGGATGATGCGCTGAGCCATAACCGGACTAATACCTTTGATGCGCGTGAGCTGGGCAACATTAGCCTGACTAAAAGTTATTTTTTTACCCATATTAATTTTTGTTTCCGGTTCTTTTTTTATGAAATCTGGAAACTTAAACAAGCTCGAAAACTCCTGCATCCATGGTTTTGCAACCCCAGTTATTCGCTCAAAATCTTCTTTGGAATTAATCCATTTTCCTTGCTGGCGATAATCTTGGAATCTTTTGTACTCGGCAGCATACAGGCCTAAACGATCTGCTTTTGATGGCGAAATAAAATTTGGATTAAAAGGGGCTATTTTGTTTCGAGCCTTTACTTGCTCTTGTGCTAATGAATCACGAATTAAAAGCCAATTCCTAACCTCATCCGAATCTAACTTAATCAACCCCGGGGTTTCTGGGAATGGAGGAGTTTCCAACACAAATAAAAATGAAAACAACAAAAACAGCATGAAAAAACCGCCTCGCTCGACTTTTGTCATGCGTAAGCGGCTATAATTTAAAGGTAAACGCCCCATATCAAATTCTTTCGATGGGGAGTTAAAAAAACGTCTCCTAGGATTCTTTTATTGCCACTAAAAATCTTTTGAGCTGTTCCTTAACTACAGGGAACAGGAAATAGAGCCCAAGCATATTTGGAAATACCATCGCAAAAATCATCGCATCTGAAAATGCCCAGATAGAATCCATTGATGCAGCTGCACCGATGATAATAAATCCAAGAAATAAGAATTTATAGGCTAAATCCGCTTTCTTTCCACGACCGAATAGAAATTTCCAGGATTGAAGGCCATAATAAGACCACGAAATCATAGTAGAGACCGCAAATAAAACAACGGCAATAGTCAAGAAAATATGAGAATAGGGAATGTAACGAGCAAAGGCCTTTGAGGTAATTCCAGCACCTTCATAAGACATACCCTCAATCATGACAGCCCCAGATCCATCCCCACCATAAACAAAATAACCTTCAAAATTAAAGATGATAATAACCAAGGCAGTCATAGTACAAATCACCACGGTATCAATAAATGGCTCTAATAACGCCACAAGCCCTTCGCTGGCAGAATATTTAGTGCGAACCGCAGAGTGGGCAATTGAAGCAGAACCCGCTCCAGCTTCATTGGAGAATGCTGCGCGACGGAAACCAACCAATAAAACACCAATGACACCACCCACACCCACAGCTTGAGGATTAAAGGCTTCTGTTAACATTAAACCTAAGGCGTCGTCAACCAAGCTAAAGTTCGCGCCTATGATATATAAACAACACAAAATATAGAGCAGGGCCATAAAGGGAACCACCTTTTCGGTGACCGAGGCAATGCGCTTGATGCCCCCAATAATGACTATCCCTACAAAGAAAGCGATTACCACACCAATCCAAAATCCAGCGCCTGTACTCTCTAATCCCATGAGTTCTTTGATCACAATGGTCGCCTGATTACTCTGAGCGGCGTTACCACCCCCAAAAGACCCACCGATACAAAATATAGCGAATAAAACGGCAGATACTTTTCCTAAGGTAGCCCATCCTCGCTCTTTGAGGCCTTTAGTAAGATAATACATCGGACCCCCATACACTGTGCCGTCTTCACCCACATCCCGATAATGCACCCCAAGGGTACATTCGACGAATTTGGTGGACATCCCGAGCAATCCACAAATAATCATCCAAAACATAGCCCCTGGTCCTCCTAGGGCGATTGCCAATGCAACACCGGCGATATTTCCATTTCCTACCGTTCCTGAAACTGCTGTGGCCAGAGCTTGAAAATGGCTTACTTCTCCTTCATCCTTTTCATCGTCCTCAGTGGTAACATGGTCAGGCTCATCAGCACTATGCTCGATTTCATCATATTTTCCACGAACCGTATTGATGGCCTTTCCAAAATAACGGATGTTGGGAAATCCAAAATAAAGCGTGAAAAACGCAGCGCTGAATACAAGTAAAAGCAAAACAAATGGAGTACCTGCAATTTCAAAGAAAATCAAGGCGCTGAAAAAATCAGACACCGGCTTAAAGGCCTGATCAATTTGCTTGTCTAACCCTATTTCTGCCGCTTCTTGAGCCCGTGTCATAGAAGGAACTAAAAAACTAAAAAATGCCGTGAGGAATAATTTCATATCATGCTTTTGGTTATGTTTTAAGAAACAGCAAGATGGCAAAAAATTAAGGGCCTAACAAATTTTTGACTCATATAATTAGAAATTTAAACCCTGTATTGATGTTTGAGATTTTCGATCTGATCTGGCCTACCGATTAAGATAAGTTTTGAACCGGGTTCCAGAACTAAATCAGCCTCTGGATTGACAATATATTCTCCTGATCTAGATTTATACCCGATTATTGAACAACCGGTTTTCTTGCGCAAATCGAGCTCTTTAATTTGTTGGGCTCTTCCATCGGGACAAACCTTATCAAAGGGCACTTGCTCTACATAGTAACTGTCTTGGTCACCCGAGACGGTTAAATTGTCTAAAAACTCAACGAGATCGGGAACTACGACTAATGACGCCATGTGATCTCCCCCAATCTTATCAGGTAAAATAACATTGTCCGCTCCGGCGAGTTTTAATTTTTTATAGGAAGTCTCCTCTGTAGCCCTCGAAATAATCTTTAAATCTTTGTTAATCTGACGCGCAGACAGTACCACAAATAAATTGTCAGCATCACTTGGTAAAGCACTAATTAATGAAGATGCCCGCTCGATGCCCGCCTTTAATAAAACCTCATCATCATTTGCATTGCCCATTACGACAAGTTGATTTTGTTCATAGAGTCGTTCAACAATTTCTTCACTATGTTCAATGACTACATAAGCTTTATGATAGGCTTCTAGTTTTAAGGTAGCCTGCATTCCGTTTCGGCCATAACCGCAAACAATGACATGTCCGTATAATTTATCAATTTTTTCTTGCACTTTCTTATGTCTTAAATTTCCAATATTGGTTTGACTCAATAAATATTCTGACACTACTTTGATGGAATATCCAACAATAAAAATACTCGATACAATTAAGACCGAGGTGTAGATTTTTTCTGAAGCACTCATCGGATGTACCTCGCCAAATCCGACCGTAGTGATGGTGATTACAGTCATATACAAAGCGTCCACCCAGGTGTATTCATAAAATGCTTTAAACCCGAGTACACCGCCGACAAAAATGAGTAAAAACCCAATGATTGCCGTTTGTATTTTAGAACTTTTTAACCGTCTCATAAGTCAAAGACAGAACTTCTTTTTGTGAAAATAAGATCTTTAATCTTTATCCAAAAGGCCATAACCAAATAAAGGGCAAAACCCACACCAAGCGTGGCAAACGTGACATATATAAAAGAAAGTCTTACCGTTTTTGCCCTCATGCCTAGTCGATCAGCCAAGCGGGCGCTGACGTAAAATCCGTGTCGTTCTAAATAATGTCTGAGCTGACTGAGCATAGCTTTAATCTTAAATTTATGGACTATTCTGTATAACCCATTTTTTCCATCCATTTTGGATTGTACATCTTACCCACATAGCGACTTCCGTGGTCATGAAACAGGACAACCACAACATCATCTTTGGTAAAATGTTCGGATAATTGCAAGACCCCTTTAATGGCCGCTCCGGCAGAATTCCCGACAAACATTCCCTCCTCTTTGGCTAGCCTTTGAGTGTAGATCGCGGCGTCCTTATCGGTCACTTTTGTGAAACCATCGATAATCTTAAAATCGACATTGGCTGGAAGAATATCTTCTCCGATCCCCTCGGTAACAAAGGGGTAAATTTCATTTTGATCAAAAATGCCTGTTTCATGATATTTTTTGAACACACTGCCATAGGTATCGATGCCCCAGACTTTTATATTAGGGTTTTGCTCCTTGAGGTAACGACCAACACCACTTATGGTTCCTCCGGTGCCAACACCAACAACAAAATGCGAAATTTTTCCTTCGGTCTGTTGCCAAATTTCAGGTCCAGTGCTTTCGTAATGAGCCTGAGCATTACTAGGGTTATCGTATTGATTGACATACCATGAATTTGGCAATTCCTCTCCCAAGCGTTTTGCGATACTATAGTAAGAGCGCGGATCTTCTGGTGCCACATCTGTAGGACAAACATAGACCTCACTTCCGACAGCACGCAATATATCAATCTTTTCTTGGCTCTGTTTGTCTGTGGTTACGCAAATCATTTTATAGCCTTTGACAATGGCGGCCAAAGCCAATCCCATGCCCGTATTCCCACTAGTTCCCTCAACTATTGTGCCCCCAGGTTTTAAACGCCCATCTGACTCAGCGTCCTCAATCATTTTGAGCGCCATGCGGTCTTTTACAGAGTTTCCAGGGTTAAAGGTTTCGTATTTAGCCAGCACCAAACAAGGAAGAGAGGCGGTGATCCTGTTGATTTTAATCATGGGCGTATTGCCGATAGTCTCTAAAATATTCTTGGCGTAATTCATTAATATGGACTGGTCGATAAGATTGATTTCAAAAATACAAAACACAAATGGAACCCCATTTGAAATTATCCATCAAAGCGCAAGGCACGTACTGGACTGATTTTCGAAACTAAATAAGAGGGAATCAATAAAAACAACAGGCACAAGACAAAAGTCCCCAAGTTCAATAAGACCCAAGAAATAAAGGGTAGCTTAACTGGAGCGCTATGCACATAATAAGTTTGTGGATCCAGTTGAATCAATTGGAAGCTGTCTTGAATCCAAACCAATCCGAGACCCAGCAAATTACCCCAAAAAAGACCCCATAACACGATGTAGGCGGCTTGCAATAAAAACATTTTTTGGATACGCCAATTACCAGCCCCCAATGCTTGAAAAATACCGATCATTCTGGTACGCTCGAGGATCAAAACGATCAGAGCTGTAACCATGTTAATGGTCGCTACTACAATCATAATGATAACAATCAAATAAATATTGAAATCAAAAAGTGATAGCCACTCAAAAATATTAAAAAACGAGGCATACATGCTTATGGCGTCTACCGTTACTGGAGCAATTTCATATAACTCACGTGCGAGTACGTTCACATCAGTATGAGCTTGAGCAAGGACTTCAAGACGACCAATCTCATTTTCATTCCATCGATTTAAACGCTGTATATGCCTGAGGTCTACAAAAACCATTTGGCTGTCAAAATCTTCAAAACCGCTGTCATAAATACCCACGACTTTAAATCCTCTAGCTCTTGTTTTTGCATTTATTTGATCCATTTGGGCCTGACTCTGATCAAAAAAGTAAGTGTTGAGTTTTGAATCAAGAGTCAAGGCAAGACGCTTCGCAATAGTTTGAGAAACAACTATTTCATTACTCAAATTAGCGCTAGGGTTTATCCAACGACCTTGAGTTAAAAATTCCGAAAGACGTTCCCACTGATAATCGGGACCAACGCCTTTCAGCACAATCCCTTCAAAATCTTGTTCTGTTAGAATCAGGGCAGGCTTATGTGCTGTAGCCTGCAAATGAGCAACCCCTTGGGCTGCTGTTAATTGCGCATGAATTTCTGGGGTGAATTCCCAAGGGACAATATCCTCGATTTGGCCTTGATTCTCGATATTCACCAGAGTGACCGCTCCATTAAAGGATTCTACCTTTTGCCTAATTTTTTGCTGTAGGCCAACTCCAGTGGCCACCGAGAGAATCATTATGGCCATACCGGTGCCAATTGCAGCGATAGCAATTTTAATTATTGGTGCCGAAACACTACCTTTATGTTTCTCAGAGGAGAGTATCCGACGAACTGTAAACCATTCAAAATTCACGCGAGATGATTTGGCATGTTTGGCTCAAAAATACGTTAAAATTTGTGCTTGCTCTCGCTCTTACCTTACCTTTTTCGTGCAATGCACAAAAGGATGAGCCCCAGGTCAAGCCCATACCTGCGGCCCAAAATTTAGACGGGTATCTTTCTTTACTTCAAGGTAAAAAAGTAGGATTAGTCGCTAATCAAACCTCGGTAATTACCAGTAAAATAGGTGATGAAATAAAGTTAACCCATCTAGCAGACACCCTACAAGAACGCGGAGTACAACTTCAAAAAGTCTTTGCCCCAGAACACGGGTTTAGGGGAACAGCTGATGCTGGGGCGCATATTGATAATGGCATTGATAAAAAAACTGGGCTCCCCCTCATTTCGCTTTACGGAACACATAAAAAACCGCTGCCTGAAGATTTAAGCGATATCGATTTGATGGTCTTTGACATTCAAGACGTCGGGGCACGATTTTATACCTATATCTCTACTCTGCATTATGTCATGGAGGCTTGTGCAGAGCAAAATATTCCTATAATTGTCCTAGACAGGCCAAATCCTAATGGACATTACATCGATGGCCCATTATTAAAAGAAGCATTCAAAAGTTTTGTCGGCATGCATCCAGTGCCCATAGTTTATGGCATGACCATTGGCGAATACGCCCAAATGATCAATGGTGAATTATGGCTGAATAGGGGAATTAAGGCAGATTTAATGATCATTCCGCTTGAAAATTACAGTCATGACACCCCTTATTCTTTACCCATCGCGCCCTCTCCCAATTTACGCAGCGACCAAGCCATTGCCCTGTACCCAAGTTTATGTCTTTTTGAGGGCACCCCAATAAGTGCAGGACGGGGAACTGATCGACCTTTTGAACTATTTGGCGCCCCTGACTTAGACCCCATAAATTATCCTTTCACTTTTAAACCAGAGGCAGGCCCAGGTGCCCTATCCCCTAAATTTAAAAATGAAAGCTGTCAAGGACTTGATTTAGGGTCCACCTCCCCGCCTAATTCAATAGAGTTAGGATGGCTAATAGACAGCTATAGCGCAAAAAGCAAAATGCCAAGTTCAGATGCACAGCCTTTTTTTAATAATTTTTTCGATAAGCTCGCAGGAACGGACCAATTGAGAAAAGACATAGTCGCTGGTTTGTCGGCGGAAAAAATTCGTTCGAGCTGGTCCGAGGAATTACAGGCATTTAAAATAATTAGAGCTAAATATCTTTTATACCCCGAAAAAAGGGAGTGATTTTACAGTAACAATAAAGGCCTGTAGTAAAAGTATTTAACGCCTAATTTTATCGCGTTCCGCCAGAATCTAGGTTGCTCCGCAAGGCTTCCACGATATTGAATGCCGCCGGACAAATCTCGACGTTCTTCATAGTTAAATGAGCGATCTGTTGAAATTTTTTACGGTCCGTATGTGGAAACTCACGACAAGCTTTAGGTCTGACATCGTAAATTGAACAACGATTATCTACACCAAGAAAAATACAAGGGAGCTTTTGCAATACCCAGTCTCGATCTTCGTCGATGCGTAAATATTGCTCCGTAAACTCTTGAGGTTTATGGCGAAGATATTTTGCAATGCGCAGGATATCCTTATCTGTAAATAAAGGCCCTGTAGTTTTGCAGCAATTCGCGCATTTTAGGCAGTCTGTTTTCTCAAATTCGCGCTCATGCAATTGTTCCATTATGCGGTCAAGATGTTTTGGCGGTTTTCTTTTCAAGACGCTAAAGAATTTCTTGTGTGTGTTCTCTTTATCTTTGGCCATTGCTGGTAATGCCTGAATGCGCTCCTCCATAAACTCTAGATTGATTACAAATCTAAGCAATAATGAATGTAAACAAAGACCTTTTTGGTCAGGCTCTAAGTCAATTTTATTTTAATAAAGAAAGGCCAAACTCTTCAGTCAAAGCAACATAAGTCATTGGGATGAATATCCTTTAGACTATTTGTTTCGCGACTTTGATCAAATGCCAGAAATTGAGCGTCAAGCCCTTACCATGGCCAAAGGCAAAATTTTGGACGTAGGTTGCGGCGCTGGAAGCCATAGTCTTTATCTACAAAATCAGGGTCATGAGCTTTGGGCCATTGATCATTCAAAAGGAGCAACACAAGTAGCAAAGGCTCGAGGGGTCAATCAAGTTTCAAATAGCGCTTTATTGAATTACATCGAGGGAAATTTTAATACCGTCATTATGCTGATGAATGGAACCGGTATTTTCGAATCTATTCAGCAAGTGCCCCTTTACCTCAACCATCTGAAAAGCCTTCTATCTTCAGGAGGATCACTACTGATAGACTCCAGTGATTTAAAGTATATGTACGACAGCGAGGCTAATGGCTCGATTTGGGTCCCTGCTGATCGCTATTACGGTGCTCTTGAATTTAGACTGCGTTATAAAAAACAGTTTGGTGAAAAATTTGCGTGGTTATTTCTAGATCAAAACCTTTTTGCGGAATTGGCAAGCGATAATGGGTGGTCCTTTGAAATAATTACGCAGGGACATCATTATGACTATCTCGCTTTGCTCAAACCCTTGTCCAGATAAATATTTTATGGCGCCAATTGTTTTGATCTACTCAAAAGAAAAAGCCGGAAAAATAACTCAAATCAATTCTTTAAATACCCGCCTTTAATGAGTTGGCGCATTTTTTTCTTGAACAATTCTTCTGACCAATCTTTTTTTATTTGATCTAGCGCGAGCGCAATAGAGTCTCTCTTTTGGCCCAATTTCTGACCTGTCTCAGAAGAAAAAAATTGATCTACAGCCTTTTGCTCTCTAGGATTCAATTTTTGATCGCCAACATATTTCTGTCCCGGTGTACTTGCATAAAAGGAACTAAGGGCAGCCACGTTCTCGCGATTCAAAAATTGACGATAAGCATAAGCCCCCTTAGCAATAAATTGTTCAACTTGCTCTCTTTCGTCCGTGCGAAGCGCTTGCCACACTTCCGGGTCTATTTGTTTATTGTCAAAATTTCGTTGCAGCTTGGGAAATACATCGTGAAAAAGTAAACTCCCTGATACCTCATCCCCTTTCAAGGTCATCATGTCCATTATTTCACGATGAAAATCATCCGATTGCCCCCAAACAGTGAACGAACCAATAAAAAATAGCGTTAAAATAAGTAGCCGCATTTTTCTAATCTTTACAATTAAACTAAGTTTGCCTAAGTTACCAAAAAAACAATCAATGCGCTATTTCGGGACCTTTACCCTTTTTATTTTTCTCGCTCTGCTGATCCACAGTTGTAGTGATGATAATTCTGCGACACCGACCGACCCAAATATTGAAAATAATAGACCTCTGGGAACCTCTGCATCAGACATACTTGGTCCCAATGGATACAGTTCACTGACCATAGAACTGGTTTACACAAATTCATTCAGACCTGAAGTATCAAGTATCCTTGGGTTTAAAAACTTTATTCAAGGCCTGGTGAATAAACCCGGTGGAATACAATACGTAGAACGCGTTATCCCAGATCAAGCAGGTGCTCCCTTCTCTATTGACGAAATTCGGGCTATTGAAGACAATAACCGCACTATTTTTACCGAAGGTGACAATCTAGCGGTCTATGTGTTTTTCTCCAATGGAGCCTCAGAAAGTGACACAAATAATTCGGTAACCCTTGGAACGGCCTACCGGAATACCTCAATAGTTATCTATCAAAAAACATTGGAATTTATTACGCAAACTGACCTTGATCTTTTGCCCATTCTCGAACAAACGACACTAAATCACGAGATGGGCCATTTAATGGGTCTTGTAAACATTCAAAACGATGATATTCATCAGGTACATGAAGATCCAGACAGTAACAAACACTGTGTGCATGAAGACTGCCTCATGTATTATGATGCCACCGGCGTCGGCCGTCAAATGCTAAATAAATGGATGCAGCTACGGGCAGTGCCTGAACTTGAAATCCAGTGCCTGCAAGATTTACAAGCCAAGGGCGCGCTCTAAGGAATAAACCTGCTTGCCATCTACAAAGGTTTTTAGTACCTTAATTTGTGAAAGTTCCTCCAAGGGACATTCAAGTGGATTTTGATCCAATAAAATGAAATCGGCATCTTTTCCAGGTGTTAGGCTTCCCCTTTGATTTTCACTAAAATTTGCAAAAGCTGCCCAAAGAGTCATTCCTTTCAGGGCCTGCTCTCGGGTGATTCCTTCGTTGGGATAAAATCCGGATTCCGGATAACCGCGAGTATCTCTGCGATAAACAGCCGCGGACAAAGTGAGCATGGGATCGACATGTTCGACCGGAAAATCTGTACCCAGTGCCATTAAACCTGCTTGATTGAGCAACGAATTATAAGCATAAGCCCCCGTCATTCGATCTTTACCTAGTCGCTCTTCGACCCAATACATGTCGCTTGTGGCATGTGTCGGTTGTACCGAAGGAATTATGTTTTTTGAAAAAGTCCCGAAATAATTGGGCGGCACCACTTGAGCATGCTCAATTCGCCACCTAACATTTTTTTGCTCGGCCAATACCTTTTGATACACTCTTAAGACAGAGACATTGGCTGAGTCGCCAATGGCGTGGGTATTTACCTGAAATCCCGAAGCCAGTGCTCGATCGGCCAAAGTCCTTAATTCATCCATGGGGGTTATAATGGCCCCAAAGTGACCTGGGTCATCACTGTAAGGAGCGCGCAAAGCAGCACCACGAGAACCCAAAGCACCATCGGCATAAACCTTTATCGCCCCTACTCGTAATCGATGCTTTACTGTAGGTCCCTTTGCCAAATAGTAACTTACATCAGGTTCTATATTAGAAACCATGGCATCGAGTTTAATACGCAGTATATCGGCTTGTTGAAGGCTATCAATAAGTTCTATGACAGACCTTCTCAAGCCAGCATCATGTACCCCGGTAAGCCCCAGTGAAAAACAGTAATCTTGTGCGCTCTGCAATGCGCGTGCAGAAATCTCTATGGTTGGTTCTGGAATCAGTTCAAAGACACGATCACAAGGGGCATCAACCAAAATACCATTAGGACTCCCTTGGGCATTACCCATGATCATTCCTCCTGGGACAGGACCGGCTTTATCAATGCCTGCCTTCTTCAAGGCTTTTGAATTAACCCAAAGTGCATGACCATCAACCCGCTGCAAGGCTACCGGTACATCTGGAAAGACGAGGTCTAAATCTTCCTTTGTGGGGTATGACTGATCCTCCCAGTCGTTTTGATCCCAGCCGCGTGCTACGATGAAGTCAGCGGTTTTATAGGGCTCAAATTCAGTGATTCGCTCAATTACTTCTTCTTTTGACTGTGTTCCCCTGAGATCTACTTCTTGTAACCCCAGTCCTAATCGATAAAAATGGGCATGGGCATCTATGATCCCAGGCATGACTGTTTTTGTCTGGACATCCAAAATATGTTTCGACTCATATAAATCAAAAACATCCTTATTGCTTCCAGTGAAAAGAATTTTTCCTTGCTCTACAACAAAGGCCTCAGCCTCAGGAAGATCATCATCGAGAGTAATGACCTGAGCATTAAATACAATTAAATCAACCTTTTGTTTTTCACAGCCAAAAAACAAGAGAGACACTGCAAAAATTCTAAAAAATCTCATAGGCCTTAATTTCTTTTGACTAAAGATAAAAAAAGCACCCTATTTTCATAAGGTGCTTCATAATTAAACCCTAAACTTAACGAATCTCTTTTTAAGTCATTATGTAGACGTTAAAAAAGGTATAAGGTTGCGTTTAAAAGCTCTTGAAATTATACTGAAGCCCCAGATTCACGCGTATACCCTGCACTAGGTAATTTATCCAAAGACCACTGTTTTGATTCAGCAAGTTAATCCCCGATAGTGAGGTACTGAAATTTTTAGTAATTGAATAATGTAAATGTAACTGGGCATCGATAAAACCATCAACCACTTGATCACTCACTTCATCCGCCAAGACGAATTGATCCTTGCGGGAGCCGTAGCTCATAAACCGACCAGTAAGCAGCAGCTGATCGTTAAAATGATATGTTCCTGAGCCGCCAAAACTTATTGTTGGAATATTCCATGGCTCTAAATCGTTTGCTGGGCGGTTATCAATTACAGCCGCATCTAAAGCAAAATCCCATTGGTCAGAAAGTCTTCCATTAATTTTTGCCGCGTATTTTAACTCCGTTCCCGGGGCATAAAGCAGATTAAAGCTATTTCCGTTGTCGTAAGAAAAAAGACCCTGTTCGCCAGACCAAGAGCGTCTGATGAAATAGGCTTGATTCTCAAAATTTCTATAAGCCACACCCAGGTGGTATTGCCATAAATCACTTAGTGACCCATGAACACCGAAGCGCAGAATCTGCTTATCTATTTGTGGTTTTAATTCAAACCCTGGGGCGAGAAAAGCTTGAGTCTGGGTTAATCCATTGGCCTGATATTGCTGATATTGACCACTAAAGCCTACATAAACATTAAGAAGACGCTCGAATATTGAGTAATTCAATTCAAGTTCGGGAAAAAGTCGCAGGGTATTTTCACCACTCCCATTATGACCCCAAACTCTGGCCCCTAGATTGACTTTCAATTCACCGAAATCTAAATCTGTTTTCAGGCCCAGATCGGCGTTGAAAGCTGTATAGTCTTCGGAGGTGATCGAAGTATCTTCTAGGCCTAGATTCATGCTTAAAAATGACAAGTGGCCCGTAAGAGAAAAAAGTCTTTTATCCCAGAGCAATTCTGCTTTTGGGGCTGAGGAAAATTGCCATTCAGTAATACCAAATTGATCTGAGTACAAATATAATTCATTATCCAATCCGGTAAACCACCCCCCATTAGCTCCTAATCGATGATACAAAGCACCCCTTTGGTAAGTTTGTCCAAAATCAGCTGTTATGGATGGATCGATGCTCAGTGTATCAGGAATACCATACCACTGCAAAGCTGAACGCTTGAAGGACAACCCAAGAGTCGATGCTCTGTTTTCAATTGTACTGTGCCATTGGGTCCAAAAACCACTCTCAGCCCAATCCGTTGATAATGAAACACCCTCAATTGGACCATTGAGTTGCTGATGATCCAAAGCGGCAGTTAAGTAAGAATCTTTATTGAACTCGTGAATAACAAAGCTTTCTAGACCCGCTGAAGCACGAGTACCCAATAAAATCCTGAGATAATTGGGCAAATTCTTTCGTTCTTTTTCCTTTGAAGGGCTGCTTGGAGCCAATATTGAAGGCAGGTCCGAAGGACTAACACCAATGACTTCATGAACATAATTAAACTCTGTCTGTGGGATCAAATCATCCATTTGATCCGCGAATTCCCATTTGGATTTAGGCCGAATAATTATCGTTGGCGTATACGATTTAACCACATCAACAACCTCGGTCGAGACTCCTGTGCTATCAACAGCATTTTGCGCAAAAAGCATGCTGCTCAATAACAGTTGTACCACAATTATGGGCAGTACAACCCACTTCTGAGACCAGCAACTTAAGTGACAACCGAATCTAGCACGCGACGACTTAATCATTTTGTGGTTTTTGGTTTTTTATTTTTGGCCCTAATGAGTCATGCTTAATGGTATTATCAATGCCCGAATGCACTGCCTCTTGATTTAGCACCTCCAGATTTTGATTTTTTTCGCGCTCCATTTTCTCCAAACGATTGATCGCCTCTTGTTGGAGGTCAGGAAAATCATTCATGTTATCTCGAATATTTTCGAGAATAAAACGCGCTTGAAATGGATCAGATAAGGCTCCAAAATTTAAGGCCATAATCATCAAACCACGTGCTCCATAACTGGGGAAATTTGCGTAATTCTGAGCTAAATTCTGAATGAGGATATTAGATCCAGAATAATCTTGATCCAAATAGGCAAAATAGGCTTGAGCCAAAGTATATTGTGCCCCATTCTGGCCTCTCGCCAATCCATCTAAACCATCATATTGCTCACGTGCCAACTCAAATGCACCTAATTCAAAATGACTCCAAGCAACCAGAAATTTGGCCTGAGTAATAAGGGAAGCATCACCGCCCACTGATAAATGGTCGATCAGTTGCTGAGCATAATCGCTGGTCTGCTCCCAACGAGAACTATCACTGTTCAATTGCATCAAGTTGCGCAATGCAAAAGTGCGCTGATCAGCATCCAGAGGTTGATTCAAAAGCTGAATTAGATTGTCTTCCGCCAACTCAAATTCTTGACTCGAAATATAATGTCGGGATACCCGAATGAGTGTCGGGATGATAAAAGATGGATTTTGTTCCGAATTGATCACAGACTCGGCATGAAGTATAGCCTGAGCCACATTTTGCTGTCGCCAATAAATTTCAGAAAGGAAATAATGTGCTTCCAAGGTATATCGACCTTGAGGATAATTTTCTAAATAAACCTCAAATCGTTGAATACCGAGCGAATCGTCACCCTCTGCGTAAGCTTGTTTTGCGGATTCAAATGAAGCCTGATCTAATACGGCCTCCTCAATCGAAATAAAATCCAAGTTATTCACCCATTGACCATATTCTTGAACACGACCAAGAGAAACAAATGTATTTCTCGCAGATTGAACCGCCGAGATAGCCTCTTGTGTTCCTGGATATAAATCGACCACAGTTTTATAAATATCAAGTGCCTGCTCAAATTCTCGATTATTGTCTGAAATAAGTCCCAAGTTTAAATAGGCTGATGCCGCAAGAGGACTATTTTTATAAGTAGTAATCAAGGTTTGAAATTGAGTCTGGGCCTCCACAATTTTATCCAAATTCACATACGCGCTTCCAAGACTCAACAGCACATCATCCCGATATACTGAATTGGGGTAAGATTTTAAAAACCGGCCTAATCTTAGGGCCTTGGCCTCTAAACCTTGGGTAAACTCTAAACACATTGCGGCTTGATAATCAGCGTAGTCTTCATTGGCTTGACTCAAAACGATGACCTTTTCGTATTGTTTTAAGGCTTGCGAATAATTTTTCGTTGCAAAATAACAATCCGCAAGATTCAGCCGCGCCTCATTTTCTTTGGGTAAGGATCCATGTTGTTCGAGGTAATTTAAAAATTCACTCTGGGCAGATTCGTAACGCTTAAGCGCCATAAAAGCATAGCCCAACTCAAAGTGAATTAACCCCCACTCACTGGCCTGGTCAAATGATGCTTTGGCCTTAAAACGCTTTAAACTTTTAAGCGCTTTTTCATAGGCTCCAGATTCGTTGTTTATCACCGCCGACCAGAATAAGGCTTGTGCCCCCATTAACGTACTCGAATTAATTTTTTCGGCGGCATCAAAAGACTTTAGCGCATTTGTGGAAAGACCCAGATCATATTCTTGACGGCCTTTTAGCAGGTAGGCCCGCTGAAGAGCCATTTGACGCTTATTGCCGACTTCATTCTCAAGCAAAAGCGAAGGGTCCCTTAAGTAAGCAATAACCTGATCATAATCCTTACTTTCGAGTAAACTACTCAACCACCAATCCTCAACCTCAGCGCGTTTTGGATGCTCGGGATAGCGCAAAATAAAAGACTCTAACTCTTGAGTAACACTTGTATAACTGAGCCTTAAGTCATAAGTGAGTTTGGCATATTGATAATGTGCTTGCGCAGAAAATGGGCGATTGAACTCAGTACTGGAAGCTTTTTTATAGGCATTTAAAGCCTCCGTTTTTTGATCCATAGCCAGATAGGCCCCAGCCAAAACATAGGCCACATCCGCAGTTAAAGGTTCTCCATCTTTAATTTGATTCAAGACCGCTACAGCCTTTTGATTTTGCCCAAGAGCAGCGTATGATTGTCCCAAATAAAACTGGTTTTCCATATCTTCTGCCCGATCTTTTCCTCGCGAAAAACTCCCGACCGCTTGCTCTAAATATTCAATGGCTAAACTGTAAGCCGCCATGTGCCAATATGCACGGCCCACTATACCGTTTAAAGAGGCTTGATTTGCATTTCTTTTATCACCCGAAATCTCCAAACCGTCCAATGCACGAATACCCCAAGCCGTTGCTTGAGCATAATTCTCAACCCGAAAAGCCAGGTCGGCCATTAAGCTCCAAGCTTGGAGATCATCGCGTTCTGTGTCATCCAGGCTTGCTAATCCAGAAAGGGCCTGGGTCCAGTTTTTGTTTTTATAATCAATAAATGCCAAATAATAAACGGCTCGAGCGCCGTATTCCGAATCTGTTATTAGAGGTGAAAAAAATCGAGCTGATTCTGCCGTATTGCCAAGTTTAAAATGAGCAAAAGCGATTTCGTAACGATGCTGATTGGAAAGCTGATTAAAACTTTCTGCCTCTTTATACCAAGTCAAAGCGTTAGCGTACTGAGCCTTGGTAAAATAGTAGTGACCTACCATTGTGTAGGCGCGATTAACTTCGGGAGCACTTGGAAAGTCTCGGACAAATCGTCTCATAGACCCTGGCGCATCCTTATAACCGGCAACGAGTCCTAAATAAGCAATATTGAATGCACGCTGAGCCTTTTGATCGAGACTGAGGTCTTGAGGATCTAGGCCTTGCCACTTTTGCAAAGCTGCTTGATAATTACCGCTATTTTGTAAACGTTCAGCTTTTTCGAGGGTTTGATAATAAGCCATATCCAAGGCCTGCCCTTGAGCATGAAGTCGGTTTAAAGCCGGTATTATCAGAATCAGTAATAAGGCCAGTTTCTTGTAAAACATAAAATTTATTGGGACCATTTCAGTGATAACGTTTCATTTTTTGTTCTCGTATCGCGGTGATCACTCCATGAGCGAAAATTAACTTAAATTTGAGGGATAAGCTCGGTAATCTTAAGTTTTATGAAAAAAATTTTATGGACAATTTTGGCCCTTAGTCTAAGCGCATGTGGGACCTCTGAATCAATGGCTAACTTGATCACGATTAAAGATCAAAAGATGGGAATCGCAACAAAAAATCCAGACCAGCGCCTCACTGTAAATGGAGGTATTCATGCCAAAGAAGTTCGTGTAGATCTAGAAGGCGCACTAGCCCCTGATTATGTTTTTACTCATTTCAATGGGGAGCCTACGATTAATGATTACCGACGCATGCCGCTAGAACAACTCCATAATTATATCAAAAAGCAAGGCCACCTACCCGGGGTCCCTACCCAGGATATGCTAAATCGCGAAGGCTTGGATTTAAAAGCCTTTTCTTTGACACTACTGGAGAAAATTGAAGAGCTGACCTTGTACCTCATAGAACAACAAATTCAGTTGGATTCCTTACAAAATAATTTAGACCAAAGGATAAATTCAGAGTCTGCAAAAACGACATTACAACAATAGCAAATCTCGATAGAAAAAATAGAGAAATCAAAAGCATCGAGCACGAAATTTGTACCTTTAGCCTTCTAAAAAGCCCATTAAATGTCCGACATCGTAGTTGATTTTACTGAAGCCAAAATCGTCCAGCGCGATCAGGTAATATTTGACGGGGTCAATCTTAAAATCTCAAAAGGTGAGTTTGTTTATTTGATTGGGAAAACAGGTAGTGGGAAAAGCAGTCTCTTGAAAACACTCTACGGTGAATTGCCATTAAATTCAGGAACAGGGCAAGTGGCTGGATTTGATTTATTAGGACTCAAGGAGCGGCAAATTCCCAGCCTGCGCCGTAAATTGGGTATAGTCTTTCAGGATTTTCAATTGCTCAATGACCGTAATGTTCATGAAAATTTGCGCTTTGTTTTGAAGGCAACCGGTTGGCAGGATGAGTCAAAAATCAAACAAAGAATTCAAGAGGTGCTTAGCCGCGTAGGTATGCCCGATCAAGGCCAAAAGCTACCTTATCAAATGTCTGGAGGAGAGCAACAACGCATTGCTATAGCGCGTGCTTTGCTGAATAACCCGGAACTTATCGTGGCCGATGAACCTACCGGTAATTTAGATCCCCAAACCAGCATGGAGGTGATGAGTTTACTGAAAGAACTCAACAAAAATGGGCGCAGTATTCTCATGGCGACTCACGACTACGCACTCCTTTTAAAACATCCCTCCAGAACTCTAAAATGTGAGGGCGGTCGCGTATTTGAAGTCGTGCAAAAAAAAGCTGAACAGCATTAGGGCTAGAGACTTATATCGGAATCGATTCTTAATTTTACGCCTTTATCATTCTCAGGGGCCAGTATTGTTCCCGGCTGGAGTAGGATTTGATTTTTAGCCCGAAGTTCAAAAGCCGCCTGCCCAGTAAACTCGATATCTCTCAACAATATAGCGCGATTAAACGCTGTTAGCGTTTGAGACCATCGATCTATTTTTTGATGCTTTATTACTGCAATGCCTTCAGGGTCATATAGTGAATAGACCAAGGTCAAAGCTGCGCCACTTTGTAACATCCCTGCTCCATAATGTCCTTTGTAGGGGGCATTGGCTTGGATATGATCGATATTCAGGGCGGTCAATCTTAAAATGGTTTCCACCTCATTGGCGCGGAGTTCTGGGCGCAGCGAAAACATCAGCCCTATGGTCCCTGTCACAAAAGGCGCTGCCGTGGATGTCCCTTGATAAGTATTATAACTCAGTGTCCCTTCTGTAGCCCATTTACTGTAACGCATCACCCCAACAGTAGGGGCGAGTAAGTCTACTTCGGTATTCAAGGTCGCCGTAGATTGAGGGTAAATTCTAAATTCAGGTCCAGTTTTTTTATGGGTGATTGCAGCAGTACGCCCCACCATACCCCACATATTTTCCACATAAGGCTTTCCTGTTTGTTCGTACTTAAGCGCCTCCTCCCAATTATTATGTTGGTACATGACCGACGAAACTGAAATTACCCCATCGTACGAGGCGGGATAATATTTTTTTTGACCCTCGGTTGTTGTCCAATTTTTATTACCCGCGCCAGCCACAACTACCACCCCGCGCTTGAGCAAAGTATCAATTACTTCCTGCCCCCTTTTTGTCGCTATTGAGGTCACCCAACTACAATTAATCACTTTGGCCCCGGCGTCGGCTAGGTCTAACAGCATTTCCATATTGGGATTTCCGTAATTTGTCGTAACCAAACCACAGTCATAACAAACTCCGGGAATTCCAAAATCATTATCTCCTTGCGCTACAGCTATGGCAGCGACACCCATACCATGTCCGTTTTGCATATCCACGGACTTAAGGACCCTGGTCTTTCCGGCAAAATCCAATTGATTTGGATCAACATGAGCATCGGATAATCCTACAAGCACAGAAGAATTCCCAGTGGTGTAATGCCAAGCTTTTGGAATTCCTAGGGCATGGTAATAACCCAGGTCTAAGGTATCGACTAGTTGACCCGCGGCGTTACGCAGATAGAAAAAATCATTGGGCAAGGATTTTTTTTCTGCCCGATTTTGACCCAATACTCCTTGGAAAAAGCCCAGAAACAAGATATGAATAAGAAAATAGCGCACCTTGACGTTACTGAATAACACCATCGAATGTAATAAAAAGTCGTGTCAGTGCATGACGAAAATTGTAAATTAGCCATGATTACGCCAAGATGCTTTCGATACTGATCCCCACCTTTAATGATGACCTAACGTCACTGGTACAATACCTGTGTCGCGAAGTTCAGTCCCTCGATTCACCCGTTGAAGTGATTATTGGAGATGACCATTCCGATCAGAAAAACAACTACGAATCCCTTAAAGAACTCGGGCCAGTAAGCCTGTTGCGTAATGATCAAAATCTCGGACGAACCGCCACCAGGCAGCACTTGGCACAAAATGCAAAATTTAAGACCTTGCTTTTTTTAGATGCCGATGTACTCCCAGTCCACACTGATTTTTTGGCCCGCTATCTAGCGCATTTAGGCCAGGGGTCGGTACTCTTTGGCGGGGTGCGTTATACTGATCTAAAACCAAAAAAACAGCTACTCTTGCGTTGGGTCTATGGCAAAAAAAGAGAGGCAAAAACTGCTGAGCAACGAGTAGCTAATCCTCAATTTATTATCTCTCAGAATCTTATGATTGATCGAGATATTTTCTTGTCCATCAACAACCCCGAGATCCAGCGCTACGGCTGGGACAATGTTTTTTCCTATCAATTATTTCATCAAGACATTGATGTGCTCCATCTCGACAATCCTGTCTTTCACATGGGGCTTGAATCCTGTGACAACTATCTCGAAAAGGTGGACCAATCTATGGAAACACTGGTTTGGGCACAGAAGCAAGGAATGATCTCAGAAGATTTTACCAGCATCCAAAAGTTTTACTGTAAGTTAAGTACGCTGAGGCTCGCTGGTTTGCTGAAGAAACTGATTAGACCATGCCTTCCTTTGATGCGTTATCAATTAGCCTCCCGTTTTCCCAGTGTAAGGGTTTTAGACTTTTACAAGTTTTATTATTTTTCGTTTTATAAAAACAAAGTGTAATGGCGCAGTTTAGTGTAGTGGTTCCTTTATACAATAAGGCAGATGAAATACGCGCCACCCTGGACTCAGTTTTTGCTCAAGATTTTATCGATTTCGAGCTGATCGTTATCGATGATGGCTCGACCGATAGCAGCGCTGAACTCGTTAAAAAATACAATGACCCCAGACTTCGATTATTAAGCCAAAAAAATCAAGGCGTCGGTCCCGCGAGAAATAGAGGGGTTCAAGAGGCTCAATCTCCCCATATTGCTTTTTTAGATGCCGATGATTACTGGTATCCCCAGCACCTTTCAAACCTCAACAGTTTAATAAATCGATTTCCCGAGGCCCTTTGGATGGCCACAGCCTATGAAAAGGCCTTCACTCCCGATTTAATAAAACCCGTTGACACCCCACTTAGGCTAAATGACAAGGGATGGCAAGGACCAGTAGACGACTATTTTGCCATGGCTATAAAAGATACCCCAGCTTGGACCTCGGCCATGTGTTTTTCAAAAGCTTTTTTTGATCAGCTCGGCGGATTTAATCCTGAAATTACTATGGGCGCCGGAGAAGATACTGATTTGTGGATCCGTGCCGCATTGGCTCAGCCCTTGTACTGGGTAAATTCAGTTAGCGCGCGCCATCAACAGCACAGCAGCAACCGAATTTCTCACGCCCCGACACTAAAGCGTCAATTCATTGATTTAGACCGCTACGAGGCCCTGGCGAAAAACAATAAATCGCTTAAGGTTTATCTCGATTTAAATCGATTTTCGATTGGTTTGAAATATAGAATGGCTGGTGATGGCGCGCGCGCCAAGCACTACATAAACGCCTTGGATAAATCATCGCTAAATAACAAACAGCGTCTGCTGTTGCAACTTCCCGGATTTTTGTTGAGTTTGAGTCTTAGAGCGCAGCGATTTTTAGCGCACTTTGGGGTGAGATTAACCCCCTTTGGCTAATAAAAAGTTTGCGTACTCCCTAATATAGTCGGCTTCCTGAAAACGACCAGAAGCAAGGACCAAACAAACCGCCCCAGAAGAGAAATCATCTAAGGACCGCCAAATTCCTGTAGGTATCAGCAAACCTTGATTGGGTTTATTCAGCACCACTCGAGTTTGATTACGCCCATCATCGAGTAGTACAGAAAAGCTACCACTAAGGGCAATGAGGCACTCAAGTTGCTCTTTGTGTGCATGACCACCCCGGGCGGCATCTGAGGGTACATCGTAAAGATAATACACCCGCTCAATGCTGTAGGGCAAAACATCACCCTCAACCACAGACAAATTACCCCGAGGATCGTGGATCTTTGGGATTTGAAGAATTTTTAAATCGTCTATTGTGGTCTTATTCATGCTCTATTAAATCTTTCCATTGCTGATATACCTCCGGCGCACTGTAGGCCTCAACCGATGCGCGGGCATTGGCCTTAAGCTTTTGATACAACGCCAGATCCAGGCATAAATTATCTATGGCCTGAGCAAAAATACGACTATTTCTCTCACGCAGCAGAAGCCCATTTAATCCATCTTTAATCAATTCATTGGGGCCTGACAATATATCTAGTGAAATTACGGGAGTGCCTAAAGACAAGGACTCAAGCAAAGCCATTGGAAAGCCTTCGTAATAGCTGGTTAGACAAACACAGTTTGCCGCTGAGATTAAGGCTTGAGGACTTGGATCAAAGGGCAAAAAAGTCACACTAGATTGGATTTTTAATGCTTTGGCCTTTCGCTGTAGTTTTTGCTCATCGGGGCCAGAGCCCAAAATAACCAATGTAAATCCCTGGTCCATAGACTGAGATATAGCAAAGGATTCCAGTAAAAAGCTAATGTCTTTGACCGAATCATCCAGGCGTCCATACCAAAGGAGATAGGGCGGTTGAATTTGAGTAACCCCTGGGTTTGCATCAAGCCAATGGGGTGCCACAAAATTTGGAATGTAATTTCGTTTGAACAACCCGTATCTTGGCATTAGGTCCTCAGTAATATATCGCGATACTCCGACATGCTCTGTTTTTGATGTTAATCGACCGAATAAACCTGGACTATTGGTCATGTATATGGGTGTATGCGCACTATGACTGACATAAATCACCCGAGTATTTCGATAAATAATATTCTTATAAACCCATTCTTTAAAAATACTGGTGCGCGAGCGGTGATCTATGATTACATCGGGTTTGTTATCTTTAATAAAACGATACAGACGCCACAATCGCTGCCATGGATTGGTCGCTTGCCTATCGATTTTATCGCCTGGGACGTTGGCGCTTAATTGAGCCTCTGGATCTGGATTTTTACCCCCTAAATGCAATAATTCGCCCGCATATGCGTAATCAATGGGATCGCGCAGTACCGCAGTGGTTACCTTATAGCCAAAAGTGGCAAACATTTGGGTATGAGCCGCCACAACGCGCTGCGCGCCACCAGTACCGAGCGAGATGGTGACTAGACAAACATGAATATTTTTAACTTCGCTCAAATAGGCTAACTTAGTGGTCTCTCACAAAGATATGAAGATACTTTTAGTAGGCGAATACAGTAGATTGCACAATTCCCTCAAAGAAGGTCTAACGGCTTTAGGGCATCAAGTCGTTTTGATGGGAGATGGTGACTATTTCAAAAATTATCCAGTCGATATCAGACTAAACCGCCGCTTTCAAACAGGACTAGGGCGTCTGTTTAAGAATTTAATTTATCGCCTCAGTGGATTTGATTGTTCTTCCTGGCTTATGCTGAGGGATGTTTTCAGGCATAAAGATAAGCTCAAAAGTTTTGACGTTGTTCAATTTATTAATGAGAGCCCCTTGGGCATAATGCCTGATCATGAATTTACCCTAATCCAATGGCTCAAAAATCATAATACCAAACTCTTTGTCTTGGCTTGTGGAACGGACTACATCTCTGTAAAGTTTGCCATGGAAAAGAACTTTCGCTATTCCATACTTGACCCACTTTTCCTGGGTAAAGTAAGCAAAAAGGACTACGCTCCGATTTTAAAGTATCTGAGCAAAAAGCACCAGACACTACATGAGTCAGTCTCTGAGATATGCCATGGATATATCTCTACAGATTTGGACTATCATTTGCCCTACCAAGACTTAAAAAATTATCTAGGCCTGATTCCCAACCCTATTAATTTGGATAAAATAGAGTTTAAACCACAGGTTGCGGATAAAAAACCGGTCATTTTTCATGGGGTAAACACAAAAAATTATTTTAAGAAAGGAGGCGATTATTTTGATCAGGCCCTAGAAATCGTAGAGCGTGAACGACCAAATGCTTGCACCATTGTGCGCACTGAAGATTTACCCTATGCCAGTTATATTGCACAGCGCGCCCAAAGTGATATCGTTTTAGACCAAGTGCTAGGTTATGATCAAGGTTATAACGCCCTTGAGGCAATGGCAGAAGGCAAGGTTTTGTTGACCTGCGCCGAAAAAGAATGGCGCGAATACTATAATATTCCCCCACATTGTGTGGCTCTGAATGCGCTTCCTGATGCTCAAAAAATTGCCGCAATTTTGATTGAACTCATTGATCATCCAACCCAAAGAGTGGTGCTCGGCCAGCAGGCGCGAGACTTTATTGAAAAAGAGCACGATTACAAAAACGTGGCACAAAAATATGTAGCTCTGTGGTCGCAGTGACAAGCTTGCAATGGCGGTCTTTTTAAAATAACTTCAGGTATTTATCGAGCATGGCCTCTTCCCCGGCCCAATCGCGATCAATATCCTGGCGTAATAATTTGACTGGAATACCCCCTACTAAAATATTTTGCCCTAATTCAGTTATGTCCTTCGTACAAAGGCTATTTGAAGCCACAGTGCAGTGATCCGGAGTCTTTGCCCCTTGCAAAAAAGAAACTCGGTTACTGATAAAATTATGAGAGCCAATACATATAGGACCACGCATGGGCAAAGGCGTATTAGTACTGACTGTGCGCATGGTGTGGAAGTTAGTGTCGATAACTTGGGCCTCTGACCCCAGGCGGGCATAATTGCCTAATATTATTTCTTGATGACAGATCACCTTACTGTTTGAGGCCACACTTGACATATGTCCCATGGTCAAAGTGCCTTCTGGTCCTACATGCAATAGATAATCTAATCCAAACTGTACATAACCTCTGAAATCAATCTGACCTTCTATGTGAATTTCGGCAATCCCCCTGCAGCGCGTAACTAACTCGTAAGGCTGACCAAAACCAATCATGCCCATGCGCACTTGCTCAGGCAGTTTAATGGAACCCTTTAATTTTCCAAAATGCACCTTACCATAAAATAAAATGGGCAATTTCCGGGCCGTTGACCAGGGAAAGTACTTGAAATTAAAATAAAGAGACTTACACCAGTTGATTTTAGCATACAACCGACAGCGCGCTTTTAATCTGCGATATATTGGTCTAATGCTCATGGGTGTTTTTATCTTTTTTTGGCTTAGCATATCCCTTAAATCAATTCTTTGATTTAATTGATACAACGAAAATAGGCAAGTTATTAGAATTAATGTAGCCATTATGGCGATTTGCCAGTAAGAGGCTTCGAGCCTGCTGCCTAAAAGTACTGCAGTACACAGAATCAATCCCAATGAAAAAATAGCATAAAGCCTTCGAGACAAGCTAAGGTCATAACGCCAACGCACGATAGCGATCAAACTAAAAAAATGAAAAATATAATAGACTAAAAAACTCACGCCTAGCCCCACAAGTCCCCAATAGTAATAGCCCAGGGCATTCATTGTGAATAGTATAGCATTAAAACTCAAAGTAGTTCGTAAAAATAATTTTGAATCACCACGAGCGATGATGACATAACCTAGCGAAAAAGACACCGCTTTGAACAACATACCTAAAATGCCCCAAGTCACTAGTGGGACCACTGCTTCAAATTCTGAAGTGTACAAGATTGTAATAATCCATGGCGCCAAGGCCAAAAAAATGACAATTACAGGGAGTATGAGTAGGGTTGCCATTTCGGCTTGATTACCGACCAAAATTCTAGTTTTAACCAGATCTTCTCCCACCGAAGATAAACGAGGAAAATAGTCAGTGCCCATCGCCGTAAAAATCAAGCCTACATAAGTATTTAGAATTAAAAAACCGGCATTATAAAGGCCCACTTGGGCTAAACCTCCTACTGTTGAAATAAATAACTGCATACCATAGCCAACCAAAAGCGTAACTATGGAACTCACACTGAGCATCAGTCCCAGACGCATCATCGGGGTTCCCTCATTCCATGCCTCTAGCAGTGGAGTAAAAGTGATCGATTCTTGGCGTCTTGCATCTATCACTTGAGTCACAATAAAACTAATCGAAGCAGAGAGTATGATCGCAGGAACTATAGCCTCAATCCGCCAGTAATAATATAGTGGCACTGTAACTAAGAGTGCGATAAAATTTCCCAATACATTGGCTTTGGCCAATCCGCCCAGTACGCGTAAACCCTGAAGTCTAGTTAAGGTCGACTGAGTGAGTTGCTTAAACAATAAAGCTACTGAAAGCGCTCTAATATGTGTCGCATAATGATTGTCTCCAAAAGTCCAAACACTGATCCAAGGTGCAGTAATAAGCAGTAGGACAACCCCAATAAGGGCCGTTATTAAAAAAAGAGTTTTTAATACACTGAGCACGTTTTTTTGGGCATGCTCCCCAATTTGCTCATAAGCGGCGATTTCTTTCACCCCACTTCGGTCCAGGCCTAAATTCGTCACCGCCAGCACCACATTAAGTGTTGCCATCAGCAAACTTGCAATCCCCATACCTGTCGGCCCAATAAACAAAGCAATGAATTTCGATCGCAATAAGGCAATCAAGATGTTAGCCATTTGAACGCCTCCAAAAAGCGTTGTCGCCTTAAACATACTTTGATATGACTTTTTTGCGTCCATTGACTTCGGGTTATACCTTCTGTGAATCCTGATTTTCTTTATGGCGCACATAGTGCCAAACCAGTCCGAACACTACAAAGAGATAGATGACATATCGGATCAAATGACCAAGGACCACACCCTCTACTCCGTACAAATCGATAAAATAATGGGCAAAAACATAAAACAATCCAACCGACAATATTTCCGTAATTACAAAGTGATAGACAAGCTTTTTAGCAATAAAATAATAAGAAACCACCATGGCGATAAGGCGCACAAAATCGCCCAAAAGCTGCCACTGAAATAAAGCCGACATAGCGTCAAAGCCCGGAAATATAAGATCAATAATGAAATCCCTGAACATATAAACCCCTAACATTCCTAGACCAAAAATGGGCAAAATAGTTTTGTAGACATGGCCCATTTCACGAATAAAACTGCGCCAACCAAACACCAGTGCAAACTTCGGGATAACATACATAGTGAATAAGATGGTCGAAAAAGCCATATAATTTTTTGACAAATCGAGCATAGCCGACCAAATCCCGGCATCGCTCTCAGAAATTCGTCGCAAAATCATATTGCGAATTTCAATTTCAACGGTACTGAGAATGACCGTAGAGAAAAATGACATTAAGGAAAATGCGATGAAAAACTTCGCCAATGGGGCTTTAAAATAGAGCTCCTTAAATTTGAGATACTGCCCTAATACTTTAGCAAAAACCCAAAGTAAAATCCCCAATTGAATGGCAGGTGTTACAGCAATTGCAATCAATACCCCATCGAAATTTTGGGCATATAAAAAACCTATGATCAAAGCAGAGCTCAGTAAATAGCTTATCAGATCTATTTTGGCAAATTTCTTATACTGAGAAAGCCCATTGATCACCCCATTAAAGACCCTTTGAAGGCTGATGGTCGGTACTAAAACCGCTATAAGCTGTATGAGATAAGCGTAACGATCTGTACCAAATAAATAAGTGCTGAGCGCATCATGCCAAATCAGAAGTACAACAGCACTGATCACACTTCCGATGGCTGTAAAGACAAAAGTTGTTGAGAATAGAGCCGCAAGCTGCTTTTCATCCTCCTTAAATTCTGAGATGTATTTAACAATCCCATTAAATATACCCAGAGAGGTAAATGAGGTCAAAAGCTGAATCAAACTACGTAACTGACCTTGCAAGAATATTCCAGACTCGCCAAAATTTTCAGCGATGACCCGACGTATAAAAAGCGATATGAATTGTCTTACCAAAATCACCGGCGCATTGAGCGAGGTCATTTTCAGCAATACATTGCCTTTTATAAAGTCTAAGAACTTCAAGGTTTAAAAGAATTTAAACCCGCGATTACCTTAGCCACTTGCTCTGGCGTCATTACGGGACTCATAGGAATACTTAAAACACTCTCGTGTAATTGTTCTGTTGCGGGGTATTGTACCCCATTTAGCTCTGAAAGGCCCTCTTGCTTGTGTGGGGGTATGGGGTAATGAATCAAAGTCCCGATGCCCAAGCTTTGCAAGTGATCTTGTAATTTTTGCCTAAACGCAGTCCTAATAACATACAAGTGATATACATGTTCGCCACTGTAACTGGGGGTTGGCAGAATAATTGCTGCATTATTTATGCCTGCATCATATTGCTGAGCAATGCTGATACGCGCAGCATTATCCTGATCGAGTACTTTAAGTTTAACTGAGAGAAAAGCGGCTTGCAACTCATCAAGCCTTGAGTTAAATCCACTTAATTTATTGTAGTAACGCTCTTGTGAACCATAGTTACGCAAAAGGCTTACGGTCTTTGCCAACTGATCATCATCAGTCGTTACCGCACCAGCATCTCCTAATGCCCCGAGGTTTTTAGTTGGGTAAAAACTAAATCCTGCAGCATGCCCGAGTTGACCAGCGCGCAGTCTTTGCTGATTTTTTGCCCCATGCGCCTGAGCGGCATCTTCGATTATTAACCAATTGCGGATTTTCGCTAGCGCAACAATCTCTTGCATCGGGGCCAAAGCACCGTAGAGGTGGGTCGGTAAAATAGCTTTAATCTCTGGGTCATTGACTTTGCCCAGTACCTCTAAATCAAAATTAAAGGTCTCGGGGGATGCGTCAATTAAAACAGGAGTGAGTCCGGCTTGTTTTACGGACAATACAGTGGCCACATAGGTATGGGCACAAATCAACACCTTATTTCCATTTTTGAGTTTGCCCATGACCTTATAGGCCTCAAAAATTAGGCGGAGCGCGTCTAGACCATTACCTACACCTACGCAGTGCTTCACGCCACAATAGGCAGCAAACTCGGATTCAAAGTTCGACACGGCCTTACCCAAAATTGTCTGACCCCGATCCATAAATACCCCAAAAGCAGCTTCAAAATCTGCTCTATGGCGGTTATTAATTTTATTGAGATCCAAATAAGGAATCATATCAAATTAAGTTTAAGGTCTTCATGTCTTTTTGTTTCAATTTGGTATTGATTCACCGTAACGCTTCGTGCACCGCAAGTCTGTTTCCAAAAAAGAAGACCTGAATTCAATAAGGCTCCATCGGCTTCACTAGAGGTATTAAAGTCAAAGTAACGTCGCCCTGGCGCAAATTCATTGATGATAAATTCATAAGCCAGATCGATGCTGCCGAGTTTATTTTTGTCCCCATCGCCCATGACGTATTGCGGATGGACTACGGTCGGCGTCAAGAACACTGTGGTCCCAGCCACGAGTTTATCTTTGTGATATACCGAAACCTGCTTTATTTCTTGAGGAAATCGCCCGGCTAGTAATTTTATTTCTTCGAGAGAATGTAATGGCTTTGCTTGGTGCTTTGCCGCTAATTCAGGACTGAGAATCGAGTTCCAAAATCCTTCAAAATTGTCATCACACACCACCCTTAATTCATGACGTCGCGCCTTGTTGAGCCCCTCTCTTCTATTTTTTTCAAAGCCCAATGCTTTCTCATAATCAATCACTAAGGCCACATCCTTTTTGATGCACTGCGCCCCTACAATGTGTAAAAAATAGTCCAATTCATCACTGGGAATCTGAGCATAAATCCGAGGGATTTCCTTTAAATTCAGCGTTTTAACCCCTTGGTCATGAGCATAACCCAAGACACTTTTGAAACAATCAAAAGCCTGTGTAAATTTTATCTTTTTATGCCAAACAAATCCGCCATAAGTGAGTCCTTGGTGGGCATATAATATATCTTCTTTTTGATGAGCAGGAACTACCGAAAGAAGCTTTTCGTCCTGATAAATCATGAGCGAATGGTCCAAAAAACGATCCTGATGGTAGTCCATAAATCCTCTTTTGAGGATAAATGTTCCGTTTTTACTTTTGGACACAAAATCATCCCAAATCCCAGAAAATTCAGCCTTATAGCGCTTTACCTCAATCATGGCTGGACTTTATTACAGGTAATTTCTCCCTTTTGATTGATATATTCATAAACCCCTTGATACGACTCATCATTCAATATGACATAGCTGACATCTGGTTCTAAATCTGCTGTCACTGCTTGATTTTGACTCAGATGTGCAAACATTAAACGAAATACATTCACAGATGTTGTAAAATCAATGGGTTGCTCAGGTTTCAATCCAAACGGCCATTTTATCGACAGTTGACTGCTAAAGATAGAGTAAATTAAATCGCGGTCTTTAGTTTTGGTATAGATTTGATTGGTATAATCAAATCCCACAAAACCCCCATGATCGGCTAATATCATAATTAAAGCCTCAGGGTCTCGCTCCTGAATCAAAGGGACTAGGTCGCTCAAGGTCTTTTGTCCACGCTCCATGCTTTCTAACCATAAGGTTCTCTCTTGATCTGCACCAAGGGACATTTCTTCTCGCCCATGAATGTGACCCGGATTAAAAAATTCCACAAAATAAAATTCAGGCTGATTTGATTCTTGACTTAAAAAGTTTTCTAAATCGGCAGTGACCTCAGCCCTGAGGTTAAAACCTTGACTCAAATAACCAATGTCTTTGTATTCGAAATTTGCTCGATCAAATCCGAGCTTTGGATGATTGACAAGTAGATATGGGGCCACCGAAATTAAACTAGTGCGGTAGCCATTGTTTTTAAGGATTGTTAAAACGTGATTTTCCGATACAATACTTTCTCGAGCGTCCAAGGCCTCACTAAAACTATTACCAAAATTATAATAGTGATGTTTCATCATCATCAAGGCACTGTTTGAAGACAAAGTTGAGGCGTAATTACTGCGAAAATTGGGATAATGAGTAAATCCCAGACGTGAGAGCTCTGTGGCGAAAGTTGTGTCCTGATATTTGTAGTAACCACTTTTTAGTTCACTAAAATTGACCAATCCATCAGGTTGTATCAAGTAAATATTTGGCTTATTGATAAATTTCACACTTAAAATCTCTGCATCGATTTCTTTCCAATTCTCGGTTAAGCTAAGATTATGAATGACCTGTCCTGCCAGTGGAACCAAAGCCAAAAAGCCCATCAATGCCTGTAAGACCATAAATTTTCGATGATGGGCCCCCAAAAAATAAGCATAGAGCGCTGCCAAAAGCAAAATCGTAGCGGTAATCTTACGATGAGGGGCCTCAAGTAAAGTCACTTTTAAGAAAAAGAAAAAAAGTCCAAATCCAACAAAGGCAAACCAGGTTTCTATCCAGTGAGAAGCAGATATTTTTTTTAGAAAATAGGCGCCCAAAGCAGCCACAATTCCCGGTAAGACTAAAAATCCTAAAGTAAAAAACACCAAATGTCCCCAGGAATTAACTAGACTATAGTTGTTGCCTGTGTAAAACAAAATGGGATAAAGACCGCTGCACAGACCTACGAACCATGGACTGAGTTTTGTGTCTTTTATCTTGTATATAAGTCTGGCCATACGGCAACTATTGGCGGGTCTTCATTAAATAGAGTACTCGATGACTCCCTGGAATCTCTACTTTTTCTACTATGTTAAAATGCACCTTATAGGCGTGCTCAAATTCTTCCTGGTTGTAATGGTCAAAATGATTGATAAATTCCCTTTTACGCTGTAATAAAGAATCCACCCAACTGTCGTTGCGATTAGGAAACTCTATCACCAAAAATGACGATAGATCGGCGAAAAATCGCGCAGAATCCGCAAAAGGAATATTTCCTGACAGGGTCATATGATGAATTACCGCCAAAGCTAATACCGCCTGTGGCCCCCAAGCAGAAAGACGCTTGAGTATAGAGTCACGCTCAGTGTTGGACCAGCCTATTCCCGGACTGGGTTGAGACACATCAAACCAAAGGGGCAACATATTGACTTCTTTATTGGTTTGAACTTGAGCAAAATTCAAATCAACGGCCGTATGATCAATATCGGCCACTACAGCTAAATCAAGATCCTTGAGTAAAACACGGGCAAAGGTGCCATCATTCCCCCCTAAATCCAATACTCGACGCATGTCACCACCAGTGATCCACTTTTGGATTTGCTGCTTTTTAAAGTTAAAGGACTCGGGTTGATAATTAGTTTTATTGTAATAATCACCCCACTCAGTTTGCTCCTTTAGCTCAAGCTTATCGATATAGTCATATAGTGAACGCAGTAGATTGCGCAAACTCTTTTTGGACAGTTTAATCTCCCTTGATTTAGGCTTGTATTCATCCTTATGTTTGGCCTCCATTTTGGCCATGAGATGGATATTGGTATAGAGTGTAGGACTCAATTTGGTGCGCTTTGGCAACATTGAGGCCGTTAGAGCAACGGGAATTCCATCAATATGGGTTTGCATCATTTTCAGAGCCTCAGCACCGTGATAATGTGCCAAAACAAGGGGTGCAAAAAAATGAGATATAAACTGCTTATAGGCGCGCCATGGACTGTCTTTTTGATAAAAATCAAACGATAAAGTATCAATAAATACAGGCCTTCCCCGATGAAAAGTGACGTTGTAGGCCGAAGCATCTTTAAGCGAAAAATCCCGATCTAAGGCATAGTTTTGGAGCTTCAGCGTTAACAGTGCGGCCTGCTTATACTGGTGAAAACTCCATTCGTAGGGATAGGTTACCAGCTGAATTTGCTCGGGCAACAATACGATGGATTCTTCAGATCTCTCTTGCTCTACATGGGAAATGAGCAACTTTGCCTTAAACAAGGGGGTGAAAAAATTCGCCTTGCACAAGGCATCGTATACCGAAAAATAAATAGGATTGATGACTCTCTTAATCGAGGACCCTTCTTTAACAATGTATCCTGAGGGGTCACGAAATGATGCCGGATGTCTATGAGCCTTGCTCTTCATTAGGTTGTTTTTCGTCTTGCTCGTAATCAATGGTATCAATCCCATCTTTTTGAGACTTGGTCAGACCAAAAAACGATTTCACCTTGTACATAAAGTTTTTTGAAAACAATACAATACCCGCAGCAGCAGCGACTATGGCTTGAACGAGCATAGCGCCCAGTCCTGGATCAAAGTAAAGAAACATCATTGTAAAATAGCCCATCATCACTCTTATTGGTCCTTAGACACAAATTAAATAAAAATGCTGCACTTAAACCCTTTTAAACTTAATAAAATCGGGCCTTAGCACTCATTTTCGCTAAGCTTTAAACCTTAGAACGCTTTCGGTCGACTTCCTTGAGTAGAATTTTGCGCAGGCGCAAGTGACTTGGAGTAACCTCTACGTATTCGTCTTTTTGGATGTATTCCAAAGCCTCCTCCAGTGAAAACTTAATCGCTGGAACGATTCTTGCTTTATCATCAGCGCCCGAAGAACGTACGTTTGTCAATTTTTTAGTCTTAGTGACATTGACCGCCATATCGTCTTGTCGAGAGTTTTCTCCGATAACTTGTCCTTCGTAGATCTCCTCTCCCGGATCAATGAAAAATCGTCCGCGTTCTTGAAGTTTATCTATAGAATAAGGAATTGCCATCCCATTTTCCATAGACACCATACTTCCATTTTGACGCTCGGGAATTCCACCTTTCATGGGTTGATATTCTAAAAAGCGGTGGGTCATAATAGCCTCGCCAGCCGTAGCGGTCAACAATTGGTTTCTAAGCCCTATGATGCCACGAGAAGGAATGATAAATCGACAAACCATGCGGTCACCCTTAGCTTCCATACTCTGCATTTCCCCTTTGCGAATGGTCACCATGTCTATGGCACGACCACTCACCTCTTCTGGTAAATCAATGGTCAGCTCCTCCACGGGCTCACAAGAGACCCCATCAATTTGTTTTATGATTACCTGCGGCTGTCCGATCTGAAGCTCATAACCCTCGCGACGCATGGTCTCGATCAAAACAGATAGGTGCAATACCCCACGACCAAATACCATGAATTTATCTGCGCTATCTGTTTCCTGCACTCTAAGGGCTAAGTTTTTTTCTAATTCGCGATTTAAACGCTCCTTGACGTGACGTGAAGTCACGAACTTTCCGTCTTTTCCAAAAAATGGTGAATCATTTATCGTAAAGAGCATACTCATCGTAGGCTCATCGATGGCAATAGTAGCCAAAGCTTCAGGCTGCTCAATATCTCCGATACAATCCCCTATTTCAAAGCCCTCAAGCCCCACAACAGCACATATATCTCCAGCATTGACCTGAGACACCTTTTTACGACCAAGTCCTTCAAAAGTAAAAAGCTCCTTGATCCGACTTTTCACAATCGATCCATCTCGTTTAACGAGAGAAACATTCATCGCCTCATTCAGTGTGCCGCGCTGAAGTCGTCCTATAGCGATCCGACCAGTAAAAGAAGAGTAATCTAAAGAGGTTATCAGCATTTGAGGAGTTCCCGTCTCAATCTTAGGCGCAGGAATATGATCCAATACCATATCCAATAAAGGCGCTATAGACTCTGTGGGCGTTTTCCAATCCGAACTCATCCAATTTTGTTTTGCTGAACCATAAACTGTGGGAAAATCGAGTTGCCACTCTTCAGCCCCTAAATCGAACATCAAATCAAATACCGCCTCATGAACCTCCTCTGGGGTACAATTTTCTTTATCGACCTTGTTGACCACCACACATGGCTTTTTACCCAATGAAATGGCTTTTTGAAGCACAAATCGGGTCTGTGGCATAGGCCCTTCAAAGGCATCGACCAGTAGCAATACCCCATCGGCCATATTCAGTACACGTTCTACCTCTCCACCAAAGTCAGCGTGACCTGGGGTGTCAATGATATTGATTTTTGTGTCTTTATAGACTACTGAAACGTTTTTAGAGGTAATGGTTATTCCGCGTTCGCGCTCCAAATCGTTGTTGTCTAAAATCAATTCCCCCGTTTTTTCATGGGCTTCAAATAAACTACAATGATGTAAAATTTTATCCACCAAGGTGGTCTTACCATGGTCAACGTGGGCAATAATGGCGATATTTTTAATATTCATATCCTGGTTTAAAAGCGGCGCAAAAGTACTGTTATTTGGCTAATAAAGTAGCGCAGTGCTATTTTATTTTAATAATGGGCTTGATAATTCTCCATTAAGTCCACCCATATTTAATGTATCTTTGCAACGATAAAATAGCTTTATGGACTTGACCAAGATCCCCAGACTAAAACACACAGATAGTAACAATTTTTTCCTTTTAGCTGGCCCATGCGCCATTGAAGGTTATGATATGGCCATGCGCATTGCTGAGTCTATATTGGCTATTAGTGAGGAGCTCGCCATACCTTTTATTTTTAAGGGCAGTTTTAAAAAAGCCAACAGAAGTCGCCTTGACAGCTTCACGGGCATCGGCGATCACGAGGCTTTGAATATACTTCGTGCTGTTGGAGATCGACTTGACATACCTACGGTTACGGACATTCATCAAGAAAGCGACGCCGCCATGGCCGCTGAGTTTGTGGATGTCTTGCAGATTCCAGCATTCTTGGTACGACAGACTGACCTATTGGTGGCTGCGGCCCAGACGGGCAAAGTGGTCAATCTCAAAAAAGGGCAATTTATGAGCCCTGAGAGTATGAAACACGCGGTTGTAAAAGTTCAGGAGTCAGGCAACGATCAAGTCATGATTACTGACCGAGGTAGCATGTTTGGCTATCAAGACCTCATTGTAGATTTTAGGGGAATACCAACCATGAAAACTTACGCCCCGACCGTATTAGATGTAACGCATAGCTTACAACAACCCAATCAAAGTGCCGGGGTTACCGGTGGGCGTCCTGAGATGATTGAAACCATCGCCCGCGCTGGAATTGCCGCTGGTGTAGATGGATTATTCATAGAGACACATTTCAATCCTGTCGAGGCCAAAAGCGATGGTGCCAACATGCTAGATTTAAAAAATCTCCTCGGTTTAATGCGCAAATTAGTCGCGCTGCGCCAAACCATCAATAAATTTTAAAGATAGCCCGAAAGGATCAGAGGGTCTCACGAACAATGCCGGTTAAAACCCCGAAGCGTAATACTGAAGGTAGCTAAATCGCGGTGTTAGGCGTCCCATGCTATCTGTAATCTGAGCCCGTGAAAGTACCCCATCTGCATCGCCATCAAAAAACGAAGGTGCAATTTGTGCTAGAAACTGCTCTCCAAAACCATGACTAGAATCTCTCGGGAGCTCACAGGGCAGGTTATCTACAGCCATGACGCCAATGGCCTCAGGAGCGTCGACATCGACCTCAAGGTGGGTGTGGGGATTATACCCATAAAACGGCTCAGCAATGGTCGACGGACGAATAGTACAGACCACTGGTCCATCGATATCACAGGAAATATCGGCAACGACTTTTATACGACAATCCAGATCCGCTAAAGCAGCACGTGTCAGAATTTGAGGGGCTCCGTTACCATAAAAATGTCCTGTAATGAACATATCAATGACCTTGGTGAATCGATCAAAATCCCCTTCATATCGCTCAGGAAATTGATAAAATTCTCTACGGTCAAAGTCCTTAGCCTGCTTGTGTTTGTTATAGTCTTCTATATCAAGCATGGCATAACGAGGGCCATGATTACCACCATCCAGAAGCACTGCAGGGCTCACTTGATGAAGTCCGATGTGATCAACAATTTCTTTGGCCCCCAGGGCTACCCTTCCGCGACCCGTAATCAAGGTTTTAAAATTGTCAGGCAGTACAACTTTACTTAATGCCTGTTTAACCGTATCATAATCATACAAATGCTCTACTTTGGGTAGGTCAAAGGTTTTTGTTTTCTGTCCAAAGAGTCTAAATCCATTATATGCGCCGACAATACCCGCATAATGCCCAAATCCAATTAAGCGATTGCCAGACTCTGAAATAAAAGTCTCGTGATCGTATAAAGCGATTTTTTTGGTACATATGGCCTGCATAAGTCCTTGATTATAGGGCTGCATCTTAATGGTATGACTAAAAAATAAATATGCTTTTTCTTCTAAAAGTGCAGAAATTGGCACTTCCTTAACCCCTAAAAAAATATCGGCAAATGAGACGTCATCCAAGACCTCAATACCCTGGTCTCGGTATTGCTGGTCAGAAAAAATTCTGATCTCCGAAGACTCTACAACTAATCTTGCCTCAGGAAATCTAGTTTTGAATTCGAGACATTGCTCAGGGGTCATCACCACGCGTTTATCTGGCGGTGATTTCCGCTCTTTAATCAGGGCAAAAGTCAATGACATGGTATTGGTAAGGTTGAAATTGCTCATACAAAGATAGCTTTTTCGCTTATCTTTGCCCTTGTAAAAAACCGACCATAAGTTGGTTTTTTTATCAAACAACTTGGGGCCGACTGGTTTTGACAGCGGGTTTCATTGGTTGGTAAGCATGTCGAGCGCTGGGATACAGCTCGTAAATCTCATGTTTCACTCTTTTTTAAACGGCGAGAATAACTACGCCCTAGCTGCATAATCCGAATCATAGTAGGATATGCCTCGGCCCGCAAGGCGGGCAAGCAGGAAGTCACTCGAAGGCCTTGGTTTGCGGCAATCGATTAAGTGGCTTCGTAAAAGTAAACCTAGCTTGGTTAGGGCTTTGATGACCTTGCGAAATTTAAATGAAGCTAAGTCTTGAGCAGGCCGTTTTCAGCCAGCAATAGAATGAAAATCCTAATGAAAACTAAGCATGTAGAAAGCCAGGCAACGGCACGTTTGGACGGGAGTTCGACTCTCCCCGGCTCCACAAAAGAACCTAAAACACTAAGAACAGAAGCGACTGTAAAGGCGCGGTTCTCGGTGTTTTTTCTTTTTAATGAATTGGTTTATTTAATTTAATTGGGACTAACGTTGATGGAGTTAAGGCCCGCTCTGAACATTTCAGAGCACGAGTAGATCATGAGTTATCGATCATTCTAATTCACCAGTCCAGGCAGAAATGCCACCCAAAAGATTGTAAGTATTTTTGAGTCCAACAGCATTCATCAGCATACAAGCCTGGGCACTGCGCCCTCCTGAGCGGCAGTAAACATAGTAGTTCTTATCTGGGTCCATAGCTTTTATTTGGTCCATAAATTGACTACTGTACTGAATATTGCACTGAATAGCTCCAGGAATCTTACCTTCTTCTACTTCCATATCGGTGCGCACATCGATGATGAGTCCATCATTGTCTTCTGCAGCCCTCGCGGCCCAATCTGTTTGAATTAAATCTGTCATTAGTTAAAAATAAAAATCAAATTTAAGTAAAAACTACTCCGAGATCTTTAATTTTTTTAATGAAAAACAAGAAGTAATTAAAATTTTAAATACATTTGTATCTACAAATATTGTAGAAACAATAATGGATATTGAAAAGAGCATAAAAAACTCTATACCGCTTTCTCCAGAGGCGCGAACTACAGTGAATATATTGTTCACATCGCGTTTCATCGAAGAACATAGCGCGCCTTTGTACAAAGAATACGGCATCACCATGGCTCATTTCAATATTCTTAGAATTCTGCATGGTCAAAAAGGAAAACCAGCAAATTTATCAACCTTACAAGAGCGTATGATTGACCGCAGCAGTAATACTACAAGGCTCATTGATAAACTTATAGCCAAAAAATGGGTCACCCGCAGGGTCTGCACCTCAAACAGAAGAAAAATTGAAGTTTATATTACCGAATTAGGTCTAAGTACCTTATCTGAAATTGATCGTGGCGTAGAGTTTACTTTAAAAGGAATTTTATCTAATTTAACCCAGCAAGAAATGGGTCAGCTCAACACCCTACTCGATAAAGTCAGAGCATATTTAATAACGTAAAATCAAATTATATTAATCAAAACAATTAAATCAAACGACTATGAAAAAGTTTTTTAAATCAACAGCGCTAATCTTGAGTACATTTTTAACTCTTAGCGTTTTAGCGAGCAACACTGGCGAACCAAAACCAGTAAAGTCAAGTTCTGTTAGCTGGACAGCCAGTAAAGTAACTGGGACACACTCAGGTATCATCACTCTCGGACAAAGCCACCTTGAAATGGATGGAGAACGCATTGTCGGTGGACGCATCGAAGTAGATATGAGCACTATCGTGGTAACTGACCTGGAAGGCGAATACAAAGCTAATTTAGAAGGTCACCTTAAATCAGATGATTTTTTCGGTGTATCAGAGCATCCGACAGCCAGCCTTGATATCACAGGGTCAACAGCTAACGATGATGGCAGTCAACAAGTTACTGGTAACATCGCAATTAAAGGAGTAACCCAGCCTATTAGCTTTACCATGTCTTTCAAAGGAAACTACGCCACTGCGGCTTTGAATATCGACCGGACAAAATTTGGCATCCGTTATGGATCAGGAAGCTTTATTGAAAATCTTGGCGATAAGGCGATCAATGATGAATTCCAAATTCGTGCAAAGCTTGAATTATAATAGCTAGGTCTACTTTTAATCTTAAAAGCCCGCCATCTGGCGGGTTTTTTTATACCTAAAAATAAAGAACCACTTCCCTTATTTGTAATTTTACAACTCAAAGTCCAATTTAAAAATGCGCATACTTGTCATAGACAATCATGATAGTTTTGTATTCAATCTTGTGCATTATCTCGAAGCATTTGGTCATGAGGTTATCGTAAAACGGCCCATTTCGGTGTCCGAAATAGACATTTCTATTTATGACAAGATCATACTTTCTCCGGGGCCCGGTTTGCCAACTGAGATCCCTGAGCTCATAATCGCGATAAAACTTTGGCATAAATTAAAACCTATTTTAGGTGTTTGTCTGGGACACCAGGCGATAGGACTTTTCTTCGGGGCTCAGTTAGAAAATTTAGCACAAGTCACTCATGGTGTATCAACCCCGATAAATATTTTAAATCGTCAAGACAAACTATTCAAAGATTTACCTGAGAGAATTAATGTGGCTCGCTATCATTCCTGGTGTATTGCAACTCAAAGTTTACCAGAAGAACTTGAAAGCATCGCATTAGATGATAATCGCATCATCATGGCCATACGGCATAAAACCTTTCCCATACACGGAATTCAGTTTCATCCAGAGAGCATACTTACGCCACTCGGGCGTAAAATCATAGAAAACTGGTTAGAGGCTTAGTGAATAATACAAGAGGCCAAGCGCAAAGAGTCACATTAACACGAAACTTTTGAACTGCATATCCTATAATTTGAGTCTTACAGCATATAAAAAAAGCCCGCTCATATGAGCGGGCTTTTCACTAAAGAATATATCTAATCTTATTTATTCTTTCACTAAGCGCTTGATGGCTTGTCCATCTTGAGCTTGAAGTTGTACCATGTACACTCCAGAGGCCAAGTGAGCCACGTTTACGCTCGCTTCAGCAGACATATCACTTAGATCAATCGTCTGAATCATACGACCGTTTAGATCATAGATTACAGCGCGCTCTAATTGAATTTCAGTACTGTTTCCAATGTTCATCACGTTACGTGCTGGGTTTGGATAAATCGCTACACCAGCATTCAATTGGTTGCTAGTCACACCCAATACACTTTCTACAGTAAGCTCGAAGCTACATGATCCAACATTTCCTTCATCATCAGTTGAAGATAATGTCACAGTGTAAACACCATCAGGTAATAATGTACCTGCTGGAGGATCTTGAGTGATAGCACCCGCAGGATCAGAACAGTTATCAGTTGCTGTTACACCTACAGTGTAATCTGGCACTTCGTAGAACAAGTCTACAGCTCCTGGATCAACAGTCATATCTTCTGGACATCCTTCTAATACAGGTCCCATATCATCAACAACAGTCATTGTCGCTTGACAAGCAGCAATGTTTCCACTGTCATCGCTTACAAATACAGTAACGGTGATTGGAGTTCCAATATCAGCACAAGTCACATCCGTAACGTCAACTGCAGTGATTGTAATACCACAGTTATCAAATGAATCTGAACTGATGAAGTATTCTGGAAGCACTTCGGCCATTCCATTTTCATCTAGGCTAACCGTAGCATCTTGACAAACCAAAATTGGGTCATCTACGTCGATAACTTCAACAGCACTGATACAAGTAGCTACGTTTCCGCTGCTATCAGTTACAGTAACCTCAATGTTATTCACACCTAGGTATGAACAATCAAAATCAAAGTTTTCTGCGGCGACCATTGCTTGGTAATCGTAGTAGAATCTACCATTGAAGACTCGTGGATTAAATACGTTACCCGTAAATGGAGCATTAGTAGCCGATCCACCTGAGAATGAAAGCTCATCATTAGCATAGTTTTGGTTAGTACCATCTCCATTAGTATAATCGTGACCATGTCCTGAACTTAAAACTAAAGCCATACCATAGGTAGTACCTGAAGTTAAAGATACCGATGAATCAAGAGTAGCCAAAGATGGGGTTCCTGCACCCTGTCCATCACCACTACCTGTAGCAATTAGAGTCCAAGCACCTGGGTTATTTTCATTGCCAATGTAGGTTCCATCAGGTATTGCATAAACGTCTACAGTAAATGCACCAGTCTCACCTGTATGAAGATCAAGAGCCGTAAGAGTAACATCCGCAATTGCAGTTACGTCGAAGTAAATAGCACCACCGGCACCACCACCATTGCCTCCTGCAAAGAGAGTAGTTAAATCTCCTGAACCAACTCCTGGTACTTCAACAGTTACAGTGTAGTCACAACCTTCTTCAACGGAAATCAATAGATCGCTAGCGTCATAATTCGCTAAACCATTCGAATCTAAAACAACTTGTACTGTGCTACTTGGTGCAGAGTAAGTCAAATGGAAGTTGTCTACACCTGCAGCCCAGCTCCATCCACCTTCGTCATCGTAGTTAAAACGAACTTGGAAGTTTTGGTTTGCGTAAGGCAATACATCAATATCTGCTGTCTGTATGGCTGCTAAATCAACATCAACATAAAGTACTTCTTGCCATGCAGAGCCATCAAATACTTCAACTTGAAGTGAACCATCACCAAGGAATTCTTGATGCGCGTAATCAAATGTCAGGTTGGCCTCTGCCACTCCTGCAAGATTATATACTGGAGAAATTAAACGCGAGGCATTTACGTTTCCAGAACCAGCGGCATCATCATCGAAAATCGCAGCATTTGTTGGGAAATCTGGTCCAGTTGGCATATCGCCACTTCCAAATTCCCAATCTGCAGTACCTGCTAATATTTCAGTAGTCCAACCGGCTGGAATAGACGATCCTTCAAATTCTTCTAGGAAATCTCCTGCAATCGGCTCACCATCACACACAATGATTGGCGCAGTAGTATCTTGAACGGTAACTATAATATTACAGACCGCAGAATTTCCAGCGGCATCAAGTGCAGTAACAGACAATGAAACTTCACCAATATCAGAACACTCTAACAACGCATCCTGAGGAATTGCAGGAAGGGTGTAATCATAGTTGATAGCTCCATTCCAGACACGTGGACTGAATACGGTACTAGTGAAAGGAGTATTCTGTCCAGCACCAAGTGAAATTGAAAGATCGCTGTTAGAGTAGTTTTGGTTTGAACCATTTCCATTAGTGTAACGATGGCGATTAGCAGCATCAAGAACGATACACATGGCATAATCTGTCCCACCAGTTAGGTTAACTCCGGAAGGTAAGAAAGCTTCAGAAGGTGTTCCATCTGGTTGTGCATCTCCTGTCGCTGTTCCAAGCAGTGTCCATGCTCCCGCATTTTGCTCGTTACCTTGATACGTGCCACCGACTATGGTATAGATATCCATACTAAATGGTATACCTCCAGTGCCATTAAGGTGGGTCAAGAATCCAGTAACAGTTATGTCTTCGATAGCAGATACGTTGAAGAAAACAGCTCCACCAAAACCACCACCATTACCACCAGCAAAAAGTGTAGCAAGTGTGCGGGCTTCAGTATATTGTGCTCCGTCAATAATGTAATCTACAATACCACAGTTGTCACTGAAACTTGCAAGCAATTCCTCTGGATCAAGAGTGTATGAACCTGAAGTACCCAATTCAACGGTGTACTCAGTTAAACATTCAATTACAGGATCTTGAACATCCTCTACAGTGATAGTAAAGGTACAAGTGCTTTGGTTACCACCTAAATCATATGCAGTAAATTCTACAGTGTTTACACCCACTGGGAATTCTGAACCAGTTGGAAGTCCCGCTGTTTGTACAACCTCGTCAAGGTCACCATCTGGATCGATAGCTACTGCATCAGCAAAATTGACAATCGCCCCACACTGATCATTATCGTTAGACACTACAACGTCTACTGGACACTGAATTAATGGTGGATCACCCACAATTACGGGCAAAGAAACTAAAGTAGCTCGATGCGTTGTGGATGTTGTATTCGAGCCACAGAAGAATCTATTAAGTTGAACACGCAAGTCACTTCCGTCTGAAGTAAAAGTTGCAAGGCTTTGGAGACCACAGAAATCGTCGTTGTAAGCCACTACGGCTCCAGTATTCCAGTTTCGAATTGTTAACTGTGTATCATAACTGGCACCACATACCGACCATTCGTAAACTGCACCTGCCTGAAAACCTGAAACCCTCATATATTCTCCAGCCCAACTCCCTGTCTGAATTGTTGTCTCAACACCAACAACAGTTGGAGCCATAAGTGTGCTTGAGGGATACTGTCCCCAAGTGGCAGAAGAGGTCGAACACTGAGCCTTGGTCTCTAATGTTAAAGAGACAGCGAAAAACGCCATCACCATCAAAATAATTTTTTTCATGTGTAAATAAGATTAGTTATTAGCCTTTAAAGATATAAAAATTCCAAAACAATAAAACAGGCCAAGACAAAAAAAAAGCCAATAAGTGGTGCTTTTTAATATCGAGGTCCTTTATCGACAAAAAATAACCGCTTATCGAGTAAAAACAAGCTGATTTCCTTGAGACATTTCTGAACTAAGCGCATAACCGCCGTCGGAGAACGCCATAAGGTCTTCTCGAGATTCAGCCCCACTCTCAATGATATAACGAGTCATTAGACCACGTGCATGTTTGGCATAGACAGTAAGCACCTTGTAACCTCCATTTTTGAACTGTTTAAACACCGGAGTTATAACAGGATTTTCAAGGGTTTCAAAGTCAACACATTTGGCGTATTCATTACTGGCCAAATTCACAACTATCTCTCGCGGTTCAAGATCTAAAGCAATGGCTTTGGTCACCTCCTTCTGCCAAAATTCGTAAAGATTTTTTGCCCGACCAATGGCTATTTTTGTTCCCATTTCTAGGCGATAAGGCCTAATTTGATCCAAGGGTTTTAGCACACCATATTGTCCAGATAAAATGCGTAATGTACTTTGCATGAAATCAACCCGATCCTCTGCTAGAGAGTAGATGTCTAAACCTCGATAAACTTCACCGCTAAAAGCGTATACAGCAGCGCGCTCCTCTGCGTCATTACCCTCACCCGACCAAACCTGATTACGCTGGTAATTCAAGTCTGCAAGACTAGGAGAAATTCCCATCAATTCCATCAATTTTTTTGGGCTTTTTTTGCGTAAAACTTCGTTCACTTTTACGGCCTTCTCCAAAAATAAAGGTTGGCTCCTTTTGGCATGTGGCACAGCAGTGTCGAAATCAAGACTTTTTGCGGGAGATAATAAAACTTTCATATAGCGAATCTATAAAAAATAATTCGTGTGTATTGATCGGGCCAATCGTAATGAATTATCAAAAGATAATTATCATTTATTATTCGATCAAATTAAAGCTTGACCTAAGGTAACACCATCAATATTGCCCAAAGATTTTATCAAATATAAAGGACTATGTCTGACTAGACTTGGCATAATTGCGCCACTTGTCAATTGCCGTTTCTATATCCTCTGGTAATGGAGCATCAAAATGCATTAACTCTTGAGTCTTTGGATGCACAAACCCCAAGGTTTTTGCATGTAGGGCTTGGCGCGGTAAAATCTTAAAACAATTGTCGACAAATTGCTTGTATTTTGTGAAATGAGTCCCTTTGAGCACTTCATTTCCACCGTAACGCTCATCATTAAATAAGGTATGACCGATATGTTTCATGTGGACCCTAATCTGATGTGTTCTTCCCGTCTCGAGAATGCAGCGAATCAGTGTTACGTAGCCCAAGCGCTCAATCACCTGATAATGAGTCACTGCTGGCCTACCTTTAAAGTCCGCATCTTCGCCTTCAAATACAGTATTTTGCAGTCTATTTTTTGGGTGACGCCCTATATGACCCTTCACAGTGCCCTGATCCTCCTCTACATTACCCCAAACTAAAGCGACATATTCTCGCTGGGTGGATTTATCAAAAAATTGCTGCGCAAGATGGGTCATGGCCTGTTCGGTTTTTGCCACCACCAATAAGCCACTTGTGTCTTTATCTATTCTGTGGACTAATCCTGGTCGATTGTTTTGATTTTCTGGTAAATTTTCAAAGTGAAATATTAGTCCATTTATCAATGTATCCTGGTAATTTCCATGTCCGGGATGAACGACCATTCCTGCAGGCTTATTTACTACAACTACGGTATCATCCTCATAAACTATGTTGAGCTCAATTTCTTGAGGAACCAGTAAAAATTCATGGGGAGGGTGCGTAAATAAGACGCGAACAACGTCCTTGCCCTTGACTTTATAATTCGATTTTACCGATTGATCATTAACATAAATATGCCCCTCCTTTGCTGCCTTTTGAATTTTATTACGCGTAGCATGCTCAATGCGGTTCATTAAGAATTTATCTACTCGAAGTGGCTGTTGTCCTTTGTCTGCTACAAAGCGATAATGTTCGTGTAAATCGTCTTGCTGGTCAAGCGGATCAATTGATTCCGGTTCTTCAATCATAATTAAAATTTACAAGGAATCTCGCTTCCTATTAGATGGATGATAAGGCGAATCGCGATCTAAAGCCTCCACCTGAAAACCACCGGTACCATCCCCAAGTTCGAGGTCGATAATTGAGGTAAGTGGTAGCTGATCTCCCTGCTGGATGGCACGTCTTCGAAACTTCATTGTTAGAACCTCGTCTTTGGCGATATATTTTTTATAGGTCAATTTACCCACCTTGAAGCCTGCAGACCGCAAAGCTGGCTCTGCCTGGCGCAATGTCTTTCCAACTATATAGGGTACAACAGTCATTTTATAGCCCGATCTATTGACAGATAAATAAATCTTTCTGTCTTGTTTTACCAAAGAGCCAGACGCAGGAATTTGCTCGATAACTGTTTGATAAGGGAAATTAGGATTATAACTACTGGTGTCTAAAATAGCGATGGCTAACTGACGCTCCCCTAGCGCAGCTCGAGCCTCTTCTAAGGTCATTCCACTAACATCAGGTACCGCAATCTGTTCCCCATGGCTCGTATTGCTGTCCAACCAAAAGAGCAAACACGAAATCATGACAAAAAGCAATATCAGCATCCATAAAAACTGCTTCAAAAAGATTCGCGAAAAAATAAATTGAACAAGGCTCATGATGGATTTAGGAAGAATCACAAAAATACTAAACGTAAATTTAGTAAGTTTAATGCGGCAAGTAATTATTTTTAAATGACACGGCTGCAGTCCAAAATTTCTGTTCTTGTATTGATGGGTGGTTATACCAGTGAATTTGGTATTAGTATCAAATCAGGGGCTGTAGTATGTGAGGAGCTAGACTCAGAAAAATACCAAGTATATCCATGTGTCGTGACCAAAGACCAATGGTTTTACCAAGACGCAAATTCAGTAAAACACAAGGTTGATCCAGGAAGCCTTAGTTTAAATCTAGGAGACGAAGTTATTCATCCTGATGTGGTTTTCAACACTATACATGGGAGTCCGGGCGAGGACGGTTATATCGCAGCTCTATGTGCACTGCTCGATGTGCCTCAAACCAGTACACATTTTTATGCTGCGGCTTTGAGCTTTAACAAACGAGATTGTTTATCTGTACTTAAAGCACATGGCATACCTTGTGCTGAGTCCATTTATTGCGAAAAACATAATCCTCCAAATTTTGAAGATGTCAAAAGTAAACTGGGGCTTCCATTTTTCGTCAAACCTAACCGCTCAGGTTCGAGTTATGGTGTGAGCAAGGTAAGTGCAGAAAATCAATATGAGTCAGCTTTGAGGTATGCCTTTGCAGAAGACCACCAAATTCTGATCGAACGCGCTTTAAATGGTGTAGAAATTTCTGTTGGTGCCTACAGTCACAACGGTTCTCCAGTAATACTAACACCTACAGAAATAGTCTCTGAGAATGCATTTTTTGATCTAAGTGCGAAATACGAAGGCAAGGCCCAAGAAATAACGCCAGCAAGATTAAATAAGGAAGTGACCCAAGAGGTTCAAAAGCTGGTGCATAAAATCTACACGACCCTTGAAATGAATGGGGCCTGTCGTGCAGACTTTATTGTTGAGAAGGAAAAACCTTATTTTATTGAATTAAATTCAACTCCAGGTTTGTCAAAACAGAGTCTTATTCCCCAACAAGCGAAGTATTCAGGCCTTACACTTGCCCAATTTTTTGATCGATTGATCACTGAAGCCATTAATAATCACAAAACAAATTACTGATGAAACGCGCTATTTTTCCTGGATCATTTGACCCCTTTACTCGGGGACACTTTTCAATTGTAATGCGCGCCCTTCCGTTATTCGATCAACTAGTCATAGCTATAGGTCGGAATTCCGATAAAATACCCATGACTCCTATTGAGCAACGCATCAAAACTCTGGAAAAATTGTTCCAAAATGAGGAGAAAATTTCTGTTGTGCAGTATACAGGTCTGACTATGGATTTTTGCAAGACACAAAACGCTCAATTTATCGTCCGCGGTTTGCGCAATGCACATGATTTCAATTACGAACAGTCCATTGCTCAAAACAATCTGCAATTGGGCTCTGTAGAGACAATATTCTTGTCTGCCGAACCCCACTTGAGTCACCTGTCTAGCACAATCGCTAGAGACATTGCAAAACACGGCGGTGATTTAAAGCCATTTCTACCTGATTCAATTCAATAAAATTCTAACCGATAAAATTTTGCTCAATAAAAAAGCCTCCATGCTGTGCATGAAGGCTTCATATTTTTTGAACACTTAACCGTATTAAAGTCCGGCAACGTGCTTAGTAAGGCTTGACTTTAAGTTTGCCGCTTTGTTGGCATGAATAATATTTTTCTTTGCCAATTTGTCGAGCATAGAAGTTATCTCAGGCAACAATTTTTCAGCCTCTTTTTTATCACTCATTTCACGGAGCTTCTTCATTGCGTTACGTGCTGTTTTGTGCTTGTAACGATTCAAAAGGCGCTTAGTTTCGTTGCTTCTAATTCTCTTTAAAGCGGATTTATGATTTGCCATAATCTCTGTCTTAGTTTTTGTAGCCCATAGGAGAATCGAACTCCTGTTTCAAGGATGAAAACCTTGCGTCCTAACCACTAGACGAATGGGCCGTTAATTCAAAATGCGGATGCAAAAATACAACAATTTTTAAATGCCGCAAGTAATGCATTTTATTTTTCAAAAAAATCTAATAAGCTCTTGCAAACAGCACTTTCCGCGCTGAATCACGGCCGGTAAAAATACATTTACCCGGAGTCTCAGGACCCTCAAGTGGGATGCAGCGAATTGTCGCTTTAGTTTCGTTTTTAATTCGCTCCTCTGTCTCTGAAGTTCCATCCCAATGCGCCCATACAAACCCTCCCTTTTTATCAATCAAGGACTTAAACTGTTCATAGTCATGAGCCTCATGAGTCAACGAGGTACGCATTTCTACTGCTTTTTGAAATAAATTTTCTTGGATATCCCTAAGTAAACCATCGATATAATTAACAGCATCAGTTTGCGGCACTAATTCTTTAGTAAGGTTATCACGTCGCGCAATTTCCAAGGTTTTATTCTTTAAATCTTTAGGGCCTAGAGCGACACGCACTGGTACTCCTTTTAATTCGTACTCATTGAATTTCCAGCCTGGTTTATGTGTGTCTCGAGCATCCAAAGTAACACGAATCCCCTTTTGGCGCAATAACGAAACCAGCTCTTGCCCTTTTGCAACCGTTGATGCATATTCTTTCTCAGTTCTGTAAATAGGAACAATTACCACTTGATCTGGCGCGAGATTTGGTGGCAAAACTAATCCATTATCATCACTGTGGGTCATAATAAGGGCCCCCATCAGGCGGGTAGAAACACCCCAAGAGGTCGCCCAAACATGATTTAGTGCTCCGTCTTTATCGGAGAATTTTACATCGAAGGCCTTAGCGAAATTCTGGCCTAAAAAATGCGAAGTTCCAGCTTGCAGTGCCTTACCATCCTGCATCATAGCCTCGATACAATAAGTCTCGAGTGCTCCAGCAAATCGCTCATTGGCAGACTTTGTTCCTTTAATCACAGGCACGGCCATAAAATTTTCAGCAAAATCAGCATAAACATTCATCATTTGCTCCGCTTCAGCAATGGCCTCCTGCTGGGTTGCATGAGCGGTATGCCCCTCCTGCCATAAAAACTCAGCGGTTCTTAAAAACAGGCGAGTGCGCATTTCCCAGCGCACAACATTCGCCCATTGATTGATTAAAATTGGTAAATCTCGATAGGATTGAATCCACTTTCTATAGGTATCCCAAATAATTGTTTCCGAGGTCGGGCGCACAATTAACTCCTCCTCCAACTTGGCTTTTTCGTCAACTACAATACTGCCATCATCACTGGTCTTCAGGCGATAATGAGTCACTACAGCACATTCTTTAGCAAAACCATCGACATGACTTGCCTCTTTGCTGAAATATGATTTTGGAATGAACAGCGGAAAATAAGCGTTACGATGGCCGGTTTCTTTGAACATACGGTCCAATTCTTTTTGCATCATTTCCCAAATCGAAAAGCCGTAAGGTTTGATAACCATGCATCCGCGGACACCAGAGTTCTCGGCTAAATCCGCTTTGATGACCAGTTCGTTATACCACTTAGAGTAGTCTTCGGCTCTTGATGTTAAGTTTTTACCCATATTAAAAGAGTTGGCACAGTAATTGCACTATAGTTAAAAAAGAGTTCTGTTTCGGCAAAACTACTTATTTTTATAAAGTTCAACAATTTAAATCTATCGTTATGAAAACTGTAAATCAAAATCTAAAAAAGGCAGCTGCACGGGCAACTTATGGATTTGCAGCAATCACTCTTTTGAGCTGTAATACCTACAAAGGTGTTACGGACGAGGAAGATGGTGTCTATGGCAACACCTTTATCGTTGAAGAATCAAATGCGGTAGAAGGAAAAAACAATTATTATCAGCAATATTTCAGCACCAAAGCAGCACAAATTCAGGAAATTCCTGAAGAAGATTTGGCAATAACCGATATTGAGGCCTATAGCTCACAAGAATCTCTTGATGAAGAAGGATATGTGATCGTGGAAGAGGACTTTATCGATGATTACGGTTCATGGGGTAACAACACCAATGAAGTAACTGTAAATGTCTATGGCGGATGGAACAACGGATTTGTAGGCAATGGATGGGGTCTAGGTTATTGGTCAGGTGGTTGGAATGCTGGTTATTGGGGTGGCTTCAGACCATGGGGATTCAATTACTGGAATAATCCTTTCTGGGGCTATAATAGCTATTGGGGCTATAACCCCTATTGGGGATGGGGCAACGCCTACTACAACCCCTGGTTTTATTATGGTTCTGGTTGGGGATACAACGGCTACTACAGTCCTTGGTATTATAATAATAATGGATACTCAACTATTGCCAATAGAGGTCGTTCGAATCAGGATCGATACACCTCTAGAGGCCGATCAGATCGCTCAAATATGGGATCTAGAGAACAATCCGGTCTGCGTGGACGCAGTAGCAGCGAATTAAACCGCGGGCGTACAGCAAGATCGAGTAGAGAATTTGATCTCAATAGAGGTAGAAATGCTGCTGTGCGCAATAGAGCGGCTTATCAAAATACTGATGGCAACTCTGCCATACGTGGACGAGAAAATACGAGTGTTTTTGCAAGAAGCAGAGCTAATTCAGTGGCAGAATCGAGAGTTAATCCAAACGCTCGTGGGTCACTAGTACGCAGCACGCGACCCACGCAACAAAATGGAGTTCGACCCTCAGAAGCTTATGTGAATGAATCAAATTCCTCAACCAGGTCTCAAGGGCAATCAACAGATCAAAGTGGTGTTAGTCGTCCATCGATAGCATCAACTGCACCAAGCAATACAGCGAAAAATTTTAAAATAAAAATGCGAAGTAGACCGGCTAATACTACTAGTAATACACGTCCATCTAATAATTCTGGGACACAAAATTCCTTTAAAGCTGAAAATGCGGGCCAAAGAAGTTTTAATAGACCATCTTTTCAGAGCCCAAGACCAATGAGCATGCCAAATAATTATTCTCGACCTTCAGGACGTAGTTCGGGTGGTCGGGGAGGCAGAGGATAGTTAATGTGAAACACTCAGGAAATTGGAAAAAATTAGTCAAGCCTTTCTATAAACAATTTAAACTTTAAAAATGCGAAATTGCCTCGATAAAAAAACACCAGTGCTCACACTGGTGTTTTTTATGTTATCATTAATGAATTCCTGGGGTCAAATCACTCAAGATTACCTTCAATTCTCACACATGGACCTCTTTGGATCAGCCCGAATTCAATCTATGGGTGGAGCCTTTCACGCTTTGGGTGGCGGTGTCAATAGTCTTCATTTAAATCCTGCAGCAAGTGCTGTTAACATCAATAGTAAGATAGATTTTGGCCTTGCTTATGGCGGTGGTCGAACCAAAAGCAATTTTTCTGGTATCGAAACTACAGCTAAAGACAATTTCTTCGATTTTAGCCATGCTGGCGGGGTTATTGTCGCTGAGCAAATCAATTCGCAGAGTCCTTGGCGTAAAATTACCTTTGGATTTTCCATGGCAACTTTAAAGAACTTTGATCAGTCCGTCGCGGCATCTGGAAATACAGATATTGGCTTATCAAATTACTTTAGCCAGCAGGCCCAAGGTACCGCGTTGGCTGATTTACAACTAGGATCTGGTGAAACCTTGGGGTCGGCATATGCGGCGCTAGGGAATACCCAAGGTCGAGGAGCGCAGCTGGGATTATTAGCCTATCAGGCCTATATTATTGATCCAGAAAATGAAATCAGCAATAATATAAATTATTTGAGCGCAGTGAATGATCGGCGCAAGCAAAACACTTTTCAAGAGCTCGGTGGTTCAATGCGTCAATTTAACCTAAATATTGCGACCCAATACGGAGATAATTTGTTTTTTGGACTGAACATTAACAGTCATGTTCTAAGATATACTCGATCCAATAGAGTCAGTGAGGCGGCAGTTCTTGCCGATAGTCCGCTGCAAAATCTAACATACAAATCATTTGAAAGAACAGATGGTGAAGGCTTTAATCTCCAAATCGGTGCAATCTATACGCCCGGCGATCACTGGCGCATGAGCCTCTCTTACGATAGTCCTACTTGGTGGCAATTAACGGAGGAGTCTGTGGAGTCACTCAGTAGCTCGATTTTAATCAATCAGGGGCTTGAAAGCTATTTAATGGACCCGGATGTACGTAATTATTTCGAACCATATCGACTGAGAACGCCAAGTCAGTGGAATGCCGGTATTGCCTATATTTTTGGGCCCCAAGGACTCATATCAGCATCTTTAAGTCACAAAGATTTTAGTAGTGGTGCATTTAATGATCATGGATCTGAATTCTTTCAATCGGCCAACGCAGTAATAGAAAATTCTTTCAATCAAAGTATGAGTGCTAGGTTTGGTGGAGAGTATCGTTATGGCCCATGGAGATTACGTGGAGGCTACTGGATTGAGACTCAATCTGTAAAAGATTTAGGCCTTGATGACAATTTTGGCTTCAGTTATGGCCTTGGTTTTTATGGCGGCGGCTGGACTTTAGATGCCGCTTTAATCAATACTTCAATAAATACAAGTACAGCTTTATACCAAGAGCAAAATAGATTTTCAAGTACGCAGAATAGTAAATCACTTGTTTTATCCATTGGGATAGACTTATAGCCAAACTTGTTCAATATACTCGCATTGGTTAATTAACTGGATTGATTAGCCTACTTCGTGTACCCTTCAGAAAGTCTTTATAAAAAGACTTCCTCAAGTGAGGGCTTGATCAACAAGCGTATTATAATAATATATACTTCAGAAAAGGCAACTAACTGTCATAAAACAAAACAAAAATTCATTCCAAATTGAGGGTTCAATCGGAATGAATTTTTATTTTCAGACTGGAGTAAATCAGCCTATCTTTTTAATGTAAAATGTCCAGTAAAGGCCTTTGGAATATCTTCCTCGGTGTATTCGATGCGGAACCAGTAGTCGCTTGAGGGCAGTGGGTTGCCTTTGTAGGTCCCATCCCACCCTGCGCTGGTTGGGCTTAGCTGCTTGAGCAGCTTGCCGTAGCGATCAAAGATATAGATGCGCGCCGCCGGATCGTAATCCGCCAGACCGATGATGTTCCATGTGTCGTTAAAGCCATCGTTGTTTGGCGTGACAAAACGTGGGTAGTCCACTACCCCAATGTCCACAGTAATCGAGCCACAACCCTCCACATTGGTGATGGTCACCTGGTGGGTGCCGGGGGTCACATTGTTAAACACACCACTGTCCTGCAGGTTACCGCCATCTAGACTGAACTGATAAGTCCCTAGGCCCGTAGCAGTAGCCTCTATGACATGCTCTCCAGCAAAGGCCCCATTGAGCAAACGCACATTATAATCCAGTGGTGGTGAGGCTGGGTTCACAGCAACTACCGTCTCCAGTGAACAGCCTGAGGCTAGCTCTGTAACCAGTACCGAGTAAGACCCTGGGGCCAATGCCACCAGTGATGGACCCACCTCATTAGGCAATATCGTGCCGTTGAGCGACCATAAGAAGGTAAAGCCCTCTGTGGGGAGTCCTGTCTCTAAGGTAGGCGGTGAGGCCGCACCAAAGTCCTCCATAATGGCGTTGCCCTGAGCGTCCACACATATGCGGTACTCATCCTCTAGGATCATCGGAGGCAGTTGCTCTACGGCTAAGAGTACTTCGGCAATACCATAACATATCGGAAAATCATTAGGATCCAATAAATTACTCACGCGGGCGTAAATCACCTGTGGGTTAGTGATATTGGTATATACATCGGGCAGGTTACCTATCCCTAGCTCAGCGTCAGAAAGCGTCTCGTGGAAGGTCAGCACATACACACTAGGGTCTTGATCCTGTAAGATCTGATCCACCAAGAGCTGCGCCTGAGGATCCAAGTCCGTAGGCAAGGCCGCATTAGGAATCAATGTGAACTCAGCCAGACCATCACTCGGGGCCAGATTATCACAGATCATATAAGGATCAGGAGTGCCCGCAAAGGCACCTTCCTTAACATAAAGCTCAAAACTCAGATCCACCTCAAAGGTCACCGGATCCTGCTGTGGCGGGGTGTAACAGCCCGTATCTAAGGCAATCAGACCAGCATAGACCGTCTGTGGGCTCGTGGTACTGGCAAATAGCGTTGGGTTGCCAATGGGGTTAACCCCGTTTTGGGCCTCAGTTAAGGTGCGGAAGTAAAGCACTGCATAAACCAGCGGATCTAAATCACCTAAAATTAAGGGATCGTTCTGCGTGAGGTCAAACACCCCTACACCATTATTGTCCACAGCGCAGTAGTACAAGTCCTCAGGCAAGCCCTGAGCCACCGGTAGTGGGCTCACCACTAGCTCCAGCTCCACAATACTATAACAGGCCAGAGTCGCCGGAGGAACATCCTTGGTTACACGCGCATAAACCACCTGGCTAAACGACGTGGTGTTGGCATAAGGACTCAAAAGCTCAGTACCTGCAATGCCAGCCTCGGCATCGTCAAAGGTGGCATAGTAAAGTACACTAACATTAGGCTCACCGCCGATAATCTCAGCGTCCTTATCTGTTAGGATAAAGGTCGATAGTCCGTCCTCTGGGTCAAAGTCAATCACTGGGTCGCCCTCTCCGTCACATACCACAAGCGGGGTCGGGGTTACAGGACTCGGATTAGGCAGCACGCGCAGGGTCAGAGTAGTCTCTGCACCACAGCCTCCAGAGGTCACAACCGTTACATAAATATCCTGAGGGTTAACCACGTTCTGGTAATCCGTAGGATCCGCAATAGGGTTATCATCGATCTGATCCTGGGCACTGGCATAGTAAACCACCGTGTAGGTCGGATCACCACCAGTGATGATCGGATCATTAAGGGTTAAATCAAAGGTAGAGACCCCATCGTCTGGAGCACTACCCCCAATCTCATCATCACACAAGACCATCTCAAATGGACCTGCCGATAAATCAGCCGGTGGCTGAACCTCTAAATCAAAAGGCGTTACTCTGCCACAACCCGTTGTAAAGTTCTCCACACGAACAAACACCTGTTGGATCGGAGTGACAATGTTCGTATAAGCCCCAGGGATGGCAATAGCATTAATGCCCAAATCTGCATCCGCCTGAGTGGTGTGGTAGCTCACCGAGTAATCCGATAGTGGCTCATTGGCCCCTAAGGCCGCTAGGTTGTTCTGGGTTAGGTCAAAGACCTCAAAACCATCTCCATCAAAATCACAGGCCACTAGCGGGTCCTGGAACGTCGCCGTATCAACCCCCAAGGGCAAGGACTCCACACGTAGCTCCAAAGGAACAATGCTATAACAAGCATTAACCCCTGGAGGAACGTCGTTCTCCAAACGCGCGTAAATGGTCTGTACAAATGGAACGATGTTCTCGTAAGGACTCAGCAGCTGATCGGCAGGGTTGCCCGCATTGGCATCGGCAAGGGTCTCGTAGTAGCGTACACTCACATCCACCTGGCCGCCCAAGAGCTCAGCGTCCTTACTGGTTAAATCAAAGTTATTGTAAAACCCATTGTTGTTGTCATCACACACAATAAGCGGGGTCGGGATATTAATGGTCGGGTTGGCCTCCACATTAATCAAAAAGCTCGTTACCGCAGGACAGCCATCAGGGCCAAAGACCGTGACAAAAATCTCCTGCACTGGGCTCACTACGTTTTGATAAGCCGCAGGGGTAGCTATAGGGTTATTGTCAATCTGATCCTGAGCACTGGCGTAGTAAGACACCGAGTAAGTCGGATCCCCTAGAGTCACCTCTAAGGTGTTGACCGTTAGATCAAAGGTAGACAGACCATCAAAGGGATCACTGCCCCCAATCTGATCATCACACAGATACAGATCCTCGGCAGAGCCAATACCCGGTAAGGCCCCGGTCACAAGACCAAAACTAGTGATGCGGTAACAGCCCGTCTCTAGGCTCTCAAGGCGTACCCAAATGCTGGTGCCTCCTGGGCTAAGGTAAGCCTCAGGGGTAGCAATAAAAGGTGTGCCCGCCTGGGCGTCAGCCAAAGACTCGTGATAGGTAATGGGTGCAAAGTCTATAGGATCCTGAGTGCCCAGTACAAAGGGATTGTTCAGCGTTAGATCGAACTCCACCAGGCCGTCTCCATCGTCATCACACACAAACATAGGATCGATAAAGTCCGCCGTAGGCGCATCCGGTAGTGGTACCACTATCAGCTCCAATGGAACAATACTCGAGCAGCCCAATATCCCAGGAGGAATATCACGCGACACGCGAGCGTAAATCACCTGACCCCCAGGAATCGTGTTGACCCATGGGCTGGTTAAAGCAGGGGTGCCTGCCTCGGCCTGGGCCAGAGTCTCATAGTAAGTCACACTAACATCAGGCTCTCCATCGGTGATCTCCGCGTCTTTATCAGTGAGTACAAAAGTGGCATAACCATCATCAAAGGTGCCCCCGTCTAGGTCGTCATCACACACCTCTAGTGGGGTGGGGATAACAGGAGTTGGATTAGGCAGTACCGTTAGAGTCATGGTTACTATTGTGGTACATCCAAAAGCACTGTCCAAACGACCCCATATAGTCTGAGGAGTAGTAGTATTGGCATAAGGACTCAAAAGCTCTGTGCCTGTAATGCCCGCCTGGGCATCAGCCTCAGTGAGGTACCAAGTCACGGTGATGGTGTTGTCACCACCGGTGGCCGTGTCGTTTATCTGGGTTAAATCAAATAGGCTTATCTCATCGGTGGTGCTGCCACTAGCCTCATCGTCACACAGGTAAAGCTCAAAAGGACCTAAGTCCTCAGGAAGCGGATCTACAATCAGCTCTAGGGTCACAATATCATAACAACCCGCAGTGCCGTTATTAGGCGAGGTGCTGGCCGCATTACCCACAACCAATATGTAAATGGTCTGGGGGTTAGTGGTGTTTTGGTAAGCACCTGGGTTGGCAATAGCCAAACTAAAGTCGGGAGCCGTCAGGGCCAAATCACCCGCAGTGATGGCATCGCTCTCTAACTCATAGTAATAAATATCATACTCCAGTGGGTCTAAACTGCCCAAGACCTCCGGTTCAACAACCGTTAAATCAAATACCGTAAGCCCATCGGCCAAGGCATCATCACAAAGACGCAGTGGCTCCTGGGGCTGGGTGGCATCTGGCAGGTCGCGTACCTGTAGTAATATCTCTACCACACTGTAGCAGCCTGTGGTGGTGTCCTCTACCCTGGCCCACACGCTGTCTGTATACTGAGTGTCGTTGGTGTAAGGCAAGACTAAGGCCAGATCCCCCGATAGGGCGTTGGCCTGGGTGCCGTGGTAGCTCACCACAAAATCTGGGTTGCCCCCGGTGAGCTCTAAATTTAGTAACGATAGGTCGAACTCAGCATAACCATCGCTGTTTGGATCACAGATCACATAAGGCGCTGGTTGCACAAGCTCTGGGTTAGGATGAACCGTAATGAAAAAGCTCGCCTGCGCAGGACAGCCATCGGCCCCAAAGACCGTAACAAAAATCTCCTGAACCGGGCTCACTACGTTCTGATAAGCCGCAGGGGTTGCTATAGGGTTGTCATCAATCTGATCCTGAGCGCTGGCGTAGTAAGATACTAAGTAGGTTGGGTTACCCGCAATAATGGCTGCTGTGTTTTGGGTCAGATCAAAGGTAGACAGACCATCAAACAAGGTGCTGCCCCCGATCTCATCGTCGCATAAGAATAAATCACTGGCTGACCCAATACTTGGGAAGACCCCTACTTCTAAATCAAAACTGGTGATGCGGTAACAGCCCGTCTCTAGGCTCTCTAAACGCACCCATAGAGTGGTAGGACCACTCACATAAGTAGTGGGGGTAGCAATAAAAGGTGTGCCTGCCTGGGCGTCAGCCAAAGACTCGTGGTAGGTAATAGGTGCAAAATCTATAGGATCCTGGGTGCCCAGTACAAAGGGATTGTTCAGCGTTAGATCGAACTCCACCAGGCCGTCTCCATCGTCATCACACACAAACATAGGATCGATAAAGTCCGCCGTAGGCGCATCCGGTAGTGGTACCACTATCAGCTCCAATGGAACAATACTCGAGCAGCCCAATATCCCAGGAGGAATATCACGCGACACGCGAGCGTAAATCACCTGACCCCCAGGAATCGTGTTGACCCATGGGCTGGTTAAAGCAGGGGTGCCTGCCTCGGCCTGGGCCAGAGTCTCATAGTAAGTCACACTAACATCAGGCTCTCCATCGGTGATCTCCGCGTCTTTATCAGTGAGTACAAAAGTGGCATAACCATCATCAAAGGTGCCCCCGTCTAGGTCGTCATCACACACCTCTAGTGGGGTGGGGATAACAGGAGTTGGATTAGGCAGTACCGTTAGAGTCATGGTTACCAGTGTACGGCAACCAAACTCACTCTCTAGTCTTCCGATAATGGTCTGTGGGGTAACAATATTAGCATAGGCCTCTGGGCTAGTAATCGGGTTATCGGCCGCCTCATCCGCAGGGGTGGCATACCAAGTAACCGTAATGCTACTGTCACCACCAGTGGCTGTGTCGTTTACCTGGGTTAAATCAAATAGGCTGACCTCATCGGTGGTGCTGCCACTAGCCTCATCATCACACAGGTAAAGCTCAAAAGGACCTAAGTCCTCAGGAAGCGGATCTACAATCAGCTCTAGGGTCACAATATCATAACAACCCGCAGTGCCGTTATTAGGCGAGGTGCTGGCCGCATTACCCACAACCAATATGTAAATGGTCTGGGGGTTAGTGGTGTTTTGGTAAGCACCTGGGTTGGCAATAGCCAAACTAAAGTCGGGAGCCGTCAGGGCCAAATCACCCGCAGTGATGGCATCGCTCTCTAGCTCATAGTAATAAATATCATACTCCAGTGGGTCTAAACTGCCCAATACCTCCGGTTCAACAACCGTTAAATCAAATACCGTAAACCCATCGGCCAAGGCGTCATCACATAGACGCAAAGGCTCCTCGGGCTGGGTGGCAATAGGGTAATCACGAACCTCTAAAAAGACCTCAACAACCGTGTAACAACCCGTTAAAGCACTCTCTACCCTAGCCCATACACTATCGTTATAAGGATCGTCATTAGGATATGGATTAATCAACGGCAGTACCCCGTTCTGGGCATCTAACTGAGTCCCGTGGAAAGTGATCTGAAGATCACCATTGCCCCCCTGCAAAGGGGCCACTAACTCGCTCAAATCAAAATCAGCAAAACCATCGTTGTCAGTGTCGCATACCACAAAAGTGTCTATAGAACCAGGAGTTGGGGGCTCAATAACTGTAATGGGGATTTCTACGACATCAAAACAATTTAAGTCATCAAAATTTACCAAACGAGCATAAATAGTCTCTCCAGGAACAGGTACGTTATATGGGACAGGAAGAACATTAGCACCAGTAGTCGCTTCTACAGGATCATTATGGTAGGTAATCAAATAATCTGCTGCGGGTTCACCATCCAATACTTCTGCGCCGAAGGTAAGCGGCAAGTCGATAGCAGTAAATCCATCGTTATCGTTATCACAGACCTCAATACCCTCAGGCTGACCTGCCTGCACCCTTGTAAAGAAAATTTTGAATTGCTCAATGGCAAAACAACCCTCCGGACTTTCCACTCGGGCATATATCGTCTGAGGAGAAGGCTGGCTGATAAAATAGCCTGTAGGAACTAATATGACATTAGTATCATCCTGAGCATCCTGCAGGGTCTCATAATACTTAACCACATAAATTGCGGGATCTTGAGGACCAAGTAAATCATCGTCATTTTCTGTCAAATCAAAACTTCCTGCGGTAGCACCATCATCACATAAGAATAAATCTGCCGGGGGAAATGCATCTGGCGGCAAATTAAACGTTACTTCAACATCATCAGTAATAAAACAAGGGCCTTCAAATCCCTCCACAGTGTAAATACCGCTGAGTCCAACAGTAATGCTTGGGTTAGTGGCGCCCGGGATGATATTCCCATCTTTAAACCATTGCCAAGTGAAATTGGGTGATGAAACCCCAGTATCAATTGTGACCGTTAAACCAGCGCAACTCTCAATGTCCACACCGAGCGAGAAAGGCTGGGTCGTATCAATAAATAAGCGATCCTCATTATTGGTCTCGTCAATTTCTAGTATTGAATTTGCCGGATCGACGATCATTACCAAATCAAATTGGGGGGGCGTGCCAACAATACTTAAAATCGTATTTCCTGATTCTTGGCCTCCAATAGGAATATTGTTCATTGTAAAAACGGTATCCAAATAATTCAAAGGACCTCCACCTATATTTTGCCAATAAAAATCGATACGTGTTCCTGCAGAAAGAGGGCTTGTAGAAGGTAGGTTGTAGACAGTATAATCTATAAATAGGTTTTGACCATTATCGCACACTACGTCAAGGTCATCAATCGTACAAGCAGCATCAGGAATTTCAGAATTAACAGCCGTAATTACGTTATTGATCAAGACCAAATCCTGACCAGAAGTCAATTGAATATCTATCTGCGTATCTCCAGGCTGAACAATACCCTGCAGGTCGTAGTAGTCTAAATCCATATTCCAAAGCGTTGAGGAATTGGTGTAACTATTCGTTCCGTTAAAGGCGTTATTGCCCGGGTTTAGCGGAGGGTTGTCAATCAAAATGCCATTGATTGTGAGGGTTTCTTGTACCGCCAAAGAAGCGTCCCCTTCCCAAGCTAAAAATCCAATTTTAGCCAATTCATCGGTGGCCACATCTATTCCCGTGAGAATAATGTCAAGGTTTGGGTTGGACCCACTGACGTAATCAAATCCCTCGAAGATGCTGATTTGATTTTGTGGCAAGGTGGGCTCAGAAAAAATGACATAAATCATCCAACCGCCATAATTTGTGCTATTACCACAGGGAATTGACCCAAGGTAATCTGAAAAGGTGTAAACACCATTGCCAATGGCCGATACGAGGTTTGTTACATCGGCATAATGCGTGTTGTATTCACCAAAGTTGTTATTTATGGTATAGGTGCGCTGGGCAATGACAGTATTTCCATTTAGTGAAACCACATCATCTGGAGGACCAGAGGCAGACCAATACATGTGCGCCGAAAAAAAGGTTTCATTGGGCTGTAGATTTAAGGTCGCCGAACTCTGAGGCAATAGCTCACAAGGATTAGGGTTTGCTGAAACATTTAAAGTATTGCCAATAGCTGTGAAGTCGTATTGACCTACAATTTGGGGCACTACTCTGGTCAGCGGAACTTGACTAAAACATAGGGTGGTAATAAGAAGGGAAACGAGGTGTAAAAATTGTTTCATTCAGGCTGAAAATATGGGGTACAAATTAATCATATTTTACCATTATTAATGCTATAAACGTGTTAAATCCCGAAGTATTTTCCAAGTGAACTCTGAGATACGTATCTTTGCAGAGTAAAAGAAAAAAATTACCGCATACACCTTTATGGATTTAGAAAAACAATTGCAAGAAATCGAGGCCTATGGCAATGAGCACATAGGCACTTCTAGCCGTACCCCTCTTCGTCCTGATGCCTTTGAAAAAGGGGATCAAGAGAAAATGGACAGCATTGAAAAAGATGTTAGAAATATCTTGGAAACTTTGGGCATGGATTTAACGGACGATAGCTTAAAAGGAACGCCAAAGCGCGTGGCCAAAATGTTTGTTAAAGAAATATTCGCGGGTTTACACCCAGATCAAAAACCAAAAGCATCCACTTTTGAAAATAAATATAAATACGGGGAAATGCTCGTTGAAAAAAATATTACCCTGTATTCCACTTGTGAACACCACTTGTTGCCCATCGTAGGTAAGGCACACATTGCCTATATCTCTAATGGAACAGTTGTTGGCCTATCAAAAATGAACCGCGTGGTGGATTATTTTGCCAAAAGACCTCAAGTACAAGAGCGACTGACCATTCAAATCGTACAGGAATTACAGAAAATACTTAATACAGATGATGTGGCTTGTGTGATTGATGCAAAGCATTTATGTGTCAATTCAAGAGGAATCAGAGATATTGATAGCTCAACAGTGACCAGTGAATTTGGCGGTCAATTCAAGAATGACAAAACAAAAAGAGAGTTTTTAGACTACATCAAACTAAATACTTCTTTCTAAAAATCAATTATTCAATTGACGATGACCATGCCCAAACCTGAACATCGTGCTCTTTCCATTTACAACTCCTTGACTAAGGAAAAGGAGATATTTACCTCTTTGGTACCTGAATTTGTGGGTATGTATGTATGTGGTCCTACGGTTTACAATCATGTTCATTTAGGGAATTGTCGCACGTTTCTGTCTTTTGATTTAATCTATCGATATTTCAAGCATCTTGGTTACAAAGTGCGTTATGTCCGCAATATCACGGATGCCGGACATTTAGAAAATGACGCGGATTCAGGGGAAGATCGCATTGCCAAAAAAGCGCGCATTGAGGCCATTGAACCCATGGAAGTGGTCCAACGCTATACCGTAGATTTTCATGAAATCATGAAAGCCTTTAATGCTCTGCCTCCAGATATCGAGCCCACTGCAACAGGCCATATTATAGAGCAAATACAGATTATCGGGCGGATCTTGGAAGCCGGTTATGCCTATGAGCGTAATGGCTCAGTTTATTTTGATGTATTAAAGTTCAACAAAGATCAGCAATACGGTAAGCTCAGCGGACGGAAAATCGAGGATATGATTGCCAATACTCGAGAATTGACTGCACAAAGTGAAAAAGAGAATCCTCAGGATTTCGCCCTTTGGAAAAAAGCAGAGCCACAACATATTATGCGTTGGCCCTCACCTTGGGGTGATGGATTTCCTGGGTGGCATCTGGAATGTACCGCCATGAGTACTAAATATCTCGGAGAAACTTTTGACCTACACGGAGGTGGTATGGATTTAAAATTCCCGCACCACGAATGCGAAATTGCGCAAGCTGAAGCCTGTAATAAAGTTGCTCCTGTACGTTACTGGATGCATGCAAATATGCTGACCCTCAACGGCAAGAAAATGGCTAAATCAACGGGGAATAATATTTTACCAAGAGAGCTTTTTTCAGGAAATAATAATATCATGAGCCAAGCCGTTTCTCCAGCTGTGGCAAAGTTTTTCATGTATCAAGCCCATTACCGCAGTGTATTAGACTTTTCTGACCAAGCTATCTTAGCCAGTGAAAAAGGATACCAGAGACTTATGGAAGCTATGGGTAAGCTTGAAGGGATTCCCTGCTCTGACCAATCAGATTTTGAAGTTGGTCCATGGGTAGATTCATGTTACGCGGCTATGAATGACGACTTTAACAGTCCAATTCTAATTGCTCAATTATTTGAAGCAACTAAATGGATCAATAGCTTGAGTGATGGTACCGCGAAAATCACAAAAAAGGATCGCGATACTTTGATTAAGACAATGCATAGTTTTGTTTATGATGTACTAGGTCTACCTGGAGAAATGCAGGTACAAAACAACGGACAAAACCAATTAGATGCGGCCGTGAACTTACTGATTGACCTGCGCAATCAAGCCCGTGCCAACAAAGATTTTGCCACCAGTGACGCAATTAGAGATCGCCTGCAAGATACTGGGATCCAACTAAAAGATGGCAAGGAAGGCACAAGCTATAGTCTGAAATAATCTCTTTTTCATTGTTTGCACAACCCATAATCTTACTCATTAAGTTTTATCAAAACGTTATTTCTCCGTTTACCCCTGATACTTGTCGCTTTAGCCCGACTTGCTCGCAATACAGTATTGAAGCGCTCAGAAAATACGGAGTACTCCGAGGGAGCTGGTTGGCTATAAAACGAATAGCACGTTGCCATCCTTGGGGAGACTCTGGACATGACCCAGTTCCTTAAGCGACCCTGAGCGCATGTTTTTTTTATCTTTACGTCAAACATTTCTTATGATACCACATTTAGGCATTTATTGGTCCCCCACAGAAGGAATCAATCTCGGATTTTACACCATTCAATACTACAGCTTGATGTTTGTTTTGGCATTTTCCCTTGGGTGGTATTTGATGAAAAAAATATTTATTCGAGAGGGCGTCGCTCTAGAAAAATTAGACAGCCTTTTCATGTATATGGTTTTGGCCATCCTTATTGGGGCCCGACTAGGCCACGTGATTTTTTATCAACCTGAACTTTTTCATCAGGATTTCTTTTCGGTGTTTTTACCCTTTAAAATTAAAGGAGGATTTGCCTTTACTGGATTCCGCGGATTGGCCTCCCATGGCGCAGCAATTG
>JAYPSJ010000002.1:0-207220 GCA_038132955.1 Flavobacteriaceae bacterium
GTCGAAACTCATAAGAGTGGGGCGATTAGCGGGCCCTTTTTTTATTTAGCTTTTTGACTTACATTTAAACAAACTTTAGATCATGGCTATTGCACCACCCTTTAACTTGACCCAGTGGATTGAAGACAATAGAGCGCTACTTAAACCGCCCATTGGCAATAAAAATCTCTACGTAGATGCAGAAGATTATATTGTAATGATTGTTGCTGGGCCAAACGCAAGAAAGGATTATCACTACAATGAAACCGAAGAACTGTTTTATCAAATTGAAGGTGAAATAACCGTTGTGATTCAAGAGGAGGGGCAGCGCAAAGAGATGAAACTCGGTCCGGGAGACATGTATTTACACCCACCAAAGGTGCCTCATTCACCCGCGCGTAGTGCTGGTTCCATAGGTCTTGTTATTGAGCGCAAACGCGCCGGCAAGGGATTTACAGATGGACTAATGTGGTTCTGTGATCAGTGCAATAGCCCTTTACACGCAGCTTATTTTGAGCTCCTCGATATCGAGAAGGACTTCCTTCCACACTTTAAAACTTACTATAATTCAGAAGAATTACGCACCTGTAAATCCTGTGGTCACACTATGGATACAGACCCTAGATTCTCGAATCAGTAGGCTTGTCGCTGAAAGCCAGCTTGCATAAAACTTCTCATAGTCGCTTAGGTCGAGATATTGACCCTAGTCATTGTCCTTGGGTATAGAATATTGTACTTTTGCACAAAATTTAATTGACGACCATGACAAATACCAGCAAAACAGTCGATATTCAATCGGTACTCAAACAACTTGGTGTTGCCCCAGAAAATCAAGGAACTTCAACAGGGAATACCTGGTTTGGTTCGGATCAGTTCATTTCTTCTTATTCCCCAGTAGATGGTGAATTAATCGGAAAAGTTTCAGTGACTACCCCAGAGGATTACGCCGAGGTTATGGAAACCGCAACAGAGGCTTTTAAGCAATGGCGTATTATGCCGGCACCTCAGCGCGGAGAGGTTGTACGTCAATTTGGTGAAGAATTGCGTCGTTTGAAGGAACCTCTTGGTCAATTGGTCTCTTATGAGATGGGAAAAAGCTTGCAAGAAGGGCTAGGTGAGGTTCAAGAAATGATAGACATCTGTGATTTCGCTGTAGGTCTTTCACGTCAATTGCACGGATTTACAATGCACAGTGAGCGCTTTGGACACCGCATGTATGATCAGTATCATCCTCTTGGTGTAGTGGGAATTATATCAGCCTTTAACTTTCCAGTAGCTGTTTGGTGCTGGAACACCGCTTTGGCCTGGATTTGTGGTGATGTTTGTGTTTGGAAGCCTTCTGAGAAAGCACCTCTTTGTGGTATCGCTTGCCAGAAAATTGCTGCTACAGTATTTGCAAAACATAATCTCCCCGAAGGTTTATCTTGCTTGATCAATGGCGATTATAAAGTAGGAGAAATGATGACTACCGACAAGCGCATTCCATTGATTTCTGCTACCGGTTCAACCCGTATGGGTAAAATAGTGGCACAAACTGTTGCTGAGCGACTTGGGCGCAGCCTTCTTGAATTAGGAGGAAACAATGCCATTATAGTCACCCCGGATGCAAACATAAAAATGACCGTAATCGGCGCTGTTTTTGGTGCGGTTGGGACTTGTGGTCAGCGCTGTACTTCAACCCGTCGCTTGATTATTCATGAGACGATTTATGATCAAGTAAAAGAAGCTTTAGCCAGTGCATATCAGCAGTTACGCATTGGAAACCCATTAGATCAAAACAATCATGTAGGGCCGCTTATCGATAGAGATGCCGTAGGTATGTACAAGGCTGCTTTGGAAAAAGTTGTGGCAGAAGGTGGTTCTCTACTCGTGCCAGGAGGGACCCTCGATAGCCCAGGTTACGAAAGCGGTTGTTATGTAAAACCCGCTATCGCTGAGGCAGAAAATCATTTTGAAATAGTTCAGCATGAGACCTTTGCCCCGATCCTTTATCTTTTAAAGTATTCAGGCGGAGTAGAAAACGCCATTGCTCTTCAAAATGGAGTTACTCAAGGACTTTCTAGTGCCATCATGACCAATAACCTTAGAGAAGCAGAGTTGTTTTTAAGTCATGCAGGAAGTGATTGCGGTATTGCCAATGTCAATATTGGGACCTCAGGTGCCGAAATTGGCGGCGCTTTTGGTGGTGAAAAAGAAACGGGTGGGGGTAGAGAATCTGGAAGCGATGCTTGGAAAGTCTATATGCGCCGTCAGACCAATACCATTAATTACACTACAGAATTACCTTTAGCTCAAGGGATTAAGTTCGATTTATAGACAGACATCTAACCCTTTGGCTTAAAGCACAAGTCCGACACAATTGTCGACAACGGAAATGATGTTCAAGCCTGTCGTCCGATTTCATCAGGATAAAGGCTGGGTAGAGGATCACTTTGCCAATACGCTTTGGTTTCTGTGTTGATTATGCTCAATGGGCCATCAAAAGCGGCGCCCGTATCTACATTCCACACATTTGAAGCCCGAAAAGGTGTCGAGGCCCCGATGCGTTGTACGGGGGTGTGCCCAATGTAAATCTCTTTGTAAAGCTTTAGCCGCTCAGGATATTGCCATGAATCCTCATCCTTTAAATGGTGTGCTGCCCTGGCCGTTTCCCAAAGGCTCCGGTCCCAATAAACCATGTGGGCGTGAAATTCTTCCGCTGGCCCTTTTGGATGTGAGAAACCAGCGTGCACATAAAGTTTGTTATCTAGTTCTATGTAGTTTTCAAGCGCTTCTAAAAATTCAATGTGACGCTTGATTTGTGCTGAAGAACATTTTTTATAAGCGTCTATCGAACTTTGGCCTCCGTGTAACACCCAAAGTTCTGGAGCCACACCATTTTTTAGATAATTCAGGCAAAGTGCATCATGATTGCCGCGTATAAAGCGACAGGAGTACTGTTTTGAAAGCGCCATTAAATCCTCAATAACCTCAGGTCCTTCAGACCAGCCGTCTAGGTAATCTCCTAAAAAAATGAGCTCGTCCTCAGGGGTAAGAGGGGCACGCTCCATAAGTTGTGCTATGGCACACGCTCCTCCGTGAATATCTCCGATTACATACTGTGCCACTAGGAGGGTTTTTTATTTACCACAGTACTTGAAGCTTGGTCTAGGCACATGACCATAAGATCCGCAATATTGACATGAGGCGGTCTACCCAAAACAAAGACGATGATTTCCGCGATGTCCTCAGGGCGAAGCGGAGTGAACCCTTTATAGACTTGCTCTGCGCGCGCGGTATCGCCTTTGAAGCGCACTTGGCTAAATTCGGTTTCAACAAGACCAGGATGTATCGTACTGACTTTAACGCCTGTTCCATTGAGGTCAATGCGCATGCCGTGGTTGAGGGCCTCTACGGCATGTTTGCTGGCACAATAGACATTGCCCTTGGGGTAAACTTCTTTTCCGGCGGTGGACCCAATATGAATAACATGACCGACACCTCTTTTGATCATGGCCGGAATAATGGCTTTAGACACATAAAGTAGCCCTTTGACGTTTATGTCAATCATTGCATCCCAATCGTCTAGATCGCCGTCTTGTATGGCATCTAATCCGTGGGCATTACCCGCGTTATTGATCAATATATCGACGGCACTAAATTCTTTTGGAAGCTCACCCAATAATTCAAAAACGCGCTGGCGATCACGCACGTCAAAATTAAGGGTAAGCACTGGAACCAGAGCCTCTAATTCCTCGGCTAATTCGGTCAATCGCTCGCTACGGCGCCCAGTGATAATAAGGCGACAGCCTTCATGAGCTAGGGCTCTTGCAGTAGCCAGACCAATTCCTGAGGTGGCCCCAGTAATTAAGGCTGTTTTGTTTTTGAGTTGCGTCATTTAATTTTATATCATTAAGGAACCTTGTGGCCTTGACTGGCCACCAATAATTCAAACCAATGAATTTCCGAAAGCTTGATTTCGGCCGCTTTTGCCGCTGAGGCTAAACGTTCTTTTTGGGTAGTGCCGACCACTGGAATAATGCTCGAAGGATGGGCCATGAGCCAGGCCAAAACAATTTGATCTTTGGAGGCCTGATACTGATCACATAACTTATTGAGCACGGCATGAATTCTGTAGGTTGACTCGCTTTTATCTTTAAAAACTTTCCCTATGGGGCTCCAGGCCATGGGTTGGATGCCATGGGTCATCATGTGGTCCAGACTACCATCAAAAAAAGGGGTGAGGTGGGTCAAAGAACATTGAATTTGATTGACCGCTATCTGGCTTTGTGTGGCAATGAGGTCCGTCTGACTGGGGGTGAAATTCGACACCCCAAAGGCTTTTACTTTGCCTTGAGCTTTGAGTGTATTTACCGCTTCGGCCACGGCCTCAGGGCGCATCAAAGGGCTGGGACGATGCAATAAAAAAAGATCTAAATACTCACAACGCAAATGTTCAATAGACCGCTCTGCACTTTCTATGATGTAGGCGGTGTCGTATTGGTAATGTTTAATGGGATGTGGACGCGCCTCACAGGCGTATTGTATCCCACATTTACTGATTATTTGTAGCTCAGATCGCGATATTTTAGCCCTGTCTAAGGCCTTGCCAAATTGCTCCTCTACCGTGTAATCTCCATAGATATCGGCATGATCAAAACTGGTTAGTCCTTGGGAAACGCTCCACTGAATAAGGTCTGTCATTTGATCAGTGTCGAAATTACGGCGCCAAGAGCCCCAATCCATGCAACCGACTATTACAGAAGAGAATGAATTTTTCATGACAAAAAATTTATTTAAAATTAGCTAATTTATTGGGGATAAAACGCCGCCAACCCCTTTATTTATCGTATTTTTTAACCAATTATTAACAGAGCAATTGATGAATTATCATCAATTTGCGGCATGAAATTTAAGATCGACCACAGTGTTCGGTCTTTTTTAATGGAAGGATGTAGTTATGGAATCTAATCAGAACCCACAAGATTTAGCAGTGCTCAACGAGATGATTGAGCGCGAAAGTGCCATTGTGAATTTGCTCGCTCAAGAGATGAACAAAGTCATTGTTGGCCAAAAACATATGATTGAACGACTCCTTATTGGGCTTTTATCTCAGGGACATATTTTGCTTGAAGGGGTACCTGGTTTGGCAAAGACCTTGGCCATTAACACTCTGTCCAGAGCTGTAAAAGGGTCCTTTAGTCGGATACAATTTACCCCAGACCTGTTGCCTGCCGATGTTATTGGGACGATGATTTACAACATCAAAACCAATGACTTTAGCATCAAAAAGGGGCCAATTTTTGCCAACTTTGTTTTGGCTGATGAGATTAACCGAGCGCCGGCTAAAGTACAATCTGCTTTGCTGGAGGCCATGCAAGAGCGCCAAGTCACCATTGGGGATGAGACATTTAAACTCGACGAGCCATTTTTGGTCATGGCGACCCAAAACCCAATTGAACAAGAGGGGACCTACCCACTACCAGAGGCTCAGGTAGACCGTTTTATGCTTAAAACTGTCATCGATTATCCAGCACTGGCCGAAGAGCAATTGATTATTCGTCAGAATCTTAATGGTGGTTTGGAAGCTGTGAAACCTGTAGCGACTCTTGCACAGATCAAAAAAGCACAAGCCGCAGTCCGTCAGGTATATATGGACGAGAAAATCGAACGCTATATCCTTGATATTATTTTTGCAACCCGCCGCCCCGAGGAGTATAATTTGGCCGATTTAAAACCGCTGATCAGTTACGGGGCCTCCCCGCGCGGAAGCATTAATCTGGCGCTGGCTGCAAAAAGTTATGCCTTTATTAAGGGGCGTGGATATGTTATTCCTGAGGATGTCCGCGCGGTAGTTGATGACGTGCTGCGTCACCGAGTCGGGATTACCTACGAGGCCGAGGCTGAGGAGGTTACATCCCAGGCCTTGATACATCGCATTGTCGATGTGATCGAAGTCCCTTAATTAACGAAGTTGGCAACTGCGATTTTCGTACAAGCCGAATTGAACGATTCATAGGATTTATTAATTAAAGCATTAAACTGAAGTCTAAACTCCAGTGTTGTGGATACAAAGACCCTTTTAAAAAAAGTACGCGCCATAGAAATCAAAACACGTCGTTTGAGCGACCATGTGTTTGGTGGGGAGTATCATTCGACCTTTAAAGGGCGCGGGATGACCTTTAGCGAGGTGCGCGGGTATCAGTATGGAGACGACATCAGGGCCATTGATTGGAATGTCACGGCTCGTTATAATGAGCCTTTTATTAAGGTTTTTGAGGAAGAGCGCGAACTTACCCTAATGCTCATGGTTGATGTAAGTCAATCCGAAAATTATGGGACCCAGGAGCAGTTTAAGGGGGAAATGCTTACAGAAATCGCAGCAACATTGGCCTTTTCAGCGCTTCAAAACAATGACAAAATAGGACTGATTCTTTTTACAGATCAAATCGAATTATTTATCCCGCCAAAAAAAGGAAAATCTCACGTGTTGCGTGTGATAAGAGAGTTGTTAGAATTCAAACCAGAGGGCACAAAAACTGATGTAGGGGCCGCATTTAAATACTTGACCTCGGTAATGAAGAAAAAGGCTATAGTTTTTATGCTCTCAGACTTTATCAGTGCGCCCTTCTTATCTCCCTTGCGCATTGCAGCCCGTAAGCACGATGTAACGGGAATAAGGGTGTATGACCAAAGCGAGGCTGCACTGCCGAATTTAGGGATGATTGAAATGCTTGATCGTGAAACTGGACTGCGCCGTCTGGTGCACACTGGGAGCAAATCTGTTAGGCGCAATCATCATTTGGCCTATCAAAAGAGAGTAGCCGATTTTCATGAGGTTTTTTCCAAATGTGGCGCGGGCACTATTGACTGCAGTTTACAGGAAAGCTATGTCCGCAAACTCTTGGGTTATTTTAAAAATAGAGCATAAAGGTTGAAGACAGCGAGAAAATATAATAGTTTCCCTTTGGATCTGATTAGAGGCCGTGGTTTTTTAGGAGCCCTGTTGACTCTAAATTTAATTATGGGTCTACAACTTAGTGCCCAAGTTCAGGCCACTTTGGACACCACACAAATGAGGATTGGCGAGGAGCTCGAGTTTTTAATTCAAGTTCAGGCGGACAGTACTGATTTTGTCATGTTTCCAGAGGGCAAGACTTTTGGTGCTTTTGAAGTTATCCGTAGCTATGCCGTAGATACCTTGAGAAATCAAAACAATAAATACCGCTGGGAGCTGCGTAAAAAATACGGTTTAACCCAATTCGATTCAGGTTACCATCGCCTTAGCAAACAACGGGTGATGATTAATGATAGCGCTTTTGATACGCCAGAATTTGACGTGGATGTTTTGACCATACCTGTAGACACAACCCAGCAACAGATTTTTGCCATTAAACCTTCGGCCCAAGTGCCCTTAGAGTCCGGTCCGATTTGGCCGTGGCTCGGTCTTCTTGGTCTTATTGCCCTAGGCGGACTTTTCTGGTTTTGGCGCAGAAAAAAATCTGAAGTTCAATCACCCCTACCTCCACCGCTCCCCCCATATGAACAGGCCTGTCAACGATTTGAAAAAGTTGCGCAAAAGGCTACACAGGACCCTAATGATTTTAAAGGGCTTTATACCGAGCTGACCGATCTTTTAAAGACCTACATTCATCGAGAAATAGATTCCAGGGCTTTGGAGAGCACCACAGAGGAACTTTTAGACCGTCTGGAACTGCACCGAAATGCCGGGCATTTTGCCATTGAAATAGAGACGATATCAAATTTAGGTCAGCTATTGCGTCGTGCTGACTTGATTAAGTTTGCTAAGGGTCAGGTCACTCATGAACAGTGGAATTTAGATGTGATACAGGCCAAAACAATATTAGAATCTCTAAAAACTAGTATTCCCGAGCCAGAGGAGGAAGATGAGCAGGCGACTTTAGATGCCGCAGCTCGCGCTGAGTTCTTAAAAAGGCAAAAGCGCAAGCGTCGTATTATTTTTTCGTCGGTCGTCTTGGTTGTTGCCCTAGCCTCCTATGTGTTTTATGTAGGGCCGCAAGAAGCAAAGGATCAGATTTTCGGTAATCCAATGAAAGAGATGGCCCAGGGCTCATGGTATAAAAGTGAATACGGAGTGCCGGCAGTAATTCTAGAATCCCCGGAGATCTTGGTGCGTAAAATGTTTAGCCATTCAGATCAGGACAGTCTTTCTGCTAAGGGCACCGCCATTTTTGAGGCCTTTACCTTGGAGGATGATTTTTATGTGGCGGTGACCTCCACTCAAACTCAACCACAAGAGAAATGGAACATTAACATGGCATTAAACCGCTCATTAGCCCTTTTGGAGGAACAAGGCGCCCGCACTCTAATGGTTAAAGACGAGTCTTTTGAAACCCCTGAAGGCATTAAAGGGTTGCGGGCCTATGGCAGTTTTTTTGTGGCCAATGCCTCGGGCAAGGTGGGAAAAGAGGCGCATCAGTATGAACTCTTGGTTTTTGATCAACAAGGGGGGATTCAAACGGTTATGGTGGCCTTTGTGGAAGACAATAGATTTGCTCAAGGCTTAAGAGAACGCATTATTAATTCGGTGTCTTTGGAAATTCCACAGACCCAACAAAAAGCTGATGCGCCATGATAAGAACCTTTGAATTTGTTTCTCCGGAGTGGTTTTGGCTTCTTAGTCTTGTACCGGTGCTGATTTTTTGGTTTTATAAAAGTCGCCGTCGTCATAACGCCGAATGGAAAATGTCGGCTTTGACTGCGATGGACCAAAGCAGTAAGTACTGGTCTTGGGCTAAATCATTTCTTTGGGTGCTGCGTATTGCAGCATTGGTCCTTATTATAATTGCCCTCGCTCGGCCCAGACATGTAGATCAAAGCACCCGAATTAAGACTTCTCGAGGAATAGATATTGTTATGGCCATAGATGTATCGGCCAGTATGCTCGCACGGGACCTTACCCCTAATCGACTTGAGGCCCTTAAAGAGGTCGCTGCCCGCTTTATTGATAACCGCCCTAATGATCGCCTTGGGCTCGTGGAATACGCAGGGGAAAGCTATACAAAAACCCCATTGACGAGCGACAAGACCCTTATATTGAGCGCATTGAAGTCTATTGAATACAATACCATTATTGAAGGGGGTACAGCCATCGGTATGGGCCTGGCTACGGCAGTGAATCGCCTTAAAGAGAGCCGAGCAAAAAGCAAGGTGATTATCTTATTGACCGATGGGGTGAATAATTCGGGATTTATTGATCCGCGTACCGCCAGTGAATTGGCTGTGGAGTTTGGGATTAAAGTATATACCATAGGTTTAGGGTCAAATGGATTGGCGCTTTCACCCGTGGGCATGAGGCCTAACGGGCAGTTTCAATACGGTAAGGTACCCGTAGAAATTGATGAGGCCCTACTTCAAGAAATCGCACAAACCACAGGGGGCTTGTATTTCCGAGCCACAAATAATTCGAAGCTCGGAGAGATATACGACGAAATCAACAAGCTTGAGAAAACAGAGGTAGAAGAGTTTAAATATCAGCAGTATGACGAAGGCTATCGCCCCCTGATATTGGTGGCTTTTGGGCTCTTATTTTTGGAATTTCTCCTACGTCAAACGTTATTTAAAAGTTTTATTTGATGTATCAACTCGAGGAACCAATATACTTTTATGGACTCGCGATGCTCATCGTCGCACTGGCCCTTTTTGTGTGGCGTATCCTTTGGCAAAAGTCGGTACAAAAAAAGTTTTTTTCTGCAAGAGCCATTAGACGTTTGGGGCCCAATCAGTCCAACATTAAATCATGGATAAAATTAAGTGTCTGGACTTTGTGCATGACTTCATTAATTATTGCCCTGGTCAATCCAAAGTTAGGCACCAAGATTGAGACCGTGACACGCCAAGGGGTTGATGTGGTCTTTGCTGTAGATGTCTCTAAAAGCATGCTTGCCGAAGATGTTGCGCCGAATCGATTAGAAAAGTCCAAGCAGCTGGTCACTCAAATCATTAACAATTTGGTGGGAGACCGAGTTGGGGTTATTGGTTATGCCGGGAGCGCCTTTCCACAAGTCCCAATAACCACAGATTTTGCTTCGGCTAAGTTATTCTTAAGCAATATGAATACCGATATGGTTTCTTCTCAAGGCACAGCTATTAATGAAGCGATCAATTTATCCATGACTTATTACAATGATCAAGAACAGACAAATCGGGTTTTATTTATTGTGAGTGATGGGGAGGATCATCAAGGCAATGATCAGGATGCAGTGCGTCAAGCGGTGCAGGCAGGGATTCAGGTTTATACCATCGGCGTGGGCAGCTCTGCCGGGGCGCCCATTCCAATTAAACGCAACGGGGTTTTACAGTACTACAAAAGAGATCAAGACAACAATCAAGTCATTACTAAACTCAATGCCCAAAACTTGCAAAACATCGCAGAATGGGGCGAAGGTAAGTATATTGATGGCGCCCAAACCAAACAGGTGGTGGCCCAGGTACAAGAAATTCTAAACGCCATGGACAAGACTGAATTCGAATCCAAGCAGTTTACCGATTTTAAAGACCAGTTTCAATGGTTTTTGGCCTTGGCCTTGGTCTTATTGCTGGCAGACTCCTTTATGCTCGAGCGCAAAACCAAATGGTTAAAAAAATTAAATTTGTTTAATGAACAAAGTCATGAGGATTAGAAAATGCTATAGGAAAATCATTTTGTTCGGGGTGTTGCTACATGCTTCACTTCATCCGCAATGGTTCTTTGCACAGCAGAACCCGGAGGTTCAACTACCAGTTGTGCCAGAGGCACAAACCGCACTTTCCAGTGGGGCAACCCATTTGGCCGAAGGTTCTTTTGCCCAGGCTGAGGCCGATTATCGTAAGGCTCTAGCACTCGGCGAGCGTGAGAATGGGGCCTTTAATCTCGGAAATGAATACCACCTGCGAGGTCAAAATAAAGAAGCTATATTCCGATTCAAGCAAGCCGCAAAGGACGCTTCCACTTATGATCACAAACATCGGGCCTTTCATAATTTGGGTAATGCCTTTATGAAAGAAAAAATGTATCAAGAAGCGGTTGAGGCCTATAAAGACGCTCTGCGCAACAATCCACAAGATGATGAGAGTCGCTATAATCTAGCGGTTGCTCAAGATCTTTTGGAAAAAAATCCACCCCCTCCAGACGAAAATAAGGACGATAAAAAAGATCAAGAAGAGAAAGAGGATCAAAACCAGCAGGATCAACAGGATCAGGATGGGGACAACAACAAAGACCCTAATCAAAACGACGAAAACCAGGACAAACAAGACAATCAAGATCAGCAGGATCAGGGAGACGACCAAAAAGACCCCAAGGATCAAAAGGGCGATGATCAGGGGAATAACCAAAATCAAAATGAACAAAAGCAGGATCAGCAACCACAGCAACCCAAACCAGGCCAATTGTCCCCTCAGCAGATTAAAAATTTGCTAGAGGCTATGAATAATGAGGAGCAGAAAGTTCAAGACAAAATGAATTTGCAGAAGGCTAAAGGGGCAAAAGTAAAACGTTCAAAGGATTGGTAAGATGAGGGTTTTTCTGAAATACATCATATTGATTTTTGTGTTGGTCGCACCTCTGGGACTTGATGCTCAGGTCGAATTTGTGGCCAAGGTCAGTAAAAAGAAACTTGGGCTCAACGAGCGTCTGCGCATCGACTTTGAAATGAACGAGGACGGCGATAATTTTGAGCCGCCAGACTTTGAAGGCTTTAGAGTTTTAGGGGGGCCTAATCAATCGATCAGCAATTCATGGATTAATGGTAAGCGTTCGTACTCAAAGACCTATAGTTTTTTCTTGGCGCCTTTGCGCAAGGGGGCCATCAGCATTGGGCAAGCCGCCATTGAAATCGATGGGGAGCGCTACAAATCTGTCCCCGTAGAGGTTATGGTTACTGAGGCTGTTGAAATCCCCAAAGACGGAAACAATGCCGACTATTTGGCCAGCGAGAATGTGCATTTGGTCGCTGAGGTCTCTAACACCAATCCCTACTTAAATGAAGCCATCACTGTAGTATACAAACTTTATGTTTCCAATCAGGTGAGCATTACCAGTAATTGGCGTGAAATTGACTCACCCAAGTATGCCGACTTTTGGAGCCAAACTTTAGATCAAAAAGGTCAATTGCAGATTTATGAAGGGCAGTATCGTGGTGAAGATTACCGTTACGTCATTTTGCGCACCACAGTCTTATATCCTCAGAAGACAGGGGAACTGAGTATTGAACCCCTGACTTTGGATGTGCCGATTGATGTTCGCTCGAACCGAAGGGATTTCTTTGGGCGCTTTATGACCACGCGCGTTAATAAAACGATTTCTGCAGGTCGTCGCACCATTGAAGTAAAGCCTCTTCCTCTAGAAAACCGCCCCGATGATTTTACTGGAGCTGTGGGTTATTTTGATTTTGACACTTCTATATCTCGCACAGAACTCGACGCACAAGAGTCACTCGAGTATAGCGTTACGGTTCGGGGTGAGGGTAATCTCAAACTCTTTGAATTGCCAAAACCACAATTTCCTAATGCTTTTGAGGTATATGAACCAGCGCGCAGCGATAAAATCAGTACGCGCACCACGGGAATGCGAGGATCAGTGGCTGAAGTTTATACCCTAGTGCCGCAAAATCAAGGGAATTATCCTTTACCTGAGTTGCGTTTTTCCTATTTTGATCCAAACCTAGAGCGCTATATCACAAAAACCGCCGAGGACCATGTGGTTAATGTGATTAATGGTCCTGAGCAAGAATTTGCCGAGTTGAGTAGCAGTAGTCAAACCACCACAACAGTAGCGGCGGATAAAGATCGATTCAGATATATACAACTCGAGGCAGATTGGGTCCCTAAAAATCCCATGCCTTGGTTTGGCACTTGGGCCTATTGGCGATGGATTGTGGGGCTAATATTGCTGCTGCCCTTATGGTTTGCCTTGAGCCTCATAAGAGAACGCTATTTGAGTGACACTGTCGCTCGCGCCCAAAGGCAACGCAAACGATTAATTGCTCAATACCTCAGTGAAGCCAAGGCCCAGCAGAATAATCCTACAGCGTTTTATGCCGCTTTGGAACGCTCATTGCACTTATTTTTAAAAGCAAAATTAAAGCTAGAGACCTCAGGGCTGTCTAAAGAGAATATTCGCACATTGATGACCCAACAAAAGTTAGATCCAGAGGCTGTTCAACGACTTATAGGTCTAATTGAGCGCTGTGAACGCGCACGATATGCCCCAACTACGGCTGTTGATGTCCAAAATGATTACAGTGAGGCACAGGAAGTAATTTCAATGGTTAACAGCACTAAAAAATGATCAATCGCACCATAGTATGATGTCTAGAATTATTTATTTATCGGTTTTCTTAGTCCTGTTAGGGCCCCATAAGGGCCTAAGTCAAGGCCAGGCGGAAAACTGGTTTGATCAGGGCAATCAGCTTTATAAAAACCAACAGCATAAGGAGGCAATATTGCGATGGGAGGCTGTATTAGAGTCGGGGGCACACAGTTCGGCTATTTATTACAATATGGCCAATGCCTATTATTATCTGAATGATTTGGCCTCGAGTATTTACTATTATGAAAAAGCCCTCGAACTTGCTCCTGAGGACTCAGAGATAAAGGCAAACAGGGCATATGTCCAAAACGCCTTGATTGATGTGGTTCGCGAACAACCTAAGACCTTATTCCAAAAATGGGACGAGGCCTCTGGCCAATTGCTTTCTGTTGAAACTTGGGGATGGCTGGGAATTCTATTTATAGCACTTTTTGTGTTTGCTGTGATACGATTTAATTGGGTTGATCTTCCAGCGGCAAAGCGGTTTAGTTTTGTCATGGCTGTATTGAGTTTGATGCTTTTTGGAGCGTCTATTTTCTTTGGTCAAAAAACAGTATCCTACAGTAAAAACTATCGTTGGGCTATAGTGTTTCCACAAGAAATGAGCGTGCGCTCAGGACCTAGATTAAGCGATGATGCCCTGTTTGAACTTCATGCAGGTACAAAACTAAGGTTATTGCAAGCTCAAGATGAATGGCATGAGGTCGAATTGGCCGATGGTCGGCGTGGCTGGGTTTTGTCGCAAGACATAAAGCCTTTGTGACCTATTCTTGTTTTTGATCTGTTTCTCGATCATTTTCTTGGTCCTTTTCTTGATCTGTGGCCCTGCGTTCTTTCCATAAATCTTGAATCATGGGCGTTATGGTTGGGGCAAAACTGGCAATCATGGGGTAAGATTTTGATTCAGTTTTCGTGTTTTCAGGCAATAGGTAATCCTCTAGTTTGATCTGGGTAAAAAACCAAAGGAGATAACTCAGAATTAATGCAGTCTGGGCGGTATATAGCAAGGCGCCTAACAAACGATTGAGCCACCCCAGGGCAACCAATCCAGCGATTTTTGTTATCCATTTTCCCAAAAGCACCACCACCATTACCGTGAGTATAAACAAGGCGATAAACGAAACCCAGTCAGCATATTTTTTGGACCAATCAAACCATTGAGTCAGCCATTGAGCGAAATCTCCAGAAAACTTCAAGGCAATATAGACCCCTAAGATTAAGGCCAAAAGCGAGGCAAGGGTCTGTATTAGGCCTTTACGCAGCCCCCAAAAAAATCCCAGGGCTAGAATGATGAATAATAAAAGATCAAATAAATGCATGGCTTTGGATGTCCTGTAAAGATAGGATTTCTTAGTAAATGAAGTTTATTCAGCTTATTTTTGCTGCATGTCACGAGATGCCTTATTAAAAGAACGTTGGGATCATTTGGTTAAGCGATTAAGCGCTCAATTTTCTGATGGCGATCCATTGGATTTAGATGCCATAATCTATTTAGTCGGTGTTCAAGAATTGGGTCAAATCCATCGGCGCTTTAAAAAGGACGAAAAAATTAATCTCATGCACATAGCTATTTGTAAATTACTGGAACCCTATGGGTATTACAGCTTTGATTATGTAGATGATCAAGGCTGGCCTCACTATAAAAATTTGGAGCCACTACCAGCATTGAGAGCCGGAGAACAAGCCGTGCTGATGAAAGAAGCCATAGTACAGTATTTTTTAGCCCAAAAGCTGATTGACTAATTCAGGATAAAATCCCTATTTTTAACCCTTCAAAAACGCTTATCGATGATCGATAAAATAAACCAACACATTGCCGAAGTCGCTGCATTTCAGGGGACGACCCTAGAGGAAATAGAATCCTTTCGTATTGCTTATTTAGGCAAAAAAGGTTTGTTGAACGAATTTTTTGCGGCATTTAAATCGGTGCCCGCGGATCAAAAAAAGGATTTTGGGCAGGCAGTTAACGCCCTAAAAAATGCGGCGGAACAGCGCGTAAATGAATGTAAGGCGGCTTTGACTCAAAACGAAAACACTCAGGGGTTGTATGGTGATTTAACTCGTCCTGGAGTACCGCAAAGACTGGGGGCAAGACATCCTATTTCATTGGTAAAAAATCGCATTCTCGATATATTTTCACGTATTGGTTTTAATGTTTCAGAAGGTCCAGAGATCGAAGACGATTGGCATAATTTTACGGCTCTGAATTTACCTGAATATCACCCGGCACGTGATATGCAAGACACATTTTTCATTCAGACTAACCCTGATATATTGTTGCGGACCCATACCTCATCGGTTCAGGTTCGTTACATGGAAGAACATCAGCCGCCTATTCGTACAATTTCTCCAGGGCGTGTTTATCGCAACGAAGCAATTTCTGCTCGTTCGCATTGCTTTTTCCACCAAATAGAAGGTCTTTATGTGGATAAGGACGTAAGCTTTGCAGATTTAAAGCAGACCCTGGCCCATTTTACAACAGAGCTTTTTGGTACTTCAAAAATTCGGCTGCGCCCCTCGTATTTTCCATTTACTGAGCCCAGTGCTGAGGTTGATGTTTACTGGGGTCTAGAGACAGAGACGGATTATAAAATGACTAAAGGAACCGGCTGGCTTGAGATTATGGGCTGTGGTATGGTTGACCCTAATGTATTAAAAAATTGTGGTATCGACCCTGATGTGTACTCTGGATTCGCTTTTGGTATGGGAATTGATCGCATCGCATTATTGTTGTATCAAATTCCGGACATCCGCTTGCTCAGCGAAAATGACCTTCGCTTTTTAGAGCAATTCAAAAGTAGCTATTGATCAGTCGAGTTTTTCGGTTAAGCCCGCAAACACCCTCTTAGGAGATTTTCCCTCATATAAAACTTGATAGACCGCATTGATAATGGGGGTTTTAGCTTGCTTTTTGCCTTTTTCTGCGTTAAGTAAGTAAGCACTATTGGTAGCATAATAACCCTCGGCCACCATTTTCATTTCCATCATAGCGCTTTTTACCGTATAGCCTTTGCCGATCATGGTCCCAAACATACGGTTACGACTAAAGACGGAATAGCCAGTCACAAGTAGATCCCCTAGGTATGCAGACCCGTTAATATTGCGTTTCATGCGGTGCACTTTTTTGACATAACGCTTCATCTCACGAATGGCATTACTCATTAGGACACTTTGAAAGTTATCTCCATATCCGAGTCCATGGGCAATACCAGCGGCTAGGGCATAGATATTTTTAAGTACTGCGGCGTACTCTGTCCCCATGATATCATCGCTTACAGAGCATTTTATATAGCTGCTGCTGAGCGCTTTTGCGACCATTTGCGCATTGGGTTTGTGCGCGCTAGCAATGGTCAAATAAGATAAGCGCTCCAAAGCGACCTCTTCGGCATGACAAGGGCCTGTAATGACCCCAATGGAGTCTAGATCAAGGTTATAATGCTCAATAAGATGTGCGCCCACAATTAAGCTGCTTTCGGGAACAATACCTTTTATGGCAGAAAAAACTAACTTGTTCTTTAAAGGGCTTTTCAGGTTTTCGAGTTCCCCACTCAAAAATGCCGATGGAATGGCCAAAATGACCACTTTGGCTTGAGAGACAATATCGTTAATGTCATCGCTTAACCAAAGTTTATTGACATTAAAGGATACAGAACTCAAATAATTTGGGTTATGTTCTTCTTGGCGAATATGCTCAATTACTCGAGTATTGCGCATATACCATCCCACTTGCGCCTGTGTTTCGCAAAGCATTTTAACGATGGCCGTGGCCCAGCTTCCGCCGCCAATGACGCCATAGTCAAATGTAATTGGTTGCTTCATGCGACAAATTTAATCATTTCTGTTGGGGCAAATTATGCCATAATTAACTTTTAGCCCTATACTTTTTTTGGCCTCTCAAATATGATTTGGTCTTTGAGGTAATCGGCCACAATTAAACTTTAACAATAGATTATGATTACGTTGGCAATTTGACCTTAACCCATGGCGTTATCGTTTCAGATGTTTTGGTTCTCGAAGAGCTCGGGAGCCGCAAAAAAGTAATTTTTTTGGTTGGTTATTTAGTTAGAAGAGCCGCTGGGTCATTTTAATGGCCCGGCGGTTTTTATTTGTAGAAATTCATCTCATCAATATAGCGCCAGACTTTTTCGGGCAGCATGGGCCTGATATCATTTCCAAGCTTAATGCTTCTGCGAATAAAAGTTGAAGATAGCTCAAAAATAGGGGCATTTATCGGTGTGATATCACCGTTCAATTGGGTTGGCACAATTTCACTATCGAGGGTCTTTTCAGAGGATAATCTAGGATAAACCAAAATAGGAATATGTTCCAAAAGCCACTGGTAATTTTTCCACTTATGTAAATGACCTAGGTTATCTTGACCCATAATTAAGCTGAATCGATGTTCCGAATATTGTTCTTGTAAAACAGCTAGGGTGTTGACCGTATAATTAGGTTGAGGTAAATCAAATTCGACCCGGCACGTTTTAAGTCGAGGATAGTCCTCGATGGCAATATCTACAAGTGCGGCACGATGATAATCGGCCAAAAGACTTTTTTTATTTTTCAGTGGATTCTGAGGGGTGACCACAAGCCAAACTTCGTCCAGGGGGCTTTGATGGGCGAAATAATGCGCAATATTTAAATGCCCTATATGAATTGGATTGAAGGTCCCAAAATAAAGTCCTATGGATTTATTTTTTTTCATGTGCTTGACCGATATGATTTAAAATTAACGTCTTGGCTTGTTCGATAGCGCGTTCTAATTGATCATTGACCAAAATATGGTCAAAAGACGGCGCAAAGCTCAGCTCTTGATGAGCCTTGTCTAGACGGAGTTTTATTTTATCATCACTTTCAGTCCCGCGACTGGTCAGTCTTTGGGCCAATATTTCGACACTTGGCGGTTGTACGAATATGGACAAAACATGAGACCCAAACGCCTTTTTTATAGAAATTCCTCCTTGGACGTCAATATCAAAAACAACATTTTTACCCTGGTCGCGTAATCGGTCAACTTCTCTCTTTAAGGTGCCGTAGTACTGACCCGGATAAACCTCTTCACATTCGAGGAATTGCTCGTCTTTTATGGCCTTTTCAAAGGCTTCAGGGCTTAGAAAATAGTAATCTTTTCCGTGAATTTCTTTGCCGCGTGGGGCTCGTGAGGTCGCAGAAATGCTAAAGGCCATATTGAGTTCTGAATCTTCCAGAAGTGCTCGGACAATGGTAGTTTTGCCACTTCCTGATGGGGCTGAAAACACGATAAGTTTGCCACGGTGAGGCATTATAATACGTTTAAAACCTGTTCTTTAATTTTCTCGAGCTCATCTTTCATTTGGACAACCAGTTGCTGCAAATCTGCATCATTGGCTTTCGAGCCAATGGTATTAATTTCTCGGCCGATTTCTTGTGTGATAAAACCGAGTTTCTTGCCATTAGATTCTTCTGAGTTCATGGTGTTTAAAAAGTAATCGAGATGATTACTAAGGCGCACCGTTTCCTCGGTGATATCGTATTTTTCGAGATAATAGACCAATTCTTGCTCAAACCTATTTTGATCGACGGTTTGTTCTAATTCTTGCACTGCCTTAAGCAGCCGCGCACGGACTTGGGGAATTCTGTTTTTATCTTGCTGGGTTACCTGATTCAACAATTGACCAATAAGCTGAATTCGACTCTCGAAATCCTTGGCCAAAACAGCTCCTTCTGTAGCACGAAACTCTTCTAAGGCCACAACGGCCTGGTCTAAGCCTTGCATTAAAGCCTCGGCTGTTTCTTCGTCTAAAGTCTCACGTTCGGTCTGAATGCTCTCCGGCAAGCGCAAAGCCATCTGCAGGCGGTCTATTTCAGGGCCCTGGGCGAGGGTCTCTAATTGAGCCATATAGGCTTGAATCACCGGTGTATTTAGTTGAGCTGAGCGCTCTCCTCCTGTGGACTCAAAGTACACAGATAAATCGATTTTACCCCGTATCAAGGCTTTGGCCAATCGATCGCGCATTAGAAGTTCCTTCTCGCGTAAGGCTGCAGGTATTCGAGCACTTAGGTCTAACCCCTTGCTGTTAAGGGATTTAATTTCTATTGTTATTTTTTTGCCCGGAAGCGTGAGTACACTTTTACCGAACCCTGTCATTGAATAAATCATATCAAGCCTTCATTGGCTAACAAAGGTAAGCAATCTAGTCTTTTGGGGTCGGATTTTTTGGCTGCCCCTTTTTGTCATAGTGCAGATTGAGATAGCCTTCCGTGCCGATCACTATAAGTAGTAAGGAAGCGGTATGGGTAAGGACTGTGGCCAACATTAATTGTTCGGGCCAGAAGAAATAGTAAAATAAGGGTAAAAATAAGCCATATACCCCAAGCTTTACCCCGAGTTTCATAGAATAGTCATTGGCGTCTTTCCACACAGTTTCATTAGCCATAGAGCGCGCTGTCCTGTAACCATAGAGATGGTTGATTTTTTTGGGAGGAAAGGCACGAAAAACTAGAAATAGGGCGAGCATAAAGACGCAATATCCTAAGGCTAGATATAATTCGTTTTCAAGAATCATAGTTGTGTTAATCAACCAAATGTTTGATTTTGACATGGCGATAAGCCACTTTATCCCCATGGTCTTGAAGTCCAATATGACCTTTAGGTGATTTGCCAAAAACTGGCCAGTCGGCGAATTTAGATTGGGCGACCATTTGTTCCCACTCAGGACCATCGAGCGGAAATTCAACGATTTGATGACCATTCATAAAAACTAAGCCTTGATTTATTCTGTGATCTATTCTCAGGACACATTGATTCCATGAACCTGCGGGATTAGTGTGATCCGCAGATGGCGCAATCATATCGTACAAGGCTCCAGCCGTATGAGTGCCCTCTCCTACAAAGGCATCTGGATGTTTGGCATTGTCTAAAACTTGAATTTCTGGTCCTGACTGATAGGCCTCGGGATAGGCAGGATCTTCCATTACCCCCCAGAAAATTCCGCTATTACCCCCTGAAGCGATATTCCACTCCAGAGACAGTTCAAAGTTGTAAAAGACGTCTTTGGTAATAATATTCTGTCCGCCCTGACCGCCAGGAGTAAAGACCATGGCACTGTCCACAATGCTCCAGGTCTCTGGCATAATCTCAGAGCCATAGCCGCGCCACTGATCGAAATTCGATCCATCAAAAAGGGTGATCCACTGATCTTTCGGAGCTTCTTGTTCTGTAGGTATCTCTGCAGACATCGATGATTCTGTTTTAGTGTTATTTTGACATGAGGCCGTCAAAGCCAGGACGACTGAAAGGGAAAAGATTGTTTTCATGAAAATCAACGGTTTTTTTAGTTTATCGGTAAAACTGATCAATGTGTAGTTTAATTTGGTCATTTTGGTCGTTTTTTTGTTGTTAATAATTCCTATTTTATTGTAGGCCTAAAATCTTTTTCAGGCGCTCCTGGTCGATTTCTGCCCCGGCAAAATCATCAAATCGTTTATGGGTCACTTCGATGATGCGGTCTTGAATGAATTTAGCTCCCTCTAGAGCACCTTGCTCAGGGCTTTTAATCACACATTCCCATTCCATAACGGCCCAAACATCACAGCCGTATTCGGTGAGTTTGCTGAAAACGGATTTGTAGTCTATCTGCCCGTCCCCTAGAGAGCGATATCGGCCTGCGCGATCCTTCCAATCGCCATATCCTCCAAAGGCACCGCGTTTGCCGTCCGGTTTAAACTCGCTGTCCTTAACGTGAAAGGCCTTGATGAATTCATGGTAATGATCAATATAGGCGAGATAATCGAGTTGTTGCAATACAAAGTGACTTGGGTCATAAAGAATATTAACCGCTTTGTGGTTTCCTGTGGCCTGTAAAAAACGCTCAAAAGTCACCCCGTCATGCAAGTCCTCTCCGGGATGAATTTCATAACAAACCGCCACGCCGTTGTTTTCAAACTCATTTAAAAGCGGCAACCAACGTTTGGCAAGTTCCGCAAAGCCCAGTTCAACGAGTCCATCGGGTCGCTGTGGCCAAGGATGCCAGGTGTGCCAAAGCAAAGCACCGCTAAAGGTTGCATGGGCTTTTAATCCCAAATGGCCGCTAGCCTTAGCGGCAGAGATGAGCTGTGCCCTAGCCCACTGAGTACGTTTATTCGGATTTTTCTTACAATCGTCTGGAGCAAAGTTGTCAAACATGAGGTCATAGGCCGGATGCACTGCCACAAGCTGTCCCTGTAAGTGGGTCGAAAGCTCAGTTATCTCCAGTCCATAGGAGCGAATCTTTCCTTGAAGTTCATGACAATAATCCTTACTCTGCCCTGCCAGATTTAAATCGATGAGTCGAGATTCCCAGGTGGGGATTTGGATGCCTTTATATCCGAGGTCTGCCGCCCATTGACACAAGCCATCAAGGCTGTTAAAGGGCGCTTTGTCGTCCATAAATTGGGCTAAAAATACTGCAGGTCCTTTGATCGTTTTCATAATTTTATTTTATGGCTGGTTTTCAATCTATAACGCTTTCCAAACATTGCCTTGGGCATGGGAGGCGACCGCCGTTTCAATAAATTTCATGCCACGCACCCCATCTTCCATGGAAGGGAATTCTCCATCGGTAAATGATTCTCCTCGTACGGCCTTGGCCATACCTCTATAAATATTGCCCATGGCATCAAAAATACCCTCTGGATGTCCCGGAGGCAGTTTGGTCCCCTCTAAAGAAAAGTCACTGTTATAACTGTGCCCTGGTTTAAGGATTTGTGCGGGTTGCCCATCCTTAAGAAGGGTTAAATAGTTAGGGTTTTCTTGTTCCCATTTTAAAGCGCCCTCACGACCGTAAATAGCCAATCTGAAATTGTTTTCTTCTGCCGTAGCGATTTGACTCGCCCGCAAAACTCCTTTTACATGTTTGCCCAGGCGCAACAGCACAGTACCATCGATGTCCATCTGATTGTCATCGTAAAGATGGTTGAGGTCGGCCAAAACTGACTCAATCTTTTGACCGGTTACATACTCAAGCATTTGATAGGCATGCACCCCTATATCGCCCATACAGCAACTGATCCCTGATTTTGTAGGATCCAGTCGCCAAGTTGAAGAGCGCTGCTTTGCATCATGAATAATCGGGTTGATCCAGCCTTGATAGTACTGAGCGTCCACTTTTTGCAAAGCCCCGATAGCCCCTTGTTTAATCATGGCCTTCATCTGACGAATCATCGGATAGCCTGTATAGGTATGGGTTAGCGCAAAAAGCACGCCTTTATCTTTTTGAATTTGTTCCAAAACCAAAGCCTCCGCATGACTCATAGTCATAGGTTTTTCACAAATCACATGAAAACCGTTTTCCATGAGCTTTTTGGCCATAGGAAAATGCAGAAAGTTTGGCGTGAGTACTGAAAAAACTTGAATGCGCTCATCCTCTGGTAAAGCCAACTCGGCCTCCACCATGGAATCAAAATCGGGATAAATGCGGTCCAATGGAATGCCGATTTCTTGGGCAAATGCCTTATTTTGGGCAAAATCTGGATTAAACACCGCTCCCGTAAGGGCATAGGCATCATACATGGATGCGGCTACACGGTGCAGTACACCGATTAACGAATCACCGCCGCCGCCTAGGACGCCCCATCTAATTTTTCGACTCATGTTTTTTCTTATTTAACAATTTTTAAAGGGGATTATTCCTTGTATTCAATGGTTTCATTTTTAAACAATAGGGCGAAAAGTACAAAAACTACAATAGCAAAAAGGGCTGGCATTTGCCACACTGAAGCCCAATCGTGACCATCTGCGGTGACATTGGCATCGGTAATTAATCCAGCGATATAAAATCCGCCTAGCATCCCCACACCGTATGTCGCCAAGGTAATAAGCCCTTGAGCGGCACTTTTGACTTTTTCTCCGGCTTTGCTGTCGGTATAAATCTGACCAGACACAAAAAAGAAGTCATAACAAATACCGTGTAGCGCAATACCGATCAGCAGCATAAATACTCCTTCCCCTGCATTGCCATAAGCAAACAATAGGTAGCGCACCGTCCAGGCCAACATGCCCACAAGGATGGTCATTTTAAAGCCAAATTTTTTGAAAAAATAGGGCAATAAAAGCATGAAGATAACCTCAGAAATCTGCCCTATGGTCATTTTTCCAGTCGCATTTTCGACCCCAATCTCAGAGAGAAATTGGTTGGCATGCTGGTAATAAAAGGCAAGGGGCACACAGATCAGTACGGACGATAAAAAGAACACTAAGAAGTTTCGGTTCTTTAAGAGCTTAAGCGCTTCAAGTCCCAAAATATCGCTTATGGTAATTTTTGACCCGTCGTCGGCCTTAGGAGGTGTTTTGGGTAGAGTAAAACTAAATACCCCGAGCACTGCTGAGGCCACGGCCACCATTAAAAATGTGTTTTGCAAGAGGCCTTTATCTCCGGCTACTTCTGGATTGGGATCCCAATGAAAGATATAGCTTATGGCTAATCCTGCAGCAATCCAACCAATGGTCCCCCAAACACGAATCAGTGAGAAATCTTTGGCAGGGTCTTTCATTTGGTTAAAGGAAACCGAGTTGACGAGTGCTAGCGTCGGCATATAACCAATCATATAACCCAAAACATAGGGATAAAAGCTGCCAAAATCAGCGGATTGATACATTTGATACATCAAGTACGCACCAATCAAATGGAGTACGCCAAGGATGCGTTCAGCGTTAAAAAATCGGTCGGCAATCAGGCCTATAATAAACGGAGCAATAATAGCCCCCCAAGACTGAGTTGAGTAGGCCATGGCGGTTTCTGCACCGCTAGCTCCAAGATTGTTGCCCAAGAATGTTCCCATTGTGACAAACCATCCTCCCCAAATAAAAAATTCGAGGAACATCATAAAGGAAAGCTGAAATCGAGTTGTGGTCTTCATGGTTGTTTTGTGTTAGTGTTGTTTATTCAAAAGATACTTTGATCTTTTTTTTGCAAAGAATCAATTAATCAGTACAGCCTCAATAAGTGATTTTGTCGCGGCCATGCCAGGTAGTGGATCAGCGTCTGGTCCTTCAAATTCTACACCAATAAAGCCTGAAAAACCTGAGTCTCTCACAATGTTGAGAATTCTTGGAAAATCCATAGAGGTTTCGTTACCCTCTTCATCAAAAGCATAGGACTTAGCTGATACCCCATGAGCATAGGCCATGAGTTCCTCTATACCTCTGTATCGGTCATATTCCTCAACACAAGGTGCGCCCCATCGCTGGTCGTTTTCACGACGCAAGCAGAAATTCCCAAAGTCTACTAGGGTCCCGCAATTGTCCATAGCAACCCCTTCCATCACGCGACTCAGGAGTTTGGCATCGCTAGAATGCCCACCGTGGTTTTCCACCAAAACGGAGATATTTTTATCGGCGGCATAGGTGCTCAGTGCTTTTAGCGAGCGCACAGAGTTCGTGACCCAAGCCTCTGGATCGGACGCTCCAAAAAGATTTACGCGAATGGCATGACAGCTTAAAAATGCCGCAGCATCAACCCATTTTTTATGGTTGTCTAAGGCCTGAGTGGTAAGGGCTTCATCGTCCAAAGATAAATCGCCTTCGTCGTCCACCATGATCAGTACGTTTTTCATTCCAAGTGAATCACTGCGGCGCTTTAACTCAGCTAATACCGCATCAAGCCCTTGCTCCTTCATAGGATAATTTACCATATCACCGACATAAAGATGACTGACGTATTCCAAGCCGGTATATCCTAAATCTTTGGCCACAGAAGCAAAATCCATAGGGTCGATTGTGCCGTCCCAAATTTGATTATGAATGGACCATTGGGCTAAGGATATCTCAAAATTTTGAATCGGGGCCTCTGGCGCGGTCTCTTCAGTTTTTTTCATGTTGTTTTGACAGCTCATCAGGGCAATAGCTGCACCAATAGCTAAAAGTTTTTTTGGAATCATAAATGTATTTAATTGGTCGTTTTTAAATGGTCATCTAAGATAAATGATTTTTTGGTGAGTTGTATTTAAACCATAGATGGAGTTCTTTTATTCCAATCGAAATCGTTTTCGTTCTTAAATGTCATATCATTATACCTAGAGCGCTTGGTTAATCGGCAAAAAAAGAGGAAATTAGGACAGTTGCTTTTGAAGTACTACTATTTAGAAAGCAAAACGAGACCAATAAATTAAACAATCTAAAATATGGCAAAACCGAACGAACAATTCGACGCGATCGTCGTGGGTTCAGGCATTAGCGGCGGATGGGCTGCTAAGGAGCTTTGCGAAAGTGGCCTCAAGACTCTAGTTCTAGAGCGTGGGCGCATGGTAAAGCACATTGAGGACTACCCTACAGCAAACAAAGATCCATGGGACATGGAGTTCAAAGGACGCCGCACTGTGGCACAACAGGAGCGTCAAGTCAAACAAAATCGAACAGGGTATACCACCCACGATTCTGCAGCGCATTGGTTTGTGGATGACATCATTCATCCCTACAATGAAGTAAAGCGTTTTGATTGGATTCGTGGTTATCATGTAGGTGGGCGTTCGATTATGTGGGGCCGTCAGTCGTATCGTTTGAGCGACATTGATTTTGAAGCTAACAAACGAGATGGCGTCGCCGTGGATTGGCCAGTGCGCTATGCGGACATTGCCCCTTGGTATGATAAGGTTGAAGAGTTTATCGGTGTTACTGGCGAGGCTTTGGGCTTAGAAGTTTTGCCTGATGGTATATTCTCGCCACCAATGGAGCTCAATTGCGCGGAGGTTGACTTACGGGAAAAAATTGCCAATAATTATAAGGATGGACGTGTGCTGACTATCGGAAGGGCGGCCCACTTGACTGGAGACAAGGCTCATGATGGCCGTTCAAATTGTGTTTATCGCAATCGTTGTATGCGCGGATGTCCTTTTGGGGGCTACTTCAGCAGTGTGTCCTCGACGCTTCCTGCAGCTGAGCGAACAGGGAATATGACCCTACGCCCAAATTCTATTGTTCACGAGGTCATTTATGACCCTGAAACACAGCGCGCCACGGGGGTCAAGGTAATCGATACCGAAACAGGAGAAAACCTTGTCTTTAATGCCAAAGTCATTTTCTTGTGCGCTTCGGCTATTGCCACGGCGAGTATCTTACTTCAATCTAAGAGCGATCGTTTCCCGAACGGTATGGGTAATGATTGTGGTGAATTAGGTCACAACATTATGGACCACCACTTTAAGGCGGGTGCTTTTGCTGAGGTTGAAGGCTTTGAAGATCAATATTACAAAGGCCGTCGCCCGAATGGAATTTATATTCCTCGATTTAGAAATATCGGTGGAGCTACGGATCAACCTAATTTCAAACGTGGTTACGGCTATCAAGGAGGAGCTTCACGAGGTAACTATGGTGACCAAATTGCCGAGATTGGTTATGGAGCCGATTTAAAAGATTTAGTAAGCCGTCCAGGAAAATGGAGCATGACCTTAATGGGCTTTGGTGAGTGTTTGCCTTACCACGAAAATAAAATGGTATTGGATTATGACAATAAAGACCAGTGGGGCCTACCTACCGTTACTTTTGATGTCGAGTGGAAAGAGAATGAGTGGGAAATGCGCAAAGACATGGTGCAACAAGCCATGGAAATGCTCGAAATGGCTGGCTACAAAAATATCCGTCCGTGGGATGACCCAGGAGCTCCTGGTCTTGGAATTCACGAGATGGGGACTGCCCGTATGGGTAGAGACCCTAAGACCTCTGTTCTTAACGAGAACAATCAAATTCATGCGGTGCCTAATGTGTATTGTACCGATGGGTCGTTCATGACCAGTGCGAGCTGTGTGAACCCTTCACTGACTTATATGGCCTTTACCGCTCGAGCAGCAAATCACGCCGTAGAACAACTTAAAATGCAATCCTGATGAATAGAAGACAAGCTTTAAAGAACTTAGGTTTAGGTGGTGGTGCCTTAGTGGCGACCCCAACAATCATTAGCCTATTGCAGAGTTGTGGCTCGGGACAGGTAAGTGGGCCGAGCTTTTTGACCGCTTCACAGGCCAAGGCCTTGAAGGAAATGGTGGGATTGATCATTCCAACAGATATTGAAGTGCCCGGAGCAGTAGATGTCGGCGTGCATGAATTCATTGATCTTTACTGGGATCAGGTTTTGCCTAATTCTGAGCAAGTGGCTGCACTAGAAGATGCGTTTACGCCCTATTCAAAGACGAGAAGACAGGAGCATATCCGCAAGGGATTTGCAGCCCTGGCAGAGGTCATGCAGCGCGATCATCAAACAGACTTTGATGGGGCTTCTTCGGCGACTTATGATGCCGTTTTGGCTCATTACTTGAAGGCAGACAAGGCACAAAGTGATGCCTGGAACACTGAAGTTTGGGCCTATTTAGAAGACCTTGAAAGTAATCCAGAAGCCTCAGTATCGAGTGATGCTATGGCGAATGCCTTGATTCACGAAGTGCGCAGTATGACTATCTGGACCTGGACCCAAACTCAGGAGATAGGAGAAAACTTTTTATGGTATGATCCAGTTCCTGGGGTATACCAAGGATGCTTGCCCACATCAGAGGCAGGCAATGGAAAAGTTATGTCTTTATAAGGCAAACAGTTTTTGAGTTAATAAAAAAACCCGCCAATCGGTGGGTTTTTTTAATGTATGAACCTGTGCTTTTTACTCAGTAACCGTAAGCGTGCCGCGCATCATGGCTGAGTGGCCGGGAAAACTACATATGAAGTCGTATACTCCTGGCTCAGGGGCGTCAAAGCTAATCACATCTGTTTGTCCGCCGCCCAGCATTTTGGTATGGGCGATCACCTGAACGCCATCATTTGGAATCCAGTCAGCAGATTCTCCTGCTGCGGCTGCCTCATTAGCGAAACCCGTAATATCTGTCTCAGGCTTTAGGAGCACAAAATTATGGCCCATCACTCTTTTGTCTAATTGACCGACATGACGGAAGGTCAAAGTGATTTTTTCACCAGCTTTGGCCATTAATTCATTTTTGTCAAATTGCATCATGTCGTTTCCGCTCAGCGCTAATGCGGTCCCAGATGTCGCCTGTGCTTCGGCATTGTTTTGGCCAATTTTTAGGCTTGTTTTTTCTTCTTTTTTTGTTTCTCCGCAGCTAACCAGAATTAGTGCTAAGGCTGTAGCCATTAAATAAGTTCTCATATTGTAATTTGTATTAAGCCCCATGGGCTGAAAAAAAATCTCTTACTCTAATTTCGTTATAATACGGACCAGAGGGTTCATAAAATCCAACATGGCCCCCATATTTTGGGGCCTCAAGATAAATGTTTTTTGAGCGTTGCGCAAGACCTACTGGAATACAAGTTGTTGAGAGAAAAGAATCGTTTAAGGCGTTGAGGATCAGTACCGGCTGCTCCACAGACTCCAGGGTGTTAACCGGGCTGTTTTTTTGGTAATAGTCTTCGGCGTTTAAGCAGCCGTGTACGGGTGCGGTGTAGAGATTGTCGAAATCCTTTAGGGAGGTCATTGCGCGGGGGGCATCCGCAGACAAATCCATGGGGTAGGCACGTTGTTTTTTACGATACTTCGCTTTAAGTGTTGACAAAAATACCCATTGATATGCGCGATTGTCCCATTGGGACAGACGCTCAATTGAAGCCGATAAATCCAATGGGGTCGACACTGCTCCTGCTTTGAAAATTTGCTGGTAATCGCCTTTTTTAGCTCCGAGATAATTGAGGAGTAGACTACCCCCCAGACTAAATCCTACAGCATAAATTCGGCTGTATCGATTCAACTTGGCAATATGAGTGACGACCTGATCTAAATCTTCTGTTTTCCCCGCATTATAACTTTGTAGCTTGAGATTATCGGTTCCTGAGCACCCGCGAAAGTTCATCCCACAGACATCAAATCCTTGCGCCAAAAGGGTGGCCGCCTGACCGCGCATGTAAGAACGTTGTGCATTACCCTCCAGGCCGTGTAACAAAATGACTACAGACTTTGTTTGCGTGTTATCTTTTGCATTTGAAAGAGACCAGTCTAGGTCTAAAAAATCCCCATCGCTGAGGGTGAGTCGATCCCGTCTATATTCAGGAACTGGACCACGCCTTATTTTGGCTGAGTAAATTGTCGAAAAATGACCGTTTTTAAACCAACCTTTGGGATGATATTGTGGGTTAACTAGGGGCATAGAGTATTGCTGGGGTAAATTTAGGTAATTAAAGCCCAAATTACACCTCTGATGTCTCGGGCTTTTTTAACAGATTTTGTTTTTGACTGCTGAGGTAAACTCCTGTAAAAATCATTATTGCCGTCACGATGCGCAGCGGAGTAAGTTGATCCACTTCTGCCCACAATGCTACTATTGTAGCAACCACCGGCTGCAAATAAATAAATGCCCCAATGGTCGAAGGACTTAAGTGTTTCAAGGCGTAAATATTGAATAAATAAGTTAGTACTGTAGTACCTAAAACGACAAAAGCCAATTGACCAATTACGGTAAGACTAAGACTTGACCAAGCCACCTCAGCAAATTCTTGGTAGCCCAAGGGAAGGTTAATAAGCACGGCTACACTGAAAAAGTAACGCATTAGTGTTAATACATGGTATTTTGTAGTCAGGGGCTTTACAATGATTAAATAAACAGAATAGGACAAAGCGTTGAGTACAAAATAAAAATTACCAAGAGGAATATTAGGGGCATTGAGTTGCTGAGGAACTTCCAGAAGGATGAGTCCTAAGGCTCCTGCTAGGCCTAAAAATATACCTATAGTCTTTTGCCATGCGATGCGCTCGTTTAAAAATAATCGTCCCAAGATGAGCAGAATGACAGGGACAATAGTTATCACTACGGATGAATTAATCGGGGTAGATAGGGCGAGGCCTTTAAAAAATGAAGTCATGTTTATGGCCATACCAAAAAACGCACACAACATCATTAGCCCCCAATCTTTTCGCGCCAATCGCTCTTTTGGACCGAAAAAGGACAAAACCCAAAAGGCCACTGCGGCCCCAACAACTCTGAGCAATATAAATCCATGGGGCTCAATGACCTGAGGCATTAGCCCTTTGGCAATAGTGTGGTTTATTCCATAAATCACTCCAGCTGCGGTGGCAGCCATAAGCGCTAAGGTTCTATTTGAAACAACTGATTTAATCACCAGCGTGGATGGCTTTTAAAGCTTGCTCAACGGTCGCTTTAGCAGAGCCAATAAAGATTTGGTCTTCCCAAATTAGGACGGGTCTCTTTAAAAAAGTGTAATGCTCCAATAATAGATTCTTGTAGCGTGCCTCGTCTAATTCTTCGGCTCCGAGTTGTCGCTCCTGAAACAGTTTCGCCCTGCGACTGAATAAAGCTTCATAACTGCCAGAGCGTTGATGCATATGGCTCAAATCCTCCAGAGTCAGGGGATTACTTTTGACATCCTGCATAGCAAAATTACGGGGAAGTCCCCATTGTTTTATGATCCGCTTACAGGTGCTGCAACTGTTGAGGTAATAAAGTTTTTTCATGCGCTTCAAGCTTCAATTAATGAGTTTAATGGTCTGTTTTGAGTGAACTACTTTTGGTCCTTCTGGCAAATTTAATCGACAGTTTAATTCAAGAATTAATTCGCTATCATTTTGTAGAGAGGCATCAACTTGAATCCGGCCATCATAAGATTCAGCAGATTGAAGTTCGGTTTTATAATCCAATCCTACCCAAAGATATTGACTCATGCTTTGCTCAATATTTAGATTAAAGTTAGGAGTATCGCTCCCTAAATAAAGCGTTTGAATAAATAAACTATCTCTCAGGTGATTAAGTTTTTTGAGCAATGTGGAGTCATTGGCATGAAAATTTGGATAAGCTACGGTTAATTCGGGGCATGAGCTTCCCTTACAAATATTGAGCTCATGGGCGCTGATTTGTTGTAAATCCCACGAGAGATTGGGGGCGTGGTTACATCCCATAATAACTCCGATAGGTATGAGCCAAAGAATAAAGCGCGCCAACTTCACACCGTAAAAATACAATTGTTTTCTCTTTGACTTGTTTTCTGATTCATTTTGGAATCTATTACTTTTGTAATAAGAATTCAAGACGATGAAGTTCAATACCAAAGCAATCCACGGGGGACAAAAACACGACCCAGCTTACGGAGCTGTAATGCCTCCAATTTACCAAACCTCTACCTATGCCCAAACTACCCCAGGAGGCCATAAGGGATTTGAATATTCCCGCACCCATAATCCGACTCGGGCCGCATTAGAAGGGGCTTTGGCCTGTATAGAAGATGGGAACCACGGTTTAGCTTTTGGCAGTGGACTTGCGGCGATAGATGCTGTCATGAAACTCCTTAACCCAGGCGACGAAGTAATTTCCACTAATGATTTATACGGAGGAACCTACCGTCTGTTCACAAAGATTTTTGAAAAGTTTGGCATTAAATTCCATTTTGTTGGGATGTCTGATGTTGGGGCCATTGAAGATAAAATTAACCGCAACACTAAATTGATCTGGGTAGAGACACCAACCAATCCAATGATGAATGTAGTGGACATTGCCGCTTGTTCTGCGATTGCCAAAAAGCATGAAGTGCTTTTGGCTGTGGACAATACTTTTGCCACACCCTATCTCCAACAACCGCTAAATTTAGGGGCTGATATTGTGATGCATAGCGCGACAAAGTATCTCGGAGGACATAGCGATGTAGTTATGGGCGCTCTTGTAGTGCGTGATAATGCCTTAGCAGAACGCTTGTATTTTATCCAAAACGCTAGCGGCGCTGTTTGTGGCCCTCAAGATAGTTTTTTGGTGTTACGCGGGATCAAAACCCTACATGTGCGTTTGCAGCGTCATTGTGAAAATGCGCGCGCAGTGGCTGAGTATCTAAAAGGTCACCCTGCAGTAGAAAAAGTTTATTGGCCCGGGTTCTCTGACCATCCAAATCATGAGATTGCAAAGAGTCAAATGCGCGATTTTGGCGGGATGATTTCTTTTGTCACTAAAGACAATGATTTCCAAAAGGCGATTTCTGTGGTGGAAAAACTAAAGGTTTTTACCCTCGCTGAGAGTCTTGGTGGAGTCGAAAGTTTGGCGGGACATCCGGCTAGCATGACTCATGCGAGTATCCCAAAGGAGGAGCGTGAAAAAACAGGAGTTGTGGATTCCTTGATTCGACTTAGTGTGGGGATTGAAGATGCTGAGGACCTGATTCAGGACTTGGCACAGGCCTTGGCTTAATCCAAGCAAGCTCGGCAGTTAAATTGACTGTACTTAATTTTATGAGGCTTTTAGAGGTATTGTTTTGCCGCTTAATTCAAATAGAAAACGCCCCCAAAATTGATCCAGAATATCCAGTCATTGGCTTTGTTCTCCGGTACCGGCACACCATTTCCTAGCCCCAGGGCTTGAGTGTTGAATTCAAGTTGTGGATTTAGGCCATCGACCCAGTTTGAGAAGTAATATTGCCAGCGCCAGTCCATTAAAAAATCAACAGATTTACTGAGCTTATATCGGGTTCCGACACTGGTGACTATGCTCCAAGTCGAGCCTCCAGCTTGTTGAAAGCTGTAGTAATATTTGTCGGGTGTGGTAATTGGGGTGTTCAAGTTGCCAAAGTCACTGTAGGCATAGGGGTCAAATCCTACCCAATGTAAACCAGCAGCAAAGTAAGGAGACCATGGTTGGTCCTGAGCCATAAAATCCCTGATACTCCAAATGTAATATTCTAGCTGAACGCCAACATCAAATACAGTACTGGACCCTTTCATGGCCCGCAACTGATCAGCAGTAAATGAAGTTGCAGATGCGCTCACCCATTGGCCGTAGTGCTGAAAGTTCGTTTTATGTATAGTCAGTTCCGTACGGACTTTAACCCGGTCATTAAAATAAGTATTTGGATTGTAGCATTGACAGTCCGCGCGATAAGCAAAATTGATGTAGTGCGCTACCGCAAAACCCCAGCCCGTGTTTCCAATATTGGTAGTAAAATTTCCACGCTGCCCATAATCACCATAAAAGGCCACAGGCCCGGCCACTACTCCAAGTTCGTTGGAAAATGATATAGGTAGTTCTCCTGCACTGCCATTTCTTTGCCCCAAGGCATGGAGGCTTATTAGAAGTAATAAAATAGACAGGAAAATACGTGCGCTACGGCTTATAAATATGGGTTACTCAACACATTCAAAGATAAAAAAACATCCCATACTTGAGATTAAATTAACAACTACTGTGTTTTGATAAAAAAAAGATAGCAGATCGCAGGAAGTACTTTATATTTGCATAAACCAAAAATTAAACGACCGATTTTTGACAATATCGCAAAAAGAGCCCCTAAAATCTCGGATGATTTGTCAAATAATCAACCTTTCATAGCTTTTTCCTAATTCAAATTCTTTTTTTGTGAAACAATCGATTCAAGATTTTATTTCGCGTATTGCAGAAAGAAATCCAAATGAGCCTGAGTTCATGCAGGCCGTTACAGAAGTTGCCGAAACAGTAATCCCCTTTATTGAAGCAAACCCAAAATATCAAGGACATATGTTACTTGAGCGTATGGCCGAACCCGAGCGCACGGTAATTTTCCGTGTGCCTTGGACTGATGATCAAGGTCACATTCAGGTAAATCGTGGTTACCGAGTAGAATTTAACTCTGCCATAGGACCGTACAAAGGAGGCTTACGCTTCCATCCTTCGGTAAACCTGAGCATTTTGAAGTTTTTAGGGTTTGAACAAATGTTTAAAAACAGCTTAACGACCTTGCCAATGGGTGGCGGTAAAGGCGGCAGCGACTTTGACCCTAAGGGGAAAAGCGACGCTGAGGTGATGCGTTTTTGTCAGAGTTTTATGACCGAGTTAGCCCGACACATAGGACCCAATACAGATGTTCCTGCCGGTGATATTGGCGTGGGGGGTCGTGAAATCGGCTATATGTTTGGTCAATACAAGCGTTTGCGCAATGAGTTTACCGGAGTATTAACTGGAAAAGGACTGAGCTATGGAGGCTCACTTATCCGTCCGGAAGCCACTGGATACGGTAATGTATATTTTGTTAAGAATATGTTGGCCACCAGAGGTGAAGACATTGCGGGTAAAACTGTAGTTATCTCCGGTTCTGGTAATGTGGCTCAATTTGCCGCTCAAAAAGCGCTTCAGCTTGGCGGAAAAGTCGTGACGTTTTCTGATTCCTCAGGGTATATATACGACGCTGATGGCATCGATGAAGAAAAGTTAGCCTTTGTTATGGAGCTTAAAAACGTCAAAAGAGGACGAATCAGTACTTATACAGAAGTCTATCCTAACGCAAAATTTGTAGCAGGGGAAAGACCTTGGAGCGTGCCTTGCGCAATTGCCCTGCCATGCGCTACACAAAATGAACTCAACGAAGATGAGGCCCGTACCTTAATCAGTAATGGCTGTATCTGTGTGGGAGAAGGGGCCAATATGCCCTCTACTCCTGGAGCAATTGAGGTATTCCAAAAAGCCAAAATTCTTTTTAGTCCAGGAAAAGCATCAAACGCTGGTGGCGTGGCCACTTCTGGACTTGAAATGTCTCAGAATTCTCTGCGATTGAACTGGACTTCAGAGGAGGTTGATGCAAAATTGCATCAAATTATGAATGATATCCATCAGGCCTGTGTTACTTGCGGCACGGATCAGGACGGCTATGTCGATTATGTCAAGGGGGCAAATATTGCTGGCTTTGTCAAAATCGCCGAGGCCATGATGGCACAAGGAGTGGTTTAGGCACTTGTGATTTTCCGATATAGAGCCCCAATTTGGGGCTTTTTTTTGAACGAATACGGCCAATAATCATGGGGGTTTCTACAATAAATAGTAATTTTCGAGGTTTAAAAGGCGGACAAAGCAGAATGAGATTTTATCTACTGATTTTAGGGTTTTTTATTGCATTTGGGGTTATGGCTCAATCCGATACCGATCAATGGAAAGGATTTTTTTCATACACCAGTGTAAAGGATATTGCCTACGGGGATAATAAGGTTTACGTTGCCGCAGAGAATGCCGTCTACACCTACGATATTTGGGACGAGGAAATCACCACGATTACGACTATCGAAGGACTTTCTGGGGAGGCAATAACTGAAATCCACTATAGCGAGACCTATGATTTATTGATGATTGGCCATGACAATGGCTTGATTGAGGTGATTGTTCAAGGACAAGAAGATGTGATTCAAATCGTGGCCATATTGAACAAGCCCAGTATTCCCCCAAACATAAAATCGATCAATGACTTTTACGAGTACCAGGGCAAAGTATATGTGTCTACTGACTTTGGGATTTCAGTATTTGACCTCGCTCTTATGGAATTCGGGGACACCTATTATATCGGTGAATTAGGCAATACGATTTCAGTCACCCAAACCACTATACTTGCTCCATATATTTATGCAGCGACCGCCCAAGATGGTATTAAACAGGCCTTACTCAATGGGCCGGACCTAATTGATTACGCTTCTTGGGAAACGGTAACCGGTGGAGGAATTGTGTCGATTCAGACCTTGAATGATGCGGTTTATTTTGCCAGGACAAACCAAAGGGTATTGCGTTTGACTCCTGAGCCTACGCAAATCATGGCTGATTTCGGATCTGACCCTATAGTAGATATGCGGGTCAACGGCAATGTGCTCACTATCACAACTGAATCTACAATAAACACTTATGGTGCGGACTTTACCCCCATTAATGTCTTAGAATTACCCATGGATCTGGAGGATCAATTTTCTGCAGGCTTGGGATTTGCCGATCAAATATTTGCTGGAACTAGGGCTAATGGACTACTCAAACAAGGCAGTGGGCAATTTGATTGGGCCTCTATTGGTCCAGAAGGCCCTTTGTTTAACAATCCATTTTCTATCGATGCTTCAGCGGGTCAACTTTGGGTTGGATTTGGAGAGGTAACCGTGAGCTTTAACCCATATCCACTGAGTTACAGGGGGATTAGTCAATTTCAAAACCATTATTGGAGTAATATTCCTGCCTCTGAGCTCTTTGGAGCCAGCGACATTGTACAAATGACCATTAATCCCATGAATCCAGAACAGGTTTTTGCCTCTTCTTTTCAATTTGGTTTGCTGAAATTAACCGCCGGCGTCCCTGAAATACTTTATGACCAAACCAATAGCAGCCTGACTCTTCCCCCCGATAATCCCGCTGCAGGCCTCAGGATTTATGGTTCTGATTTTGATCGCGACAATAATCTGTGGTTTGTTCAGTCAAAAATAGATCAAGGTTTATTGCGGTTGAGTCCCTCGGGTCAACTCGGAAAAATTGATTTATCAGGAATCATTAATGCCGAGGATGAACTTGCCTTGACCGACTTGAAAATCAGTCGCGAAGGCTATGTATTTTTTGGTTCTGCCGAAAATGGGCTGATTGGATTTAATCCGAGCGGGAATAGTTTTAATAGAATTACCGAAGGGGTGGGGAATGGTAATTTGCCATCGACCGATGTCCGTTCCTTGGCCTTTGATAAAAATAATCGCCTTTGGATCGGGACACGTGAGGGTTTAAGGGTTCTGTACAACACTACCGGATTTTTTCAAAGCGGTAACAATGTAGAGGCGCAACCCATTATTATCCTTGAAGAAGGGGTACCTCAAGAATTGCTCTTTCAGCAATCGGTAACTGATATAGAAGTGGATGGTTCAAATAATAAGTGGATTGCTACAGCAACTTCGGGGGTATTTTATCTCTCGGCCAATGGACAAGAAACCCTTTTGCGGTTTACCAAAGAAAATTCGCCTTTGCCCTCGGATAACGTGCAAGATATCACCATAGACGGAGATAGTGGAAGAGTTTATTTTGCCACCACTAAGGGGCTCGTTGCTTTTGAAGGCTCAGCCACCGATGCTCGAGATGATTTGTCTGGAGCCTATGTTTATCCTAATCCTGTGCGCCCTGGATTCCAGGGTCAGGCCACTATCGATGGGCTCACGGCAGGGGCAAATGTGAAAATAACGGATATTGAGGGAAACTTGGTTTTTGAGACCAAAAGTCAAGGGGGAAGTGTTCTTTGGGATACTCTTGCCTTTGGACGTCATAAAGTCGCCTCAGGGGTTTATTTAGTGTTGATTACCTCCGAAGATGCCTTCGAAACCAAAGTGCTTAAAATCATGATTGTGCGCTGATGAGGGTTGATACGCCAGCTTTGGTTCTAGCAACAGTACGTTATGGTGATTCTGACGTAATTGTTAAAATGCTTACAGAAACCTCGGGCTTGCGCAGTTATATGATCCGTGGCTTACAAAAATCCAAAAAAGGGGCGTTTCGCCCGGCGATGTTTCAACCTTTGACACAATTGCAAATTCAGGCTTTGCACCGGGATAAAGGTCAGCTTGAGCGTTTAACTGAGGCCAAAGTCGCCATACATTATCAAAATTTACACAGTGATATTATCAAGAGTTCTATGGCTTTGTTTTTGGCGGAGATATTTAAAATGACCCTCCAAGAGCAAGAGCCCAATATCGAACTTTTTGGGTTTTTGAGTGAGGCGCTCATAGCCCTCGATACAGCACAGTCGCCATTGAATTTTCATTTGAAGATCGTCCTGGAATTACAACAGTTTCTGGGTTGTTATCCCGATTTTAAAAACAATCATTTGCCATTTTTCAACCTTGAGGATGGCGTGTTTCAAGAGTCTTCTTTGGGCATAACGCGTCATGGGGGTGTTGTAAAAGATTTGTGTGCCTTGGCCAAAACCACTTTCGCAAATTTGACTGAGTGGAAAACCACGACGGAACAACGAAGGGCCCTATTAGACTTGCTTATGGATTATATGCAAATGCACGCCACGGGGTTTAAAAGGCCTAAATCAATAGAAATCTACCGCCAAGTCTTTGGATAAAATCCATGTGACGCTTTGGTTTAAATTCTTGAAACGCTATATCAAGTGAAGCGTATGGAGGCATTAGGCACTATTGCGGCTGGCATTGATATTGCCAAAAAGCGATCGCGTGACCATTTTTTCATAAACCGCTAAATCTTGCTCTTGTCCCCCCTTATTTTGAATCTGCTGTATATTGCGCAAGGCATATTGTTGAATCGTTAACAACGGAAGTACAATTCGCTCGCGGACACCTATGGAGGCACGCATGGCGCGAGAATCATCCATAAGTTGTTCGGCTCCTGAGACTTCAAGGACCATGACTTTTGAACGCAAATATTCTTGATGGATGAGTTGCCAAAACCCACCGAATTCGGGATCATCTTTAAGATATTCTGTAAGTGGGAAATAACTCTTGCTCAAACTCATCATACTGTTTTCTAGCAGTGTTCTGAAAAATGCTGAGGTTTTATACAAGGTCTGCAAATCACCCATTTTGCCCTGAGCCTTGAGGGCTTTTAGGGCAATACCCACCCCATAAAATCCAGGTACGTTCTGTTTGAGTTGACTCCAGCTGCCCACAAAAGGGATAGCGCGGAGGTCGCTAAAGTTGAGTTTTTCGCTACTGCCTCGCTTTGCCGGACGACTGCCGATATTGGTTTTTGCGTAATATTTTAGGGTGCTTATTTTTTCCAGATATGGTAAAAACTGGGGATGGTTTTTAAAGTCCTGATAAGCTTGATAACTCACCTGGGCCAACTGCTCTAAAATTTCTCTTTGGTCCGGGGCGATATTGGCCTGATCTGGAGCGAAAATTTCATTGGCAATGCCTGAGCTAATGAGTTGCTCCAGATTGTACTGACAAGCATCAATAGTCCCAAAATTAGAACTGATGGTTTGACCTTGTATAGTGAGTTGTACTTCTTCGTGCTCTATGGTATTGCCCAGTGACGCGTAAAATTGATGGGTCTTTCCGCCACCGCGTGCCGGTGGCCCTCCACGACCATCAAAAAATAAGGCTGTGACCCCATAAGCTCGGGATACTTCGGTAAGGCGCTCTTTGGCCCGATAAATAGCCCAGTTGGCCATGAGATAGCCTCCATCTTTAGTGCCGTCACTGAATCCCAGCATAATAGACTGTCGATTACCCCGTCTTTTTAGGTGGTTTTGATATTCGGAATTTTTATAAAGGGCCTCCATAACCTCATGGGCTCCTTTAAGGTCATCGATTGTTTCGAACAGAGGGATGACATCGCAACTTGGCGTCTGCCAATCACAAAGTCGAATCATAGCAAAGGCTTCCATGACATTGACCACACTTCCGTTATTGCTAATGATATAGCGTTCACAAGCTTTAGTCCCGTTTTTAGCTTGAATGCTTTTCATCGCATAAATTGAGGCCAAAGTTTGCTCCCCCATGGGATCATTTATTTTATGTACTTCAACAGCACCCTGCAATTTACTGAGCAATTCAATTTTTTGCCCATAATTTAGTGTTGTGTAATTTTGGGGAATGATTTCTGGGTAGGCCTGGGCAATGGCCATTATGGCTTTAGTATGGATCCGAGAATCTTGACGTATGTCCAAGGAAGCAAAATAGCAGCCAAAAAGATTCATTTTCTCAATAAGTTCGTCTACAAGACCTACAAAAAGCCCTTCGTGCTGTGATTCTAGGATTTCTTTTAAGGCCTGTAATTCGGTCAAAAATTCTTCCGTACGATCCCCCGTTACAGAAAAAGTAGGATTGAGTTCCTCTGCCAGTTTTTGCTCTAGAGAGAGCACCAGGGGCTCAGCCTGATTAAAGGTGATCCGACGCTTCATTTTGCGCACATCCTTGTAGTAGTTTTTCATCAAAGTGCGGCGCAGGCGCGCAGCAACTTCAAGGGTTATTTCAGCGGTTACAAAGGGGTTACCATCACGATCACCCCCTGGCCAAAAGCCCAGATTTATGAGTTCATTGGGCAGTTGTTCTCCGTCGAAAATATGGGTTTTTGTAAATCGATAAATATTGTGGGCCGCTTGATAAAAAACGTGTTCTAAATACCAAATAAGGCTTACAGCCTCGTCAAAGGGGCTGGGTTTAGATTTTTTGAAAAATGGAGTTTTGCCGAGTTGGGCCAAGAGTAATTCTATCTCTTCGAGTTTATTTTTCTCAATGGCTTTGGCCAGATCCGTAATGATTCCGAGCACTGAACCGGGATAAAATTGTGTGGGGTGCGCTGTAAGAACAGGACGGACCTTAAAACGCTTGAGGTAATCTTTAAGTGCCTCTCGCTGATTTTTTTCATGAGCTTCATCTTTAATGCTGCGAAGTGTTCCTCGGCCCTCGAGATTATTGATGATCGAAAAGGTTGCTTCCTCGATGGCATCAAAAAGAACTACTTGCCGCTCAATGTACTGTATAAAGTTAAAGAGTAAATCAATTTGCCCTTTTTTATCTAATTCAGGGCGGTATTGCTCAAAGAATTCACTAACAATTTCTGAAGGGTTTTTCCCTTGATCGTAGCCCCCAACACAAATTTCTTCAAACAGAGGCAATAGCACACCTGTTTTTGTAATTGAATCAAAAGGGAGCGTCATAAAAATGCTGTTGTAAATCTGATATTTAGACAGCACGTGTTTTTGAAATCGTTCTTCTTTGGTTTGTTTCATAGCTCTGAAATGAGCCCCAAAGTTACGTATTCATCAAGGTTTTTAGAAAATTAATGGCAATAAGAAATAGCCCGTAAGCAAAATCACAACCAGAGACATCACATTGAGCCAGAAACCTGAGCGTACCATTTGCGCAACGCTGATATGACCGCTCGCAAAGACTATGGCGTTTGGTGGGGTCGCCATAGGTAGCATAAAGGCACAACTCGAAGCCAAGGTTACCGGGATAACCATAGCCATTAAAGGCTGATCCAAACCTAATGCGATTCCTGCAATCACGGGCAAAAACACAGTAACTAGGGCGACATTACTCATGAGCTCTGTCAAAAATAACACTAGAGTTACCAGGGTAATGAGAATCAAGACTGGAGACCAATGTTCTTTTTGACTGATAAAGGCTTGAATAGCATCGATAAAACCGCCTTCAGCCAAAAGATTCGCTAAGGCAAGCCCTCCGCCAAATAATATCAAAATTCCCCAGGGAAGTTTGGCAGTATCTTCCCACTGGAGCACACATGGCTTAGCGCCTTTTTGAATAGGTAGGGTAAAAAGAGATAAAGCACCGAGCATTGCGATATGGGTATCGGTAAGGGCCAGCTCAGGCCACCACTGATTGATTTGACCCCGGAAGACCCAACCAAAAACCGTCATTAAGAATAGGGTCAGTACGGCTCTTTCCTTGCGTTTAATTGGTCCGAGTCGATGAAGTTCATCTTCTATAATGTCATGGGCACTTTCTAAAAGCCCCAGACCGCTGGGATATGCCCAGCGCACAATAATCCAATAAGCAACCACAAGAAGTATTGCAGATAGGGGCACGCCAAAAGTCATCCACTGAAAAAACCCAATATCAATTTGATATTGCTCATTGAGAAATGCGAGCATCACACTATTAGGAGGGGTGCCAATTAATGTGGCCATACCGCCAATGTTTGCAGCAGTGGCAATACCGAGCATGAGGCTCAAGGCAAAACGCTTTAATTTTTTCTTTTGTTTTGGGGTTTTCTTTTTGACCAAATTGTAAACCGATAATGCCATAGGCAGCATCACCACCGTGCTTGCAGTGTTAGAAATCCACATCGAAAGCAAGGCTGTGGCAAGCATGAATCCGAAAATAACCCCATTTGCTTTTGGGCCAGTCATACGCAAGATATGTAGGGCCATGCGTTTGTGTAAAGCTACTTTTTCCAAGGCCAAAGCAATGACAAATCCGCCAAAAAAAAGGAAAACAATGGGGTTGGCATAGTGTACAGTAACCTGACCAATGCTGCTCAATCCCAGTAACGGGAATAGTACAATAGGGAGAAGGGCGGTTATTGAAATAGAAACGGCCTCGGTGATCCACCAGAGGACCATCCAAAGGCAGGCCGCAAAAATTTTATCCATCAATGGATTAAAAAGTGGCTCTGGTAAAAGAAGTATGATGCCAGCCAGTAAGGGCCCTAATCCTAAGGTGATCATTTGTTTCATCACCCCAATTTAAGCAATGAAATTATATTTGCGCGCGCAGGGCTAAAATTAGATTTCTCCCTGCAGCAGAAATCCCTGAACTGTAAGTGCGGTAGCGTTGATCCGTAATATTTTCTATACCGGCAATCAGGTCGATATGGTTATCCAAAGAATATTGAGCTTTTAAATTAAAGGTTTGCCAGGCTGGCGCGTAAGGATTACCCTGGGCGTCTAAGGCATAAATTTCGGTCTTTGAGCGTTCTTCAATAGCCAATTGATCATGACTGAACCCACCACTATACTGGGTATATCCCTGAATCACAAGATTTTGTGCACGGAACCATAGACGGGTTGCACCAAACCATGGGGCGGCATGCCGTGCTGGACTGCTCGAGCCGTCGTCCAATTCTTCGGCACCTTTTTGCCAGTTTAAATCTGAAGTGAGCTCAAAGCCCGAAGGTAATTTTAACTCAATCCCGGTATGAATACCATAAACTTGTGCCTCGGCCGCATTTTGAATGGCTTGAACCCGACTCAGAACACCATCATAGACAATTTCGGTTGCATCGTTTAGGGTAAAATTTCTCCGAGTAAGGGCGTTATCTAGCTTGGTGAAATAACCACTTAAGTCAATTTTTACTTTTTTACTCAACATATGGGCAATCCCCAGGTCCCAACTCAGCGCATATTCTGGAACAAGATCTGGATTTGGCACAACGACCGCTCCGGGTTCTGAATCAAAGACTTTACCCATGTCGTCTACGTTCGGGGCTCTGAATGCAGTGGCCATGTTGGCGCGCAAGTTCCATAGCGCTGAAGGTTTAAACACAAAACCAATACTGCCGGTAAGGGCGTCTGTATTGAGCTGTGCTTGTTCAAATGGCAAAGGATAAAAATTGGTATCAAATTCAGCCTTTAGTCCGATTCCATTGTAGCGCAGACCTGCTTGGGATAATATTTTAGAAGACCATTGGTGCTGATAAGATAGATAGGCTGCGTAGGATTGCCAATCAGCTTGGGGATATCGTGAGGGCCCTGGAGCACTCGTTCCTGTTGTTATATTTCGCTCAAGCCCAGTCGATTCTACCTGATCAAAAACCCATTCGAGACCATAAAATAGTTCTCCTTTATCCCCGATGCTTTTACGCAAATCTAGGTTTGCCGAATAGGCCACCACATTTTCAGTGCGATTTTCTTGAATGGGGTCATTAAAATTTCGACTGATACGGCTTTCTTCAAAGTCTTGTTGGGCCAGCCTTAGGGTCATCTCAGAGAAAATGCCCCCAGAGGCCAAATGATTAGCAGTGAATTGTTTCATGGTCCATTTTTGTGGCCCATAATCCCATTGCCCGTAATGCGGCAACCCATTTGCTGATCTTAGTTGACGATCATAACGGCTAAAGGCTGAAGTTTCAGAGTTATGATAAGCCAGACTCAGATTCCAATTTGAATTGGGCCGGTAATATACCTTTTGCATGAAATTACTTTGGTTGTAGCCCGAAGGAACTTGACGATTTGGGTTTGAATTTGGGGTAATCAGGTCTTGACCGCTGTATTGTGTCACAAAAAAGGGTCGTAGGTAATCGTCAGGCCCATGATTTCCTTGACGTAAGTCACCGAAATTGGTACGGGTAAAGCTTGAAGTCATGGCCCATTTCTTTTGACCCAGTTGAATATGGGCATGAGCAGTTCGTTCAAAATTAGCTGAAGCCCCACGCGTTAAAGCGCTGGCCGATATGGTCATCGCCTTATTTTCTGAATATTTTGGCCCTAATGTTTCAAAACTCATAACCCCACCTATTGCATCACTTCCATAGATAACTGCATCTGGGCCTAATAACACCTCAGTGTTTTCCATGGCCAGAGCATCTAAGGAGATGACGTTTTGTAGGTTTCCTCCTCTGAAAATAGCCGTGTTCATGCGTACACCATCTACGGTGTAAATGAGTCGATTAGTAGCAAACCCACGAATCATAGGACTTCCACCACCTTGCTGACTTTTTTGAATAAAAACTGCTCCTGAGGCGCCCAATAGATCTGCAGCAGTTTGAGGGTTTTGCAAAACAATATCTTCTGATTTTACACGAATGACTTTGAGGGGACTTTTATCCTTTGGCTGGCGCCATTTTGTGGCTGAAACAATAACTTCTTCGAGTTCTGTGTTGATTGGCTCGAGAAAAAGCTCAAAATTTTTCGCTGCTAACTGTTCGAATTTAATCATTATACGACTATAGCCCAGTGCTTCAATCGCAAAGAAGGCTTTGGGCGAGAAGTCATCTAGCCGGACCTTGCCATCTAGGCCTGCCCAAGCATATTGATCAGATAAAGTATCGACTAAACTGGCATTGACAACTGGATAAAGCGACTTACTGTCGAGAATTTGAAGGGTCTGAGCCGAAGTGCTACAAAAGCAAAAAAGGCTGAGAATAAAAAGAAATGCCCGCATTGAGTAAGTTTCGTGAATGAGGTTAATTTAGTGTTGCCTCTATTGTCACAAAAACCATACCTTAATTGACTTCGACCTAATTAAACCGAACCATTTTGTCATTTTTTTTGCATGACCCGAATTAATTCTGATACAATTTCAGGATTCAGCAAGGTGCTAGTATCTCCTAAGGCATCAAAATTCTTTTGAGCAATATTGCGCAATATGCGCCGCATGATCTTACCACTGCGTGTCTTTGGCAGCCCTGGAGTAAAGACCATTTCATCGAGTTTTGCAATTGGACCGATGTGCTGGGCAATGGACTGATTGATTTCGTTTTTGAGCGAGGGATGGTCATTTGATGGGCCTTTGAGAATAATGAACCCAAAAAGGCTATTGCCTTTGATGGGATGAGGCACTCCGATAACAGCACTCTCGGCCACCAAGTCGTGCTCGTTTATCGCATCTTCTATTGGGGCGGTCCCCAGATTATGTCCCGAAACAATAATAACATCATCCACACGACCAGTGATTCGATAATTACCCTCGGCATCGCGAGTGGCGCCATCTCCCGTCATGTATTTATCGGCTTGCGCTCCAAAATAAGTTTGCAAATAGCGCTGATGATCACCCCAAATTGTTCGGGCGATAGACGGCCAGGGATGTTTTATAAACAGCAGTCCAGAGGCTTCTTTGTCTTTGATTTCATGACCGTGCTCATCCAGTAGCACAGGCTGTATACCTGGCAAAGGCAAGGTCGCATAGGTCGGAATTGCTGGGGTTATTCCGGGCAGTGGAGCAATCATTACCCCTCCAGTCTCTGTTTGCCACCAGGTGTCTACAATGGGCACTTTGCCGGCGCCAATGTTTTTAAAATACCACTGCCAAGCTTCTTCATTAATGGGCTCTCCGACTGTGCCTAGAACTTTTAGACTTGAAAGATCATATGGTGTTACAAATTCTAAGGATTCTTTGGCTAAAGCGCGAATGGCTGTTGGAGCCGTATAAAATTGAGTCACTTTATATTTTTCGATGATCGCCCAAAATCGTCCAAAATCAGGAAAAGAAGGCACCCCTTCAAACATAATGGTGGTGGCCCCATTGGCCAATGGCCCATAAAGGATATAACTGTGACCGGTAATCCATCCGATATCTGCTGAACACCAATAGATATCGTTTTGTTGATATTGAAATACGTTTTTAAATGTATAGGCACTGTAAACCATGTAGCCCCCACAGGTGTGCACCATCCCTTTTGGTTTGCCTGTTGATCCCGACGTATATAGAATAAATAGGGGGTCTTCGGCGCTCATAACAGTGGCGACACATTCTTCAGAAGACTCATCAAATAAAGGTTTCAACCAAAGGTCTCTTCCCGCGGCCATATTGATGGTCTCGAGTGTGCGCGCGACCACCAAAGTGTTTTGAACACCCGGGCAATCTTCTAGGGCTTGGTCCACGATTGTTTTCAAGTTTATTGTTTTTGAACCCCTAAAGCCTCCATCGCTGGTGACTACCAAAGCACACTCACAATCATTAATGCGCGCTGCTAAAGCTGAGGCAGAAAAGCCTGCAAAAACCACCGAATGTATCGCCCCTATTCGGGCACAAGCCAAAACAGTTATGGCCAGTTCTGGAATCATCGGTAAGTAAATGCAAACGCGATCACCTTTTTGAACGCCCTGACTTTTGAGGACATTGGCCATTTTATTGACCGACTTTGCCAGGGCCGCATAGCTTATTTCTTGATGATTCTCGTCAGGATCGTTAGGTTCAAAAATAATGGCTGTTTTATCAGCGTTTTGTGCTAAATGACGATCCAGCAAATTTTCGGTGATGTTAAGCTCACCGCCCGAAAACCATTGTACCCTGCTGTTTGTTTGATCCCATTCAAAGGTTTTATGCCAAGGTTTTTGCCATAAAAAGTTGTTTTTAGCGATTTCATCCCAAAAGGCTTCGGGATCATCAATACTCTCTTGATAGGCCGTATTGTAGGCCTCTGTCGTTTTGAGATGATAATGACTCATAACTCAGGTTGGTGGATTAAGGTTTGTTGTTTCAGCCACTTTTGCCGGGCCTGTAGCTGCTTGTGACCAAGGCCAGCCGATTTGAAGATACAAAAAATGACTAAGTCTGAATTTATAAATTCAATGAAGCCCCATTGAAATTAAACGTTTAAAAGAGAAATATTAAGCGAAAGCAGTGCGATGTTTGTCGAGTCAATCTGTCTATTGGTAGGCATTATTAACTGTTTAATATTTAAAATTAGAATTATGAGTACATTAAGAAACAAAGTACAGTTGATCGGAAATTTGGGCAATGACCCAGAAATTGTCACCGTAGCTTCAGGTCAAAAACTCGCAAAGTTTTCCAAGGCCACTAATGAAAGTTACAAAAACAATAAGGGAGAGCGCATTAAGGACACTCAGTGGCATAATGTGATTGCTTGGGGAAAAACCGCCGAACTGATAGAGCTTTACTTATGAAAAGGGAAAGAAGTGGCCTTGGAGGGCAAACTCGTTACCCGATCATGGGATGACCCAGAGGGTAAAAAGCGATATGCTACTGAGGTACATTGCCAATCTTTGCTCCTGTTGTAATTTTGACCCTAATCTGGGCGGCCGTGGCCGCCCAGATTTTTAGCTTATAAATTGCGCGCAATTAGTACCTTTGCCGAAAATAATGCTCAGGCTATGACGGAAAATGGCACTATAGAATTAATGGCGCCGGCAGGAAATTTTGAATCTCTGCAAGCGGCAATCGACAACGGAGCGGATTCAGTTTATTTTGGCGTGGATCAACTCAATATGCGTGCACGCGCCAGTATTAATTTTACTATAGAGGATTTACCTGAAATCGTCAAACGATGCGAGGCCAAAAAGGTGCGCACCTATTTGACCTTAAACACCATTATCTACGATCACGATTTATCCATCATAAAGACCGTGCTAGATGCCGCAAAGAGTGCCGGTATTACTGCGGTGATTGTTATGGATCAAGCAGTGATTGCCTATGCGCGTCAAATCGGCATGGAGATACATATCTCGACGCAGATCAATATCACCAATATTGAGACTGTAAAGTTTTATGCCATGTTTGCCGATACCATGGTTATGAGTCGTGAGCTGAGTTTACGTCAGGTTAAGAAAATCGTGGAGCAAATAGAGCGTGAAGAGCTGCGTGGGCCAAGCGGTCGATTAGTCGAAGTTGAGATTTTTGGTCACGGCGCCTTATGCATGGCCGTTTCTGGGAAGTGTTATTTGAGTTTGCATTCCCATAATTCCTCTGCAAATCGCGGGGCCTGTAAACAAAATTGTCGCAAGAAATACACCGTAATCGATCAGGAAAGCGGTTTTGAAATTGAATTAGATAACGAGTATATGATGTCCCCCAAGGACCTTTGTACTTTGGACTTTTTGGATCAAGTCATCGATACAGGGGTGAAAGTGCTCAAGATTGAAGGTCGTGGCCGTGCTCCAGAATATGTAGCCAAAGTCATTAAAACCTATCGCGAGGCTATAGATGCCCATTCTGCTGGGACCTTCGATAAGGAAAAAGTTGCGCTTTGGATGGGCGAACTTGAAAAGGTTTATAATCGCGGTTTTTGGAGTGGATATTACTTGGGACAAAAATTGGGAGAATGGAGTGAAGCCAATGGCTCCAAGGCCACCCAAAAGAAAGTATATGTGGGCAAGGGAATTCACTTTTTCCCCAAATCCAATATTGGCGAATTTAAAATTGAGGCCTACGACTTAAAACTTGGCGATACCGTGCTAATACAGGGACCCACTACAGGGGCTCAGGAACTCGAGCTCTCAGAGATGCTGGTTAACGATAAAGCTCAGCAGACCGCCTCAAAAGGAGATAGCATTACACTGCCTTTACCTTTTCGTATTCGCCCCTCTGACAAATTATATAAAGTCGTCAAGACCGAGTACGCGACTGCTTAAATCTCATTGTCATGGTCATTATTACCTTACAGAGACAAAAATGCATAGGCTGTAACTATTGTGTCGAATTGGCCCCTGAACAATTCCAAATGTCTAAAAAAGACGGAAAAAGCGTGCTCTTACACGCCCAAGAAAAAAAAGGGTTCCACACCGTAAAAACGCCTGACGCCGCGGCTTATCAGCCAAGTAAAGAAGCCGCGAAAGCTTGTCCAGTTAATATTATTACTACAAAATTGGTCTAATTTTTGCGCAAATTGGCCAAGCAGTTTTCGAGATAATCCGATGTCTTGATTTTATATTTCAATTAGACACCAAAAAGAACAGACTGAGCTAAGGGCTGGAATACAACTTATCGGATTGAAGATCCGGATTTAATACTCTGGTCCGGCGCAACAAAGCGTAAAGTGCCATCGGCATCTTCTGCCATGAGGATCATTCCTTGACTCTCAGTCCCGCGAATAGCCCTTGGTGCGAGATTAAGTAGAACACAGACTTGTTTTCCGATGATTTCTTCTGGTGTGAAATGCTCGGCAATACCTGACACGATGGTACGCTGATCGATACCTACATCGACTTTAAGCACCAAAAGTTTATTCGCCTTTGGCATTTTTTCGGCACTTAAAATAGTACCCACACGCAAATCCATTTTGGTGAAGTCATCAAAATTTACAAGATCTTTTTGTGGTGTATGGGCCTCTTCCATGGGTATATTATTAAGTTTAGTTTGCGCTAGTTTGTTGCGCTGTAATTCGATTTCTTCATCCTCAATTTTTCGGAACAAAAGAGGGCTTTGGGCGATAATATGGCCCTGCGGAAGATAATTTTCCGAGCTTGCGATTTGCTGCCAGCTAAGTGGCTTATCCAAGGCGTTTATCCCTAACGACTCGTTTAATTTAGCCGAGGTAAAAGGAAGAAAAGGCTCACTTAACACGGCCAATGCACCAGCAATTTGAAGCGCCACATACATTATGGTTGCAGTGCGTTCAGGGTCAGTCTTGATGAGTTTCCAGGGCTCAGCATCGGCTAGATACTTGTTCCCGACCCGCGCCACATTCATCAATTCGGATTGGGCCTCACGAAAACGGTAGCGCTCTATAGAATCTGATATCACCCCGGGATAGGCTTTGAGTTGGTTCAGTACCGACAAGTCTTCCTCCAAAAAGCTATTGGGCTTAGGAACAGATCCATCATAGTATTTATGGGTCAATACCGATACCCGATTGATAAAATTACCAAATATGGCGACTAATTCGTTGTTGTTTCTGGCCTGAAAATCCGCCCAAGTAAAGTCGTTGTCTTTAGTCTCGGGGGCATTAGCCGTCAGGGCATAGCGTAAAACATCTTGTTGCCCTGGGAAGTCTAATAGGTATTCGTGTAACCATACAGCCCAATTGCGGCTGGTAGAGATTTTGTCTCCTTCGAGGTTTAAAAATTCGTTAGCCGGAACATTTTCGGGCAAAATATAGTCCCCATGTGCTTTGAGCATACTCGGGAAAATGATGCAGTGAAAAACAATATTATCCTTTCCGATAAAATGAACCAGTTTGGTGTCCTTGTCCTGCCAGTAAGGCGCCCAATTGGCACCAGTGTTTTGGGCCCATTCTTTGGTTGCAGAGATATAACCTATAGGGGCGTCAAACCAAACATAAAGTACTTTGCCCTGGGCATTTTTCACCGGCACGGGAATACCCCAATCTAAATCACGAGTTACAGCCCGAGGACGCAGGCCATCGTCAATCCAAGATTTACACTGACCGTAAACATTGGGCTTCCAATCTGATTTATGATCCTTTAAAATCCATTGTTTGAGCCACTCTTGATGCTGATCCAATGGCAAAAACCAGTGTTTGGTTTGTTTGCGCACAGGTGTACTGCCAGAAAGGGTGCTTTTCGGATTGATTAGATCTGTGGCGTTATGACTAGTACCACATTGTTCACATTGATCGCCATAGCTTTCGGTGTTACCGCATTTGGGACAGGTGCCAATGACGAATCTGTCGGCTAAAAATTGCTCAGCCTCAGCGTCAAATAGTTGCTCAGTGGTTTCTTCCACAAATTGGCCATTATCGTACAAATCTTTAAAAAAGTCCGCGGCCGTCTCATGATGGATTGGCGCAGAGGTTCTGGAATAGTTATCAAAACTGATCCCAAATTCTAAGAAGCTTTTTTTGATGATTTCATGATATCGATCGACGACAGCTTGTGGTGTAACCCCTTCTTTTTTTGCTTTGATGGTAATAGGCACCCCATGCTCATCACTTCCGCAGATAAAGACTACATCACGTCCTTGTAGTCGCAAGTAGCGGGTATAGATATCAGCTGGAACATATACGCCAGCCAAATGCCCAAGATGAACGGGGCCATTGGCATAAGGCAAGGCTGCTGTAATGGTGTAACGTTTCGAGGTCTTATTCACGACGCATAATTAGGGCATAAAAGTAAGGATTTAGCCTGAAGATTCCATCTAATGAACTGTGGAGATTAGTTAAGGAATGCATGGACGCGCCATGGTAAGGTCGCTGGCAAATTAAAGTCTAACGAATCAAAATGGATTTACTGTATTGGTGGCCTGCAAAAGTGATACGGTAAATGTACTGCCCGTAACTCAATCGAATACCAGCAGATTGGCGCACATCAATGCTATGTCTGCCCGGGAAAAACACACGGTCCGCTAAGGTCACTAATTCGCGACCCATAATGTCGTATAGGGTAATTCTGCCGTGGGCGGTTTGTTGGGTTTCAATCTCAATAAAGGTTTGATTATTTTGGTAAACAGGGCGATGGGTAAATCGCATAAAAGGTTTGGGATCACCCACGCTCAGGGTCTGACAATCCAAGCCTAAATCAAGTGATTGATAATTGTGATTGAGCAGTATGGAATCAATAACCTGTTGATCTAAACAGAACCAGTTGCTTAAAACAGAGGCATATACATCGCGGAAATCCGTTGAGGGAATAAGGTTATCGTAGTCATCCCAAGTTAAGAGGTCGGGATGTTCCCCCACAAAACCACTTCCATTTAATGCAGGGCCGAAGAGCATCATCGGTGAAGCCGCGCCGTGATCGGTACCAGAGGAGCCGTTTTCATAAGGTCGTCGACCAAATTCTGAAATAGTCATAGACAAGACTTTTTGATCCCATCCACCCGAGCCCAAATCTTCATAAAATGCTTTTATGGAGCTGGACAAATCTTGCAAAAGGGATTGATGGGCGTAGCGCTGATTAGCATGAGTGTCAAAACTACCCAAAGATACCATATAGACTTTTGTGCCTAATCCGCCTTTAATCAATCGGGCTACTGCCGCGAGCTGTGTTGCTAAACTTCCATTGCCGTAATTGGCATTGTTATTTGAGGCCATGTAAGCGTCATGAATAAGGCCAGAATAGGTAAATGTGGCATTGGCCGCGGCTCGTAAAAAAGTAAGTTTGTCGCCGTAGACGCAATTTGGGACATTAACCACATCGTGGAGCGCACCATTGGCACCAACAGTTTGAAGTTGTTCTATATTGGCAAAAGTGAAGGCATAATTGTTGTCAAAACCATCAAAAATTAAATTACCAATATTGCCGACCTGAATTGCAGGCGGAGCCTCCGGTGGATTGACTAAATAATCCGGGTATAAATCTTCAAAATAGCGTCCCCACCATCCGGTTGGTTCTTCGTATTGATGCGCTGCTGAGGCCCAGATATCACTCGAACGAAAATGGGATAGATTCTGGTCGGGATAACCCACGCCGTGAACCACTTTCATTTGACCATCACCCCAAACGGATTCCAAATCATTCATATAATTGGGAATACTGAAATCATCATTGAGCGGCATTAAATTGGGTTCAAAGTGCCTTAAGTTCGGGCGTAAGTTTGCATAGGTCGCATAATCGTATACCGGAACAATAGTATTGAGTCCATCATTCCCGCCATTGAGCCTTATGATGACCAATATGTTGTCATTTTGACTTTCTGCTAGTGCCACGGTAAGTGGCGTGGCTTGGGCTGCCGAGACTGATTGTTTGCCTAAGAGCATACTGCCCCCACCTACAAGCCCAAGAGCCTGTATAAAACTGCGCCGAGACCAATAATCATGTTCATGATTATGGTGTTTATGTTCGGCCTCCCCTGAGTGCTTATCTCTGTTGTATAGTTTGTCCTTATCCATGGCCGTTTATTTGAGTTGAAATTCCGGCCAAGTGGCCACATGATTTAACAAGAGTAAAACTTGATAGGGTGCTTCAGCCCAACTGAGATTCCACAATCGATCATCGTAATAATTTTGCGGGATTTCCCACTTGAAGACCTCAGTAGCGATATCGTAATCCGTAGGGGTAAAAAGTTCACGAGCGTGTAAATAATCGACAATGACTTTAGTGATATATGCAGGGTCACTACTGTTGTTTGACAAATCAATGGCAAGTGTTCTAAAGCGCTCCTCTTGCCCACTGTCGTATAATAGTGTTAAATATGCTCTGAACAAGGCCCAGCGCGCGGTGATTGTAGCGGTTCCAATCCAGTGTTGATCCCCTTGCCAACCGGCCACATCCGGGGGGTTGAACATAACTTGCCCTAAGACTGCTGCATAATAAATAAAGGCCTCCATCAAGTCATTGTTGAATAAAAAGCTGGATTCGTTTACAAATTGGAAAATCAGGTCAAACGGACTTTTAATGATGACCCCAAGAGCCCTTTCATCAAAAAAATGTTCGCTTTTAAATAATTGTTTTAAAACAGGAACTAGTTCAAAATTATTGTCGATCATGGTTTGTGCCAAGGGTGCTATAATGTTAGTCTCGATCATAAGATCAACATCTGGGCTCACGAAGTATCGATATAACTTGCGACAAATGTATTGGGCAATCAAGGGGCCGCGTTCCTGAAAGAGAATGTCGATGACATCGTGGTAATTCCAGTTTCCGGTTTGTCCAAAAATGGTTTTGTCCCCACTAAAAAAGGTGTTGGTATTAAAAATTATAGGCCCTCCAGCTTGAGGTCTCAGGTTCCATCCAGTAAGGGCCTTTGAGGTCTCTACAATATCCTCCTGGGTGTAGCCATTACCTTCCCCTAAGGTGAAAAGTTCAAAAAGCTCTCTAGCGTAGTTTTCGTTAGGTTCGGTATTGGTATTTTGAAAACCATTTAGATAGATCAGCATGGCCGGGGTCAGTCCCATATCGTGCACTAGGTCTTTGAAGTTGCCCAATGCATGCTGCTCTGCGGTGCGATAATACTGAAAAAGGTAGGGAGAATAATTATATGTAGGGAGTTCAGTGACAAAATGATTCAGCCAAAAAAAGTTCATACGCCCTTTGAGACCTGTACTGACCATTAGGTTGCCAGTTTCTATTCTAAAATCATTGATATATTCTGGATTTTCCTGTGTGTAATTGCTAAAATCACTGAGTCTGTAATAACCCCAAAAAGGGACCTCGCGCAGTGGAGCCCCTGCCGCACTATCCACTAACTGGTCTATTAGTGCACTTGGGCTTGAACTCACTCCCGTGTTTATCGTGTTTAGATCTGCGCCATAACCCAATCGACGGTAACAGTGTTTGACTTTGGCCTTATCCCATGGATTATTACTTCCCGGCACATATGGGGCCAGCGTACTTGTATTGCATGAAGTCATGTTTGTATTCAATGGCTAACATTCTGATTAACAATGAAATTTATGAATAAAATTTAAATTTACGCTCTTGACCAGAAATGTTTAACTTTAGTGTCTTCCCCCCATTTGTTTGAGAGAACCATGAAACAACCCATTTTTTTATCCCTTGGAGATTTGGTGGCCATTGTTGCCACGGCACGTTTTGTCGCGCAGGAGGATCTAAAACAGACTGAAATCTGCCTTGAAAGCTGGGGATTTCGTGTAGTATACGGGCAAAGCATAGGCGCTAAATTTCATCAATTAGCCGGATCGGATACCGCGCGCGCCCAGGACCTTCAGTGGGCCCTCGACCATCCTGAGATAAAAGCAATCTGGTGCGCGCGCGGAGGTTATGGAACTATCAGAATTTTGGATGAGATTAATTTTGAAGAATTCACTAAGTATCCAAAATGGATTATCGGATATTCTGATGTTACGGCCTTGCATGCCAGACTACAGAATTTAGGCTGGGCGAGTCTGCATGGCCAAATGCCTTTGGCCTTAGGGGAAAAATCCCAGGCAACTTCTGAGACAATCAAGCAGGCTTTAACCGGTGAGAATTATACCATTGAATGGCCTAATTCGTATCAACCCACAAGGGTGGAGACTGCACTGTCGCCCAATGATCAAGGGGTTATGCTCCGCACTGGCGAGGTCACAGCGCCGGTAGTTGGGGGAAATCTCTCCCTGATTTACAGTTTGCAAGGCAGCGCGGATGCGCTAGATGCCCGCGGGAAGATTCTCTTTATTGAAGACCTTGATGAATATCTATACCATATTGACCGCATGATGTATTCCATTAAACGCAGTGGGTTGCTTCAGGGATTGGCTGGTTTAATTGTGGGTGGTATGACGGATATGAAAGACCACGAAATCCCTTTTGGCTATGACGCACGTCAAATTATTTGGGCCGCCGTGGCCCAAGAATCTTACCCTGTGGTCTTTGACGCGCCTATTGGCCACTTATCAGATAATCGGGCCTTGCCCTTTGGACTCCCCTGCAGCTTGACAGTTAACTCTGACAAGGCTAAAATAGAGGTCCATGGCAAAGCACAATGAATTAGGGCATTGGGGGGAACAAATCGCCGCACAATATTTAGAATCTGAGCGCTATAAAATTTTATTGCGCAATTACCGCGTTGTACGCTTAGAGCTAGATCTGGTCGTTCAAAAAGAGCCCTCAGAAAAAGTTGTGGTCGAGGTAAAAACGAGGTCAACTGATCTATGGGAAGATCCATTATCAGCTGTAGATCGGCGAAAACAAAAACACCTGCTTAGTGCTGGAATCACCTATTACATTTTTTAGGGGCGACAGACACTGCCATCCGTTTTGATCTGATTTCTGTTTTAGGAACGCCCGAGGATTATAAAATTAATCACATCAAAGACGCCTTTTACCCTTTTTGAAGCAGCAAGCGTAAATGGCTCAAGGCCGTGGCTACGGTGGGGATTTTTTCAACGGTCAATAGCAAGCGCAATCCGTTTTTGGTTTGTTTCTCTTTCAGCTTTATTTGACCCCCGCCTTGAGTTTGGACCACTTGTATGAGGTTTTGGAAAGTTGGCGTTTGGTAAAAGGGACTCTGCTGGTCTTGTATAAAGTATCCAATCATGCGTTGATTTTTTAAGACCACACGTTCAAGGCCGAGTTCTGCAGCTATGAGTTTGAGCTTGGCACATTCTAAGAGATCCCTAGCCGATGGTGGTAGGGCTCCAAAACGATCGACCAGGTTGTTCTCAAACACACTGAACTCCTCTTCCTTACTTAATTCGTTGAGCTCCGTATAACATTGAAGTCTTTGGGTCACGCTATTGATATAATCCTCAGGAAAGCGCAGCTCAAAATCTGTGTCGACCACCGTGTCTCGGGTAAACACTTTTTTCTTGGACAGCTGATCTTTATATAACTCTTTAAATTCTTTTTCCTTAAGTTCTTCGATGGCCTCGGCCAATATTTTTTGATAGGTTTCAAAACCAATTTCGTTGATAAATCCGCTTTGTTCTCCGCCCAAGAGATCACCTGCTCCGCGTATTTCTAGGTCCTTCATGGCAATGTGAATCCCGCTGCCTAAATCACTAAATTGTTCCAGAGCGGTCATGCGTTTGCGGGCTTCATCGGTCATGGCCGAGTAGGGCGGGGTAATAAAGTAGCAAAAGGCTTTTTTGTTGCTACGACCCACGCGTCCACGCATTTGATGCAGGTCAGACAACCCGAAATGGTGGGCGTTATTGATCAATATGGTATTGGCATTGGAGACGTCTAGCCCATTCTCTATGATGGTGGTCGAGACCAAAATATCATACTCGTTTTCCATAAAGCCCATCATAATAGATTCGAGTTTTTTGCCCTCCATTTGACCGTGCCCTACAGCGATTTTTGCCTCCGGAATCAGCCTTTGTATGACTCCGGCCAGTTCATGTATATGCTCGATACGATTTTGCACTACAAAAACTTGACCACCGCGAGAGAGCTCATAGTGTATTGCGTCGCGTAGCAGGGTTTCGCTAAAACGGATCACCCGTGTTTCTATGGGGTAGCGGTTAGGTGGTGGAGTGCTGATAACCGAGAGATCCCGCGCCGCCATCAAACTAAATTGTAGGGTACGTGGAATCGGGGTAGCCGTAAGGGTAAGGGTGTCGATATTTTCTCTCAGGGTTTTGAGCTTGTCTTTGACCGCCACCCCAAACTTTTGTTCTTCGTCTACAATCAGCAAACCAATGTCCTTGAACTGTACTGCGGCATTAACCAGTTGATGAGTGCCAATAACAATATCGAGTTTACCCTCTTTGAGTCGCTCGAGCACATCTTTGCGCTCTTTGGCGGTACGAAAGCGATTTAAATAATCAACACTGACGGGTAAATCCTCGAGCCGCTTTGAAAAAGTCTTAAAATGTTGAAAGGCCAAAATAGTTGTTGGGACCAAAACCGCCACTTGTTTGCCATTGTCCACGGCCTTGAATGCAGCGCGAATGGCCACTTCGGTTTTACCAAAACCTACATCCCCGCAGACCAATCGATCCATGGGTTGAGAGCTTTCCATGTCTTTTTTGATGTCGTTTGTGGCGGAAGTTTGATCGGGAGTGTCCTCGTATAAAAACGACGATTCTAGCTCGTGTTGTAAGTAAGAATCCGGACCAAAAGCAAAGCCCTTTTGCAAGCGTCTTTTGGCATATAATTCGATAAGGTTAAAGGCGATTTCCTTAACCTTTTTCTTAGTTTTAGTTTTGAGGTTTTTCCAGGCCGCACTCCCGAGTTTGTAGAGTTTAGGGACAGATCCGTCTTTACCGTTAAATTTGGCAATTTTGTGCAGGGCATGGATACTTAGATATAAAATATCGCGATCGCCATAAACTAACTTAATGGCTTCCTGGGTCTTCCCTTCGACTTCGATTTGTTGTAATCCGCCAAAAGTCCCGATTCCGTGGTCGATATGGGTCACATAATCCCCGATTTGCCATTGAGAGAGTTCTTTGATGCTAACGGCTTGCTTTTTTGCTAAACCGTTTTTTAGTTTAAACTTGTGATAGCGCTCAAAAATTTCGTGATCGGTATATAAGGCCAGGCCTTGATCTTTATCTAAAAAACCCTGGTGCAGCGAGAACACCTCGATATGATAGCCTTTTACGTCCTTAGTGCTGTCTTCAAAAATGTCTCTAAATCGTTTGGCCTGCGCCTCAAAGCCACAGCAGATCAAAGTGGTGATTCCCTGAGCATGACTCGAATTGATTTGGTCGATAAGCAAATTAAATTGCTTGTTAAATGAGGGTTGCGGGCTTTGATCGAAACTCAGGTCTTGCTTGCTATCATTTTTAGTGACAAGCCATATATTGTCGACTGTATCGAGGTCCTGACTCAGTAGGTTTTGATCACAAAAAAGTACCTCTGGAGCGGACCATTGTAGTGGGCTTTCAAGTTGATTATAATGCGCTTTGGCTTTTTCAAAAAGCCCGTGCATTTGATCTAATATAAATCCGCGGTCCTGAAGTACCACTAAAGCCTCATCACCCACATAGGACAGAAAGCTTTGTCGCACTACAGCGCGCGACTTTTCGCCTATATCGGGAATAATCGAAACTTTGTTTTTAATGCCAATAGACAATTGGGTTTCTATATCGAATTCGCGAATACTTTCTAGGGTGTCTTCAAAGAACTCTAAGCGATAGGGGTGATCATTGCTGAATGAAAATACATCGACAATGCCCCCTCTGAGCGAGAATTCTCCTGGTTCTGTTACAAAGTCTACACGTTTAAACTGTGCTTCAAAGAGCAATTCATTTAGTGCTTCTACATCGAGTTGCTCCCCAGTTTTAAGGTTTATGGTGTTTTGCTTAAGGGTTTTTTTAGTCACAACCTGCTCAAACAGTGCTGTAGGATAGGTAACAATCAGTGCAGGTTTTTTCTGGCGGCTCAGATGTGTGAGTACCTCAGAGCGCATTAATACATTGTTATTGTCGGTTTCTTCGATTTGATAGGGGCGTCGATAACTGCCCGGATAAAACAATACGTGCTCGCGATCCAAAAGCCCTTCTAAGTCATTGAGCAGATAGGCTGCAGTTTCTTTGTCATTCATGACGCAGATCATAGGCCTCTGCTGTTGCAAGAATATTTTCGAAATAATCAGACTTTGGGCAGACCCCACGAGGCCAGAAACTCGAGTGATTCGGTGATTTTCAGACAGGCGTTGCCTCAATTTTTGCCAAGGCAAAGACTGTTCAAAAATTGCGGATATGCGGCTGGGCACCATCGGGCGACAAAGATACTAACTGGGTCATTACAGCAAAATAATCGTGCGAATTTTTGAGGTTTTAAAAAAAGAAATCCGTGAAAATAGTTTTGTTTTGGCCTTATGCCATTGGCCTCTACAATTTCGAAGCATACGCTTAAGTATTTACGGAATGCATCAGAGCTATTTGGATTCTCATTATCAGAGCACTTTACTTTCGGGATAGAGTCCCATAAAATACTCCGCCTTTTCCACCATTGAGGCACTACCACCGATAAAGGGTGTTCTTTGATGTAATGTTAGAGGTTCAATATCTAGAATTCGGCGATAGCCATCGCTGGCTTTGCCCCCGGCCTGTTCGATTAAAAATGCCATGGGATTGCACTCGTATAGAAGCCTCAGTTTACCATTAGGATCTTTGGAAGTATTGGGATAAATGTAGATGCCACCTTTGATCATATTTCGGTGTACATCCGATACAAGGGACCCGATATAGCGGGAGGTATAGGGCCTGTCGTCCTCTTCTTTTTGGCAATATTTGATGTAATCTTTAATGCCTTGAGGAAAATGCACATAATTTCCTTCATTGACCGAGTAAATCTTTCCAGCTTTAGGAAAACTCATATTTGGATGAGACAAATAATAAGTCCCTAAAGCAGGATTCAAGGTAAATCCATTTACCCCGTGGCCTGTGGAGTAGACAATCATAGTAGAGGTGCCATAGATGATATAGCCCGCCGCAACCTGCCGATTCCCTGGCTGCAGAAAATCCTCAATAGAGACAGGGGTTCCTGCAGGAGTGATCCGCCGATAAATCGAAAAGATGGTTCCCACAGATACATTTACATCGATATTGCTCGACCCATCGAGCGGATCTATGAGCACTACGTATTTATTTTCATTTTGGCCATTGCGGCCTTGTATGGTTATAAAATCTTCTTCTTCTTCGCTGGCAATCCCGCAGACGATCTCACGATTGGTGAGTGTTTTAATAAAAGTTTCATTGGCAAAGACATCGAGTTTTTGCTGGTCTTCACCCTGCACGTTCACATCGCCAGCCTGTCCAATAATGTCCACGAGCCCTGCTTTGTTTACCTCGTGATTGACCACCTTGGCCGCGAGCCGTATGGAGTTAATTAGCCGTGATAGTTCACCTGAGGAATATTGAAATTCACTTTGGTTTTCAATAATGAATTCACCCAGGGTTTTGTTCTTTTGAACGGCCATAAGATTTGGTTAGGAAATTGATGTAAATATCGGGAATTTTGACAAATACATCCGATATTTGTTGCACAACACCGGCTATGACACCCTTGATAAGATTTGCTACAAAAGATGACGCTCCTGCGATTATGCGATTAATTCAGGGACTCGCAGACTTCGAAAAAGCACCAGACCAAGTGGTGATCACAGATGAAGATTTAGTGCGTGATGGGTTTGGGGTTGACCCAAAATTTATGTGTTATGTGGCTGAGATTCGCCACGATATTCATCCGCAAAACGAATCTCAGATCGTGGGGATGGCTCTGTTCTATCCTCGCTATTCGACTTGGAAAGGTCCGACCATACACTTAGAGGATTTGATGGTTCAAGAGGAGTTCCGAGGCCAAGGTGTGGGCACTGCCTTGTATCGCGCCGTTTTAGCTTATGCGCGAACGCAAAAAGTAAGACGTGTGAATTGGGAAGTTTTAGATTGGAATACGCCAGCTGTTGATTTCTATAAAAAGTCGGGAGCAGATGTTTTAAAAGAATGGCGCGTTGTATCCATGGATGATCAGGCCTTATCAGAATATTTGAACTCATGAAAGTATATAAATTTGGCGGGGCTTCTGTAAAAGATGCCCAAGGAGTCATTCAGGTGGTCAATATTCTCAAATTGGCCGACAATCAACCACTTGTTGTAGTGATTTCGGCTATGGGAAAAACCACTAATGCTCTGGAGCAATTGGTGCGCTGTTATCTAAGTGCCGATCCCGATTGTGAGGCTCATATTTCTGAGATATTTGCCATGCATTTAAATATCGCACGAGAATTATTTGAGATGCCAAGTCATCCTGTCTTCAAGGCAATTGCTGAGTTGCGCCAGAGTTTGAGTGATTTTATTAAACAAAACAAAGCCACGGAGCACGCTTTTGTTTACGATCAAATTGTATCTTATGGAGAACTGCTCTCTACAACAATTGTGAGTCATTATTGCACTGCCTCAGGGATAAATCTTAAATGGCTCGATGTGCGCCAGTGCATCAAAACCGACGCAACTTACCGAGAAGGTGTGGTGGATTGGCCGACAACTCAAAAGGCTATTAAGGAGGCGGTAAACCTGAAGGGAATCACCCTTACCCAAGGCTTTTTGGGTAGTGAGACAAAGCATAATTTCACAACTACCTTAGGCCGAGAGGGGAGTGATTATACGGCAGCTATTTTCGCTTATTGCCTTAATGCTTTGAGCGTGACCATTTGGAAAGATGTGCCTGGAGTCCTCAGTGCAGACCCGCGTTATTTCAATAATACGGTACTGCTCGAAAACATTTCCTATAGCGAGGCAATAGAATTAGCTTTTTACGGCGCCTCGGTGATTCATCCGAAGACCCTGCAGCCCTTACAGCGTAAAGAAATCCCTCTTTTTGTAAAACCTTTTAACGACCCTGTCGCTCTAGGAACTAGAGTAGGATCAGGTCCAGACCTAAAACCTCTGGTGGGATGTATCATTAAAAAAGAACAGCAGGTACTGCTTCAGCTGTCTGCGTTGGATTTTAATTTTATAATGGAAGATCATATCGGGGATGTTTTTAAATGGCTCCACACCTATCAAATGAAAGTCGAATTGATTCAAAATTCAGCCATTAGCTTTTCAGTTTGTGTCGATAATAAATACAATCGTTTGTCCGAACTCGTTGGGCATTTGCAGAAGCGCTTTCAAGTTGTGGTTCATCCCAAGGTGACTCTTTTAACTTTCCGACATGCTTCCCTAAAAATGATCAATAGCACTATTCAAGGTCGAGAGGTCCTGTTGCGTCAAGAAAGCGGTAATACCTTACAGCTTGTGCTTCAAGGAGTTGACTAAAAAAGACTTTGTGTATCTTTACAGCTAACCAATCAATAGCAAACCGGGCAGTGGGATTAGTCAATGCAAAGGAAGTAGCCAAGGCCATTAAGGTGGATCATCTGGGGATAATTGGCACAGCTATTGGCTGGGGGCTAATGCGTCTTTTAAAAATTGCTATCCTCAATAAAATATACGATCGCAATAAGCATCTTGGTGATTTAGATTTTATCAATCGACTGCTCGAGGAATTTGAAATAAAATTTGAAATCCCCCCAGACGATCTCAAGCGCTTACCAAAATCAGGTCCTTTCATCACTATTTCCAATCACCCTTTAGGGGGTATTGACGGGATTTTACTGTTGAAGTTATTGCTCGAGCACCGACCCCATTTTAAAATCATTGCCAATTTTTTATTACATCGTATTGAGCCGCTCAAGCCATATGTCATGCCTGTAAATCCATTTGAGCAGCACAAAAATGCATCTGGAAGTGTTGCAGGATTTAAAAGTGCTCTCAAACATTTAAATCAGGGACATGGACTCGGAATTTTCCCTGCTGGGGAAGTTTCTACTTATCGCGATGGTAAATTACTCGTCGACAAACCTTGGGAGATGGCAGCAATGAAGCTCATAAAAAAGGCAGAGGTTCCAGTGGTGCCAATTTATTTTCACGCCCAAAACAGTCCACTTTTTTATCGACTTGCCAAAATTAGCGATACCCTGCGTACGGCAAAACTCCCGTCTGAACTTTTGACCCAAAAACAGCGCGTGATTCGGGTGAGGATTGGGCGACCAATCTTGGTAGAGGATCAAAAAGAACATGAAACCCTAGAGTCTTTTACCGAGTTTTTACGCAAAAAGACCTATGTGCTGTCTAATCCATATCAGAAAAAGCCACTATTGGATCAATTACCTACAGCCATCAAATTGCAAAAGGCCCCTAAATCAATCGCTGGGGCCGTTAAACCTGAAGTCATGCTTGCAGAGGTAGAGCTGCTAAGACAGGGATCAAGTCGGTTGCTAGAGAGTAAAAATTACGAAGTATTTTTAACCGAACCCAATAAGATTCCAGGCATTTTAAAGGAAATCGGTCGTCTTCGTGAGATCACCTTTAGAGAGGTCGGCGAGGGGACCAATAACGCAACAGATCTGGATGAATTTGACACCTATTATCAACATTTGTTTTTATGGGATAACGAGGCCCTGCAAATAGCTGGTGCTTATCGGATGGGTCTGGGACAGGATATATTTAAACGTTACGGAATTAATGGGTTTTACTTGCAGAAGCTTTTCAGATTTGATTCTGAGTTGCACGATTTTATGGCCCAATCTATCGAGATGGGTCGCGCATTTGTAGTCAAGAGTTACCAACAGCGTCCGATGCCCCTATTTTTGCTTTGGAAAGGAATTGTACACACCACTTTGCGTTTTCCTGATCACAAATATCTGATCGGCGGAGTCAGCATTTCGAATAAATTCTCTGAATTCAGTAAGAGTTTAATGATAGAATTCATGCGCTCTAATTATTACGATCCATATTTGGCCCAGTATGTTAAGCCTAAAAAAGAATATAAAGTCAAGTTAAAGGACGGGGATAAAGACTTTATTTTCGACGCTACGGAAGCCGATTTGAACAAATTTGATAAGATCATTGATGAGGTAGAACCAGGTAGTTTACGCCTGCCAGTTTTGCTTAAAAAATACATAAAACAAAATGCCAAAGTCGTGGCTTTTAATGTAGACCCTCTGTTTAATAATGCCGTTGACGGCCTGATGTATATTCGGATCGCAGATTTGCCTGAAAGTACGGTCAAGCCTGTAATGGAAGAGTTCCAAGCGGAGCTCGAGCGTAAATATCAAGAGAGCTCCGAGGAGCAGTAATCTTATTTAGCTGTTTTTTTGAATTGACTTTCGTACAGCTCAATCCAATGCTTTGGCGTCATCTTTTGGCATAGTTCACCAATGAGTTCTAAGGGAATTTGCTCCGGCTTTTTAAAACGAATACAACTTTTGCCCATATCGAGTTTGGTTTTGATGTGCTTTGGGTACTCTTGCTGAAACCATTGTAATAAATTTGGGTCGGCGTAAATTCCCATGTGGTAAAGGGCGATAAAGTTTTTTTGGTTTGCGATATTGATAAAGGGAAGCGGGAGTTCAGGGCTGCAATGATAACCATCTGAATAAGTCTCATGAGGAACCACATAACCAATCATACCATAACTGATTACTTCTTTGAACCCCTTAGGTAAATTATCGAGGACCACATGACGCAGGGCCTGAAAAGCTGGTTTTCGCTCCTCGGGGACTTGGGCGATGTATTCTTCTGGGCTTTGGAATTTATTGGCCATCTTTTTTATTTAGCTGAGCGGAAATTGATGTTGTATTTTAGCGACAATAACCCGAGCTAATTTTTCTTTGCTCTGATGGGTCCATCCGGCGATATGAGGGGTTAAAATGACATTATCCATAGTCAATAAGGCCTTCAATGCCTCAGGGGGGTCCTGGGTCGTGAGATTTTCAAAAGAACTATGCTCGTATTCTAAAACGTCTAGTCCGGCGCCAAGTACTTTTCCCTGGGCCAAAGCTTCAACCAGATCCACAGTGACTATTGAGCGCCCTCGAGCTGTATTGATCAAATAAATATTATGATCGAACTGATGGATAAAATCGGTGTCGATCATGAATTCGGTTAAAGGGGTCAAAGGGGTATGTAAACTTACCACCTGTGCCTGGGCAAAGAACTCCTGTAAACTAACTTGTCGGGCATTTTCATCCCCGACACTAGTCTCTATATCGTAACAAATTACAGGGCAGTCAAAGCCACGTAGGGCCTTAGCAAAAGCTTTACCCATATGGCCGTAGCCGATTAAGCCTACAGTCATTCCGGCGAGCTCAACGCCGCGGTTGGCTTCGCGCTGCCAGGATCCTTGGCGTAATTGTCGATCTGCCCGATTGATATTATTGAGTAAGTTCAGTAGAAGCCCAAGTGTGTGCTCGCCAACCGCGGTACTATTGCCTTCAGGGGCACTGATCAGCTGCACTCCTTTTCTTGCGGCATAGTCGATGTCTATGGCGTCGAGTCCAGCCCCTACGCGGGCAACGAATTTAAGTTGCTTTGCGGCGTCTAAGAATTCTTGATCAATCACAATTCTACTTCGGATCACAACGCCCTCAAAATCTCCAATTACCGACAATATCTGCTGTCGATTCAAGGCATAACCTTCTGTATTGTCGTAGCCCAAAATTGCGAGTTCGGACCACAATACCGGATGATTTTGATCGATGTGAAGAATTTTCATGGGACCTGATTAAAACCCAAGGATAATTTTGGCTATCAAGAAATAGACCAGAATACCAAAAACATCATTGCTCGTGGTGATAAAGGGCCCTGTAGCCACGGCTGGATCAATGCCTTTTTTATCCAAAAGCATGGGGATAAATGTCCCTACAAGTGCCGCAATTAAAATCACTACCACTACTGCAATACCGATACTGATCGACTCGAGATAGGTGGTGTGAAAAAATAAATGGCTAAATATCAATACAATGAGTGCGATGCTTAAACCATTGATCAGGGCCAAAGCCGTTTCTTTAACAAGCCGAGCGGCAATATTGCCTTTTAAGGTGTCATTGGCTAAACCTTGTACCACAATAGCACTGGACTGCACCCCGACATTACCGGCCGTCGCCTGAATCAGCGGCACAAATAGAAACAGATTCGGAAAATCATTCAAGATGGTACCAAAGCCATCGATGATACTCGCCGCACCTATACCGCCAAACATCCCGATAAGCAGCCAAGGCAAGCGGGCCTTGGTGAGTTTGCCCAGACTGTCATCAGCCTCTACATCACCACTAATCCCCGCAGCCATTTGGTAGTCTTTTTCGGCTTCTTCGCGAATAAAATCAACGATATCGTCAATAGTTACTCGGCCGAGTAATACCCCAGCATCATTTACTACAGGGATGGCCTCAAGGTCGTATTTCTGCATGATACGGGCCACCTCCTCGCCTTCGGTGTTATCGGTAACATAATCGACCTTTGGGATGTAAATGTCTGCAATACGGGCCCGTTCAGGGGCCGTTAAAAGATCTTTTAAGGAAAGACGACCTTTAAGGACTCCATCTTTGTCCACGACATAAATCGAGTGTACCCGGGTCACATTTTTGGCTTGACGCCGCATTTCGCGGATACAGCCTGCAGTAGTCCATGTGTCTTTAACTTTGACAAGTTCTTTGGCCATAAGACCCCCAGCGGTATCCTCGTCGTATTTTAAAAGTTCGACAATATCAGCCGCGTGTTCTTCGTCTTCTATCCGATCGATGACTTTGCGTTGAATGGCAATATCGAGTTCTGATACAACGTCTGCCGCATCATCGGTATCCATTTCCTCGAGCTCACGGGCAATCTCGTTAGGAGAAAGACGATCGAGAATTTTTTCACGCACGTCGTCATCCAGCTCCATGAGGGCTTCTGAAGTGACGTCGCTTTCTAAGGATTTGACCAGATAAGTAGCCTGATCGACTTCAAGGGCATCTAAAACTTCGGCCAGATCGGCAAAGTGAAAGCCCCCCATAAGGTCACGAATAGCCTTGCGCTGTTTTTGCGCTACCAACTGCTCTACATTTTCTAGGAAATCAGGAGTGAGTTGAAATGCCATCGCTTTCCATTTTTTGGGTGAGCGTAATGAATTCCGCAACAGTCAATTGTTCCGGACGCCTCGCAAAGATACTATCTTCTTTTAGTTTTTGTGAGATATTAAAGATTTTTAGACTGTTGCGTAGTGTTTTGCGACGCTGTTGAAAACTGGTTTTCACCACTTTAAAAAATAGAGCTTCGTCACATTGAAGCTCAAAAACTTGGTGACGTCTCAAACGCAAGACCCCAGAGTCTACCTTAGGCGGCGGGTGAAATACCCCTGGAGGAACAGTAAATTGATACTCTGCAGTGTAAAAAGCTTGGGTCAAAACCGAAAGTATACCATAGGTTTTGCTGCCCGGGCTAGCACAAATGCGTTGGGCGACTTCTTTTTGAAACATGCCGCAGAATTCGGGAATTTGATGCCGCCATTCGAGGGTTTTAAAAACGATTTGAGAGGAAATGTTATAGGGGAAATTACCAACAATGGCAAAGGGATTTTGGCTAAATATCTCCTCGAAATTCTCCTTTAAAACATCTCCGTAGCGGACACTGACCTTATGCTCACTGTAGTGTCGGTTTAGATATTCGATTGATTCATGATCAAGATCAAGAGCGGTCAGCTGCCAAGGTTTATCTATTAAAAACTGGGTCAACACACCGGTTCCAGGTCCAATTTCCAGGAGTTGGGCATAGCCATCTCCGCTGAGTAAGTCGGCAATGCGCTTGGCAATGCTAAGGTCTTTTAAAAAATGCTGACCGAGATGTTTTTTAGGATTTACACTCATTTGAATTCTTGAATCACATCGAGTTCTGTGCGAAACGCAATAAATTTTCCCGCAAATGGCGCACCTTGCGCCCGCATATTTTGAGCATCCTCGTTGTAGTAACGCTGAAGCACCTCTTTGCTCTTGCAGCGGTATTGAATCGAGTAAGTGGGTCCGCCTAAATCCTGATCAGTGAGGACTTTGGTCATCAGCGCCCCGATAAATTTCCCAGTACTAATCATCTCTGGAATATGCTCCTGCTTCATCCAATCAAGCCATTGGGCTTCGATTTCAGGCTCTAAGGTGATGGTGACATTGTAAATATACATAGGCTTTGTTGCGCTGATGGGTTTTAATTTATTTGATCCCCGCGTAAGGTTCTATATTGTTTCTGAGCCTGGATAAAATAAATACTGTCTGCATGATTAAAAATGATTTCCTCGAGATAAAGCTTTGCTTCCTCTGGATTTTCTAATTCAGAAAGCATCAGTTGCGCCAGTGCAAAAAGGGCATCGTCTATATACACGCTTTCAGGGTATTGCTCGATCAATGTTTCCCATTGCTTCTGGGCTGATGTGGGTGCTTTAGTCCATAAATAAAGTTGGCCGAGATTATGAAGAATATCATCTGCCAGGCGATCAGTTTCCTCATCTTTTTGAAGAATTTCAAGCGCCCCAATGGCTTGAGTATATTTTTTTTGATGCATGAGTAACTGGGCTGCAGCGAATTTTTTTAAGGCCGTTTGGGTGGAGTCTTTCAAGGTGTTCTCATTGATTAGAACATGAAGGGCAATAGCATCGTTTGCCATTTTTTGAGCGGTCGAGGACTTGAGTACTTTTAATTGAGTTTGGGCCCACTCAAAATCTCCTCTAAAGTAACTGGTTTGTGCCTCCTTGAACTTGGCTTCTTGAGCCAAGTCATCATCTTTGAGCACACTCTGTACCAGGGCGTAATTTACAAGTGCCTCGTTGTATTGCTCGGTAAACACCAAAATATCCCCCAAAAGCAGACGCAATCGACCTTCGGCATATGACTTTTGCGATTGATCTGCGGCTTGACTCAATAAGGAAACGGCTCTTAGAAATTGTTCGAGGTCAAAGGCCAAGAAATCTGCAAAATCCAGCAGAAGTTGTGTTTGATCCAAAGCTTGATATTCTGTCATTAAGGTCTCATAAGTCTGTTCGATTTCCTGGGTGGGGCGCTGATCCAATCGCCGCTCCAATCGCAGGATTTCCAAATGAGCAGATAGGCGCTCGCGAGGATCTGCCGCCGTGTTTAACACATAGCTAAAAATGGTTTTGGCCATAATGTCTTCTTGGTCATTCAATGCTGCATAGCCTAATTGTTTAATTCCATTTAAATCCCCACCCGGGCTGCGCATATAAATGGCTTTTTCTTGGATAAAGGCCTTTCCGTATTCTCTTTGTTGGGCAAAGAGCCAACTCAGTAAACTGTTATAAAGGGTCTCAGGACGCTCGGACAGGCGTTTTAAAAGGGCCGTTTTTAATTGAGTATTAGCGGGATTCAGAGGGTCTTGGGTGATATAAGTTTCAAGATAGCGCTGGATACTCGGGATGAACCTTGGTGTGCTTTCCATCAAAGTTAAATAGGTTTCAAACATGGGTTCGAGCTCACCCAGCTCGCCGTAAACGCGCGCTAATTGAAGGTTAAAATCCTTATCGGGATGCCGTTGCATCACGTCTAGGTACAAAGATTTGGCAGACTCCAGTAGGCCTAAATCGGTCAGTGCTTTGCCTAACGAGATGGTATAATTGGGCTGCTCTAGAGCAAAATCAATAACCTTATCAATATAGATTTGAGCTGAATCTGTCTGGCGTTGTATATTGAAATTATTGGCCAACGCCACATAGTACAAAGGATAAATTCGAGACTCACTCAGGCGCGCTTTTAGTAAATTTTCGGCCTGGCTAAATTGACTCAGTTGTTGGTAGGTATTGACTAGGCCTAATACATATTTGGGTTGCCGAGGTTGCTCTTGAACAAGGCGTTGATAGAGGGTCAAAGCTTTTTCATAATCCCCTTGCTCGAAGTAATTTTCTGCCAAATGCTCTTTTTGTGCCCAGCCATGAGCGCAAAACAAATTTATGGCCAAAAGAAATACCCAGAGTCTCATGGTTTAAAGATACCATATGTCTCGAGATGAGTGTGGTTTTGCATGAAAAAACCTTAATTACTCGGCGCAGGAATAAAGTCAAAACCACAATAAGGTACCAAAACCTCGGGGATTATTATACCCTCTGGGGTTTGGTAGTTTTCGAGAATTCCTGCCATCACACGAGGCAAGGCTAGGGCACTTCCGTTCAGCGTGTGGGCAAGTTTATTATTACCATCTGAATCTTTGAATCTTAATTTCAGGCGGTTGGCCTGGAAGGTTTCAAAATTCGACACCGATGAGATCTCTAACCAACGGTCTTGCGCGGTTGAAAACACTTCAAAGTCATAAGTTAAAGCTGAGGTAAATCCAAGGTCACCACCGCACAGGCGCAAAATGCGATAAGGCAATTTTAGCTCGCGAAGAATTTCTTGAACATGGGCCACCATGCCATCCAAAGCTTGATAACTTTTATCCGGATGCTCTATACGCACGATTTCTACTTTGTCAAATTGGTGCAGGCGATTCAGACCGCGCACATGAGCTCCGTAGCTTCCTGCTTCCCTTCTAAAACAAGGGGTGTAGCCTGTGCAGCAGACCGGGAGGTCGCTTTGATTGAGTAAAACATCGCGGAATAAATTCGTAACGGGGACCTCGGCCGTAGGAATGAGATACAGGTTGTCACCGGTAACGTGATACATTTGTCCTTCTTTATCTGGTAATTGACCCGTACCAAAGCCAGAAGCTTCGTTCACCAGGTGGGGTACTTGATATTCAGTATAGCCTGCGTTAGTGTTTTTATCTAAAAAATAAGCGATTAACCCGCGCTGTAAACGCGCCCCATAACCCTTGTAAACAGGAAATCCTGCTCCAGTAATTTTTACTCCAAGTTCAAAATCAATAAGATCATAGATTTTGGCAAGTTCCCAGTGCGGTAGGGCGTCTTTGTGCAAAGTAGGAATATCTCCCTCTTTCAAGACGACTTCATTGTCGGCTTCGCTACTTCCGGCAGGCACAAGGTCATTTGGCAAATTTGGAATCGTCCAAAGCACTTCTTGTAGGTCTTGGGCAAAGGCGCTGAGCTGTTCTTGTAAGCTTTTCGACTGGGCCTTAAGTTGGGTTGTTTTTTCCTTGAGAAGATTAGCCTTTTGAGGCTCGCCTTTTTGGAATAATTGACCTATTTCTTTTGAAAAAGTATTGGATTGGGCCAAAGTCTCATCTAACTGAGCCTGAGTAGCACGTCTTTGCTCATCTAATTTTAGAACACGCTCAAAAACTTCGCGGGCATCAAAACCTCTCTTAGCTAAGGCCTGAAGGGACTGATCGTATTGCTCTCGAATCTGGGATATTTGTAACATTATGGCTGAGTTTAGCGGGTCAAATTTAACGAAAATTAGATGCTTTTAAAGTGCGTGAACCATACTTTGTGGTGTCGGGAAGCGATTCTTGTGGCCATTAGCGCAGAATTAATTGTTCACTCACCCTGATTTTAAATTAGATTTCGCTTAAAACGGACTAGGCAAAATCCAGGAGTGGTGGCGCCAAGGGTCCCATGGCTCTGCCGCAAGATTGACATCAGGATCGATAAAAGGGGCGTAATCGCGGCCGTTAACACTCACGCGGCTGCGGGCATAAACCGCTACTTCACGGCCCTTGGTCGCTTCTATGGCCTTTATTTTTTGAGCCATTTGCCAAATAAAATCTGGATGTGAGGATAACATTTTCAGCTGTTTTTGGGTGATCAGTCCGCGCACAGGATATACAGACTTCACTCCAGTACCAGGTTCCATAACATAAAAACTCGTGATCCCTTTTCGGGCGCGGAGCATCATCCGCCAACTCATGCGATGCCCTTCTTCGGTCCAAAGAACAGAGTCTTGAATCAAATAATGGCGCAGTGGAAGTAGCATTTGGATCAGGAGATAGGTTATGATCAGCACGGGAACCCATGTGCTCTGAGATTGATGCTCGGAAGAATTTTGGCTACCGGTCCCTAACTTCATATTAAAACGCTTATCAAATAACGCGAGCAAGGGCCCGAATTTTTCTCTCAGTGTCTTTGGTGAGAAAAATAAAAAGGCAAAGGCAATGCTCATAAATGGGAAAATCCCTATTTGGAAAACCACGGAATTGAACAAATGAAACCCTATGGATAAAATAAATGCAACGTATCTGGTACGTTTCCAAAGCAATCCTGGAATAATCAAGGCATCAAAGACAATGCCCCCCCAAATGATTACTTTTTGAAGTAACTCATTTTGAAGCCATGGTCCAATTATAGGATAATTCTTTTTTCCTTCCATAAACAGGGCAATAACGCGCCCATCGAGCCAATCCGGGTATAGTTTAGCCACGGTAGCATAGGTAAAGACTATCCAGACTTGTCCGATTATTAAAATAAGCACCCAAAAAGGCATTTGATTGCTGCGTTGCCCCGTTTTTAAGGCATATATTGAATAGTCTTTTGCCGCCGGAAGAAAAACCATGAGCCAAGAAAGTAAACATACTAGATAGTAGTGGTTGTTATAAGCCGATTTTTGCATTAAATACGACCCGGTCCAAAGCAAAGCAAAGAGGATCATGCTTGTGCGGTAGCGAAACCCAATCATTACGGCAAGTCCGCAAAGGCCCATGAGGCCATAATAAAAATACATGCCGCTGCCCGGCAAGGGTTGCAGCCATTCAAAGTCGATAAAACTAAAGGTAAAACTTGGATCCATTAGCACCTCCTTGACCCAGCCTGTTACTATGGCCCCGAAGGATTCTAGAGAAATCAGCAGTCCAAAGGCCATGCGCCAAAGTACTAGGCCGATATTATCCACAGATTTAAACCACACCGGAATTGAATTTTTGAATAATGCTTTGTGCGTATTGAATATCAGCCGTGATAGCTTCTTTTAAGGCTGTGAGATTAGGAAATACTTTTTGATCGCGAATTCGACTCAAAAGATCAATTTGCAGAGGGTGATCGTAAAGATTTGCCGAAAGTCCTAAAAAGTGAGTTTCAACCCGCTGGTCCACTCCACCAACCGTGGGATTGGTCCCAATATTGGTCAAACCAAAAAATGCTTGATCATTAATTATTGCCTTAGACAGATAAACCCCTTGCTTGGGGATTAATTTATAAGGAACATCAATTATGAAGTTTGCTGTGGGAAAACCTAAGGAATGTCCCAAAGATTGTCCGTGAATAACAGCACCGCTCAAGGGATAAGCTTCTCCGAGATAAGTATTTGCGGTAGTCATATCTCCAGATTCCAAGGCTCTACGAATTTTGGTCGAACTAATAGCTACGGCGTCTTTTTGTTGGGCTGATATTTCTTCAACTTCAAAGTCGTATATAGCCCCAAATTCCTTGAGATCATCAATATTAGCCGTTCGATTTCGCCCAAAACGATGGTCATAACCGATAATAATTTTTTTAGCCTTGAGTTTATTCACTAGTAAATCTCTGACGTATTCAACTGCCGTGAGCCGCGAAAATTCTTTGGTAAAAGGATGGACCACCAAATGATCAATCCCAAGGCCTTCCAAAAGTTGAATTTTCTCCTCCAGAGTATTGAGCAGCTTCAGGTCAGTTTGTTTTTGTACGACCATCCTGGGATGTGGAAAAAAAGTCAGCAGTACGGCATTTAGATCTCGAGCACGTGCTTGATCGACAACTTTTTTCAAAATAGCACGGTGGCCCAGGTGTACACCATCAAAAGTGCCTATGGTGATAACACTCCCACGTTTAGGATTAAATTTTTCGGCCTGCTTATGAACCTGCATTTTATGTTCCATTAAAGCTATTCATGGTTTGTGCCAGCCCACTAAGTCCAAAGGAGGGAATGATTTCAAGAGCTTTTTTGAGCCGTTCGGGCATAATTTGGGACTCTTCCTCAGACCAGTTTCCTAATACGTAATTCACCTGTTGACCCTGTCCAAATTCATTGCTGATACCAAATCGAAACCTAGGGTAGACGGTGGTTTGTAATGTATTTTGAATGTCTTTGAGTCCATTGTGACCCCCATCACTCCCTTTTGATTTGAGTCGAATAGTTCCAAATGGCAAATTCAAATCGTCTGTAATGACAAGCAATTGCTGGGGCTCTAATTTCTCTTGCTTTAAATGATGCAATACGGCCTTCCCACTTAGGTTCATATAGGTACTCGGTTTGAGTAAAATGAAAGTGCGTCCTTTGATTTTAAATTCGGTCCTATCACCCAATTTTACGGTTTGCCATTCGAGCTGGTGATGCGCGGCAAAATGATCTAAAATCTGAAAACCTATATTGTGTCGTGTATTGGCATACTCTAGACCGATATTGCCTAAACCCACAATGAGAAACTTTTTCATAGACACTGCTTTTGCCTTTTCACTAATTAAAGCGATCTAATGGTAAAAATAAAAAAAGCATCCCGTTACAGGATGCTTTTCATTACAATTCTCAAATGTGAGATTAAGATTCAGCTGGAGCTTCTGCTGCCGGAGCTTCAGTGGCTTCAGCGCCTTCAGCGCCTTCATCCTGCTCTTCTTCATCCTCAGAATCATCCACAGCGGCTCGAGAAGTACGGACTTGACAGATTACTGTGTTGTCTGGATGCATGATTTTGAAATTTTCTTGTGCGATAGCACCGATATACATCTTGTGACCAATACGCATCTCTGTGATGTCTGCCTCAATAAAATCTGGAAGATTTGCGGGCAAAGCTTTAACCCGTAGTTTACGATTCACAATACGCAGTGTCCCTCCGTTACGCACCCCACGAGAGTTTCCTTTAAGGCGCACAGGGATTTCCATGGTGACTTCTTTATTATCAAAAATTTGATAGAAGTCGATGTGCATGATTTTGTCGGTCACTGGGTGAAATTGAATGTCTTGAAGGATGCATTCAACTTTGGTGCCATTATCTAATGCAATTACGACCGTGTGCACCTCAGGAGTATACACCAAGTCTTTAAAAGCAAGATCATCTGCTGAAAAGTGAATAGGCGCATCTCCTCCGTATACCACGCAAGGAACCTTTCCAGCATTACGTAAGGCTTTGGTTGACACCTTGCCCACGCTTTCTCTTTCGAGTCCGTTGATTGTAATTGATTTCATTTTGTTTTAATAAATAATTTACCCTTATAGCGAGATTTTCTCGCAGCGGGGCGGCAAAGGTAAATTTTTATTTTGGTTTTTACTAAAGGGCATTAAGGTTTTTTACCTGATTTATAGACTAATGTTGTCCATCAAGTAATTCAAAAATGCTCTTAATGTTTTTGATAGCCTTGCGGCATGATCTACAAGATGAATTTTGAGCTGATTGACTCATTTTCATTGACCCGAACCATGACATCGGCAAACAATTCGGCACAACTGAGCACCTTAATTTTTGAGCTTTCTTGACGCAATGGGATAGAATCTGTTACGATCAGTTCGAGCAATTGTGAATTTTCAATGCGCTCATAGGCTTTGCCAGAGAGAATTGGGTGGGTACAAATGGCACGCACACTCAGGGCACCGCGCTCCATCATGACGTCGGCAGCTTTAGTGAGCGTTCCAGCAGTATCGACCATGTCGTCCACCAAAACAACATTCTTGCCCGTGACCTCACCGATGAGTTCCATGTGCTCGATTACATTAGCCTTGGCTCTTTGTTTGTAGCAAATCACCACATCGCTAGTCAAAGCTTTGGAATAGGCATAGGCTCTTTTTGAACCGCCCATGTCTGGAGAGGCAATAGTCAAATTTTCAAGACTTAATGACTTGAGATAAGGCAAGAAAATGGTTGAAGCAAATAAGTGATCAACTGGCTTTTCAAAAAATCCTTGGATTTGATCAGCGTGTAAATCCATAGTAATTATTCTGGTTGCCCCGGCGGTTTCCAGCATTTTAGCCACAAGTTTCGCGGCGATTGGCACCCGCGGTTTGTCTTTACGGTCTTGTCGGGCCCAGCCAAAGTATGGCAGTACTGCCGTGATGTGTCTCGCAGAGGCGCGTTTAGCGGCATCGAGCATCAGTAGCATTTCCATCAGGTGATCGCTATTAGGAAAAGTAGATCCAATAATAAAAACCCGGCTACCGCGCACTGATTCCTCAAACGAAGGCTGAAATTCACCATCACTATAGGTAGAAGTGATGACATTTCCCATAGGAATACCAAAGGATTTAGCAATATTTTGAGCGAGGTCTTGACTTTGCTTGCAGGCAAAAATTTTTGGTTGAGGTGTGGATCCAGACATGATAATAGTGTAATGAGTTTACAAATTTAAACCTATGACTGGCATAACACAAAAATGAATTGTAGAATTACTAACAATTTGAAAATATTGTTTATTTTCGCCCTCCATTTAAGCCTTGGTGGCGGAATTGGTAGACGCGCACGACTCAAACTCGTGTTCTTCGGAGTGTGGGTTCGATTCCCACCCAAGGTACTAACCCTTCAGAGATTTCTGGAGGGTTTTTTATTGGTTTATCTCAGCTATACTAGCTCGTTTGGTCTTGCGGTATTGGTCAGGAGTGCAGTCAACGGTACTTTTGAAGAGTTTAAAAAAATTGGATAAACTGTCAAATCCAGATTTATTAGCGATATATTCAATTTTATAGTAACGCTTTGCCTGCAGGAGTTCCTTTGCAATCTCGATGCGATGGAGATTTTTGAGCGCCATAAACGAAGTGTTTTGTGATTTGAAATAACTGCGAATGTGGTATTTGGACTGTCCTACGGCCCGGGCAAAACTATCGAAATTGCTTTGTGGGTTTGAAAAAAACGTCTTGTCCTTTACAAGATTATTAATGCTAGCTTCGATATTGAATGCAATTTCAGGGGGAAGGAGATCGTCCCGTTTTGGGTTTGCTAAAAATGGGGATCCTTTTAAATATCTACGGCGCAGTAAGTTTGAATTATACAGGAGTTCAGGATGCTTTGACAATTCAATAAACAGAATAGTGAATAATAAAAAGTCGAGGGCAATAGCCGTATTGATCAACCAGTCTCTATAATTATTGCCATAGGCCACGAGAATAACGTGTATGGAATAAACAAAGGTCAAAGAGATCAGGAGCCATGAGATGATTTTAAGTGATTTGAGTCGCTTCTGTTCCTGAGAACTCGACTTACTTTCCGTTTTGTATATCAACAAAAGAGCAAAAATGAGATAAATAGTAAAATGAAGACTGCGAAAAAGGTAACCAAATTCGGTGCTAAAAAGCCAATTAAAGGTCAATGATTTTTGAATCATGGGATTGTCGATAATACTTTGTACGATTTGCAGTTTTTTGCTAATTGGCATTATAATATAGGGCGCAATGCCGACGATTTGGATTAATGCGGGAATCGCATGGAAACTATCACGCCAATTAATTTTTTTTTGATCGACAGATAATCGAATAAACAAATAAAAGCTCGGCCCAGCCAATAAATAAAGTGGAGTGGCATGGACAAAAAGTATAACAGCTACATATAAAAATCCTTGATTATTTATGCTTATGTGGGCAATGGCGTGTAAGAAAAGAGCAAATAAGCAAAAGAAAAAGAATGCCAAGATGGGTTTTTTTAAATTATTGAAAAACAAATAAATAAATAAAACTATTGGGAAGAATGCCGCTATGTTCATGTATATGTTTTTTAAAAAATAAAATACTCTTTTTAAAAACTATTATATAAAACAAAGAATTATTTCAATACAATACAAGAGATGAGTAGTTTTACAATAATTTTACCTTACAATCAAGGCCCGTAGCGTCTTATAAATTTGATCAACCAAATCATTCTTATGACAACATTTTTATCCTTTTTCAAGAAATCTATTGTGCTGGGAATATTCGTTTTAACGAGTTTCCCTCTCTTCTCTCAAAACATCATTACCGTTCCCTACGTTGATGGATTTATCGGAGTACAGGGTGCTAATCCGCAGACTGCGCAGAATGTCCAGAACTTATCTACTTTGGGCATCGAGGTTGCGTACTTCCAACAAAATAGTTCTGGCGCGATTTTCGTAGTTCAAGGAAATGATATAGTGGGTACAGTAATCTTAGTGAGTTCAGTTACTGGGCAAACACTTGAGGTGCCGGGGGCAATCGTGTGGCGTGTTACTTCAGGTTCTACTATTGAGATAATCGGTTTTATTCCTGATCCCGCTAATCCTACTACAAATCTAAGTACAATTGGGTTATCGGCTTACCAGATTGACGCAAATTCAAACTTTGGTCTAAGACTTAATTCAAGCACCTATCCTATCGTTGATAACACCAACATTTCAGGAAACGCGGCAACCACTGGGTTGCTCGATGCCTTAAATTCTTATCTCGCCGAGGTTCAACTCAACGCACCAGCAGGACCGGTTACCGCAAACGATTTGACCACCACCAGTACGACTCCGACCATTGGTGGGACGGCTACTTTGGCTGCAGGTGAAACACTTTCTGTAATCGTTGATGGTCAAACCTATGATACTTCAAATGGATTAACTATTGTCGGTAATAACTGGACACTGACTTTACCACAAACAGCCTTGGGTAGTTATACAGTGACTGCTGTTATTACAAACCCGTCATTTTACACCTTAACTGATACAGCAACTTTGATTATCGAAGCTTGTACTGACCCAGATGTGCCCACAATCACTGGTGATGTAACCGGTATTTGTCCTGGATCTGCAACTACACTAACTATTAATGGTAATCTAAACGATGCCATTCAATGGGCTATCTACACTGGAAGTTGTGGTGGAACCTTAATTGGGACAACTGCGTCAGGAACTTTTGATGTGGGTCCAGTGGCCGACACTACTTATTATATTCGCGGAGAAGGCGGTTGTGTGACTCCAGGTTCTTGTGCTTCTGTAACAGTGACCCTAGACAATACTACTCCGCTTTCAATATCTAACTCAGTATGTGAGGCAGAAGGACTGCAATGGGTTACTTGGGATAGTGTAAGTGCTTCTCAAGCTGACGGATTGCTTTATGGCACCGTAACTACCACAATGACGCATTCGGCTTCAGGACTTTCGACCACGCCTTCTATGTATAATCATGCGTATTTCCCCGCACAATACAACGTGCCTAACGGGACGACCCTAAGAAATGATTTGGCTGGTACATTTACCGTGAACTTAAGCGAGCCAATTACGGACTTGCAAGTTGCCTTTTCTAGTATCGGTAATCCAAGAACTCCGGTTCCTATAACATTTTCTCAGCCCTTTGAGGTGATCTGGGCTAATGCTGGGGTTAATATAACTTCACCCACATCACTTACAGGGCGCGAAGGATTTTGTATCATAAAATTCCCTGGTACTTTCAGCACATTGAGCTGGGAATATTTGGCCAATGAGTCCTACATGAATCTCGCATTTGGGGCAAATAGTTTTAACTGTACTGACTTGAATCTTTGTCAAGGTGATTCTGTGACACTAACGGCCTCTGGTGGAACAGGGAGTTTTGAGTGGAGTCCAAGTGATGGACTTTCAGGGACTAATACGGCATCAGTTGTCGCGAGCCCCGTTGCTACTACAACCTATACAGTTATAGACCCGACTAATCCTTGCGTGGATCCACGTACAATTGTTGTTACTGTGGATGATACAGCACCTACTGCGGTAGGACAAGACATTACTGTAGCACTCGATGCTTCTGGTAACGCAACAATAACAGCAAATGATGTTGATAACGGATCATTTGATGGTTGTGCGGTTTCTAGTTTAAGCGTGGATGTAACCACTTTTGACTGTACAAATCTCGGGGCAAACACGGTTAATTTAAATGTGACGGATACCAATGGAAATTCTGACTCAGTGGCCGTTACAGTTACTGTCGTAGACAATATCGCGCCTACTGCGGTTTGTCAGGATATTACAATTGCTTTGGATGCCACGGGTAACGCAACCATTACGGGTGCAGATTTAGACAATGGTTCTACAGACAATTGCGGTGTAAGTAGTTTTACCGCAAGCACTACAACTTTCACAAGTGCCAACATTGGCACGAATTCGGTGACACTCACTGTTACCGATTCAAGTGGGAACACGGCTGTTTGTGCAGCAACGGTGACTGTGCAGGATAATATTCCACCCACAGCGGTATGTCAAGATTTCACTGTAGCTCTAGATGGGACTGGTAATGCAAGTATTTTGGCTACAGATATCGATAATGGTTCAACCGATAATGTTGGGGTAACCTCATTGGCCTTAGATACGACTGCTTTCACTTGTGCGGATTTGGGCAACAACACAGTAACTTTAACTGTGAGTGATGCCGCGGGGAATTCAAGTACCTGCCAAGCTACCGTCTCTGTAATTGATACGACTAACCCTACTGTTGTAACTCAAGATATCGTTGTTGAACTTGACGCCACTGGAAATGCGACCATCGTGGCTGCCGATATTGATAATGGTACTTCAGACAACTGTACGGTAGTTTCATTGACCCTAGATGTGAGCAGCTTTACCTGCGCCGATGTAGGTGCTAACACAGTCACTTTGACTGCAGAGGATGAAAGCGGCAACACCGGATCTGCAACGGCTACGGTAACCGTAGAGGATAATATTGCGCCTACAGTTGTAACACAAGATATCACCGTGAATCTAGATGCCATGGGTATGGCGAGCATTACTCCAGCGGATATCGATAATGCCTCCACAGATAACTGTGGCGTTGATACTTATGCACTAGACATCGATACTTTTGATTGTGAAGATGTAGGACCAAACACAGTGACTCTGACTGTAGTGGATGTCAATGAAAATTCTTCTCAGGCCACAGCAGTGGTAACAGTGGTTGATGTGACCCCTCCTGTCATTGTGTGTGCGCCAGATGTGGTGACCATCATGGATCCGGGAGTGTGTTATGCGGAAGTCTTCTTTGCTGATGCTATTGCTTTGGATGAATGTGGTATTGCCTCTGTAGTTCAGACCGCTGGTCCTGCCAGTGGTAGTCTGTTCACTCAAGGAGTAACTACCATTGAGTATACGGCGACAGATGTCAATGGTAATGCGAGCGTTTGTTCATTTACTATAACTATTCAAGACACGCAAATCCCAACCATTGTAAGCGCGGATGACATCGCCGTATCAAATGATCCTGGCATTTGTGGAGCCTTTGTAACGGTGCCCGCACCAACCATTACGGACAACTGTTCTTTGGATCCGGCTCCTGTAGTCGACGGTCCTGTGACGCCATTACTCGGTGCGTTCCAGCTCCTTGATACCCCAAGTACCGTGAGCGGATTAAGCAACTCTATCGGCGGGGACATTACAGCTGTTGTAACGTATAACGGTGACTGGAGCTCTACTGTAGAGGATTTTGATCTTCGTGGCCCAGATGGTTCTCAGGTGTTCTTTAGAGATAACCAAGGGGTAGACTGCCCAGGAACTGATTTTGCAGATACCTTTACAATTAGTGAGGCCACCTGGAATGAATGGATTGCCACCTATGGTAGTGATTTAACCTTTACCCTACTGGCCGACACAGCGGTTAATCCAGGGCTTTGTACCGATAACTTCTACCAATTGTCCTTTACTTTGGGCAATGGTGCGTTACTAGTCAATGACTATAACGGAACTGCGGATGCTTCAGATGAGTATCCTGTAGGGACTACAGTAGTGACCTGGACTTTCACGGATATAGGTGGTAACGTTGTGACCGATACACAAACTATTACCGTAACCGATGACGAGGCTCCAGAGATGATTTGTATTGGAGAGCCTGGAACATTTAGTGTAACCGAGGACTTTGAGGGATCAACTCTTCCCAATGGTTGGACAAACACTGCCTTGCGCGGCAATGACCTATGGACCTTTGGTAGCCCATTGTATGTCGTCGCTTTAGGTCAAGGATTCCCCACTAATGCAGCAGTCTTTGATGACGATGCCGCTGGTCCGGGAACGGACAATGCTGTGGAACTTGCTTCACCAATTTACAACATGAGCGGTGCGGCTTCCGCAACACTGTCTTTTGACTATGCCTATAACTATCTAAGTCCGAATGAGTTCTTCTCGGTAGAGGTTTATGATGGTGCTCAGTGGGTTGAAATCTTAAGATTACTTGAAGACCACGCACCTACAAATACCGGAGCATTAGACATGCTGCCTTACGCCAATGATTCATTCCAAGTCCGTTTCACCTATGATGATGGTGGATCAGGCTGGAAATGGGGTGTTGGTATCGACAATTTCCAATTGGATTACGACATTCCTTCTACACCACTCACTATTGCTTTAGATGCAAATGGTAACGCAACTCTCGATGTGAGTCAGCTAATACTATCTGCTACAGATAACTGTGGTCCTGTAAGTACTAGTATTGGAGGAGGCGCAGTCCCAGGATCGTTGAGTACAACTTTTGCCGATGGCAATGGTGGCTCTGATGGAGGTGCTGTTTACTTTGATATTGCAGCTACCGCGGATCTCACTGTAGAGAGTCTTCAAATGCACATCCAAGACCCAGGTATCTTTACCGTTGAAGTGTACGCTATAGAAGGGGATACTTATGTAGGAAACGAGACTAACGCTGGAGCTTGGACTTTGGTCAGTACCGGCACTGGTGAATCGAACAGTTCAGGCACACCCTCAGATGTAACGCTAGACACAGCTTTGAGCCTAACTAACGGCACAACTTATGCCATGGCCCTTGTCCTTGATGCCACGCATAGTCACCGCTATACTAATGGTGATGGCACAAATCAAAACTACTCTGATGCGAACTTATCAATTAGCTTAGGATCGGCCAGCAATGTGCCATTTACAGGAACTGTATTCAGTCCTCGTGTATTTAATGGTACCATAAATTATTTTGTGGGCACCCCACCGAGTACTACCGTTGACTTTGACTGTTCTAACCTGGGAGACAATCTAATCGAGGTGTCAGCTATCGATTCTGCTGGAAACGTATCGACTTGTATCTCGACTGTAGAAGTCATTGATGTGACCGATCCAATTCTAGTCTGTCAAGACGCTACAGTTAGTTTAGACGAAAACGGTATGGCTGAAGTGCTTCCTGAGTATTTCATCAACACAGATGCTTCATTTGACGCCTGTGGCATCACCATCACAGCAGTGGATGTTACGGATGTAACATGCACCGATATTGGCACCCCAATTACGGTCACTGTATTTGTAAGCGATGCTAGTGGTAATATCGCCTCTTGTCAAGCGACCATGACCGTGGTAGATGATATGGGACCACTTCTTATTGATTGTCCAGAGGATATGACGGTAGATCCAGGAGCCTTAGATTTATTCTACGAGCTTCCTGATTACACAACAGATGTATCTGCTACAGATAACTGTACTGATCCTGTAGGGGTAATCAGCCAAGACCCACCAGCAGGCACCTTGCTGCCTGATGGCGTATACACCATCACCTTGTCTGCTACAGACAACGAAGGTAATGTAGGGTCTTGTAGTTTCGAACTGACTGTAGAAAGCCAACTGGGTGTGGCCAGCAACCAGCTCAATGCCGGTGTTGAGATTTATCCTAACCCTGCTCGTAAAGTGATGAATATCGGCAACAGTACTGATATTCAACTGGAGCGTGCGATGATTTATGATCTCAATGGTCGATTGATCCAAAGTGTTGATTTAGGCAATATGGATCGCGAGGCCAGCGTAAATGTCGCTAATCTTGCGTCTGGAGTATACCTTGTACAACTTGAGGCTCAGGGCGCCACGGCGATCAAACGTCTAATTAAGGAATAAAACGAGATTAGTTATTGTTCTTTAGTAAAAGGCCAGCTCGTGAGAGCTGGCCTTTTTAATTGAAATTACGATATTTGAGAGAATGGATATTTGAGGGGATTTATATTTGACACAATCTTTATTTATTAATTCTATGATTGAGTTTGAGCTATTTTTTGCTTTAGGCCACAAGCATGTTCTGGATATCGGGGCTTATGATCATATTTTGTTCTTGGGATCCTTGGCATTGGCTTATGATTTTAGGCAATGGATAAGGCTTATAAGTTTAGTCACTCTATTTACTATCGGTCACACTGCTTCGATATTGGCGACATTTTATGGTCATGTCCAAGCGCCTACAGCCATCATTGAGCTGCTAATACCAATCACCATAATTACGGCAGCCTTGCATAACGTATGGTGCAGTTTGAATAATAAATCTCAGGGTTCTTTAGCCGTACTTTTAGGGGTTACACTAGTATTTGGCATAATACATGGCTTTGGATTTGGCCGATATTTTATACAAATCGCTCAAGGCACCGGGGCACAAGGATTTATTGCATTTGCGCTCGGTATCGAATGGGCGCAATTAGTAGTGGTTTTGGCCGTACTACTTTTAGGTTTTGTTGCTCAGCGCATTATAGGTTTAGATCGAAGAGACTGGATTATTTTGACGTCAGGAATTATCATTGGGCTGACCTTGCCCATACTCCTGGAGCGTATTTAAGACAAGAAATTCATTAATAGGTATTATCTTCGGCCTTATGCAAGAAGGATTAAAAAAACAGCTGAAATACGATAAGGCGTATTTAAAAATGGCTTTAGAATGGTCAAAACTATCCTATTGTAAGCGAAGACAAGTTGGGGCATTGATTGTCAAGGATAAAATGATCATCAGCGATGGTTATAATGGCACCCCTACTGGCTTTGAGAATATCTGTGAGGATGACGACAATAACACCAAGTGGTATGTTCTGCACGCTGAGGCAAATGCGATCATGAAGGTCGCTTCGTCGACTCAAAGCTGCAAAGGCAGTACGCTTTACATAACCATGTCGCCTTGTCAGCAGTGCAGTAAATTAATTCACCAAGCAGGCATTGTTCGGCTGGTTTATCACACTCCCTATAAAGACGATTCAGGGGTTTTATTCCTAAAAAAAGCTGGAATTGCCGTGGAGTGTATCAGTAATTTAGACTAGCGACGGCCATGACGCTGCTTGACCCGCTCTGCTTGAATTAAGATCAATACAAGAACAATCACACAAGCCGACGCCAAAATCCCAATAAGCGCAATTTGACTGTCTCCCTGAAAAGGGGCGTTGAAATCAATAATTGTAGCGTTATAAATCATTAACGCAAAGGCAATTAACAGGAGAATATATCTAAAGTACTTCATTATTTTTAATTCAATTGAATAACTCTTGAATATTGGCGGTAAAAAGTTTTACAGCAATGGCCAAAAGGATCACCCCAAACACCTTTTGGATGATGCCAATTCCATTTTTGCCCAGGATGGCCTGAAGTTTTGAAGAAGTTTTCAAAACGGCGTATATAACAATCACATTGAGTATTATGGAAATAATGACACTCTCGATAGCAAATTCTGCCCTTAGCGAAAGTAGGGTCGTCAAGGTTCCTGGACCTGCCAGCATAGGAAAGGCCAAGGGAAAAACCGAAGCCATATCTGGAGAGCTGCCGTCATCTTTAAAGAGGGTAATGCCCAAGATCATTTCTAAGGCTATAAAAAATATGATAAATGAACCCGCTACAGCAAATTCATTGACGTTAATGCCAATTAAATGAAGAATTTCCTCCCCTAGAAAAAGGAAAAATATCATGACAATTGCCGCGATGACGGAGGCTTTTTCACTGTGAATATGCCCTGCTTTTTTACGAAGACTGATGACAATAGGGATGTTGCCTACAATATCAATTACGGCAAAAAGGACCATGCTCGCGGTAAATATTTCTTTAAGATTGAGGACCATGTCAGAAGTTTGGGGCAAAATTACACAAACAAATAATCCTTTATGAGGTTCCGCTCATTTAAATTGATATTATCTTTGAATCATGTTTCAAATCGGAAAGACACTAGTTTCAGAGGCCTTGATTGATCAAGAGTTTGTGTGCAATTTAAGCGCTTGTAAAGGGGCGTGTTGTGTCGAAGGAGAGGCGGGAGCCCCTTTAACAGTGGACGAAGCCCAATGGCTTGAGAGCCATCTCACCGAAATTGAGCCTTATTTGCCTGAAGCTGGAATAAAAGCCATTAAAGAGCAAGGAGCATACATAAAATTGGAGACCGGTGAATTCGAAACGCCACTTGTTCGTGGTAAAGAATGTGTTTACACGCATTTTGAACCTGATGGCTCTGCTCATTGTGGTATAGAGCGAGCCCACAAAGCAGGCGCTGTAGATTTGCGCAAACCCATTTCTTGTCATCTATATCCGGTACGTGTTCAGGAGTATTCAGAATTTAGTGCCGTAAACTACCATCGCTGGCCAATTTGTAGCGATGCTTGTACTCTAGGGGCCTCTTTAAAAGTCCCAGTATACCAGTTTGTCAAAGAAGCCCTCATCCGCAAATTTGGTGAGGACTGGTATCAGGAACTGACCTTAGTTGCTGAAACTTACAAAGCTCAAAACGAAAATATCAACAGAAAATAGAGCGGTTTAATCCGTGGTTCTATCGTTAATAACTTTTGTTTTGCGGAGATTTGGGCGTCATTTTTTACCCGCAGAACAGGGGCTTATAAATCACAAAAAAAGGCCGAAAAATCAGGCTTTAAGCCTGATATCTTACCAGAATTTTGAAAACATCAACATTTTCAACATAGTTGTATAAAACATTGAAAATCAATAGGTTATAAAACTTTTTAACAATTTTTTAGCTTCAAAAAAATATGAAGTATGTTGAAAACTTTGTTAAAAAGAGATGATTAATTTTTCTGGCCTTCGCTCTTATTTTTTTCATATTTGTTAGTCCCTAGTAATCACAAAAAAATTTAATTTTTAAAGAAGAGGACACATGAGCGCCGTTGAACCCATTTTAGCTGAAAACAAAGACAGATTCGTAATTTTCCCGATACAGCACCATGATATTTGGGATTGGTATAAGAAAAGTGAAGCAAGTTTTTGGACAGCAGAAGAAATTGATTTGCATCAAGATCTAACCGATTGGGCCGAAAAATTAAATGACGACGAGCGCTATTTTATCAAGCACATTTTGGCATTCTTTGCTGCAAGTGATGGAATAGTAAACGAAAACTTGGCTGAAAATTTTGTAAACGAAGTCCAGTATAGCGAAGCAAAATTCTTTTATGGTTTCCAGATTATGATGGAAAACATCCACAGTGAGACTTATTCACTTTTGATTGACACTTACGTAAAAGACGACAAAGAAAAAGATGTGCTGTTTAAGGCTATCGAAAACTTCCCTGCCATTAAGAAAAAAGCAGATTGGGCCTTAAAATGGATTGATAGCCCAAGCTTTGCGGAGCGCTTAATCGCTTTTGCGGCTGTGGAAGGAATCTTTTTTTCAGGCGCATTTTGCTCCATCTTTTGGTTGAAAAAGCGCGGACTCATGCCTGGCTTGACGTTCTCAAATGAACTTATTTCACGTGATGAGGGAGTGCATTGTGATTTTGCGGTACACCTACACAATCATCATTTGATCAATAAAGTCCCAAAAGATCGCATCAGAGAAATCATTGTTGATGCACTAAATATTGAGCGTGAATTTATCACGGAATCTTTGCCGATTAGTTTGATTGGCATGAACGCGAAGCTCATGACTCAGTATCTTGAATTCGTTACAGATCGACTCTTAGTAGAGCTCGGCTGTGACAAAGAATACAACTCCAGTAACCCGTTCGATTTTATGGATATGATTTCGCTGCAGGGTAAAACAAACTTTTTTGAGAAGCGCGTTTCAGAATACCAAAAGGCTGGGGTGACCAACAAAGACAAGGAATCGAATAAAATTAGCTTCGACGCTGATTTTTAGTGAGGAGGCCGGTTCGGTTTAATCCGAACCAATTGAATCAACTAAGACGCAGAGTGATCCAGTATGGAAGGACTCAGTGTCTGCATTTTTGGCGAAAGTCGACAACTAACTAAAAATAAAACACATCTAGCAACATGAATGTAATTAAGAGAGACGGCCACAAGGAGCCGGTGATGTTTGACAAAATCACCGCGAGAATCAAGAAACTATGCTACGGGTTAAACGAATTGGTTGACCCAGTTAAGGTCGCCATGCGGGTAATTGAAGGCCTGTACGATGGGGTGACCACCAGTGAGCTGGATAATTTGGCGGCTGAAGTTGCCGCGACTATGACGGTTTCTCACCCGGATTATGCTATTTTGGCGGCACGGGTTTCGGTATCGAACTTACACAAAAACACTAAGAAGTCTTTTTCTGAAGTGATGACGGACCTCTATGAGTACGTCAATCCGCGTACCGGAAAGAAGGCACCACTGCTCAGCGATGATGTCTATCAGGTGATAAAAGAAAATGCAGAGATGCTAGACTCTGCCATTATCTATAATCGCGATTTTAATTACGACTATTTTGGGTTTAAAACTCTTGAGCGCTCTTACCTGCTCAAACTGAACGGCCAAATTGTAGAGCGGCCACAACATATGCTCATGCGTGTCTCTGTAGGAATCCATCTAAATGATTTGGCTGCGGCAAAAGAGACTTATGAGTTAATGTCTAAAAAGTTCTTCACACACGCTACACCAACACTGTTTAACAGTGGTACGCCAAAGCCACAGATGTCTTCTTGCTTTCTTCTCACCATGAAGGACGACAGCATCGATGGGATATATGATACCTTAAAACAAACGGCAAAAATTTCACAATCGGCTGGGGGAATCGGGCTAAGCATTCACAACATTCGCGCTACGGGATCTTATATTTCAGGGACCAATGGAACCTCAAACGGTATTGTCCCGATGTTGCGGGTATTCAACGACACAGCCCGCTACGTAGATCAAGGCGGTGGAAAGCGCAAAGGAAGTTTTGCCATTTATGTCGAGCCATGGCATGCGGATATCTTTGATTTCCTGGATCTTAAAAAGAACCACGGGAAAGAAGAAATGCGTGCGCGCGATTTGTTCTACGCCATGTGGATCCCAGATTTATTCATGAAGCGCGTACAAGAAGACGGTACCTGGACTTTGATGTGTCCCAACGAGTGCCCAGGACTTTTTGACACCTATGGGGATGATTTCGAAAAGATTTACGAGCAATATGAGGCCGAAAACAAGGGCCGTAAAACCATTAAGGCCCGTGAGCTATGGGAGAAAATCCTCGAATCTCAGATTGAGACAGGAACTCCATATATGCTTTATAAGGATGCGGCTAATCGCAAGAGCAATCAAAAGAATCTAGGGACCATCCGCTCATCAAACCTTTGCACAGAGATTCTTGAGTACACCTCAGAAGACGAAGTAGCGGTATGTAACTTGGCTTCTATCGCTTTACCTATGTTTGTCAAAAATGGAACGTTCGATCATAAAGAGCTATTCCGTGTAACCAAGCGCGTGACTAAAAACTTGAACCGCGTAATCGACCGCAATTATTATCCAGTGATTGAAGCCCAGAACTCAAACTTTAGACACCGTCCTGTAGGACTTGGGGTACAAGGATTGGCTGATACCTTTATTTTATTGCGTATGCCTTTTACCAGTGATGAGGCGAAAAAATTGAACCAGGAGATTTTTGAAACGCTATATTTTGCCGCTGTAACGGCTTCTATGGAAGAGGCTAAAGAAGACGGTGCCTACGAGACTTTTAAAGGTTCACCAATTTCTCAGGGCTTATTCCAACACAATTTGTGGAATATTAAAGATGAGGAACTCAGCGGACGCTGGGATTGGGCAAAACTCAGAAAAGACGTCAAAAAGCACGGAGTGCGCAACTCATTACTTGTGGCGCCCATGCCTACAGCTTCAACCTCTCAAATTTTAGGAAATAATGAAGCGTTTGAACCGTATACCTCAAATATTTACACACGTCGTGTACTTTCTGGTGAGTTTATTGTGGTAAACAAGCACCTGCTTGAAGACCTTGTAAGTTTGGGTCTTTGGAACGATACTCTGAAAGAAGAGATCATGCGTGCCAATGGATCCATCCAGCATATTGAGGGGATTCCACAAGACTTGAAAGAGCTGTACAAGACCGTTTGGGAGCTGTCCATGAAGGACATCATCGATATGTCTCGTCACAGAGGTTACTTCATCGATCAGTCACAATCATTGAACTTGTTCATGGAGAATGCCAATATGGCTAAGCTTACCTCGATGCACTTCTATGCATGGCAAAGCGGTTTGAAAACCGGTATGTACTATTTGCGCACCAAGAGTGCTGTAGATGCCATTAAGTTTACCTTGAGCAACGAGGCCAAAAAAGAACCAGTAGCCGCGGCAACTTCAAAAGTAGAGGCTGTGTCAGCGGTTAATGAAAAGCCACTGACAGCAGCAGAGTTGCGCGATATGCTGGCCCAAGGTAGAGATGCTGCGGAAAATGATGAGGACTGTTTAATGTGTGGCTCATAGGCGCTTGCCACCAATGATTCCAAAAAAAAGCCCCGCATTCGCGGGGCTTTTTTTTACTTGAAATACGAGATATTTTACTCACATACTAAGGCCTTTATTTGACGTTTTTGTTGTAAACCCGCATCAATTCACAAACGGCATCAACAAGATCTTTGGATTCCAATAACACGTTAAAATAGAGTGCTGTATTTTTTGGGCTAGACTCTTCTTTACGCGTTAAAGTTACTTGATCATCGATACGTTGTGAAACATTTTGACTTAAGGCTTCAAGTTCAGCGGTAACTGTACTGATGGCTTTCAGGTTGTTTTCATCAAACATGCGTACGAGCTTGTTAAGGATAGCGCCAAATTCATGATCCACTTCCTGAAGCACTTTAATCTGATTAAAGCGCAATGATTTGTGGTTGTTGTGGACGTGTTTAAAGCTCTTTTTTGCAATGAAATCAAGAGATTGAGAAATATCAGTAAGGTGAGTTAGTATTTGAATGTAGAATTTACTTCCACGCAAACTAGTCTCTTCCAGGTTTTTAATGAAGTAAAACAAGTTGTTGCGTAAATCTTCAATTTCCTCACCGAGTTTATCAACACTTTTCTTACTTTTCTTAAGTCCCTTTTCATCTTGTTTGGCTAAACCATGGATGACATTGCTGTAGGTTTTTTGAGTACGTGCAAAAACATTAGCGATGTTTTGGGTACTTTCACTGATAATACCTTGAACTGTTTTACTTGCCGTCTTTTTCAGCCCTTTTGGTGCCGCTTTATCTGCACTACGTTTTTTATGAAATAGATAATTGCGTACCAGAAGAGCAATCGCTAAAATGAGTAAAACAGCGATTGCAACCCCGCCACCTAAGAAAATTAAATAGGCCATAATTCCTGCCACTACAAAGGCAATAAATGCAGTAAAGAACCATCCTCCGATCACATTAATTACTCCAGCCACGCGGTAAACAGCGCTCTCACGGCCCCAAGCACGATCGGCTAAAGAGGTACCCATGGCTACCATAAAGGTCACGTAAGTGGTTGATAAGGGTAATTTCATAGAGGTGGCGATAGAAATTAAAACACCAGCAACCATTAGGTTTATGGAAGCACGAATCATATCGAAGGCAGGTGCTTCTGGATCATCTTTTAGGGCAATAACTTCAGGTTTTTCAAAGCTCTGGTTCATTTTTGCCACAGCTCCTGAAGGCAGAACTTTAGTCATAAAGTTCCCAAATTGCGTTCCTCCTTTGACCAATAAGCGCGAGAGCATATTGGGTTGAAATTTCTCGGCACCCTCGCTTTGGCGGGACAGTCCAATTTCGGTTTCTGTAACCGTTTTGGCCTTTTTTGAAAACCACAGAGTCAATACCATTACCCCTCCGGCAATAAATAATAGAATTGGTTCAGCAGGAACTTTCTTGCTCAAAACACCCATAGAAAATTCAGTGGCAGCGACACCTGAAGCGGACCATGCTTCAAAAGAATGGTAAGCTGCCATAGGCACCCCAATAAAGTTCACTAAATCATTACCTGAGAAGGCTAAAGCCAAACCAAAGGTTCCAATCGTAATCACTACAATAAGAATACTTTTTTTGAAAATTTTCATGAATAGGTATGAAAATATAGACCAAAACACAAAACCAACACCCAAAATCATCCAAGTTTGGCTGGCCAAAATCTCTTTGAAAGAATCATAATATGGGGTCCCTTTAAGGCCTTTGAAAAAGATAAAATAGGTTATCGCTGTGAGAGCGACTCCTCCAAAGATTGCCCCGAAGTATTTAATTTTTTGCTCATAATGGAAACTGAAAATTAAACGAGACAGCCATTGCACTAATGCTCCGACAGAGAAAGAAATAACTACCGAAAGCAATATTCCACTGATAATTTCGGTCGCTTTTTTCGTGTTAATATAGTTGCCTAGATCCCCAAGAGTTTGATTAGGGTCCATTCCGATTTTGATCAAAGCCATGATTACTGCAGCTCCGAGTAATTCGAATACTATGGATACAGTAGTAGATGTCGGCATGCCGAGGGTATTGAAAAAGTCGAGCAGGAGTATGTCCGTAATCATGACCGCCATAAAAATGATCATGATTTCATTGAAGTAAAATTCACCAGGCACAAAAATCCCTTTGCGGGCGACTTCCATCATCCCACTCGAGAATACGGCTCCAATAAAAATACCCAAACTCGCCACGATCATTATGGTTCTGAAGGAAATCGCTTTAGAGCCAATGGCTGAGTTCAAAAAGTTAACGGCATCATTACTGACACCCACTACAAGGTCCACCACAGCCAAAACAGCCAAGGCGATTAACATCATAAAATAAATCTGATCCATACTGAGTTAAATTGTTGAAACAAAGGTCGAATTAAATTAACAAATTACTGTTACTAAATTGTTATGTGTATGACTTAAAAATGAAGGTCAAATCCAAATCGAAACTCGATAAAATCGTCATTGCCATCCACTTGGCCAAAACTCAAATCACTTTGAATCTTAAGTTTGTGCCCCACAACATATTTTGAGGCCCCGGCGGTATATACAACCTCGTTGCCTTTTCCAGTGACTGCACCATAGCTTATGCTTGAATGGCGCCCGGTGAGTTCAAAATTATTTTTAAACAGGTAGCTGGCTTGAACGTTAGTTGCGTTTCCTACCTGTACGATGCTCGCGGTAGATCCATCACTATTTAGGGCTAAAGGTGCTGCTGCACTGCGATCGGCGTATTCGGCCATTACGGCAAATCCTTGGTATTTGACCATGGCATCCACAAAAATGGTTGTGATATTTGTTTCAAATAGACTGCCATCATCTAGGATCATATAACTCCCCATATTGCTGCGATTTCTTACGGCATTTTGATTGAAATCATAAGTTGCAGACAGCATTAGTTTCAAAGACTTTTCGCGTACTAGGTCGGCTTGAACATAATCACCTTTTTTAGTAAAGGTGCCAAAAGGGAGGAGTTCTACACGAGAGGTATATTGTAGCCCCCCCAGGTTGCCTTCGGTAACATTGCGGCCTTCTCCCTGAGAAAGCGCAATCTTCTCTCGCATTACCATATTGCCGATTTTATGATTGTAGCGCAGTTGTATTCCCATGTCACGATCAATATTAAATTTACTGTTAAGTATTGATCGATCGATCAGCTGTAGATCTCCCGAAGAAATTACACGTTCGACATTGCCCGGTAATTTAGTTTGACCAGCCCAAAGTTCAAAGCCAGGAGCAAAGTGCCACATCACCACTGCGTCCAGAATATAACGCGGAGTGTTTCGGTTGTACTGGTTGGCTCCTGAAATATCACGGTTAGAAAGTCCTAACTCGAGCTTATATCTGAGTTTGGGACTGTACGCCCATCCATCAAATTTAAAACGAGCACGTCGCACAAGGAAATTATATTCGGCATCACCATAATTATTTCCATCGTGATTCCAAGCGGATTGAAATCTAGTCTGTATTCTGGGCGCAAATTTTACAGTGAAGCTGCTGTCGGCCGCAGTAAAATTGATTAAACCTTTTCCAAAAGATTGTTCGTTTAAACTCTGTGCATGTATAGGAAAATAACACAAGAATAAAAGGCTAAGAAGCCATGGTGTTTGCAAGCGCATAAAAATCATTTTTAAGTTTTTGTCACTGCAAAGAACTATTTCTAATGTTAACTAAATGTTTCCTTATTGTTATATGATTAAATTTAACTTCATAATTTATATTAGGACCAAAAAAAAATGGCCGCCCGAAGGCGGCCTACACAAAAATCGAGTCGACAAAAACTTAATGATTTAATGTGCAAGTGTTTAAAACACATCCAAAGAAAGCCTTTCTATTTAGTCAGAATATCATGTGAATATTAAATAAATATTAATTAAAAATAGCTGTTGGGCCGGATTAAAAATATTTTAAATAGCTTTATATCAGTATGTTATAAGTTATATGTTAACTTAATGTTATGTAAACGTAAATTTTATGTAACAAATGCATTAACTTAGCATGAATTAAAATGTTAGTTTATGAAAGCAATCATTTTATCCGGATGTCTTTTGTTTGGGGCCGCATTATTGGCTCAAGAGACACCCAAAAGAGAAAATATAAAAAATGGTTCTGTGGTGGAGGCCACGGTATATCATGATAATGGAAATGTAGCTCAGAAAGGGGCCTATAATCTCAACAATGAATTACACGGCGCTTGGGTGAGTTACGACACCCAAGGAGCTATAACTGCTCAAGGAAATTATGCCCAAGGTAAAAGAGTAGGCACCTGGTATTTTTACAATACTGAGGAAATCAATCAAGTCCAGTATCAAGACGGGCGTGTTACCCAAGTCGATCGTTTGGCCAAAACAGATACTCGAGTAGTCAGTCAATTTGAATAGACACAATATCACATATTAAAAAAGGGCCTCATTCGAGGCCCTTTTTATTTGTGATTTGATTTCACCAAATTGATGATTCATGCTAACAGCGGATCAAATGTTACATTCTGCTCCATCCAGAGGCCCAGCTTGGCGCAGCAGCACCATTTCCAGCACCAGAGGTTGGTCCTTCAACTACAAGGCTTTGGTTGGCACCGATATAATCAGTTACCTCAAATCCAGCAGCAGGGTTGTCAAATTGCATTGGGTTGATGCTAAGGTCACCGTTCTCGATACGTACAGCCGCTTCTGCGTCTGTATCTTTTACCTTAACCCCAAGGTCAATACCATCAGTGTAGAAGTTAGAGATAGTAAAGTTTCCACCACCTTCTTTGAAATAAAGCGCTCCTTCGGTAACAGGCCCCACCACAGTAATATTGCTTAGTGTAGTTGTGGTTACAGGACTTGCGTTTCCGTCATCACCGTTGTTTGATCCTTCGATACCAGCTTTTGCCCCGTCTTTGATGTACCAGTAAGAACCGTTTCCTTGCCATCCGTCAGCAAAGTCGATAGAGTCATCACCACTGCCGATAGACACTAAGTAGTCTCCCGAAACAGTTCCACCGAAGAACTCAATACCGTCGTCACCACCTTGGTAAGACTGAACATATTCAAATGTAGTTCCAGCGCCAACACCAAAAAGTGAAACACCATTAAACTCTTTGTCATTTGAGAAAGTAGCTCCAGTGTATTCTACACGCAAATAGCGAATAGATCCTGAATTATCCATCATGTTGCTACCACCGTAGGTCAAGTCAGCCACCTCAGAGGTCACATTAGATCCTTTGTTGGTTGGTGCATCACCACAAACGACAAGACCTCCCCAATCTCCAGGAGCAGGGCTCGCAGAACCAGAGGTCATCACCACTGGGTTAGAAGCAGTTCCTTCGATAAAGATTTGTGCCCCACGCTCTACGGCGATATAAGCAGAAGTTCCTCCGGTTGCAGAAATAACTGTTCCAGCAGGAATCATTAGAGAAGCTCCTGAACGCACTACATAGGCCCCAGCAAGCTCGTATCCGATTGTCGCGTCGAGCGTGACATCGGTAGTCACGTCTCCTTCAAGGATGTTGTCGACAGCACAAGGCGCGCAAGCAGAACCCCCGCAGTCCACTCCGGTTTCATCACCGTTTTGGATGCCATCGTCACAAGTGGCCGCCTGAGGATCAGGCGTATTGCTGTCATCCTTGCTACATGAGTAAGTTACAGCCAAAAGGGCCAAACCTAAACTTAATTTTACAAAAGATAATTTCATTGTTTTTTGATTTTGATTAATAACTGTTTGAATTGATTGATGAGTATTTAAAAAGTATAGTTGAGAGAAATTTTCAAATCATAACCCCGCTTGTATGAAAGTACCGTGGTGGCCACTTCCTGTATACGATCTCGAATTGGGTTAACGTCTCCGTCTACCGCTTCTTGGAATCGCTCAATGCTCGGGTTCAAAAGGTTTTTGGCTGAAATACCTACACTTAGTTGTTTGGTAAACTGTGCCTTGGCCACAAAGTCCAAGGACTGCACACCCTTTTCGACAATATTTCCTTTTCCAAAATTTCCTAAGGCAAAAATGCGATCAGAGAAATAGTTGCCTGCCAGGGTCAATTGAATGTTCTTGTGCTCTTTAAAGTCTTTGTAAAAACTTAGGTCTGCATTAGCCACTAAATCTGAAGCTCCAGTAATTCCTGTGGACGAATAGGTTGGGTCAAAACTAAGACCCGCCTGGTCAAAGACTTTTTGACCATTGAGATCCTGTTTGGTCTTCATATAAGCCAGATTCAGTCCAGCGGTGAGTTTTTGCGTATTGGTAAAGTCTGCGTATTCTGATTCACGACTCATCAGCACTTTGCGCGATTCAATCTCGATGCCAATGGCTGTCGCTTGATCACCGGTATTGGCCCAGCTGATGTCATTAGCGGCCGATTGAATGGTGACGGTATTGATCGGGTTTTGTATGATTTTGGCAAATAAACCAGCAGAAAGTAACTCAGAGTTAGAAGGGAAGAGTTCCCATTTGGCATCAAAATTATAGTTCGTAGAGGCGGTTAAAAATGGATTACCAAAGTAATCTTGGTTTACCTCTTGAAATAAGAATGGCGCACGCTCCTTGTATTGAGGTAGGGTGTAGGTTTTACTGGCGGCGAACTTAAAGTTTTGATCCTCGTTAATGCTGTACTTCATAGAAAGGGCTGGCAATAGCTGGAATACATCCAAGCTATTGCTGTCTCCATCTGGATCAAGCGAAGTGGACCAAGCGATATCTTGATTGATTTGCTCCCCACGCAATCCGACTATCATGGTGAATTTAGGATTAAACGCATAGGTGAAGTTTGCATACCCGGCCAATATGCTTTGGTTACCTCCATAGGTTTGTGGGTCCAAAGCGTTTGGCACTTCGGCACTTCCTCTAAAAGTTTCAATGCGGAACAAGCCGGCATTTAAATTGTCTTGATTGAAATAAGCGTCGACATTATATATATCCTCGACTATAGGCTGCACAATTCCCGCCCCGCGAATAATACGGAAGTTAAATTGAGTAGCAGAAAAATCCACTTCTTTGTTTCGAGAGCTGAATCCAAGATCGAGTTTGCCGTCAAATTCGTCTTCATCGTTTTTGAAGAGCTTGATGGAAGTTTCGAACGCACTGGCGAGTTCCTCTTCGTATAAATCGGCATAAAAACGGTGGTTAGACGAAGCAGCAGAAACAAATTCAAAGGATTTTGGCCCATCAGGCTCGTCCAGATCTTGTGGGACCAAAGTCACCTGTCGGCGATTTGGCTCTGCACTTTGCAAGAAGCTATATGATCCAGAGGCACTCAGAGAAATGCGCTCATTGACCTCAAAATCTGCATGTAGCTGATTGACAATGAGGTTAGTGTTTGTAAACACCCCGCGCTGAATAAATCCACCCCCTTGAGAAGCATCATCATCCTTATCGATCACCCCGTAGTTTTCTAATTGTTGCTCGTTTGAGGTATTGAGCAGAAGCCCGCTGTAATTGACATTGAGATTTTTATGCTTGAGCCCCACATCACCCATCAAGGTCGTGATAGTACTGTACTGATAATCAACATAGTTAAAGTCAGCATTGGGCACGCCGCTTACTTCCACACCACCGCGGGAGACCCCCTCACGATACTGAAATTGGTTGCTGTGCGCCCCAACTCCGAAAACCGTAAGTTTGGTGTCATCGCCTAATTGAAAGCTGTCTCCACCTTGTAAGGTTAAGCCGAGGTTTGCGGGTGCATCGGCCGCACGGCGATCCCAACTGGTGACAAAATTGTAGTTATTCAGTGGGAAGGCAGGGTAGTTAATGTCGTAAAACCCAAAATTATCTGGACCGTCGGTGCGATAGAATTGATCTTGACTTTGAGTGATGGTATTAAATCCAGAATCCAAACTCACCGAAATGATGCCATCGGCCATCGTATTTTTAGAATCGATGTTGATATTGGCCCCAGCAAAATCAGCATATTGCTGTGGGTTAAAGGTTTTGTCAATACCAATATTCTCCACGATGTCCGTGCTGAAGATACTCAGGTTGATGTTTTTTCGCGCAGGATTGTCTGAGGGCAGCGGAAGACCATTTAAAGTCGTTACATTATATCGATCCCCCAGTCCACGTACAAAGACATTTCCGGAGCCTTCTTGTTTTGAGATTCCGGTCACTTTAGATACAGCGGTTGCCGCATCACCCACCCCTTTTCGGGAAAGCTCTTGGGCTCCGATAGCGGTCTTTTGGGTTACCGCGTTTTTTTGTTCCAATAAAAGGGCGACTTCACTTTCTTTTCGGACTGTTGTGGTAATTACAACCTCTTCAAGGGTAGCTGCGCTCGCACCCATGGGCACATTAACGGTGGTAACTTTATCCTCTTCTACGATAATGTCTGCGATTTCCACTGTCTCGTAACCCACAAAGCTGTAAATAATAGTATAGGTGCCTACAGCAAGGTCTTCTAAGGCGTACAAGCCGTCAAAGTCCGAGGTGGTCCCTTTATTTTCTCCTTTAATGATTACGTTTGCAAAAGCCAATGGTTCATTGTTGAATTCTTTATCGGTCAACAAGCCGACGATGGACCCTGTTGTTTGCCCAACAGCAGCCAATGACATTAAAAAACATAATGTCGTTAGTAAAATTTTTCTCATGATGTGTTTTAAATACTCGCTGCAAAGATGCCTCTTGAATGTAACCTTGAGGTTATGGGCAAATTATGATTGTATCACATAAAGGTTACCTCAATGTTATGTAGTGCTACTGGTTTTGAATTTGGACCAAAACATTTATCTTGGTCGCAACATTATTCAAGAGAAATAAGATAAATGATGACTTGGGAACAGTTGATGTCGCTCAAAAGACAGGGCGATCAGCACAAGAGACTGCGCAGCGAACAAGATGAAACGCGATTAGGATTTGAGGTGGATTATGACCGCATAATTTTTTCGTCTCATTTTCGGAGTTTGCAGGACAAAACTCAGGTCATTCCATTGTCTAAAAACTCCTTTGTACATACGCGCTTGACACACAGCCTCGAGGTTTCTGTCGTGGGGCGCTCTTTAGGCCGATCGGTCGGACGTGCACTTTTAAAGCGACATCCACATTTAAGTTCAATTCACGGTTATCAGCCCAATGATTTTGGGGCTGTGGTGGCCGCCGCTGCTTTGGCCCATGATATCGGGAATCCTCCTTTTGGCCATAGTGGTGAAAAGGCCATTGGAGACTTTTTTAAATCAGGACCTGGGCAAGAATACGCTAAGGATTTGTCCCCCCAGCAGTACCAAGATCTTTGTGATTTTGAGGGGAACGCTAATGGATTTAAGATGCTTACCCAAACCCGAGATGGTGTGGATGGGGGCTTGCGCTTATCTTATGCGACCTTAGGGGCTTTTATGAAATACCCCAAAGGGTCTTTGCCAAAAAAGCCCACGCCCCATTGCGCCGATAAGAAATATGGATATTTTACAGGCGATCAGTCTTTTTTTGAGGAAGTGGCTTCTGAATTGGGGCTTTTAAAGCTAGATTCGGGTAGATTCATGCGACACCCTTTAGCCTATTTGGTCGAAGCAGCGGATGATATCTGCTATACTATTATTGATTTTGAAGACGGCATAAACCTGGGTTGGATTTCAGAGGATGTTGCGCTTGAATTTTTGTTGCGGTTGGTCAAAGACAGTATACAAACCGAGAAATACAGCAAACTCAGCAAGTCATCGGATCGACTCGCTTATTTGCGCTCACTGGCCATTGGTCGGCTAGTGGAGGAGGCCAGCGGGCTCTTTTTGACCCATGAAGATGCATTAATGACCGGTAAAATGAGTCAATCATTAATGGCCCTCAGCCAGTTTAAGGCGCAAATCAATGATATTCTAAAAGTGAGTAAGGAACGTATTTATGAACATCCTGAGGTTCTGCGCAAAGAATTAGCGGGTCATAGAATGCTGACTGATATCCTAGCGGCTTATATCCCCGCTGCATTGAATACCAAAAATCGGTCGCCCAGATTTTTTGATCAACTCCTCATTCAAGAATCAGGGCTGGAAATTGATACGCAAAGTACTGTTTATGAGGTGCTTTTGGAAATTAGCTACTTTGTTTCTCGCCTTACCGACAGCAATGCTCTGGCCTTGAGTAGTCGCCTGACGGGCAAAGTTGTGTGAATTTAACAGGTACCACACCTAAAATATATCACAAAAGTGTATCTTAGGCATTCGATAAAAAAGTCTCACATGAAAAAATTATTACTCTTTTGTTTAGGAAGCCTTTTGAGCTTTAATGTTGCTCAGGCTCAAGATGACATAAGCGTCATCAAAGATTATTTAAACGCACAGAGAAGTAACTTGAATTTGACTCAAGAGGATGTCAATACACCCGTATTAAAGTCTTCAAGTTACTCCAAAAGTATGCGTGTTCAAATGGCATACGTCAATCAAGCTTTAGCAGGTATTGAGGTGCATAATTCGACATCACGCTTTGCTATCAAAGACGCTCAGGTATACTCTGCTCGTTTAGGCTTTGTCTCTGATTTGGCTGGCAAAATTAATACTACTTCTCCTTCAATAGGAGCTCAGACTGCTGTTCTTAAGGCCGCTCAGTCCTTTGGCTTGAGTGCAGGCAATATTGAAGAGCTTTCTGCCCAAGGGAACAATTATGTTTTTCGCGCTGCAGAAATGTCTCAAAATGACGTGCCAGTGACTTTGGTTTTTCAAAAAGTTAACGATCAGCAGTATCGTTTGGCTTGGGATTTAAGCATTTATCTACTCGATGCGACTCATTATTATAGCGTTCGGGTTGACGCTCAAAGCGGAGCCATCTTAGATACACACGATTGGGTATTGCACTGTGATTTTGGCCAAGGCAGTCACGACCACAAAACAGGTGAAAGTGTTTTATTTCAATATGAAAACACTGCTTTTGCTCCAGCAGCAGGTACCGCAGGGTATCGGGTATTCCCAATTCCTTTCAGCAGTCCAATTGATGGGTCGGATGAATTTGTTTTTGAAGCAGATGCCGTTGATTTAGCGTCGTCGCCATTTGGGTGGCACGATACAGACGGTGTAGCAGGTGCAGAATACACTTACACACGAGGCAATAATGTCTATGCCCAAGAGGACATTGACGGAAATAACGGCACTGGCGTGTCACCAGAAGGGGGAGCCGGATTAACTTTTGATTATCCTTACAATTTACCGCAGGACCCGGCAAACTTTACAGATGCAGCTACAGTGAACTTGTTCTATTGGAACAATACCATTCATGATTTTGCTTACCAGTACGGCTTTGACGAGGAAAGCGGAAACTTCCAGGAAAACCAGTATGGCAATCCCGGAAATGGTTCTGATTCAGTCAATGCTGATGCTCAAGACGGCTCAGGAACCAATAACGCTAACTTTGCAACGCCGCCAGATGGAGGCAATCCACGCATGCAGATGTTTATTTGGACCAGCAGTTCAGGACCAATTAATCTATTAACAATTAATAACGGGCCATTGGCTGGAGTTTATCCAGGGGTGCCTGCTAACTTTGGTGGGCCAATGCCTATTCCGCCACTCACTGAAGATTTGGTAGTGATTGAAGACGACAACTCCGGGGGAACTTCCACTGATCCTAATGACGGTTGTGATACCATAGTTAATGGTGCAGACCTGAACGGAAAAATTGTGGTTATTCGCCGTGGGGAGTGTGAATTTGGTTTTAAAGCTCTAGCCGCACAAAACGAGGGCGCTATTGCTGTAATCATGGTAAACAACGTTCCTGGAGATCCAGTAATCATGGCTCCTGGAGCTGTTGGCGCACAGGTAACCATCCCATTATTTATGGTTACCGACGTGATTGGTGAACCAATTATTACTGAATTGCTCGCTGGAAACCTTGTAAATGGAACCATCGATGGTGGTGCCGTACCGCCTGCAGTTGATGGCGACTTAGACAACGAAATCATTGCGCATGAATACGCTCACGGAATTTCTAACCGCCTTACAGGGGGTCCTGTAAACACCAGTTGTTTGGGTAATGCCGAGCAAATGGGAGAGGGATGGAGCGATTACTTAGGGCTTATCATGACCATGCAAACTGGAGATCAGCGTGGCGATGTTCGCGGCTTGGCTGCCTACGCCTCTGGAAATCCCAATGGAATCAGAGAAGCGCCTTACAGCACTGACTTTTCGGTGAATGATTACACCTACCAAGATACTAACGCAAACGTATCTCAACCGCACGGGATTGGCTTTGTTTGGGCCACTGCACTTTGGGAAATGACCTGGGATTTGATTGACCTGTATGGTTTTGATGCAGATTTGGTATATGGAACTGGCGGAAATAACATCGCCTTCCAATTGGTTATGGACGGTATGAAGCTTCAACCTTGTTCTCCAGGATTTATCGATGGGCGTGACGCTATTTTGGAAGCCGATGAATTAACTCACGGAGGATTGCATCGCTGCTTGATTTGGGAAGCCTTTGCACGTCGAGGTGTTGGGTTTAGCGCATCTCAGGGAAGTGCTTTTAATCGCGCGGATCAGACCGAGGCTTTTGACATCCCTGCAGATTGTAATCTTTCTACGGGAGATAATAACTATGACAATAACTTTAGTATTTATCCGAATCCAAATTATGGAGCTATCAACATTCACTCGAAGGTGGATGTGGGCAGTGCTAAGGTCTCCATCATAGATATTAATGGCCGCACTGTTTGGTCGCAAACTCTTGAGTTGGGCAATCAAACACAAGTAGATGCATCTATGATCAGCAGTGGTATTTACCTAGTACGCATACAAGGGAATAACTATACCCACACCAGTAAGTTGATCATGCGTTAAGCAAAAGGATCGATAAATAATACTCAATTAAAAAGTGCCCCGACCGGGGCACTTTTTTTTATCCTGGATTCAAATGCTTGGCCCTATTATAGAATTAGCCCAATGCAGAATTGATACTGCTGGTAATAGCTAGAGGGGTAAGTCCGCATAGTTCGTATAACTCACTCGGTTTACCATGGGGGATGAAGGTGTCAGAAATTCCATGGCTTTTTAAAGAGATAGTGTAGCCATGTGCCGTGATAAATTCACTAATAGCACTGGCTAGTCCGCCGGTTAAGCTCCCGTCTTCTACAGTGATTAAAGCCTTATGGGTTTGGCATATTTCATGTAACAATTTTTGGTCAAGCGGTTTCAAAAAGCGCATATCTACATGAGTTATATCATCTTTTTCGGTAAAATGGTCAAGGGCATCTGAGACGGTATCTGCCATGATTCCCATACTCAATATTGCCACTGTCTTCCCTTTTTTCAGAACTTCTGCTTTACCGATTTCTATCGGTTCAAATTGGGTCTCCCAATCAATAACGCGTCCCCTGCCGCGGGGATATCTTATAGCGATGGGGTGTTGGAGCCCTTGTTGAGCGGTAAACATAATATTGCGTAAAGCCCTGGCATCGCGAGGAGCAAAAATAATAAGGTTTGGAATTGGTCTTAGAGAAGCTAAATCATAGACGCCATGATGTGTTGCCCCATCCTCCCCAACAAGTCCTGCTCGGTCTAAGCAAAATATAACTGGTAAATTTTGCAAACAAACATCATGAATTACTTGGTCGTAGGCCCGCTGAAAAAAGGTAGCATAAATCGCGCAAAAAACGACTTTTCCCTGGGTAGCCAATCCTGCCGCCAGGGTAACGGCATGTTGCTCCGCAATCCCTACATCGATTGCTCGATCGGGTAAGGCCTCCATCATATAACGTAAAGATGAGCCAGTGGGCATGGCTGGTGTAATGCCAAAAATATTTTTATTCTCTCGGGCGAGGGTCACTAAAGTATGGCCAAAGACATCTTGATATTTTGGGGCCAATAGCTGATTATCTATTGGGATGCGCTCTCCTGTTTTAGGGTTAAATTGCCCCGGTGCGTGATAAATCACTTGATCCTGCTCGGCTTGTTTAAGCCCTTTACCCTTAATGGTGACCACATGGAGCACCTTGGGTCCAGAAATGGATTTCAATTGGGTCAATGCGTCAATTAGTTCGGCTAAATTATGGCCATTTACAGGCCCGCTGTAGTGCATATTCAAAGCACGAAAAAGATTGTTCTGACTCGCCTCGGTACCGGAATCTTTTTTTCTTGTCAAATATTCTTTAAACGCGCCCACACTGGGATCAATACCAATGGCATTGTCATTCAGCACAATCAATAGATTAGTTTTTGAAACCCCCGCATGGTTTAGGGCTTCAAAAGCCATGCCGCTGGCAATACTGGCGTCACCTACTACAGCGATATGTTGACGATCTGTTAAGCCATCTTGAGCACTGGCTAAGGCCATACCCAATGCTGCAGAAATTGCTGTACTGCTATGACCTACCCCGAAGGTGTCGTAGGGGCTTTCTTTGCGCGAAGGAAACCCACTAAGGCCCCCTAACTGGCGATTGGAGTGGAATTGATCTCGCCGTCCAGTCAATATTTTATGGCCATAGGCTTGATGGCCTACATCCCAGACCAGTATATCATCTGGAGTATTGAAAACATAATGTAACGCTAAAGTGAGCTCTATGACCCCAAGACTTGCCCCTAAATGCCCTTCCTTAATGGCCACAATATCGATAATAAAACGCCTGAGTTCTTCAGAGAGTTGCCCCATATCATCAAGGCTCAAACCTTTGAGATCTGCTGGTGAGTTGATTTGCGCTAATATCGATTTATTCATAATTCAAAGATACGCTTATTCGCTTGTCTGTAGAGCCTTTGTGCTTTATTTGTACCTTTATGGCTTTCTGTATGAACCCTCAGGAATTGATCAAATTATGCTCGATCATGAATACTTTATGCGAAAGGCTTTAGAGCAGGCTCAGTGTGCCTTAGAGGCCGATGAAGTTCCTGTAGGGGCGGTAGTGGTGGCCCAGGGGCGTATCATAGCACGTGCCTTTAATCGGACTCAGGCCCTAAACGATGTCACGTCTCATGCAGAAATGCAAGCCATTACCTCCGCGGCGCATTTTATAGGGGGTAAATATCTCCACCAATGTACCTTGTACGTTACTCTAGAGCCGTGCCAAATGTGTGCAGGAGCTCTTTTTTGGAGTCAAATTTCTCAGGTAGTTTACGGAGCCACCGACTCAAAAAGGGGTTACATTGCCTTAGGGACTAAATTGCACCCAAAAACCACAGTCCAATCTGGTGTCTTGGCAGAGGATTGCGCCGTGCTGCTCGATAATTTTTTTCAAAACAAAAGACGCGGTCAGTAATTCGTGATTTTAGTAGTGCATCATGGGTTCGCGAGATGTTCAAGAAAGAGTTTGGCCATAAAAAAACCCCGAGCTTGACTCGAGGTTTATACGGTTTTGGTTAGTTGCGGATTAATCGTGCAGAACGCGCACTTTAGCGGCTACCATTCCTTTTCTCCCCTCTTGCTCCTCGTATTCCACTTTGTCGCCTTCATTAAGGGCCTCTCCATTTAAACCAGTAACGTGTACAAAGATATCCTTTCCCGTATCACTGTTTGTGATGAATCCGTACCCCTTCGATTCGTTAAAAAACTTAACTGTTCCTTCCATAGCAATAAATAAAAAAATTAAATAAGTCCTCAAAGGTAGTCTATTTATGCTCCCAAAGATTAAATCTGTGTAAAATTTTTTGAAAATCAATTAATTACGTCCCAGAAATGGGGTAATAAACAGCTAAATCGAGGGCAATGAGGAGTTTGCGTCAAAGAAATTATCGGGACTCATTATTTCTTTTGCTTGTATTGATTCATCTGCTCGATATTTTCTTTGGTCAACATATAATCCTGAATCGAACGATTTTTCCAACGATGGTAAATAAAAAGAGGCATCCAGACAAAAAATAGGCCAGCGATTCCACCGCCAATATACCGCTCAGCCATCAGATCTCCTTGGTATTGAAAGTAAAAGCCCAAGCCCAGGCTCGTGACAATAAGGGTAAAAATTATGTAAAGAAAATATTTCATGAGGCTCCTGAAAAATCGATGAGTTTACGGCGGTACACCGTTAGTAATTTAGATTTTGAGACAAATCCATGATAGGCTCCTGAGCGCACTACTGGCAGGTTCCACGCACCGGTATCTTGAAATTTCTTCATGACTTCAGTCATGCGGTCCTTGTCGAGTTCTACCACACTTAATGGGTCTTGCATTAAATCACGAGCACTGATTTCCTGATACAATTGCCGTTCAAACATTACTGGCCTTAAGTCGTCCAATAAAATAATTCCTAATAGTTGTCCACTTTCTGGAGTGACCACTGGAAAAATATTTCGATTAGACTTGACAATACCTTTGGAGACAATTTCCCCCAAATTCATTTGGGGCTCAAGGGCGACAAAATTCCGCTCAACCACAGATTCCAAGTCCATTAGGGTGAGTACTGCGTGGTCCTTGTTATGGGTAATTAACTCACCTTTGCGGCCCAGCTCCATGGTATAAACTGAATGCGGATGAACATATTTTGTTATTGAGTAGGCCACAGCCGCAGTAATCATCAGCGGGATAAAAAGAGCGTAACCTCCAGTGAGCTCAGCAATTAAAAATATGGCAGTCAGTGGGGCGTGTAATACACCCGCCATGAGTCCTGCCATCCCGACTAAAGTAAAATTGCTGATTGAAATATTTGCCGAATCAAAACCTAATGTGCGCAAGATTATAGCCACGGTGTACCCCATGATGCTACCCATAAACAATGTAGGGGCAAAAATTCCGCCGACTCCGCCTGCCCCAAAGGTCAATGCACTGGCAATTATTTTAAAGAGAACCAGTCCAACTAATAAGCCAATTGTGATATAAATATGATCTGTAGAAGCATTAAAAAGATTGTTCTCTAAGGCTAAATTAGCGTTACCCTGAACCAAATTGTTGATTACATCAAAACCTTCACCATAGAGCGGAGGAATGCAGTAAACCAAAACCCCGATCAGGGTCCCCCCCAGAAGCATGCGGTGCCATTTATTGGGGATGGCGTCAAACTGCTTTTGAATCCAATCATAAGTATTGGTGAAGTAAATCGAAACCAATCCTGCAACCACGGCTAAAATCAAATAAAAAGGAATATCCCCTATACTGAAGACATCAACCACTGTAAACGGCAATAAAATATCATTGCCAAAGAAAAAATAAGAGGTAATAATTGCGGTTACTGAGGCGAGCAATAAAGGGACCAAAGACATTAGGGTTAAATCTAGACTAAAGACTTCAACGGCAAAAATAATGGCTGCAATGGGTGCTTTAAAGATAGAAGACATGGCGCCAGCCGCAGCACATCCGATTAAAAGCGTACGTGTGGCTTGGTTTAGGTGTAGCAGCCGTGCCAGATTAGAGCTTAAAGCAGCCCCTGTAGCCACCGTTGGCCCCTCTAGCCCCACAGAGCCCCCAAAACCCACGGTAATCGGCGCAGCGATAAGGCTTCCAAACATTTGAAAGCGTCGCATAACCCCTTTTTTCTTTGAGATGGCGTAAAGCGTAGAGGGAATCCCATGACTCACTGTATGCCTGAGGATGTAGCGCATGAATAAGGCTGTTATCAGCAACCCGAGTAAAGGAAAAACGAAATAAAAGGCACTGTGATAATTGCTGATTAAACGCCCTTCGAGCAAGAACTGAATCAGATAAGTCAGGTTTTTAATCAGTACAGCCCCGAGCCCAGAAAGTAGCCCGACGACCATACTGAGCATTAGTACAAATTGCTTTTGTGAAATGTGTTTGATCCGCCAGATCAGGAACTTGGTAAGCAAAGATTTTTTTGAGGTTCCCATGGGCCGACGTGCAAAATTAGATTATTGCTTTAGATCAATGCTCAGATTGAGCTCTTCGAGCTGTGCTTTGTCTATCGGCGCTGGTGCGTCGATCATCACATCGCGTCCCGCATTATTTTTTGGGAATGCAATAAAATCTCTAATGGTTTCTTGCCCCCCAAGAATTGCCACCAGTCGATCTAAACCAAAAGCGATACCTCCGTGCGGCGGCGCTCCATATTGAAAGGCGTCCATCAAGAACCCAAACTGAGCTTTAGCCTCTTCAGGGGTAAAGCCCAAATAGTCAAACATTTTACTTTGAATGCCTTTATCGTGGATACGAATAGATCCGCCTCCAATTTCATTGCCATTAAGCACCAAATCATAGGCGTTTGCTTTTACGGCGGCAGGATCAGTTTTTAAAAGCTCCATTTGCCCTGGTTTGGGTGAGGTAAATGGATGGTGCATGGCATGATAGCGTTGGGTTTCTTCATCCCATTCGAGCAGCGGGAAATCCACAACCCAAAGTGGGGCAAATTCATTGGGACGACGCAAGCCTAATCTACCTGCGAGTTCCATACGCAATGCACTGAGTTGACCGCGTACTTTATCCTTTGGCCCAGAGAGGATACAAATTAAATCCCCAGGTTTGGCTCCTGTTGTTTCTGCCCATTGGGCTAGGTCGTCTTGGGTGTAGAATTTATCGACACTAGATTTGTAAGTACCATCTTCTGCAACACGACAGTACACCATGCCCATGGCCCCGATTTGTGGTCTTTTTACCCAATCGATAAGGGCATCAATTTCTTTTCTTGAATAATTATTTCCTCCAGGAACCGCAATACCCACCACAAGTTCAGCACTGTTAAAGACGCCGAAATCACGATGCTGGGTATAGTGGTTTAATTCCCCAAATTCCATCCCAAAACGGATGTCCGGTTTGTCGTTACCGAAGCGTTCCATGGCCTGGTCATAAGTCATGCGCGGAAATTTGTCCACCTCAACCCCAACAATTTCTTTCAATAAGTGACGGGTCAAACCTTCAAAGGCATTCAGCACATCTTCTTGGGTGACAAAAGCCATTTCGCAGTCAATTTGAGTGAACTCAGGCTGGCGATCGGCACGTAGGTCTTCATCTCTAAAACATTTTACAATCTGAAAGTAGCGGTCCATGCCCCCGACCATCAATAATTGTTTGAAGGTTTGAGGAGATTGAGGTAAGGCGTAAAACTGCCCTGGATTCATGCGGCTAGGCACCACAAAATCGCGGGCTCCTTCTGGGGTTGATTTAATTAAATAGGGAGTTTCTACTTCGATGAAGTTTTGTGCCGATAAATAATTGCGTACGGCCATGCTAACACGATGACGAAACATAAGATTTTCGCGTACAGGTTTACGACGAATATCGAGATAGCGATATTTCATGCGCAAATCTTCTCCTCCATCGGTTTGATCCTCTATAGTAAATGGCGGGGTTAAAGCACTATTAAGCAGGGTGAGTTCACTGACCAATATTTCAATTGCCCCAGTAGCCATATTTGGATTTTTTGACTCCCGTTCGATTACAGTTCCGCGCACTTGAATAACAAACTCGCGCCCAAGTTTTTTGGCCAATTCCATGGTTTTAGGGTCTGTGCGCTCGGCATCAAAAATGAGTTGTGTAATGCCGTAGCGATCTCTAAGGTCGACCCAAATCATAAAACCTTTGTCTCTAATTTTTTGAATCCATCCCGAAAGGACTACTTCTTGACCCAATGCCTCGAGACTTAGTGCTCCATTATCGTGCGTTCTGTACATAATTACTTAATGAGCGACAAAGTTAATAAGAACCATGAGAATTGTTTTTGCTCGGAGAAATAAAATCATAATGTTTCAATGGCCGCGTTGCGGGCAGGATGTTTGCCAAACCAAGTCAAGAGTTTGCCTTTGAATTGATGGACCATCAAAAATAATACAGGGACTATAATCAATGTCAAGAATGTGGCTACAAGCAGACCGTAAATTACCGCCCACGCCAAAGGCCCCCAGAAAATTACATTATCCCCCCCAAAATAGATTTTAGGATCAAAGGCGTCAAAAAGTGAGAAAAAATCCATGTTAAACCCTACAGCCAAAGGAATAAGCCCCAATACTGTGGTTATTGCGGTCAATAATACCGGGCGCAGACGCGCTTTACCAGCTTGTATGATTAAATCGTGAAAAACAGCCTCTGGGATTAACTGAGCGTGCTCAATATTGTTTTTTTGCTGGTATCGATCAATCAGAAGCTGGGTATAATCCAAAAGAACAACGCCATTGTTAACCACGATTCCTGCCAGTGAAATTATTCCCACCATGGTCATCATAATGACAAAGGAGGCCCCAGTGACTAGAATACCACCGAAAACACCAATAAAACTTAAAAAGATAGCCAGCATAATGATGGTCGGCTTTGAAATAGAGCTAAACTGGAAAATAAGCAAGAACATAATCAGGCCGAGTCCGGTAAAAAAGGCGCCCATCAAAAAGGCCATCTGCTTGTTTTGTTCTTCTATTTGCCCGGTATAATCTATGGAAACACCTTGAGGCAATTGCTCAAAATTATCCATATGACTTTGAATCTGACTGACGATGGCGCCAGCATCGGTAAACCCGGCCGCTAAAGCCGAGTATACTGTAACTACGCGTTTTCCATCTCTGTGTTTTATGGCACTAAACGAAGAAGTATTGCGTCTTTGGGTCACCGCACTTAAGGGGATGTCTTTTAGTCGTCCTGTGGCCTGATCACGGAAAGTGATATTTTGATCAAAAAGAGCACTCTTGGTTTCTCTTTGCTCTTGCTCAAAACGAACATTAATGTCATAATCCTCACCGTCTTGTTTGTAAATACCCGCTTTTTCTCCAAAAACAGCACGGCGCAGTTGTTGACCGACTTGTCCAGCAGCCACGCCTAGCCCCCCAGCTTTTTCACGATCAACAAAAATCTCCATAGCGGGTTTGCCTTTGTTGACATCAATTTTTAACTCGTCAATACCGGGAATATTTTTCTGATTGATGAAATTGCGCATGAGTTCCGCTGTAGCGATCAGCTCATCGTAGTCATTTCCTTCAAGTTCAATATTGATGGGATAACCAGCAGGAGGGCCAGTGGGATCTTTTTCAACAGAAATAGACACTCCGGGATATCGGCCTTTTAGGCGCTCCTGTATGCGTTTGCGCAAAACCTCTGAATCTTGGCCCTGACGAAATTTGAATTCGTGCATGGTCGCTGTTATTTTTCCACGATGAGGCATTTCAGCGGTATTACCTGCATCGGTCTGCGGATTTCCAGCGCCTTCACCCACTTGAGAAACAGCCGCCTCGACTAAGACATTTTTTCCAGTCTGCCCATCGCGGTATATAGGATCATTTATGATGTCATAGACCTGATTTTCTATATCCAGTGTTATGGCATTTGTTTTTTCTATGTCCGTGCCTTGTGGGTATTCGATATAGATAATGATTTGATTGGGTTTGTTGTCCGGAAAAAATTCCACACTGGTGCGTTGGCTTCCGATTGATGCGCCAAAGAGGCCAAAAACGACAAACAACAAAATAAATGTGGTGCCAAAAAACAAGGCTGGACGATAACCGCCAAGGGCGAATTTCAAGAAATTTTTATACTTATTCTCCAGCCATGGAAGGGTACGTCTTTGAAAATTATTGGCCCAACGTTTTATGCCGTATTTATAGGCCCAAAATAAACCTATGGTAAAAATTATAACACTGCCCAAGCCACGTACATCCCCGCCAAAAATTAAAATAAAAAGTCCTGGCCCTCCTAAAATTGCCGTCAATCGAATCAGACTTTTTCTTTTTATGATGCGGTTATCTGTTTCCATAAATTGAGAGACCAGCATGGAGTTCATAAATATTGCCACAAATAATGAGGAGCCAAGAACTACAGAAAGGGTGATAGGGAAGAAAATCATGAATTCACCCATAACCCCAGGCCATAGTCCTAAGGGAATGAAGGCGGCTACTGTGGTAAGGGTTGAAATAATAATTGGGAAAGCAATTTCTCCAATACCCTGTTTTGCAGCACGTACCCGAGACAAGCCCTCTTCTTCCATTAATCGATAGACGTTTTCTACTACAACAATACCGTTATCCACGAGCATTCCGAGTCCCATAATGAGCCCAAAGAGGATCATGGTATTCATGGTATAACCAAGAATTTGGAGCACCATAAAACTCATAAACATGGACATCGGGATGGCAAATCCCACAAAAAGTGCATTGCGAAAGCCCAGAAAGAACATCAAAACAGTGACCACCAAAATCACCCCAAAGATGATGTTGTTTACCAAGTCATCTACCTGATTTATGGTTTTAGCAGACTGGTCATTAGCAATACTGATCTCTAGATCTTGAGGAAATACTTCGGCCTGGGCTTTTTCAATAATGGCTTCGACTTTTTGGGCCGCCTCCACCATGTTTTTACCGGCACGTTTTTTAACATCGAGCATCACCACATTGGCCCCAAATTCGCGCGCGTAAGTAGTGGTTTCTTTTTCCTTAAAGTTGACTTGGGCGATATCACTGAGGTAAACCACCCCGCCTTGGGTTTTTACCACAAACCTTTCGAGTGCATTGGGCTGATTGATTTCTCCGATAATACGCAGAGAGCGGCGCTGTCCACTGGCGATAAGATTACCTGCCGACATGGTCATATTACCATTGCGAATAGCGCCCAAAATATCGTCAAAACTCACTTGAGCCGCCATCATTTTGTAAATGTCCACCGCAATTTCAACTTCTAGTTCTTGAGCTCCGCGAATATCTACCTTTTTAATTTCAGGCAAGTCTTCAATGGCTTCCTCGAGATACTCTCCAAACTCTTTTAATTTTTGAGTTGGGTAATCTCCTTTGATGTTGATATTACTTATGGGCGCTTCTTCAGAAAAGTTTAGATCGAAAACGTTGGGCTCTACTTTTGCCCCATTGAAGGTAGGCCAGTCCTCACTACTTTTTTCACTTTCGACTTCGTCTTTTACTTTTTGCTTAGCCGCTTCTACAGCGATGGTTTCGTCAAATTCTACGGTTATAATCCCGTAATCCTCTTGGGCTGTGGCCACGATTTCAACTACGCTACTCAAGTTTTTCAGGCGATCTTCTAGAGGATCTATTATCAGACGCTCAATATCCTCGGCAGTATTTCCTGGATAGGGAGCGCTGATGTATATTTTTGTCTCTTTTATCTCCGGGAAAGTTTCTCGAGGCATATCGTAATACGCCTTGCCACCCAAGAGTAAGATTACGGCTATGAGCACATAAATAATGGTCTTGTGGTCTATGGCCCAAGAAGCTAGGCCGAATTCTTTATTGAGATTTTTATTTGATTTACTCATGAGTTATGGTCTTGAGAATTGAAATAGGTTGCCCATCTTTAACGCTGCGCGCGCCTTCTGCTACTAAGGTGTCCCCCGCCTTAATACCATCGAGGATTTCTACAAAATCACCTTCGGTTTTACCGGTAACTACAATGCGCTTTTCTGCCCTAGATTGGCCTTGATCTACATCATAGACCGTGGTGTAGACATATTGTGCTCCAGCGGCATTTTCTGAAAGGACTGATTGAGGCACTAAAAGTGCCTGATTATTGGTGTAATCGTTTATGTGTATTTGAGCCGTTAGGTTTGGTTTGATCTGCGCATTATTATTGGGTAAATCAACCTCTATGCTAAAAGTGCGGTTGTCAGGATTGATATAGCGCCCCACGCTGCGCACTGTAGAGGCGATTTCGAGATTTAACACAGGAAAGTCGACCATTACTTTTTTTCCAGGAGTGACCTCCTTTAGATAAGCCTCTGGCACACTTGCTTTTAGGTACATGTTGCTGAGGTTGACCAGCCTAAACACAGGGCTTACTCCGGCATTGACTACTGTTCCCGCCTCGGCCAATACAGCGTCAATAGTCCCTTCAAAAGGAGCAATAATTTTACTTTTTTCCAATTGTTCTGCAACTTGTTGGGTTAAGCTACGCTGGGCTTCATATTGGGCTTTGGCTTGAAGGTATTGCAATTCACTGCCAATATTTTGGTTCCATAGCTTTTCTTGACGTTCAAAGGTTGTTTTCGCTAAGGCTTCTTGAACTTGAAGTTGATTGAGTTGTTGAGCCATTCCGTTGTCATCCAAAGTGGCTAGCAGGGCCCCTTTTTTGACCTTATCGCCCACCGCAACATGAAGTTTTTGTAGTTGACCTGAAAATTGAGGATAGAGCACTATGTTTTGCTTGGTGGCAACATCTCCTTGAACCTGAAGAAAATGTTCGAACACCTCAGGCGAAATTACCATAGCGGTTACTAAGGATAATTTCTCACTTTGATCTAATTGCCCAATGGCGCGATCCAATTTAGCTAAATCTTGGGTAAGCACTTGATGTTGATTGCCTACAGCCGCGCGTTTGGCACGGAGCTGGTCCAAATCATTAGTGGCAATGACCTCGGCCACGGATTGTGTTTTCTCTTGGCAACTGAGAAGGCTCAAGCTTGTCAATAGCGTAAGGAGGATATATTTTTTCATGGTAATGGATTAAAATGTTGGGGGATTGATGAATGTTTCTAGGGCAGTTTTGGCGTTGAGCAAAGCCAAAAGTGAGGTGTAATAATTTTGTTGTGCTCTGTAATATTGGGCTTGTGCTTGATATAAATCAAAGCTGCTGGCAATACCTTGGTCAAATTTGATTTCATTTTTTTGAGCGACACGTTCAGCTAGATTCAAGCTGCGAGAGGCGTTGTTGTAATTGTCCTTGGAAAGGTTAAAGTCGCTCAAGCTGTTCTCAAAGGCAATCTGCGTGGCCTGTTCGGTCTGTACAAATTCTGTCTTTGCTTGATCCCAGGCGATTCTAGCCTGGCTGCTTCGTGCGCTGCGGAATCCACTGCTGAAGATAGGTACTTGCATTTTAAGGCCCACCAAAGAGGACTGAAACCACTGTTGACTGTTATCAGTAAAGGTAAAATCATTACTAAAAGCCTGAGTACTATAATTCATAAAAGCCGAAAAACTGGGTAAGGCACGACTACGTTCAAGTTGCCATTCCAGGCGGCGTTGCTCTTTGTAATTCTCAGCAATCCGGACATCAATCTGTTTTTGGAGATCCAAAGAAAATTCAGGATCAAGTTCTTCACTCGCACGCAAAACAAGTGTATTAAGATCATCGGTCAAGTTCAGGTCAGTGCCTAAAGGCAGCCCTAGGGTAGCCCTCAGCAAATTATAAGCCAATGATTGACTCCGCTTGGCGTTATCTAAATATCCTTTTACTTCGAGCAAGGTGATTTCCAGTTGCTCTAAGGATTCAAGTTCTGTAAGGCCATTTTTATAAACGATCTGAACCTCGTCGTAAGACTTTTTTATGGTGTTATAATTATTGTCAAATACCGAAACGAGTGCATTGGACATCAGGGCACTTCCATAGGCGTTGACCACGCTTTTTTCTACTTCGATGAGCGTTTTTTCGTAGGCATTTTTTGAAAAATCGAGATAGGTTTTTGCGGCTTGCAACCCTACAAGATAACTGCCGTCAAAAATTAATTGTTCCAAGTTAGCCTGTGCACTGACGTTTTGCTCGGTGCCAAACACCACTGGGGTAAAACTGCCCGGGGCCCCTCCAGTAATTTCTCCTGGAATTAGGGTCACGGGCTGCTTAATATTGTTATTGTAGCTTACCGATCCATTAATTTGAGGTAAACCCGTAGCGGTAGTTTCCCACTTTTTCTTGAGGGCACGCGTCATTTCTCGTCGGGCATTGACACTGGCATAACTGCTGTCTTGGGCCAGTATGATGGCTTGCTCAAGACTGAGAGAGTAAGTCCTGTTTTGAGCCTTTGTGGGGGCGAAATAAAATCCAATTAGGACTAGAAATATATATTTTTTCATAGGGTATTTTGATCGGTATATTTATTGAGTAATGCCAATCCTTTTTTAGTTACGATACCGCGTAAGTGATAGTCTAAATAGGATTCGATGAGGTGAATTTTTGGAAATTCGGTAATGGGAAAAATCGAATCGTCTTTAATCCCTGTCATGCCGATGAAGTAAATACGGGCCACAAATTCTATGTTGACATTATCTCGATAAAGGCCCTGCTCAACGCCGCGTTTGAGGTTATTGATGGTAATGTTGTGGATCAGCTCGAAGTTATTGCCTTGGATTTGCTCAAAAATCTCTGGATAATACTTCTGAAGTTGGAACTGAGGCGACGATTTTTCGTCCTTGAGTTGAAGTGAGACAAACTTTTTGATCTCGTAAAGTTCCTCTATAGGGTTAAGCTGTCTCTGGCAGATGGAATCGATGCCTATAGTGACAATAGTGTAAATAGATTCTGTGACTGAGCGCACGAGCTCGGTCTTATTCTCAAAACAGCTGTAGATGGTTTTTTTGGACATGGATAACTCTTTGGCGATATCATCCATGGTTATGCTCTTAAAACCAAAGTTTAAAAAGAGCTCTCCAGCCTTGGCAATTATTTTCTCTTTCACGGCGCGCAAATGTAATCAAGAAAACTTTAAATACCCTAAAAGTTTCCATAGTTTACAAAAATTTAACAATACTCAGTAAAACGCCCTAAAACAGCAGCATTAGCCGTATTATAAATCCTGACAGAACTCATATGAAACCTAAATTTTCAATTCTGATCGACTGCGACACGTGTTGATAGTGTATTTTAGCAAAAAAATAGCGCATGCAGCACATCGGGGTTTATAAGGAGGCAATTGATCGCGCCTTGGCCGAACAAAATTTACCACAATCGCCAAAGCGATTGTATGCCCCGATTAATTACATTTTATCGTTAGGGGGCAAGCGCTTGCGCCCCGTCTTGACCCTAATGGCCTGTGATTGCTTTGGGGGAGATCCTCATAAGGCCGTTCCGGCGGCTTTGGCTGTGGAATTATTCCACAATTTCTCTTTAATTCACGATGATATTATGGATCAGGCTCCTCTGCGTCGTGGCCATCAAACGGTGCACCATAAATGGGACCTCAACACAGGTATTCTATCGGGGGACGCGCTTTTAATCTTAGCCTATCGCTATTTTGAGTCTTACCCTCCCGAAGTATTTAGCGCCTTATCTCAATTGTTCAGTCAGACCGCTATTGAGGTCTGTGAAGGTCAGCAGTATGACATGGATTTTGAACAACTTCAAGTCGTAGAAAAGGAGGAATACCTCCAAATGATTAATTATAAAACTGCAGTACTTGTCGGGGCAGCAATGAAAATGGGTGCTATCGTGGCTCAGGCAGACCATACCCAACAAGATTTAATTTATGAGTTTGGGCGTAGTCTAGGCGTAGCATTTCAATTACAAGATGATTACTTAGATGCCTTTGGTGACCCAAAAGTCTTTGGCAAACAAGTAGGCGGAGACATCATCAGCGGCAAAAAGACTTATTTGTATATCACGGCATTGGAAAGAGGCGATGCGCATCAACGCACAGCTCTTTTGTCCTTATATAGCGACAAAGAAATTAATACCGATGAAAAAGTTAATCGAGTGAAATCTTTGTTTGAGTCCACGGGAGCTACGGCTGCTATTCAGGAGTCTATTCAAAAACACACTCAGCACGCTTTTGATCAGCTGTATCAGACGAGTTTATCCGATCAGGCAAAAGCCCATTTGGCGGATTTTGGTTGGGCACTAATGAGCCGCAACGTCTAAAATTTTCTTCGACTTTAGGCTTAATTCAAGTTGTTTTATCGGGGTTAGAATTATACACTTAAGCCCTGCTTCAATTGTTGATTTATTGTATTTTTGCAACATCAGAATTAAAAACCAAAGCAGGTTTCTAACTTATGGATCGATTTTCATTTCTCAATGCAGTACATCCTTCGTATATCGCTGAGCTTTACGATAAATATCTGCAGACTCCTGACTTAGTAGAGCCGAGCTGGAAAGCCTTTTTTCAGGGCTTTGATTTTGCCATAGAACACGGATCGCTTGAGGCCCTTGGTATTGAAACTCAGAATGCCATAAATCCTCAAGTCCTCAAAGAATTTCAGGTCATCAAATTAATCGACGCGTATCGCACGCGCGGCCATTTGTTTACCAAGACTAATCCTGTTCGTGAACGCAGACAGTACAAACCAACACTGGCATTGGAGAATTTTGGACTTTCCGAGGCCGATTTGGATCAAGACTTTGAGGCGGGCAGTATATTAGGCATTGGCAAAAGTAGCCTGCGTAATATTTGTAATCACCTAGATCAAATTTATTGTGATTCCATTGGGGTTGAATACATGTACATTCGAAATCCTGAAGAAATCCAGTGGATTCAAAATTGGCTCAATGTAAACGATAACCACCCCAAGTTTTCGCCCGAGGAAAAAAAGCATATTCTTAATAAACTTAATCAGGCGATTTCTTTTGAGGGCTTTTTGCATTCTAAATACGTCGGACAAAAGCGATTTTCGATAGAAGGGGTAGACGCCATAATTCCAGGACTAGATACCCTGATTGAACAAGGGGCAGAACAGGGCGTAACCCAATTTGTAGTAGGGATGGCACATCGAGGGCGACTAAATGTCCTAGCAAATATTTTCGGCAAATCAGCCGAGGCGATTTTTAGTGAATTTGACAGCAAAGAATACGCCGAAGATGACCTTTTTGATGGTGATGTAAAATACCACATGGGTTGGACCAGCTTTAGGGAGACCGATGGCGGAAAACAGATACGCATGGATTTAGCGCCCAATCCATCGCACCTAGAGGCAGTTGATGCCGTGGTTGAAGGGATTAGCCGAGCAAAAATTGATGGGCCACTTGGCGGAGACGCTTCAAAAATATTGCCTATTTTGATACACGGCGATGCTGCAGTCGCTGGTCAGGGAGTGGTTTATGAGGTCATTCAAATGGCCCAACTCGATGGTTACAAAACTGGAGGAACGATTCATATTGTGGCCAATAATCAGGTAGGCTTTACGACAAACTATTTAGACGCGCGTTCTTCGACTTATTGTACGGATATCGGAAAAGTAACTTTATCTCCAGTACTTCATGTCAATGCCGATGATGCAGAGGCTGTTTGTCATGCCTTTAAATTTGCCTTAGACTTCAGAATGACCTTTGGTCGTGATGTTTTTATTGATGTGCTCGGTTATAGAAAATACGGACATAATGAGGGTGATGAACCGCGATTTACCCAACCGAGTTTATACAAGGCTATTGGTCGCCACAAGAACCCAAGGGATCTCTATGCGGATCAACTTTTGGCAGAAGGGGTTATAGACGCGAATTACGTCCCAAGTTTGGAGCAAACTTATAAAGATGCCCTAGAAGAGGATTTAGAGGCTTCGAGAAAAAAGGACAAAACTGTTGTCACCGAGATTCTCGCCGATGACTGGCGGGATTACAAACTGGCTACTGCAGATGATATTTTGACCCAAGTCGACACTCGATTTTCTCAAAAAGATTTAGATGCTTTGGCTGCAGGGATCACCGAATTGCCCAAAGACAAAAAATTCATCAAAAAAATCCAGCGCATTATTCAAGACAGAAATCAGCGCTATTTTCAGGACAATACTTTGGATTGGGCTATGGGTGAGCTATTAGCCTACGCCACTTTAATGAAAGAAGGATTCAATGTGCGTATCTCAGGTCAAGATGTTGAGCGCGGAACCTTTTCTCATAGACACGCCATCAAGAAAACTGAGGACGATTCAGAAGAAATTAACCTACACAACACCCTGGGACTACCGGGCCATATGGACATTTTTAATTCCTTACTTTCGGAGTATGCTGTGGTCGGTTTTGATTATGGGTATGCTATGGCTGCCCCTAAAACCCTGACCATTTGGGAAGCTCAGTTCGGAGACTTCTCTAATGGTGCTCAAATCATGCTTGACCAGTATATCTCTGCGGCCGAGAGTAAGTGGAAAATCCAAAACGGTCTGGTAATGCTATTGCCTCACGGCTATGAAGGCCAAGGATCTGAGCACTCGAGCGCCCGAATGGAGCGCTATTTGCAATTGTGTTCTCGACAAAACATGGTTGTGGCTGATGTGACCACACCGGCAAACTTTTTCCACTTGTTGCGTCGTCAAATGAAGTGGAATTTCAGAAAACCGCTGATTGTATTCACCCCAAAGAGCCTCTTGCGTCATCCAGATGTAGTCTCCACCAGAGAGTCCTTGGCTCAAGGGCACTTTATGCCAGTGATCGACGACCAGCACTCTGATAAACCAAAAGTGAAATCTTTGGTATTCTGTACCGGGAAGTTTTATTACGACATGGTGCAGCGTCGCCAAGAAAATGGCCGCGACGATGTGGCCCTAGTTCGATTAGAACAATTGTTTCCGTTGCCAGTGGCGGAGATTGAGCAGGTCATTGCCGCCTATCCTAATGTCCACGATTATGTTTGGGCTCAGGAAGAACCTGCTAACATGGGGGCTTGGGGCTTTATGCTCATGAATTTTAAATCTGTGCCTCTGCGTTTGGCCTCGAGAAATGTACACAGTTCCCCAGCAGCGGGAAGCAGTGCACGCTCAAAAGCGCGTCATAAAAAAGTTTTAGACAGTGTCTTTGACACACCCAATACACCATAAGTAACCGTTGTATTATGTTAGAAATGAAAGTGCCCTCTCCGGGCGAATCGATTACAGAAGTTGAAATTGCCCAGTGGCTCGTTGCCGATGGCGATTATGTGGAAAAAGATCAGGCCATTGCTGAGGTCGATAGCGATAAAGCAACCTTAGAATTGCCTGCTGAGGCCAGTGGAGTCATAACCCTCAAGGCTGAAGAAGGTGATGCTGTAGCTGTAGGTCAAGTCGTCTGTTTAATTGACACGGAGGCTGACCGTCCAGAAGGAGGAGCGGCCCCAAAAGCCATAAGTCCCGCACCAAATACTGCTAGTTCAGCACCCAAGGCTGCAGCTCCTGCGCCTGAGAAAACGGTGAGTTATGCTACGGGAACCCCTTCGCCATCGGCCAAAAAGTTAATGGATGAAAAAGGGCTCACCGCAGATCAAATTCAAGGCACTGGGCGCGATGGCCGTATCTTAAAAGAAGATGTGGTCAAAGGCGCTCCGGCAATGGGAAGCTCAAGCTCAGAAAATCGAGGATCGAGTCGTCAAAAGTTATCGATGCTCCGCAGAAAAGTGGCCGAGCGTTTGGTTTCTGCCAAAAACGAAACAGCCATGCTCACGACCTTTAATGAGGTAGACATGAGTGCTATTTTTGCCTTGCGCAACGAGTACAAGGATGCCTTTAAAGCCAAGCATGATGTCGGTTTAGGATTTATGTCATTTTTCACTTTGGCTGTGGTGCGTGCTTTGGACTTATTCCCAGATGTTAATTCAATGATTGATGGGGATCACAAAGTAACCTATGATTACAAGGATATTTCTATCGCCGTTTCAGGACCAAAAGGCTTGATGGTTCCTGTGATACGTAACGCCGAGGAATTGAGTTTCCGTGGGGTTGAGGCTGAGGTTAAACGACTGGCTTTAAGAGCCCGCGACGGTCAAATAACTGTAGATGAAATGACTGGGGGGACTTTCACTATTTCTAACGGAGGGGTTTTCGGAAGTATGCTTTCGACACCAATTATTAATCCTCCTCAGTCCGGTATTTTAGGAATGCACAATATAGTGGAGCGTCCTGTAGTTAAAGACGGCGCAGTGGCTATAGCCCCTGTGATGTATGTCGCTCTGAGCTATGACCACCGTATTATCGACGGACGAGAGTCTGTAGGATTTTTGGTGGCCGTAAAAGAAGCATTAGAAGATCCGATTCAGCACTTGATGCACGGTGATATTAAAAAGGCGCTAGAGTTGTGATCGACACCCATACCCATCTGTATCTTCCTGAGTTTGATCAGGATATTGATGGGGTGATAGAGCGTGCTGTGGCTTTTGGTATTCAAGAGTTCTACCTGCCTTCTATCGATTCTTCTACCACCCAGGCCATGTATGCCTTGGAAAAGCGTTATCCTGAGCGGATGCACCTTATGATGGGATTGCACCCAACTTCGGTTCAAGAGAATTTCCACCAAGAACTTGATCACGTTTATCAAGAATTAAACCGACGCTCGTTTAGCGCAGTGGGCGAAATTGGCATCGATTTATACTGGGAAACAAAGACACTGCCTTGGCAGCAAGAGGCTTTTGCCCAGCAGATCAAGTGGGCCCAAGAGTTTGATTTACCTATTGTTATCCATTGTCGAGATTCATTTGATGAAATTTTTCAGGTGTTGGATTCAGTTCAAGGGCCAATGCCTAAAGGTGTTTTTCACTGTTTTACCGGAACGCTCCAACAGGCAGAGCACATCATTGGCTTAGGTCTCTCATTGGGAATCGGCGGTGTAGCTACTTTTAAAAATGGAAAAATTGATCAGTTTTTGGCCCAAATCCCCATGGAACATATTGTCTTGGAGACCGATAGTCCATATTTAGCCCCCGTACCTTTTCGTGGAAAACGCAACGAAAGTAGTTATCTTTATCATGTTGCTCAACGAGTTTCTGGTATTTATGATTGTCCATTGACTCAGGTTGATCAGATCACAACCGCAAATGCGCACGCCATTTTTAAGTCATGAAAAAGCCACATATTTTATTGATTTATACAGGAGGTACTATCGGGATGATTCGCGATTTTTCTTCAGGCGCCCTGAAAGCTTTTGATTTTGCTCAGCTACTCAAACAAATTCCTGAGCTCAATCTTCTGGATTGCACCATAGAGACTATTTCTTTTGCTGAACCCAAAGACAGTTCTAACTTAAATCCGTCGCACTGGGGTCTTATGGCCGAGATCATTGAATCGCATTATGCCCAGGCCGATGGTTTTGTTCTCTTGCATGGCAGTGACACTATGGCTTATTCTGCCTCAGCGCTAAGTTTTATGTTACAAGGCCTAAAAAAGCCTGTCATTCTCACAGGATCTCAATTACCTATTGGAGACTTGCGCACCGATGCCAAAGAAAATTTGATCACCGCAATTCAATTGGCGGCAATGACTCAGCAGGGCCTGCCTCAAATTCAGGAAGTCTGTATTTATTTTGAGTATAAATTATATCGTGGAAACAGAACCACCAAAATCAATGCAGAGCACTTCCAGGCGTTTGCCTCATTCAATCATCCGCCTTTAGCGGAAAGCGGAGTGCATTTAAGTATAGAACAAGAACTTCTTTGGCGCAGCTCCCTTCAAGAATTTCAGGTACATTACGCCATGGATCGCCCTGTTGTCTTGATCAAAATATTCCCAGGACTTACTGCAGCTATTCTGAAACATATGCTTCATACTCCGGGAATAGAGGGCCTCGTTATAGAGACCTTTGGCAGTGGTAATTTACCCAACGATCCAGAATTCTTGGCACCCATAGAGCAGATCATCGCTCAAGGTATTCCCGTAATTAATGTGACCCAGTGTTCTGGTGGTTCGGTGGAACAGGGACTGTATGAAACCTCTCAAGGTCTCAAGTCTATGGGGGTTATTTCAGGTGGAGATATGACTACAGAGGCGGCGCTCGCTAAATTGATGTATCTGATCAGTTTTGATAAAGGCAGTGATTTTGTCCGCGACCAATTTTCTATATCTCTAGCCGGAGAAATCACGGTTTAATATTAAAATCTTTTGTTTAGACCGCTTAGTTTCTCTTTGATGATCTAAGCCCTCAGCGATCAAATCCGAGATAATTCAACCTCTGGGCTTGGCCTGCGTCATTTTTTTGCGATATTTGCGCCCCTGAATTGTATTATTCAGCATTAGAGAGGTGGCCGAGTGGTCGAAGGCGCACGCCTGGAAAGTGTGTATACGCCAAAAGCGTATCGAGGGTTCGAATCCCTTCCTCTCTGCTAAAGGCTCGTTATAATTTATGTCGAGCGTGAACCTTCACGTTTTGTCAATGGAAAAATTAAAATACTTCGGTTTTTCAATGAGCTGTTTCGCAATACTATTTAAGTTGATGTCCTGGCAGTTTGCCCAGTATCTTTTGGTTCTGGGTCTAGGGTCTTTGGGTGTCTATTTTATCTGGCGTATTTTTGACCGGTAAAGAGCAACCTTTGTGACAGCGTCGCACCCATTATTCCCCATGGGAATAAAAAACCTTTTGTTCTACAGAGCGCCAAAGCAATAAAGAGGCTACGGTATTGTGCGGACGCCAACTTTGTATCAAGCGATCCAATTCGTCATCACTTAGCGGATCTAAATTGTAGTTTTTTTTGATACTATTGATCAAGGCCAAGTCCCCCTTGGAGAAAATGTCGGGTTCCCCAAGGATAAAAATTAAAAACATCTCGATGGTCCATTTACCCACACCTTTGATTTGAATGAGAGATGTACTGATTTCTTGTGGTGTCATCAAAGTATAATCTAGAGACTTTTCAATAAAATGCTGGTAAATATTTTTAATGTATTCGACTTTTCTTCGAGAAAGCCCAGCCGATTGGATCAAATCGTTATCCAAACTCAGGATTTCATTGTGAGATAATCCCTCAATAATGGCTAAAAATCTCTGTTTAATAGTATAGGCGGCCTTAAAACTAACTTGCTGTTCAACAACCAGCAGAGCCAAAGCTTTGGCATGATCTGTTTCATGTCGGTCTGCAACAGTAATGACTTGGCCGAATTCTTGCCCAAGAAAATGCATTACAGGGTCCTGTTTAAGTGCCTTGAGGGCTATGTTTATTTGAGAAGCATTCATTTACAATAGAGTATCTCTTAATTATTCGAAGTCATTGCTTAATGACCAAAATTGAACTCATGTTTTCTGGATGGGTTAAGTTATGGTTAAATTTTTAAAATAGTTATGTCAGCTATGAATTCTAGGCCTTTCGGGATAAAGGCTGTGGACCAAAATCCATAAGGTAACCTTTGTCTAGAAACTAAATATTTTTATATCTTTAGAGCCTTAAAATTTAAAAAACTAATCATCAAACTTTTAAGTCGATAGCAATGAAAAAACTATTTTCTATTCTCGCAATTGCCGCTTTGGTTTTTGTCGGTACAAACAATGTGCAAGCTACTCCTGCAATAGCACTTACTACTAATATTTCTATGGTCAGCGCAACCTCAGGTACTCTTTTAGCACAAGACGAGGCAGCTCCAGCGCAATCGGAGAGCTTTCACCAAGAATTGAAACAGCGTTTCATAGAAGGAGGTCCTGGATTTATGGGGATCGTATTGTTGTGTTTGATCTTGGGATTGGCTATTGCCATCGAGCGCATCATCTATTTAAATTTATCAACCTCTAACACGGCTAAATTGGCCTCTAGTGTAGAAGAAGCGTTAAAGAGCGGTGGTGTGGCAGCAGCTAAAGAAGTTTGTCGTGACACCAAAGGCCCAGTTGCTTCTATTTACTACCAAGGTCTTGACCGCGCAGACGAAAGTGTTGAAGCGGCTGAAAAAGCTGTAGTGGCTTACGGTGGTGTTCAAATGGGACAATTAGAGAAAAACGTTTCTTGGATTTCATTGTTTATCGCTTTGGCTCCGATGCTCGGGTTCATGGGTACGGTAATCGGTATGATTCAGGCTTTCGATAAAATTCAAGCTGCGGGGGATATGAACCCTTCTCTTGTTGCTGGAGGTATTAAAGTTGCTCTTTTGACCACAGTATTTGGTCTTATCGTAGCGATCATTCTTCAGATTTTCTACAACTATATCGTAGCTAAAATTGACAGCATTGTAAACAACATGGAAGATGCGTCAATTACTCTTATCGATATGTTAGTAGCATACAAAAACAAAAAATAATCTAAAAGCTTAGCGAAAATGGGTTTACATAAAATTTTTAAAATCGTCGCAATGCTTTTGGGTCTTGCCGGAGTTATCTTCTGGTTCTTATTGGTCTCAAAAGGAGACGAGTATGTTAAAATGACCGGCGAAGGCGTTTCCCCAATGTTGTATACAGGTTACATTATCATGGCTATTATAGTTTTGATGGTTCTGATGTTTGTAATTTCTGGAGTACTGGCGGGAGACGTAAAGAAAACCTTGATGTCTGTCGGTGCATTTTTGGCCGTCATTGCGATTTCTTATGCTTTAGCCTCAGGCAGTACAGAAGGTTTGCCATTGGTAGACAATAAAGTAGTGTCAGAAAGCACCTCGCGCCTTGTGGGAACTGGTCTAATTGCCTTTTATATACTTGCTGTACTCGCTATTGGTTCAATGGTATTCAGTGGGGTTAAAAAAGTTCAAACAAAATAATATGGGAAGAAGAGCCACACCAGAAGTTAATGCTGGGTCCATGGCAGACATTGCCTTCCTTTTGCTGATTTTCTTTTTGGTAACCACTACTATTGAGAAAGACAAGGGGATTGCACGTCAATTGCCGCCGCCAATTGAAGAGGAATTAGATGTTGTGATCAAGCAGAAAAACTTGTTTATCGTCAATGTCAATAAAAACGATCAACTCTTGGTGGAGGATGAACTAATGGAGTTAAAAGACTTGCGTCAAGCGGCTATCGACTTTCTTGACAATGGTGGTGCTCCTGCTGGATCTCCTGAATACTGTAACTATTGTAAAGGGAAGCGCTCTGCCGAGTCGTCTGATAACCCTCTGAAAGCGGTAATTTCGGTTCAGAATGACCGTTTGACTTCTTATGAAATGTATATCTCAGTGCAGAATGAGTTGGTAGCAGCCTATAATACCCTGCGTAATCGGGAATCTCAACGTTTGTTTGGTTGGGATTTTACAGAAATGAAGAAGGGCATTGACGAGGGCCAAATCACAGGGGATCGTCAGAATCTTATTGAGGAACAACTCAAACAAGTACAAGATTTAATTCCGCTGAAGCTTTCAGAGGCTGAGCCAAGAAAGTCAGGAAAATAAAAACTTAAGACATGTCAAAATTTAAGAAGAAAAAAAGTGGTGACTTACCCGCGATTTCCACAGCATCCTTACCGGATATCGTCTTTATGTTATTGTTCTTTTTCATGGTGGTTACGGTTTTGCGTGACAGCAATCTATTGGTCATGCAGCGTCTTCCAAAAGGAGACCAAGTAGAAAAGCTTCAAAAAGACCGTTCTGTATTCATCTTCGCCGGGAAACCAGGGCCTGGATATGAAAAGTACGGTAAAGAGGCCAAAATCCAGATAGGAGATAAATACATGGACGTAGGTAATATCAAATTTGCCTTGGAAGAGTATCGTCGCAAGTTACGTCCAGAACTCCAGGACAAGATAATGATTGCATTAAAGGTGGATGGAGAAACAAATACAGGTTTAGTTTCAGACATCAAACAAGAATTGCGTGAGCAGAACCTTTTAAAGCTGATTTATATCACGACCCCTGGTAATGTATTAGAATCTTATTAGAGATTGAGTATATAATTGAAAAAAGCCTCTGTACGGAGGCTTTTTTTGTCTACAAACAGCAGATCGATGAATACAATACGGCTTTTAGGACAGTGCAAGGGAGTATTCACTCCTGCAAGTCTTATGTATGAATTTTTATTGTTTTTTTTGTCGTTCAGTGCATTCTCAGTGGCTCAAGAATCAGATTCTGGAAATATTGGCGATAATGAATTTTATCGTGAGGATCAGTTTTATATTGCCCTTAGTTATGATTTACTGTCCGAGGTTCCTGCTGCAGTGGCGACACGCGGACTAATCGGCGGGGTTCAATTCGGATTTATTCGCGATTGGCCACTGACCTCCCAAGGGGATTGGTCATTGGGAACTGGAGTGGGCTTGGGTTATGATCGATTAGGACAAAACATTATTGCTCAATCCACTCAAGAGGGAGATCCGATCTGGACCATAGAACAAAGTCCAAGCGCCATTGAATCTAATAGTTTACACATAATAGCTCTTGAGTTTCCCTTGGAGATACGCTGGCGTAGTTCTGATGCCCAGACTTATAAATTTTGGCGATTGTATGCCGGAGCAAAGTGGAGTCAGCATTTAGGGGGAAAAACGATTTTTGAAAGTTCCGAGGCCTCAGAAACTATTTCGGATCTGCCTCAATTACGTAAGGGAATTTGGTATGCCACCTTGGCTTTTGGGTATGGTATTTTTAATGCACAAGTGCAATGGGGACTGACCCCACTATTTATCGATGTTCAGGATAGTGTCACCCAGCAGTCTATTGGACTTCGCCCGATAAAGCTTGGGATTATGTTTTATATACTTTAATACGCATTATTAGTCCATCACTAGCGCATAAACTGCTATAAGTTGGGTTAATATACCCAAACAAAATCCAGTAAATAATTCATTAACGCTATGGGCTTTTATTCTATATCTAACCAAACCAACCCCAATTATTGCGATAAGCACAGGAGTCATAAATAGCAGCGGCCCAAAAGAAAAATAACTTTGCTGAAAATAATATTCAACTAAGACTAGATGAGTCAAAAGGCCAGTTACACCCATCATATGTAGACTGCTTTTGTGCCCTTTAATCGCCATAATCAATGCCCCCAAGATGCATAATGTCCCCCCGATGAAAAATGCAAGGAGCGTGCGAGAAATGCCCAAGAAAAATTGATTGAATTCCGGGACAATCAAGGTAAAATAAGCCAATAAGCTCGACCAAAGTATAAGATTTATACCTAAGGGCCATATGCGTTCTTGAACCTGAGTTAAATGGATACTTTGAACGCGCTGCTGCTTGCGTAAAATTTTATAGATCAACAGAGGTGAGATTAGGAGAAGGAGTAAAATCACTAAAAAATTAATCCAATGGGCATAATTTTCACTCTGTTCAGGTGTTTTGGACCAATAAAAGCCATAAGCATATAAAGGCATAAAAAGGGGATGCCCTAAATAATTGGCTGCAAAGTATAATAGTTTCATATGAGCGCTCCCTCTTTAAGGTATCAAAAAGCCTTTCTTAAACGCGCTACGGGGACATCAAGTTGTTCTCGATACTTGGCTACAGTTCTACGGGCAATGGGATAGCCTTTTTCCTTTAATACTTGCGCTAATTTATCATCTGTGAGCGGCCGCCGTTTGTCTTCTTCTTCAATCATACTGGCGAGAATTGTTTTTATTTCTCGAGTCGAGACGTCCTCACCTTGATCATTTTTCATGGATTCACTAAAGAACTCTTTGATCAATTTAGTGCCATAAGGCGTATCCACATATTTGCTGTTAGCCACTCGAGATACTGTAGAAATATCCATCTCAATCTCATCGGCGATATCTTTTAGAATCATGGGTTTAAGCTGGCGCTCATCACCGCTTAAAAAGTAATCTTTTTGTCGGTTCATGATAGCACTCATTGTGACATAAAGGGTATGTTGCCTTTGCTTAATGGCATCGATAAACCATTGTGCGGCGTCGAGTTTCTGCTTGATAAAAAGAACTGCATCCTTTTGGGCTTTGGAGTGCTGTGCCGCTTCTTTATAACCTTTGAGCATTTCCGAATAACTCCGTGAAACATGTAGTTCAGGAGCATTACGGCCATTTAAGGTTAATTCTAATTCCCCATCATTAATGCGGATAGAAAAGTCAGGAACCACCGTTTCAATTAAGCGATTTTGTCCTGAATAAGCACTGCCTGGCTTTGGGTTGAGCACTGCAATTTCGTGTATTGCCTCTTTGAGTTGCTCCTCGTCCCAACCAAGGCGTTGTATGAGTTTATCGAAGTGTTTTTTAGAGAAGGCATCAAAGTGTTCTTGGATCAATACCAGAGCCATTTGGGCTGAGACCGATGCTGTTTTGCGCTCAAGTTGCAGTGATAGGCACTCTTGTAAATTACGAGCGCCGACTCCGGGTGGGTCTAATTCCTGAACCACCTGTAAAACTTCTAACAAGGCATCGGGGTCGGTATAAATATTTTGCGTAAACGCTAAATCATCGACTAAATCTTCAATACTTCTTCTGAGATAACCGCTATCATCAAGCGATCCGATAAGAAATAATGCCATTTGCATCTCTTGATCAGAAAGCTGATATGTATTCAATTGTTCGGTTAGGAATTGATAAAACGAGGCCCCTGAGGCATAAGGTGTTTCTCGCTCCTGATCATCTGCACTGTAGTTGTTCGCACTGAGTTTGTAGCTTGGTATTTCGTCGTCACTGAGATAACTATCTACGTTGATATCTGTTTCGATGATTTCAGTTCCCTCTTGATCGTAAGTATCAAAACTATCGTCCTGAAAATCGTCAGAATCTAACTGCTCTTTTCCCCCTTCGAGTGCGGGATTTTCTTCAAGTTCTTGGGCCACGCGCTGCTCAAAAGCTTGAGTCGGCAACTGAATCAGTTTCATGAGCTGAATCTGCTGTGGCGAAAGCTTTTGCGAGAGTTTTAATTGAAATTGCTGTTTGAGCATATCATTATGGCATTACCTAAAGTTAAGAAAAATCAGTGTGGCTTTCGCCATTACTCAGTGTATAGCCAAATTCGTGCCAATTCTAAAAATGCGCGTTACCTGGTGTACGCGGATAAGGGATGACATCGCGAATATTCCCCATACCAGTAACAAATTGTACCAGACGCTCAAAGCCCAATCCAAATCCGCTGTGCACACAGCTGCCAAATTTACGCAGGTCCAGATACCAGTAGAGTTCTTCTGGGTCAATATCCATGGCCAACATTTTTTGTTTGAGTACATCATAGCGTTCCTCTCTCTGCGATCCTCCCACGATTTCACCGATGCCCGGAAACAATACATCCATAGCACGTACGGTCTTGCCATCATCATTAAGCCTCATATAAAATGCTTTGATTTTAGCTGGGTAATCGTAAAGAATAACAGGACACTCAAAGTGTTTTTCTACTAAGTAGCGCTCGTGTTCACTCTGTAGGTCAGCGCCCCACTTATCAATAGGATATTTAAACTTTTTCTTTTTATTTGGCGTAGAGTTTTTCAAAATATCAATGGCCTCTGTATAGCTCACACGTATAAAATTTTGCTCCAGCACAAATTGAAGTTTCTCTTTCAAAGGCATTGGACTGCGCTGATCTTGAGGTTTCGCCTTATCCTCTTCAATTAAGCGTTTTTCTAAAAAGTCGAGGTCATCAGTACAATGCTCTAGAGCATAGCGCACTACGTACTTGATGAAATCCTCAGCCAGATCCATATTGTCGTGCAAATCATTAAAAGCAACTTCTGGTTCGATCATCCAAAATTCAGCCAGGTGGCGCGAAGTATTTGAATTTTCTGCGCGAAACGTAGGTCCAAACGTATAGACCTTGCCCAGACCCATAGCATAGGTCTCTGCCTCGAGTTGACCACTCACGGTTAAATGGGTTTCTTTTCCAAAAAAATCTTGACCAAAGTCTACTTTGCCCTCCTTGGTTTTTGGCGGATTTTCTGCAGAAAAATTACTGACTCGAAACATCTCTCCTGCACCCTCTGCGTCACTAGCCGTAATGATTGGGGTATGCATATAGTTGAATCCGTTGGTTTGGAAATACTGATGTACCGCAAAAGCGAGTTTTGATCTTAGGCGCATGACTGCGCCAAAAGTATTGGTGCGCACTCTGAGGTGGGCTTGTTCTCTCAGGGTCTCTAGACTGTGTCTTTTAGGGCTGAGTATGGTTAATTTAACCTCTTCAGGATCGGCAATCCCCAAAATATTGATGCTTTGAACTTGAATTTCTACGGCTTGGCCTTGACCTTGACTCGCTACGAGTGGCCCTGAGATTTTTACGGCGGCACCCACGGTTATGGACTTGAGGAGTTCGGCGTCAAAAGATTCAAAATCCACCACACTTTGCAGGTTGTGTATGGTTGAACCATCATTTAGTTGTATAAATCTATTGCTGCGAAATGCCCGTACCCATCCCGAAACTGTAACGGGATTTACACTCGGAACCATGGCCAAAATCTCAGAAATTACGTGCTCTTGCATGGGTATAATCGTTTGTGGCGATAAAGATAAATTATTTCTTTGGTCTGTCCTCGAATTCTTCTTGGGTGAGTGCCTTTACTTCTTCATCAGTAGTGGTCAAGATTTCCAAAGCAGGTTCCAATAGTGTTTGTTTATTCGCAATGCTGCGCTCTAGTGACAGCAATAAGGAGGGCAGTAGTAACAGGTTGGCTAGCATCGCAAATAAAAGCGTTATGGAAACCAGAGCCCCAAGGGCAATGGTTCCGCCGAATTCAGATATAGTGAAAACCGAAAAACCAAAAAACAAAACAATAGAGGTATAGAACATACTTACGCCAGTTTCTCTTAAAGCCAAGAAGACCGATTTTTTAATTTTCCATTCGTGGGCCATAAGTTCTTGGCGGTATTTAGCTAAAAAATGAATGGTGTCATCGACCGAAATACCAAAAGCGATGCTAAATACCAATATGGTAGAGGGTTTAATGTCAACACCCGTGAATCCCATGATTCCTGCAGTCACCAGCAATGGGAGTATATTTGGGATTAGGGAAATTAGAATCATTTTAAGATTTCGGAACATCCAAGCCATAAACAAAGCAATCAAAAAGATGGCCAGAGACAAGGACAACAGTAAATTGTTAACCAAATATTTAGTCCCTTTTTCAAAAATAAAAGCCTTACCGGTAATGGAAACATTGTAGCGATCCTCTGGAAATATTTTGCTGATTTCACTACGGATATCTTCTTCAATACGCTCAAATCGTTCGAGTTTGGTGTCTTTTAAAAACGCCGTTATACGGGCATATTGCCCGGTAGTATCAACATAGCTCGACAAGAGATTAGTGTTTTCTGCCCCGCTCTGGGCATAAGACAAAATAAAGGAGCGCTCTTGATTATTGGGTAATTGAAAATATTCTGGGTTGTTATTGTAATAAGCTTGTTTTGAATATTTCACCAAGTTGACTATAGAGATCGGTTGTGAGAGTTCTGGAATTTCATTGATGATCTGCTGCAATTGATCCATACGCTTGAGTGTGGCCAAATTCATCACCCCTTTTTTTCGTTTGGTATCAACCAAAATTTCTAGAGGCATAATCCCTTCGTATTCTTTTTCAAAGAACTTAATGTCCTTGTAAAAGCCCATATTTTTCGGCATATCTTCAATTAAACTACCAGAGAGTTTTATTTGAAACATCCCAATTATGCTTGCGCAAAGCATGCTGATAGAAACCACATAAATAGCGATACGATGCTCGCGCACCATGCGTTCCATCCAATTGACAAACCGACTGATCCAACGCTTATTCAAGTGTTTTAAGTGCTTGTACTTTGGTACAGTCATAAAGCTGTAAATAATCGGAATGATAAACAACGATAAAAGAAATATGGCCACAATATTGATTGAGGCGACAATACCGAATTCTTTCAGCAATTTACTGTTGGTCAAAATAAAAGTCGCAAAACCAGAGGCGGTTGTTAGGTTGGTCATAAGTGTGGCATTACCCACCTTGCTGATTACTCTCTGTAGAGACTTTGCCTGATTGCCATGGCGCTTGATTTCTTGTTGATACTTGTTGATTAAAAAGATACAATTCGGGATACCAATCACGATAATCAGGGGTGGAATCAGGGCTGTCAATACAGTAATTTCATAGTGCATCAAGCCTAAAAATCCAAAGGACCACATAACCCCTATCAAAACCGTCAATAGTGATATAAAAGTGGCTCTATACGAGCGGAAGAAGAAGAAAAAAATCAGCGAGGTAATCAGCATGGCCGCCCCGATAAATAAACCAATCTCGTCGATAATATTTTTTGAGTTCAGCGTTCGGATATAGGGCATACCCGAGGTGTGTACCTGAATATTAGTTTGGGCCTCAAAAGCCTCAATTTTTGGGATGAGGTCGCTGATAATAAAGTCTCTACGGGTAAATGTATTGACAATACTCTTATCTAAATACAGAGCCGTGCGCACTGAGTTTTTGGCAGGGTTATAAATGAGCCCTTCATAAAATGGGAGCTTATTAAAGAGCTCATGCTTGTAGCGCGCGATGGTATTGCGCGTGAATAAGGTGTCGTCTATAAAGGGAACCAGCTCAAATTCCTGGGCTTTTTTCTTTTTTTGTAGCTTTTTTAAATCGCCTACAGAAAGGCTGAGTTCTACCTCATCAAATTGTTGCAGCTCCTGAGAGAGTTTCATCCAGGCATTGAAGTTTTCTGGAGTGAATAAAGTACTGTCTTTTACCCCTAAAACTATGAGATTGCCTTCCTCACCGAAAATGTCTAGAAATTGTTGGTATTCGACGTTGTATGGGTGATCATCGGGTAGCAAGTTGGCCTCGGTATAGGTAAAGCGCATGTGCTGCCATTGTGAGGCCATGAATATAGTGACCAGCGTAATTGCCGCTAAAATACCAATGCGATTGCGCAAGATAAAACGCGCTACGGCGCTCCAAAATCCTATACTGAAGAGTTTTTCCAAAGGCTTTGTTTGACCAGCGCAAAGGTATAAAATTCAAACTCATTCACCCTGAGCGAGGAGACGTTAAAATTATGACAAAAAAAATGGGCGGCCCGCAGGGCCGCCCATTTTTTGGCTGAGGCATTATTAGATTACCTAGAGTGCTTTTGCCGAGCAAAAAGCGAATGGACGCAAAAACCCCCGAAGGCAATTATTCATTTACAATTATAAACTCAGATCGACGGTTTTTCTCGTGATCCTCTTCAGTACAATTGTCTCCACAATCCACTACAGGTTGATCTTCACCAAAACCTTGGCCACTGATGCGCATAGCATCAATGCCCTGGTCAATGACGTACTGTACTGTAGCTTGGGCACGACGATCAGAGAGGGCACGGTTATAATCTGCATCCCCTTGGGTATCCGAATGACTTTCTACACGAACCACCAATTTTGGATATTTTTTCATGATTTCTACCAAGCGATCCAATTCAAATGCAGCTTGCGGTTTGATATCACTTTTGTTGTAATCAAATAAGATAGTTTCTAGCTCGATTTTATCGTCCACAATTATGGCCTCAACAGGTTTTAGCTTTAAGGTCTTGCTCATGCTAGCATTCCCGCTAGGATCAATATCGATAGTCTCTGGTTCAAAACCGGCATATTGCGCCGAAACCGTGAGTGCCGTATTACAGGCTCCCATCAGTTGGCCCGTTCCGGCCTCAGAAGTCTGAATCGTACTGAGACGATCTGAACTGCCATCTCCTAGACTAACACGCGCGCCAAAAAGAGGTTCGTCAGTATAAGCGTTTACTACAAGGATATCAATAATTACATCACAGGGGGGTACTTTTGGCGTGACTTGATAAATATCATCCATGCCCTTTCCCCCTTCGCGATTAGAGGATACGAAACCAGATTCTGTTTCAGGATTAAAGACAAAGGCAAAATCATCACCAGTACTGTTTGCTCCATTGCCAAGGTTCTGTACCTCACCGAAGCCACCATTTTGCGCTTCAGCTTTAAAAACATCAAGTCCCCCCAAGCCCATGTGTCCGTTACTAGCAAAATAGAGTGTGCCATTGCTGTCTATCGAAGGAAACAATTCTTTACCTGAAGTATTAATCCCTGCTCCGAGATTTTCTGGAGTACCAAAACTTCCGCCCTCATTTAGGGTAACTTTATAGAGGTCAGAAGCACCAAAACCGCCGGGCATGTCACTAGCGAAATAAAGTGTTTTCCCATCTGCGCTCAGTGCAGGGTGACCTACAGAATATTCCGAATTATTAAAAGGAACAGTATAGACTCCTTTCCAACTACCATCGACGAGCTCAGAGTAATATAAGTTGATTTGATTCACCCCATTTTCATCTTTCACGTACTTGCCATCTAAATAGTCATTGCGATCAAAATATAAGCGCTTTCCATCTGCAGCCAGAGCTACGCCACCTTCATGGTATTTTGTATTCACATCACCTTCTAAGATTTTGGCGTTTTTAATTGTGTTACCGACAAGCTCGGCCTTGTAAACATCCAAAAATGGCTGATCATCCCAGTGATATTTTTTTCTTGTGGTATTGCGTGATGAGGTGAAATAAAAGTCTTTACCCACCAAAGTCCCGCCAAATTCAGAGTATTCAGTATTGATGTCACTGAGATTTTTGGCGTCAAAAGCCGGAAAGGCTTCAAGCATTTGCGCAATGGCCATAGGATTCTCCTTAAAGGCTTGCGCACGCGGATCCTCTGGTTTTGCGGCAGCAAATTGATTCATGTACATATCGTGCTCGCTCAAATTCCCACTCGCTTTAAGCACTTGAGCGTAGGTGTAAAATACTTCAGGGTTTACTTTACGCCCTTTTACCACGCGCTTGAAATAAGTTGCAGCGCCTTTAAGGTCATTAATCTGATAATAGCAATAGCCTAATTGTTCAAAGACGTAGCGACTTCCTTTACCTCGTTTTAAGAGCTTAAGGTAGGCATCGGCAGCATCAGCATATGCCATACGCTGGTATAGTTCATCCGCCTTTTTGGTGTCTTTATCTTGTGCCGACCCTATGACAAAGGTCAAACAAAGTAGTAGAGTGATAATATTTTTCATTTTAATGGAATTAAAATTTAGCATTAGAAGTAGCGCGGAGAACGCAGTGTTTTTGGATTAGAAATCAGGTCGAAAGTAATGACTACTTCGTGAGAGGCCGATGCGACAGCACTCAGTTCACTCATCACGTGGTCATATGCATATCCGATACGCAGAAATGGGGCCACTTGAAAGCCTAAAAGTCCGCTAAATGAATCTTCTGTTCTATAAGAAGTTCCGATTTCAAACTTCTCCATGAATAAGGCATTAAGGTTCAAATCAATAGAGGTTGGTGCCCCAAAGGCTGATTTAATCATGGTTGATGGTTTCAGCTTAATGTTGTCATTGACTTGAAAGACATAACCTGCTGTAACAAAGTAGTGATTGACTTCGCTACCGTATTGCAAACCATTTTCATCTAAATGCACACTGTTAAGCATATTGGGCATCGATAAACCAAAATAATAGTTGTCACTGTAAAGAAAAGCACCTGCTCCAATATTAGGGTAAGTGTTGTTAATGTCAACAGCAAAAAATGGATCATTCGGGTCTTGAATATCGAGGCTGGCCAGTCCCACATCGTGGAAGGTAGCCCCTGCTTTAAGTCCTAGTGCTAACTTCAATTGTTCTCCCATTTGCAAAGTATAGGAGAAATCGACCATGAGGTTGGTTTCTTTTACAGGACCTAGTTCATCTTTGATTGCAGAAAGACCCAATCCAACTTTGTCATTCACTGGTGAGTGGCCAGAGAGGGTAAAGGTGGTTGGTGCGCCCTCAAGGCCCGACCATTGTTTACGAAATAAAGTCGTAACCGACAAGGATTCTTTGAGTCCTGCGTATGCCGGATTCACCACATTCATGTTGTACATGTATTGGGTGTACTGCGGATCTTGCTGAGCTGATGCGGTCAGGCTGATCAGGAGTATTGCGATAGCTAATTTTTTCATTATGCTTGGTTGTTATTTCTTAATTGAATATTGATTAGTTGGCCGCTTGATTGACATAAACCCATCCCGTGACCACTTCACCGTATTCGGCATTCGCTTCCGCAAATTTGATCACGTAATAATAGGTTCCCGTGATGACGTCACTTCCATCTTTGTCGACACCACAGAACTCATTGATGTAATTGTCTTGGCTAAATACGTTGCTGCCATAACGATTGTAGATGTCTACGCTGAATGCGCCAAAGCGATCGGCGATGAATTCCAGATCAAAACAGTCATTGAGGTCGTCCCCATTTGGCGAAATACCTTGAGGAATGACGCAATTGAACTGCGTAACGGTAATGCTTTGGCTGTTACTACAATTACCTTCTGATAGGGTCACGGTAAAGGTGCGTGGATCTCCACTACTCTGAGTCCCCCAATCCAGAATAAGCGTGTTACTTGTAGCACCGTCGATATCTGTTCCATTTTCAGACCACTGGAAACTACCGACACCACTGTTTGTGGTCGCCACTAAGGTTTGTTTCAAGGATCCAGCGTCTGGAAGACATTCTTCAGATAGGTTTAGATCTAACTCAGGGCCTACGAACACGGTTTGCTCCCCTGCGCAGTCGCCTACACTCACAATAGCCGTATAATTTCCGGCCGTAGTGGGATTGTAGGTCGCTTGGTCAGCGCCAGCAATCTGTTCGCCATCAAGTAGCCAAACAAAACTAACATCGCTTGGATCGTAGTTATCTGGTGCGGCATTTAAAATGGTGTCAGGTCCGGAACAAGTATCTCCTCCTAAATCAATTATAGGTTGCTCATAGCGCACCGCCACAAAGCCAATAGTTGTGGCATCACAAGGCTCAAGAGCTACTGTGACTGAGTAGCCTCCTTCGGCCATAGGCATGAACATCGGATCTGTACTCAAGACATTGCCTTGTGCATCAGCCCATGAGTAAGACACAAAATTCAAATCAATATTTGGATTCTGTGGTGTGGCGTCTAATTCTGGGAATGGATCACCTTCACACACACTCACTACTGAAGGGATACTGATATCAAAATTAACTGCTGGATTGACCACTAAGTCGAAATCAACTATGGCAAAACAGGTCGGCTCTAGAGCTTTCTCAACACGCACAAAAACTGTTTCTGGGTTTGAAGTATTGGTATACGCCGCAGGAAAAGCGATGGGGTTTAGGTTCACCTCTGCCTCTAATTGACTCAAGTGGAAAGTGATGTTGAAGTTATTAGGTGATTGGCCATTAAGGACCTCTGGGATTACCGAGGTCAGGTCAAAAACACCTTGACCACTTCCAGTTGTATCACAAGTGCCTAAGTCTCCAGGAGTGACAATCTCGGGGGTGCTATTAACATAAGAAAGGGTTATATCATCAATAGCTAGATCGTTTCCACAACCTCCTGGAGCGTTGTTGATCAGTACAAGTTGTACATCATTATTGGCTCCAGTGTTGAAGAAAATAAAGAACTCTTGCCAGTCAGGATCTGGACCGTTAGGAATGTCACCCGTAACGGTTTCCTCTAAAATATTGCCCATCATATCTTCGATGCGGAATCGTACATTTGATGGAACACTATTTCCTTGACAGATAAATGTATCGGTGTCATATACTGTAGTGATCCATGCGCTAAATGAATAATCCGTATTGGCATTAAGCGCAATCGTGCGGCGATAAAATTCACCCACCGGAATATCAGCGTTCACGAATAGCATACGCCCGTTTGTATCGCCCTCAGTATGATCCTCCATGCCTTGATGCCAGCCCGAATTGAATCCTGTCGAGGTATTGCTAATGGCGTATTCACCATCCTCAATTTGTCCGCCAGTGTAGCAAGTGTATGTGGTGCTGGCTCCATTCAAATTACAAGACAAGCCAGTACCTGTGCCAAAGGTCTCTTGAAAATCGATATCCTCGCACTGAGGCTCTATAGTACATGGGCTGGTTAAAAACACAACTTCCACGCTCTCGATTACGGTACAACCATTGCCTTCAATCTCCACAGTGTAAATGCCTGAAGTAGTCACCGCAAGACTTTGTGTGGTGGCTCCAGTATTCCAAAGGAAGGTCGCCTCGCTTGCCGAAATACCGTCAAGTTCAGCAAAAAGGGTCACAGTTGGGGTGTCACAAACCACTTGGTCTGGACCTAAATCTGCTGTAAATCCAGCATTTGATGAAGGGGTTACCACAACATCATCAGTAATGATTTCTGTAGTCCCTCCTGGGGTTTCAAAAATAGATACTGCTGTATAGGTTGTTTCTACTTGTGGGCAAACGGTAATGGCAAGGTCATTGCCAATAACGGCCCCAGTTTCATCACGCCATTCAAAACTAAAACTCGTACTAGGAGCGCCATCTGGAACAAAACGCCAGGTTTCGTTTGTAGCTTCCCAAAAGCCCGTATTTCGGGTAAGTGGAACACTATACTCGTTAATATTGTTACCCATCAGTCCCACGGCTGCGAGCCCGTCATTCCAATCAGGACAAGCAGGTTTATCGATAAGGTTAACGTCGATTACATTTAAAGATTCATATAGCAAAATCTGCTGGGTGGTAAAATAGGTGCTACAGCTGCTGCCAAAATGCGGCATTTCAAATACGTTCATCACGAAGATACGGTAAGGGGCATCTCCTGTGACATAGTAATTCATGCGCGCTGGATCTGGATCAATAGCGGGGTTCAGATCATGAAAGGCGCCATAAATAGTGTTTAGCGGGAAGTTCGGTTGGGTATTTGGAATCAGATCTGTCGGGTCTATAGACCAGCCGTTGTATTGATCTGCCAAAGAAAGATCGAAACTGATTTGACCATTCGCACCCATAACTAAAGAGCTATAGGTATTGCCAAAATATTCGAAATCAAAACCCATTTGAATGACTTGGCTCCAACGGTCATCAATCAAAAGATTGGTCGGTGTCCCACCTGTGAGTGGCGGCAAGTCACAAAAGGGTCCTTGAATTTGATAAGAGGTTGTCCCTTGTCCTGGGATGGCTAAAAGTTCGGCTTCAAGATCAACACAAGGTCCTGAACATTCGGTCGACACATCCTCGCCAGCATCCAGTAATGAACAAGTCCCCTCGGCGATACAAAAGAAGGTAAGCGAAGGACTTTCGAGAACACAGTTTGGATCACTGTCATTGGCAACTGTTAAAGTAACGTTCGTCAATGATGAATAAGGGCCAAATAGATAGGTCCCAAGGCTTGTAATGGTCTGCGCTGGCCCACCTTGATTATCCGTCACCAAATAGGACAGCCCGGTACCCATATCGGTGAAATCGGCCGATACAAAAAATTGATTGTTAGTTTCGCAATCACCCACCGTATCAAAGTTTACTGTCGGATTAGTACAAGTGCTGCAATAAACATCAAAATCCCAAGGGGTATAACCACTACTTTGACAGCTAATACTTCCGTCCGATTGAATGATTACAGTAAGACTATCGCCCGAAGACGTATAAGTTAATCCTGCGAGGTTTCCTCCATTACCATAAGGCGTTGCGGCATTTAAGTCTGTCACCCCATCTGAGTCCAAGATGATGACCTCGTCAAAACTTACTTCGACTTGACCCGCATTAAAGTAGACAATCAGGGGTAAACCGCTATTGCTTTGAAAGGCAAACTGGGTATTGTCATTGTTGCCATAGCAATAAGTTGTGTTCACCGGACCTGCGGAACAATCCACGTTTTGCGCCTGAGTCATTAAACTCGCTGACCATATTAAAGTTAAGGCCAAGAGTGATTTCTTCCAACGAAGAGATGATGATGTATTCATTGTAAAAATGATTGGTGGTTATATCGTCTAAAGTAGGCATTTTTGATAAAATATTTAAGGATTGTGGTGTTTTTAGACCAAAAGCAATATTCAAGCGCTCAATTCAACAAAATTGATTCAAAATCCCCTGTACTACCCATGATTTTTAATGAACGCAACGGCGGACACTGCCTAATTGTTTTTACCTTTGAACAGCGCTTAAAACTATGCTCGAAAAACAAGAAGCTCAATACGAAAATGTCATTTTGGTAGGCTTAATAACCAAAGACCAAGACGAGGTTAAATCAGCCGAGTATTTGGATGAATTGGCGTTTTTAGCCTATACCGCCGGAGGTGAGGTGTTGCGGAGATTTACCCAGAAATTGGAAGTGCCTAATCCAAAGACTTTTATTGGCACAGGAAAAATGGAGGAGGTCAAAAGCTACATTGATGAGCACGACATCAGTACCGCCATTTTTGATGACGAACTCAGCCCTGCACAGCAAAAAAATATCGAAAAGATTCTTCAGGTAAAAATCATCGATAGAACCAATTTAATTTTGGATATTTTCGCTCAAAGAGCTACAACATCCTACGCAAGAACTCAGGTGGAATTGGCTCAATACGAATATTTACTGCCTCGATTAGCGGGTATGTGGACCCACTTAGAGCGACAAAGAGGAGGTATCGGTATGCGTGGACCAGGGGAGACCGAAATAGAAACGGATCGTCGTATTGTTCGTGATCGGATCGCACTTTTGAAGAAAAAGATTAAATCCATCGACCGGCAGATGGGCGTACAAAGAAGCAATCGAGGTGCTTTGGTGCGTGTGGCCTTAGTGGGGTACACAAATGTGGGCAAATCTACTTTAATGAATGTGATCAGTAAAAGTGAGGTCTTTGCTGAAAATAAACTGTTTGCCACTTTAGACACCACGGTTCGCAAGGTAGTCATCGGTAATTTGCCTTTTTTACTCAGCGATACCGTCGGGTTTATTCGCAAGTTGCCTACACAACTTGTGGAATCTTTCAAAAGCACTTTGGATGAGGTACGTGAAGCTGATCTCCTACTGCACGTGGTGGATATCGCTCATCCCTCCTTTGAGGATCACGTCAATTCTGTCAATCAAATTCTCGACGAAATAGACAGTAAAGATAAGCCGACCTTGATGGTGTTTAACAAAATAGATGCTTACAGACCAGAGCCTTTAGATCCAGAAGATTTAACTCAAATAAAAAGTAGTCAGCATTACAGTATAGAGGAATGGAAAAAGACATGGATGGCCCGCACCAATGGTGATGCATTGTTTATTTCGGCCTTAGAGAAGGAAAATCTAGCTGAATTTCGAAAAGTAGTCTACGATAAAGTCCGTGAGATTCATATCACACGATTTCCCTACAACAATTTTTTATACCCCGAGGAGTTTTACGAGTAGCGCCTTACTTTAAAACTTAAAGGTCACCCCAACACCCAAGGCATGTCTTATTTGAAAGCCCTGAATCGCGTTATCGTCGTAAATAGCTTGTAAGGTGATATTAGTGGTGAGTAAATTATTAACGCGTAGGGTCAAGTTCGCTGTATAGTCAATATCAATATTTTTTGGTTTGTCTAAATAGTTTGAATAAAGACCCAAAATATTTTCCAATTCAACATTAGGCAATAATTCGATTTTTGCATAGCTATTAATTGCCATACCGAGCTCCGACCGGGTGGTTTCTCCTGCCAAAACCCCAAAGTACTTGTCGTTTTTATCCAGTCTATTTCTTGGGTCATCTGGATTGGTGAACTGACTAGACACGACAATTAATTTTGCCGTCGATGGGGCAATATTCACTTTAAGATTGTCATCTTTTTTCCACAAGAGACCGGGTCCTGCTAAAAAATATGCTGGGGAGAAGAATTTTGAATTACGGACATCACTGCTGATTTTTACACTTACACCATTAATAATTTCCGTGCGCTCACTGGCTTCGAATCCTGAATCAAATTGAGTTTTGAAATTAAAAAGCCCAGAATAAAACCACTTTGTACTTTTTATCTTTTTACCAATCACAGATATTACCTCTAAGCGGTCATTAGTTTTCTGCAGGTTGTCTTTAGTTTGAATTTTCGCAGCGCCATATTCTGCAGTTACTTTGGTATCCCAATTCACGCCGTTTTTGTTGTAATTGAGATTGTAATTCAAGTTAATATTTCCTGAAACATTGCTCACCCCACCGGCTTGCCACTCTTTATTAAAGGCGGATTGATTGAAAAGTACCGTGGTAACGGCACTTTCTGTCCAAATAGTTTCAATTTTTTCTTGTGGTTCCCCTTTTACCTGGGTTTCTTGACTCTGAATGGATTGTGCACCCACTGCAGTAATCAAAACAATGAATAAAGTCTTCAGGAGAATATCACAAAATGGGCCTCCAGAATAGGTTTTACTGGAATTGCTGAAATTCATAGGGGTTTGTTTTATGCAGGTGATTAGGATTTATACAAAGGCACAAATGAACAGGCCTCGCCGAACATTAATTTTTTTACTACAGGCGTGAGTCGCTGAGCTAAGAGTGTGTATGCCGCAGGAGGAATTTTCTCGTCAGAACACCCCTTGAGCAGCACGCGACCTCCTTGATATTGAGTCAAATCAAGTTGCGCTATATGATCCGACCAGTAAACAAGATTAAATGCCTCAAGACTTCCGACTAAAACTTTTTTCGCCGAATCAGCGAGTTTGGTGGCAACTAACTGATATGCCCATGCTGGCAGAATAGCCTCTGTACTGCAATAAATACGTACGTAGGTATTTTCAAAAAGATCAGAATTAAGGTTTTCGATTTGTGTTCTAAAATCTTTTTCTCTTAATATTAAGCCCTGCTCCAGAAATTGTGCCAAATCCAGTTCAGTCGCAGACGGTGAGGGAGTATGCTCCGCCAAGTCAATATTGATGAGCGCACTCTTGGCTACACGATTGACAATGGGCTGCTGACTCATAACATTCCTAAAGCTAATTTGGCTTCTTCACTCATTAGATCTTGACTCCATGGTGGGTCAAATGTAATTTCTACTTCGGCGTCTTTGACCAGGGAAATACTTTTGATTTTCTCTTCAACTTCCAAAGGCAAGGTCTCAGCTACGGGGCAGTTTGGGGTGGTTAGGGTCATGAGAATTTTGACCTCAGCATCCTCATTGACCATTACGTCATAAATCAGCCCCAGTTCATAAATATCTACTGGGATTTCTGGGTCAAAAATGGTCTTGAGTACCTTGACTATTTTATCGCCTAATTCTTCTGTATTCAACACGTCTTGGCTCATATTTTTTATGCGTTGTTTTGAGCGGCAAATGCCGTAGCGTATAATTTCATTTGTTTGATCATTGCCACAAGTCCGTTAGCTCGAGTAGGTGAAAGATGATCACTCAGGCCAATTTCATTGATAAAATCAGTAGGCGCATTGACTATTTCTTGGGCGGTCAATCCAGAAAAAGCGCGTATAAGCACACTGACAATGCCCTTAGTGATAATGGCATCACTATCTGCTGAAAAGTAAACGCAGCCACCTTCCTGCTCTGCTTTTAGCCAAACTTTACTTTGGCACCCCTTGATGATATATTGATCTGTTTTGAATTCTTCCTGAATCAGTGGAAGTGTCTTTCCCAACCCGATCAGATGCTCATACTTATCCATCCAGTCATCAAACAAAGCAAACTCATCGATTATTTCTTGTTGCGCTTCTATATTCATTGCCCTGGTTTTTTTACAGCAATAATGGCAGCCTGCGGCCCATCTGTATACAAAGATAGAGTATCTCCTTTGTGCTGCCAACCCATAGGCAGACCAAGGATCTTTAAAAATTTGAACTCAATTGCCATCACAGGGTCATTACAATACATTTTTGTGGTCATGATTGATTCCAGGGTGAAATTATTGGAATTGGCTTCAGGATAAACCATTGTCCCACTGTAATCATTACAGCCAGTATTGCCAGAAATTCGATTCTGGGTCAAATCAAAATTTAGTGTAGGATGGCCCTCAAAAATCGGGGTTTGTTCAACCTCGATAACTTTATACCATCCAGAAGGCTGGGTTGATGCGGTGCTCTCAATTGATTTGGTCCCGCCGCAGCTGCTCAGGACCACTGAGAAAGTTACTACTCCAAAAAAGAAAAGGATACCTGTGATGAGGTTTTTCCTTGGACCAATGTGATTCAAAATATTGGACGGTTTAATCATATTTAATTTATTGGAGCATAGTCAATGCTCTTTGAACTCCTTTGACTAAGGTATCAATTTCTTCTTTTGTATTGTAAAAGGCAAATGATGCGCGCACTGTACCTGGAATTCCGTAAAAATCCATGACGGGTTGGGCACAATGCTGCCCGGTGCGCACGGCAATCCCCATTTGATCCAATAAGGTGCCCACATCATAAGGATGAAGCCCCTGTATATTGAATGAAACTACAGCAGTTTTCTGGGGTACATCACCATAAATTACCAGCCCCTGAATTTGTTTAAGCTCCTGAGTCGCGTAAGTCAAAAGACCATGCTCATAAGCTGCAATCTCCTCTAGGCCAATAGAATTTAAATAATTTATAGCGGCCCCAAAGCCTATACCCCCTGAAATATTTGGAGTGCCAGCCTCAAATTTATGGGGCAATCCGGCATAAGTTGTCCCTTCAAAGTAGACCTCTTTTATCATTTCTCCTCCGCCTTGATAGGGAGGCAAGGCTTCGAGCAGTTCTTTTTTGCCGTACAGCATGCCCACACCAGTAGGCCCGCACATTTTATGCGCAGAGGTAGTGTAATAATCGACATCAAGAGCGCTTACATCAACTTTTATATGACTGCTTGCTTGAGCACCATCAATCAAAACTTTGGCCCCATATTCATGAGCGGTCTCAATAATTTCTTCAATCGGATTTATCGTACCTAAAGCGTTAGAGACATGATTGACTACAACTAATTTGGTTTTTGAACCAAGCATTCCCTTGAAAGCATTGATTAGTAGCTGTCCGTCTTTATCGATGGGCAATACTTTCAAAATGGCACCGGTTAATTCACAGGCCATTTGCCAAGGAACAATGTTTGAATGATGTTCCGCTTGGCCCACAATTATTTCATCACCTGGCTTTAACATGCTACGATATCCATGAGCAACAATATTGATGCTGTGCGTCGTACCGGCAGTAAAGATTATTTCCTGGCGAAAACGGGCATTGAAAAAGCGCTGTAACTGCTGGCGTGCCTGTTCGTAGGCATCGGTAGCTTCTTGAGAAAGTGCATGTACTCCTCTATGGATATTGGCATTTTGAAAGCTGTAGTAATGAACTAGCGCGTCGATAACCGCTTGTGGCTTTTGACTCGTAGCCGCATTGTCAAAATAAATCAAAGGCTTATTGTGGACTTGCCGGAGCAAAATCGGGAAATCAGCTCTTATTTTTTCAATATTAAAGCCCACAATGGTTATAAATCAAACCCAATTTGCACATTCATTTTAAGTGCAATAAGTTTATTAATACGTTTTTTAAGCTCTGGAATACGTACACTTTCTAATACATTATTAGCGAAAGCATACATCAATAAAGCCTTGGCTTCTTTTTCAGCAATACCCCGGGCACGGATATAGAACAAAGCATCCTGGTCTAACTGTCCGATGGTACACCCATGAGAACATTTCACGTCATCAGCAAAAATCTCGAGTTGAGGCTTTGAGTTTATAGTCGCTTTATCGCTTACCAAAATATTGTTGTTTTGTTGGAAAGCATCGAGCTTCTGTGCTTCTTTTTCCACGTAGATTTTACCATTGAACACCCCAACAGCACGATCGTCGTATACCCCTTTATAGTCTTGATGACTTGTGCAATTTGGGGCGATGTGGTGCACTAGGGTATTGTGGTCTACATGTTGATTATCTTCAATTAGGGTAATGCCTTTCATTACCGAAGAAGCATGTTCTCCGTGCTGGTAAAAATTCAAGTTATTTCTGGTCAATTTACCTCCAAAGGAGAAGGTGTGTACTGAAGCTATTGAATCACGTTCTTGTTTGATAAAGGTATTGTCGATCAGCGAAGCTTCTTTTTGATCATTTTGAATTTTATAATAATCCACTTGAGCGCGAGGCTCTAAGAAAATTTCGGTCACTGAATTAGTAAGCACTGAGTTGGTTGATAACGATTGGTGGCGCTCTATAATCTGAACATGCGCATTCTCTTCAACCACAATAAGATTTCTTGGTTGCAACATCAAATCTGTTTCGCCTCCAGTGTAAAAATTTATAATTTCAACTGGCTTCTCAACTTCTTTGTGCTTAGGAATATAGATATAAGCCCCTTCACGGGCAAAAGCAGTATTGAGGCAACTTAAACCATCATCTGGAGCAACCTTATTGAAATAATTTTCAATTATCGGACGGTATTTATCTTTGCTCAAGGCTGCAGAAAGCAGGCATACATCCACACCTTCGTGGGTGGTCTGCGACAAAAAGGAACTGTATTTTCCATCTACAAAGACCACTTTGTAGGTGTCGATATCGTGTAAAAAATACTTGCGGACCTCTTTGAATTCCACGGCATTTTCCTGCTTGGGAAAAATGCTCAATTCGTTTTTTAAATGCACTTTAAGTGAGGTGTATTTCCAAGCTTCATTCTTTTTGGTCGGAAATCCTTTATTTTCAAAGGACTTGATTGCCGCATTGCGAATTTCATATATCGGACCGTGACTGTCAATAAAGTCATCAACAGCCAAAAAAGAGGAAATAAACTTTTCTTTGAGTTCCATGAAATTAATTGAGTTCTTCTTTAATCCAATCGTAACCTTTTGATTCAAGTTCTAAAGCCAGTTCTTTGGTACCTGATTTAACTATTTTACCATCCATTAACACATGCACAAAATCAGGGACAATATAATCAAGCAGTCTTTGGTAATGGGTAATCACAATAATTGCATTGTCTTTGTTACGCAATTTATTGACGCCATTAGCTACTATCCTTAGGGCATCGATATCCAGACCTGAATCGGTTTCATCGAGTATGGCTAATTTTGGGTCAAGCATGGCCATTTGAAAAATTTCATTTCGTTTTTTCTCGCCACCTGAAAAGCCTTCATTTAGCGAACGCGAGAGGAATTTTCTGTCAATATCCAAAAGTTCGGAAACTTCTTTTATTTTTTTGAGCATTTCGCCGGCAGGCATGTCCTCTAAACCTTGGGCTTTTCGCGTCTCGTTAATGGCTGTTTTGATAAAATTAGTCACCGTTACTCCAGGTATTTCTACAGGATATTGAAAGGATAAAAAGACTCCTTTGTGAGCGCGTTCCTCCGCAGCTAGGTCGGCTAAATCTTCTCCATTAAGCATGATTTGCCCTTCGGTCACTTCAAAGTCTTCTTTTCCTGCAATGATTGAGGCGAAGGTACTTTTTCCAGCACCATTGGGCCCCATGATTGCATGAATCTCCCCAGGATTGACCTCTAAGTTAATTCCCTTTAAAATGTCTTTATCTTCCACCCCGGCGTGGAGGTTCTTAATTGCTAACATCCGTCTTCTTTTGATCTTGAATTTTAATATCGACTGCAGCAGGTTGATCACCTACGCTCACAATTTCTTTAATAGTGATCATTTGTTCCCAAACCTCTTGACCCTTATCAAGGGCTGGGTTGCGCGAAACAGTTCCGCGCACCATAACGGGAACCATGTCGTAAACATCTTGTTTTACTTCGGCAACGCGATCGCCTAGTTCTTTGGCCATATCATCCATGGCCACTGCATAAATAAAAGAGCCTCCTTTAAGTACGGCTCCTTCTGGTGAATAGTAATACTCGCCGGCAATAGTCGCCCCCATATTTTCCGCTACGGCGCCTTCTTGCTTTACTTTTTTGGTTGAGTTATTTTGACAGCTCGTTACTAATAAAGCAGTGCAAAGTATAGTTCCTAAAGCAATTTTTGTATTCATGTTTTTGTAATTATTAAAGTCTTAAAATTATTTATCATTAAAAATTAGCCAACGGAGCCTTCGAGACTGATCTCGAGAAGTTTCTGGGCTTCAACAGCAAATTCCATCGGAAGTTTATTCAAAACCTCCTTACTAAACCCATTTACAATTAAGGCAATGGCTTTTTCAGTGTCAATTCCGCGTTGGTTACAATAAAAAATTTGGTCTTCACCAATTTTACTGGTGGTAGCCTCATGTTCTACTTGGGCTGTTTTGTTATCGACCTCGATGTACGGAAAGGTATGCGCCCCGCACGAATTCCCCATGAGTAGGGAGTCGCATTGCGAAAAATTACGAGCATTGGTGGCACGTGGATGTATTTTAACTAGCCCTCGATAACTATTCTGTGACTTCCCGGCTGATATCCCTTTCGAGATAATGGTACTGCGGGTATTTTTACCCAAGTGTACCATTTTGGTTCCAGTATCGGCTTGTTGGTAGTTATTTGTGACAGCAATCGAATAGAATTCACCGATTGAATGATCTCCTTTTAGGATACAACTGGGGTATTTCCAGGTTACGGCACTTCCAGTTTCTACTTGTGTCCAAGAAATTTTGGCGCCCGTTTCACAAAGACCGCGCTTAGTAACGAAGTTAAAAACACCACCTTTACCATTTTTATCCCCAGGGAACCAGTTTTGAACTGTTGAGTATTTTATCTCTGCACCGTCTAAGGCAATAAGCTCTACTACGGCGGCATGCAATTGATTTTCATCTCTAGTCGGCGCTGTACAGCCTTCGAGATAACTCACATAACTGTCTTGATCTGCAATGACTAAAGTGCGCTCAAACTGACCCGTTCCGGCTTGATTGATGCGAAAGTAAGTAGAGAGCTCCATGGGGCAACGCACCCCTTTTGGGATATAACAAAATGAACCATCGCTAAATACTGCACTATTAAGTGCTGCATAGAAGTTGTCGCGCTTAGGGACTACACTGCCTATATACTTGCGTACCAATTCAGGATGTTCTTTAATGGCCTCGGAAATAGAACAAAAGATAATGCCTTTTTCGGCCAAGGTTTCTTTAAAGGTCGTAGCTACAGAGACAGAGTCCATAACAATATCTACGGCAACTCCGGCCAATTTCTTTTGCTCGTCCAGCGAAATCCCTAGCTTGTTAAAGGTCTCCAAGAGTTCAGGATCTACCTCATCAATGCTGTTGTATTTAGCTTTCTTCGAAGGTGCTGAGTAATAAGAAATATTTTGAAAGTCCGGCTTTTTGTATTGTACATTAGCCCATTCAGGCTCGGCCATTTCAGCCCAAATTTTGAAAGCTTCAAGACGCCATAGTGTCATCCACTCAGGCTCTTCTTTTTTCTGAGAAATGGCCCGAACCACATCTTCGTTGAGCCCCACCGGGAAGGTTTCAGATTCTATATCGGTATAGAATCCGTACTCGTACTCTTTTGTTTCGAGTTCCTTTTTTAAATCATCTTCTGTAAACTTTCCCATAGCAATTAATCCTTACAGCGCAAAACTCTCACCGCAGCCACATGTCCTACTTGCATTTGGATTGTTAAAAACAAATCCTTTGCCATTGAGTCCGCCACTGTACTCAAGTGTTGTTCCAACCAGATATAAAAAACTTTTTTTGTCCACAACGATACGCACGCCGTTGTCTTCAAAAATTTGGTCCTGCTCTTGAGCATTTTTGTCGAATTTTAAATCATATGACAAGCCCGAGCATCCACCACTTTTAACCCCAACGCGCACATAGTCGTTTTGTGGGTCAAAACCGTCACTTTGCATCAGCTGAGCAATTTGTGATTTAGCATGTTCACTGACTTTGATCATCAATATAGATTTATTCTAAATTACGGCAAATATAGGGCAAATCGGTTGTTTGACCATAGTTGCAGGACAATTTAAAATTATCCAGTCATAGAGGCTTTCAATATCTGGGAGGCCATAATAATACTGAATAGAAGACTCCTATTAGGTTCTGAATATGAACTATTTACAGATTGTGGTTGTTCTTAATCGGGCTGATATTCTGAATCTGTAGTAAATGAAGGATCCGAGAGGCTTAATAAAAAGGCTTTGAGATCAGATTTCTCCTCAGGGGTAAGACCCACACCACCTTCTGATATTTTTTTCAGAAGAGGAGAAACAGTCTCTGAATAAACAAGCCCTTCGCTGTAATGATCGATAACCTCATCTAGTGTGTTGAATCGGCCATCATGCATGTATGGGGCTGTAAAGGCAAGATTTCTCAATGAGGGAGTTCTAAAGAGTCCATCATCTCGGGGATCACCCGTTACGGCACCAAGTCCCCGGTCGGCAAAGAACTCGTCAAGTCCATTATTGTGAAAGCGGTTATCGGTCCAAAGGGGATTCATTGGATTACCATGACAGTGAAAACAGTCCCCCCGTGTTTCATCCAAAAATATATTCATGCCGCGCTCCTCCGCCTCAGACAAATCTTCTTGGTCATTGAGATAGCGGTCAAATTTTGAATTACCACTGATTAAAGTCCGCACAAATTGGGCAATAGCCTTAGAAACTTTAACTGAATCGATCGTTGGGCTACCAAATGCCGCATCGAAGAGCTCAGGGTAGGTTCCAGAATTCTGAAGGGCTGCCACGGCGTCGGGCCAAGTATTGGCCATTTCTATGGGGTTGGTAATGGGCTCAAAAATTTGGTCTTCGAGCGTTGCTGCACGACCGTCCCAGAAAAATGGTCCTCGGCGGTTCCATGCAAGATTAAAAAGTGGCATTGAGTTACGGATGCCTATAGAGCCATTTATCCCCACGCTGAATTGATTAGGATCTGAAAAGCTGCCACTTTGCAGGTGACAACTGGCACAAGATTGAGTATTATTCGCCGATAGAATAGGGTCGTAAAATAAGGCCTTACCCAAAGCAATCCCTTCGACCGTTAATGGATTATCACGTGGGATTTCAGGAGGCAGAATAGAGCTTTCAAAAAATGGCGGAATATCAAGATCAGCCGGCGTGGCGGTGTAGGTAGATGTATCATCCCCCATACAGGCCGTGGCGACTAAGATCAATATTCCGTAAATTCCATTTTTAAGCTTCATTTTTGACTTTAATCTCAGGTTTTTTAGGCTTAATTTCCACGACTAAATACGCCACCGGCCCCATTTTCACTCATAAGAATTTGGGCCTGGAAATTGGGCATAAGCATACTGTAAAGCTCGTATAAGTTCCATGTATGCGGGTTTTTAAACCACTCGGCAACATTCATTTGCACCTGGATATTGGTTCCTTCCTCAATCACGACATCGCCTAAATCCACCATAAAAGAAGTATCCTGAAGTGTGATAGGGCTGGTGCTATTGTCGTTAGCACGAATAACATGGTAGGCAAATCCTACCTCAGAAGCTGGGATAGTTAGGTTGTTGAGGTATTTGCCCTCGAGCTTCATATAATGATATCCTCCACCCATCATCATGGGAACATTCCAAACCCCGCCATCAGCTGAATTCAAGTTAGGGTAGTCTCCGGCGTTATCTTCGTCATCAAAACCAAAAGTAAAGCTGACATTATAGGTGCCTTCTTGAATCACGATATCTGGGGTAAAGCTCAAATTTAAGCCTTCTCTGGCATCTACTAAATTGTAGTCTCCAGCACTAAAGCTATTGCCCTGCGCATCGGTAAAAGTAATGTCAGAGATCAGGTATAATAATTTTGAAATGGTCAACGACTCTCCGCGTTCATTGACATATGGGGTGTTTTCATAATCGGCATTTTCGATGGGCACACCATCCCAATTATGGGTAAAACTAAGGCTTGGGCTAACCTCGGCCAGAGGGGTATCGTCATTGTCTTTACAGCCAGTAAATATCAGGGCTGAGGTGAGTAATAAAACTGCGATTTTTGAGGCCATTAATTTCATATTATAGCTATACGGGTTGTTTTTAATTATTGATTTAGTTCAAATATTGCGTCAATCAACATGATTGTAGCTATTTAGTCAATTTTATAAATTAAAATGTCTTTATAACCAAGGTTTTGTATGATATCGCCATCACTACTTTCCGTATTGCCAACTACCAAGAGCGCACCGTCTATCCCTTGAGCCACATCTTCAGAGAAGTCCAAGGAAGATCCGCCAATAGCTAGCTCAAATTGAATTTCCCCTGAGGCATCAACCACAATAGTCCAAGCATCGTTTTCACCATTGTTTAAAGTGACATCTCCATCGCTACTGCGTGAGGATCCCGTAATACAATAGAGATTTTCATTCATCCGAGATAGAGCTTTCCCAGAATCAAACATGCTCCCCCCTAGGCTTTTTTGCCACAAAAGATTCCCTTGAGGGTCAATTTCAATAAGCCAAACATCAGCATTGCCAAAATTCACATCGACATCGAGATCACTACTGCGCGCATCTCCGACTATCATGAAATTACCCTCAGTAGTCAGAGCAATATCATAGGCGATATCTATCTCACTTCCCCCAAAAGATCGGGTCCATTGCAAGGCTCCTTGAGCACTGAGTTTTACGGCCCAATAATCATAACTGCCTTTGCTGTCTGTTATATCAAAGTCATCACTTTCTGAGGCCCCGATTAGGATAAAGCCCCCATCATTGGCTTGAACTACGTTATAGCTTCTGTCATTGTTGCTACCGCCAAAGAAACGTTTCCAAAAAAACTGCCCATCAGCATCGAGTTTGATACTCCAATACTCACCAACACCATGCAAAGATCCTGATGAAGAGCGGTCTTCATTGCCTTGACCTTCACTGGCCGAAACATCGAAGAATCCCGTAACCATGAGATCACCCTCACGAGTTTCAATAATATTTTGTGCTTGATCACTCCCAGGATAGCCAAAATTTTGACACCAGATTTCGTTGCCTTGAGCATCAACCTTTAAAATGTAATAGTCATGAAAACCGCCGTTGCTGCCTGTAAAACAATTATCGCTCCGGCTGTAACCAGCTATGACATAACCCCCATCATTGGTTTTTGTGATGCCCGTGGCAAGTTCATCGTCATCCCCACCATATACTTTTGTCCAATCCACGCCGCCATCAGGACGCACACGCATCAGGAAATAATCGGCATCTGTAGATGATTTTAAGCCAGCAAAATGACCGTCGTTACTGTAAGTCGAACCCACTACCATAAAGGCTCCGTCATCTGTCGTGACCACTGAAGTGGCTTGATCAATGCCGCTACCACCAAAACTTTCTACCCAGGCCAAAGTTCCGTTAAACTCGGCAGGAGGATCGGTAATTATAGGTGTTTCGTCGTCCGATTTACAACCCATCACTAATCCTAAAATTAAAAAAGAGATTAATGATGATGATTGCAGCAGTTTCATGAATTTTCTAAATGAATAAAATAGACTTATGGGCCATTACTCAATAACGAGTTTTTGACTTTGAGTATTGTTAACGGTCAGCAAATACACCCCAGAATTCAATGAGCTGATGTTTAGGGTAACTTCTTGTCGGTCAAAACGATCTGTGGCGAAGACTTCTTGGCCGAGGAGATTGTGAATAATAATCGAATTAATCGGTGTATTCGAACTGCGCAGGGTGACCATGTCTTTTGCAGGATTAGGACTCATGGTAAAGTTGCTGATTGACTGATCTTCCAATCCAAAATTTTCTGATTTTACCAAAGTAAATCCGCCTTCTCCTGAAATCACAATATTACCACTCGCGAAAAATGGATAAACATTCCAAGTTCCATTAAAATTTACATTATTGTTTGCAGGAAAAGTGTCAAAATAGCCAATCTCGGTCATTTGTTGATTGGCGATATTAGAGATATCAATGACGCGCATTCCCCCACTATAGTTGGCTAAGTAATAACGATTCCCTTTAACATAACCGTTATGGTCGATAGAAGCGATATTCCCGAAGTATTGAAAAAAGTAAGCCGGAGAGTCTAGGTCTCGCACATCTGCAATAATGGTTCGCGTATTAAATCCGAAAGCATTTTCGTCGAGTTCATCCCCAATCAATAAGAAACTCAGATCTTCAGTGAGCCAACTTTGGTGAGTGTAATCAACACTCCCATAATTGATTGTGGAGATCAGTTGAGGATTGTTCTTATTGGTGACGTCCACAATGACCACTTCATTTTCGTTACTCCCAAAATAAATTTCTTTGCCCTGATGATCTGGATCCGGACCATCATAAACCACGACTTGAGCATCATGAGTATAACCACTGCCGGAATACCCCCCAGCTGCGGTCGGACTTAAAGGATTTGAAATATTGATGAAATGAGCCCCACCACTGAAGGTACTTGTTCCTACCGCATAAGCGAATCCGGTTTCTTCGTTAATAACAATGTTATGTGCATTGCCAAATTGACCATAATGGGCATCTTCAGTAAAGGTCTGAGGTGGATTGGCCACATTGCGCAAACGGGTCAAATCAAAAACTTGCATCCCATGACCCCCGGCTTCACTAACTATAAAAGCGTAGTTATTATATACTTTGATATCGCGCCAGATACTGGGCGAGGTATGGGTTGGCAATTTTCCCAAATAAACCACATTAACAGGATCTGATATATCGATAAATGCTGTCCCGTTATCCAATCCGACTAAAGCGTATTCTTTGCCTGTTGTAGGGTCGGTCCAGCCCCATGAATCATTGCCATCGCCAGCATCCATTTGAGCCAGAAATAATTTGGATTGCATGAAGTAGCCATTACAAGGATAGCCAAAAGAAACACCTCCATCACAAGGAAATTGGGCCAACATGGTGGCAGAGGCAAACAAAGCTAGGATAAGGTTAATTTTTTTCATGAGGAGAATATTGGTCGTTGTTAGTTAGCGTACAATTAATTTCTTAGAGGCAATTTCATTTATAGTAACAAAATAAATGCCTGTAGGTAATCCAGAGACATCAAAGTTTGCGCCTTCTTCTGTGATTGAAAATCCAAGGTCAATTTGTTTTCCTGAAATAGAATAGAGTTGAATTTGATCTATTGTTCCATTTGAAGAATTCAGGCGAACAAAATCACGTGCAGGATTTGGACTCATGGTCAAACCTTGAGTAAAGAAGTTATTGACACCTAATTCTTCTACGGTCAAGGTGAAACCACAGCTGTTGGTATTTCCCGATGGATCAGTGGCGACAAAGACCACATTGTAGGTTCCGAAAGTTACCTGAGCCCCTGAGGGAGGGGACTGAGTTAAGCTTACGACATCACAATTGTCTGCCGCAGTAACCCCCATGGCCAAATAGTTTGGAATGGTAAAGAAAACACTTCCAGGTTCAGGATTACCAGTCATGTCACCCGGACACTGAATAGAAGGGGGGGTGTTATCAACCACAGTGACTTCTGTGGTACAGGTGGCGGTATTACCAGCCACATCTGAAACGGTCAAGGTTACTGTGATAGGAGCCCCTACGTCGGCACAACTAAAAATATTTGGACTAACGGAGGTCGAGTAAAATCCGCTGTTGTCACTTGAACCACCGTCGACATTGCTACCAGTAATGGTTACATTTCCGGCAGTGTCTAAAACGGCAGTATAGGGGGCGCAGACCGCTACCGGCGGAGTGGTATCTGTGCCACTCACCGAGGCGCGCACCATAAAGAAGCCGTTGTTTATGTCGTTGATGTTTATGTTTCCGCTACTGAAAAAGGGATAAACATTCCAGACTCCATTAAAGCTAGTGTTGTTATTACTTGTGTAGGTGTCGAAATACCCGGACTCATTTAAACTGCCAGGTGTAGCGATTCCGCTTATATCGATAACGCGCATCCCTGCCGTATAACTTGACAAATAATATTTATTGCCAACGACGTATCCATTGTGGTCAATTGCTGCTGTTGTTCCAAAATACTCATCGTGAAACACGGGATTGTCTAGGTCTGAATAGTCCGCAATAATTGATCGGGTATTGAATCCGAAGCTGCTTTCATCCAGTTCATCCCCGATAATGAAGTAACGCTGATTCTCGGTCAACCATCCTTGGTGGGTGTAATTAACATTACTGTAATTAAAATCAGCGATGAGTTGTGGATTCGCTTTGTTAGTGACATTTACAATCACTGCACGGTCTTCATTATTACCAAAATAAATCTCTTGTCCTTGATAATTTGTATCAGGGCCATTGTAAATAACTACTTGAGCATCATGAGTGTAACCACTTCCAGAGTATCCTCCTTCGTCTGCAGGATTTAAAGGGTCTTGGATATTGATAAAATGTGCCCCGCCGCTGTAGGTATTGGCCCCAACAGCATAGGCATAACCTGTAGCTTCGTTAATGACAATATTGTGGGCACTTCCAAAACCTGCAAAATGTGCATCCTCAGTAAAGGTCTGCGGTGGATTGCTCACGTTGCGCAAACGTGTGAGATCAAAAACTTGCATCCCATGACCGCTGGCCTCACTTACCACAAAAGCATGGTTGTTATACACTTTGATATCACGCCAAGTACTGGATTGAGTGTGCGTCGGAAGTTTTCCAAGATAAATCGGATTAACAGGGTCACTTGTATCGACAAAGGCAGTTCCATTGTTAAGACCAACTAAAGAATATTCTTTTCCGGTTTGAGGATCGGTCCAACCCCAAGAGTCATTTGCTGAGCCTGCTCCAAAAGTTGTTAGAGAAATGTGTGACAATAAATCGTAACCGCCACAAGGGTAGTTTCCTGCCATTCCTCCAGAACAAGGCTGGGCAATGGACGCTAAAGACATGAAAATAAGGCTTAGGATCGTGTAGAAGCGCATTTTTAACAATATTAGTTTAGTAAAAAATTATTTGCGGGTAAAACTAATCATTTAATGTTAAGAATAGTGTTAAGACCGCATGATAAATAATAGTAAGTACCCTATCGATAACGTCATTGAGCGAGGTATTCCCTAACTTTGTGATAAAAATTATACCCTATGTTTGGTCCAAAAGAAGAATCGCGCACCCCTTTATCGAGCATAGGGGAATTCCCTTTAATAAATCATCTGACTTCAGCATTTAAAATACACCATAAGGAAACCGTATTGGGCGTGGGAGATGATGCGGCTCTGATCAAAACTCCAGCTGGTCATCATCAGGTAATCAGTACAGATTTATTGCTAGAAAACATACATTTTGATTTGGCCTATATGCCCTTGAAACACTTGGGCTATAAATCGGTAATGGTCAATATTAGTGACCTCTGTGCAATGAATGCAGAGCCCAAACAAATCACTGTTTCCATTGCTGTTTCAAATCGCTTCCCTCTTGAGGCTGTTGAAGAGTTGTATGCCGGTATTGCTGCTGCATGCAATGCCTACAAAGTCGATTTGATCGGAGGAGATACCACTTCCTCTATAACAGGACTTATCATCAGTATTACAGCCATTGGATTGGCCAAACCATCTAGTATTGTCCAACGCAGTGGTGCAAAGGAGAACGATTTACTCGTGGTCTCAGGAGACCTCGGTGCGGCCTACCTCGGCCTCCAAGTTTTAGAACGTGAAAAACAGGTGTTTAAAGTTAATCCTCAAAATCAACCTGATTTAAGTCCTTACACCTATTTGGTAGAGCGACAGTTGAAGCCTGAAGCGAGGTGGGACGTGATCAAACTTTTTAAAGACTTGGGGATAAAACCGACCTCAATGATTGATATTAGTGATGGTTTGTCCTCCGAAACGATTCATTTGACCAAGGCTTCAAAACTAGGTGCGGTCGTATATGAAGAGCATCTTCCACTCGATCCACAAGTAATTAGCACCTGCGAGGAATTTAATATGGACAGCACCACCATTGCCCTTAACGGCGGAGAGGATTATGAATTACTCTTTACTATAGCGCAAAAAGACTACCCGGCGCTTAAAGGCAATCCAAATTTTACCATTATTGGGCACATGACCCACGAGCGAGAAGGGGTTCATCTAATGACCCGCGCTCAGACTAAAATTCCATTAATCGCTCGCGGATGGGATACGCTCGCTGCCCAAGATCCTCAAGATTAACTCAGGAGCCTCTAGCCAGCCCATATGACTGCCTGGATAAGTGTGCAAATTGGCCCGGGTTTGCTGCGCCATAAGTTGACTCAAAGACAGGGGAAATAAGGGATCTTTTGTGCCGGCAATGATATGCTTGTGCCCTTGGTAAGCCTTTAGGGTTTCTCGATGGTCTTCGCGGATACTCATGGCCTCAATACTGCGTATTACTGCGTCTTTTGGACTGCTCAAAGCACGGTTGGTGAGTTGCTCAATGTCGCTGGCGTAGCTTTGTAACTGATCGGGCAAAAACAGGCCTTTTATGGCCATTTTAATATAGGCCTCTTTATGGCGCGACGACAGTGATATACTGCGTTTGCGCTCTACAAGGCGTTCGGGGCTGTCTTGATAGACATTGCCGTTTACGCAGACAAATGCTTGTGGTGTAATCCGGGCTAACTTCAGCCAAGCCAAACCGATATAAACCCCCATAGAATGTCCTATAATGCTGAACTGTTCTAAGTTAAAATTTTGGCGTAGCTCCTCTAGGGCCCCAGCTAAAATTTCAAGTCGCTCCGGAAATTCTGCTTGCTTATTTTTTCCGAAGCCCGGAAAATCAATTTGGATACAGCGGTATTGACGGCTTAGTTTGTCCACAAGCGCATCCCAGATTTGGCCATCTTCTAAAAAACCGTGCAATAAAAATAGGGTCGGTCCTTGTCCTTTAATCTGGTAGTGCAGCACAGCTTAGGATTGTTCAAATAAATTAGGGGTTCATCAGAGCCTCGATTTCATCGGCTTCAATCGGGATATCCCTCATAAGATTAATGGGATCTCCTTGTACCTGGACCACCACATCGTCTTCAAGTCGGATGCCAAAGCCTTCCTCTGGGAGATATATTCCGGGCTCTACGGTAAAGACCATGTTTTCGGTAATTGGTTCAAAGAGTAAACCATAGTCGTGGGTGTCTAGACCCATATGATGACTGGTCCCATGCATAAAGTACTTTTTATAAGCCGGTTGCTCTGGATTTTCGTTTTGTACGTCGGCTTTGTCAAGTAAGCCTAAATCCAATAAGGCACTGGTCATCAGATTGCCCACTTCCACGTGGTATTCTTTCCAATAAGCCCCAGGAACCAGCATTTTAGTTGCCTCATTTTTGACCCTTAAAACCGCATTATACACTTCTTTTTGACGTTTGGTGAATCGACCATTTACGGGGATGGTTCGGGTCATATCACTACTGTAATTGGCATATTCAGCACCCACATCCAGCAGCAGTAAATCGCCGTCCTTACACTGCTTGTTGTTTTCAATATAATGCAGGACATTGTTATTGGCTCCGCTCGCAATGATAGGGGTATAGGCAAAGCCTTTGGAGCGATTGCGGATGAACTCATGAATGAATTCCGCTTCAATTTCATATTCCCAGACCCCAGGTTGCACCATGCCCAATACACGGCGAAATCCTTTATTGGTGATGCCGCAGGCATGCTCGATTAGGTCGATTTCAATTTGATGTTTGACCCCGCGAAGGCTTTGTAATATAGGATTGCTTTTCGCCCAGCTGTGCGCGGGAAATTTCTTTTTAGTTTGCTCGATAAAACGATCCTCGCGCGTTTGGGTTTGGACCGATTGGCGATAGTGTTCGTTTGTGTTAAAATAAATGGTGTTGGCTTGGGTCATGAGTTGAAAAAAGACACGATCGAAAGAATCCAGCCAATAAACCGTCTTGATGCCACTTGTGGCCAAAGCACCTTCTTTGGTCAATTTTGCGCCTTCCCAAACTGCAATATGTTCATTGGTCTCGCGCAGAAAGAGGACTTCGCGATGTTCGGGTTCTACCGCATCTGGGCATAACAGTAAAATACTTTCTTCTTGATCGACCCCGCTGAGATAAAAAATATCACGGTGTTGCTCAAAAGGCAAAAGCGTATCGGCACTGACCGGATACTGATCATTACTATTAAACACGGCAATACTTTTTGGCGTCATTTGGGCCATAAAATTTTTGCGGTTGGATTCAAAAAGGCTTTTGTCTATGCGATTGTATTTCATGAGTCGGCATTATTAATCCTGTCAAAAATAGACAAAATACTCTCTTTTCTGAGGTGCGCTAGAGATAAATTAACGTTATTAATTCAACTCAAAAGAGCATTTTTAAGTAGATTAGCAACACTCAAAAATTTATTTCCATGAGACAATTTTCCGTTTTATTGTATGCATTACTCGGGTTCGCTTCAGCTTGGGCTCAAAGCCCAGCAACTTCCGCCTTAGATATTCAACAAGCCTTGACGCAAAAGCAGTCTATGCGAGAGCAATCCTTGGTCAAGAACTTAGCCTGGCGCAATGTTGGCCCTACGATCATGAGTGGTCGAGTGGTTGATTTGGCGGTAAATCCTGCAGACCCAACTGAGTTTTATATCGGTTATGCCAGTGGCGGGGTTTGGTATACCAAAAATAACGGAACCAGTTTTGATCCAGTTTTGGACAGCAGCATGACTCAAAATGTCGGGTCTTTGGCTGTAGATTGGCAAAATGATATTATTTGGGTAGGGACAGGCGAGGTCAATGCGTCTCGATCGTCTTATGCCGGTATAGGCCTTTTGAAGTCTCTTGATCACGGTAAAAGTTGGCAATCCATGGGCCTTGTTGATGGGCACCATATCAGCAGAATATTACTGGATCCAAACGACCCAAATCACTTAGTGGTGGGTGTTGTCGGGCACCTTTATTCAGAAAACCCCATGCGCGGGGTATACAAAACCACAGATGGTGGAAAATCATGGCAGCAAACCTTATTTTTAGGCAATGATACCGGCGTTATTGAGATGGTCTCTCAGTCTGGCAGCCCTGAGGTGATTTACGCCTCAACCTGGCAAAAGGATCGCAAAGCCTGGCACTTTGAGGGTAGTGGTGCCAAAAGTGGCATTTACAAAAGCACTGATTCAGGAGACACATGGCAGTTAATAACCACTGCACAGAGCGGTTTCCCTAAAGGTCAAGGAGTAGGTCGAATTGGGATTGCTGTATTTGATGAAAATATACTTTACGCCATAGTGGACAATCAAGGCCACAGACCTCAGGCCACCTCAGAGCGTCAAGGCCTTCAAGCTGAGGATTTTCAGACCATGACAGAGCAAGATTTTGCCCAACTTTCGGATAAAGACCTCGAAGACTTTTTACGTCTAAATGGGTTTCAAAAAGAGTACACCGCAGCCTCTGTAAAAAAAATGGTGGCCAAGGGCAATATCACACCGGTGGCCCTGAAAGATTATCTGTACGATGCTAATGCTCAATTATTTGACACTCCTGTAATTGGGGCTGAGGTATATCGCAGTAATGATGGCGGTAAGTCATGGGCCAAAACGCACAAAGGCTTTCTAGATAATCTTTATTATTCATATGGTTATTATTTTGGAAAAATACACGTAAGTCCAAAAGAGGCCAATACTATTTATATTTATGGTGTGCCTCTGCTGAGCTCAGATGACGGGGGGCAAACTTTCAGAAGTTTAGATGCGCCGAACATGCATGGCGACCACCATGCTTTGTGGATTAATCCTAATCGTCCGCATCATCTGATCAATGGTAACGACGGAGGACTCAATATCAGCTACGATAACGGGGCGCATTGGATCAAGTGTAATACCCCTGCGGTCGGTCAGTTTTATGCAGTGGCTGCGGACCATTTGGCCCCATACAATGTATATGGGGGATTGCAGGATAACGGGGTTTGGAAGGGTTCGAGTAAGACCGTAGAGAGTGTGCGTTGGCATCAGTCGGGTCAATACCCCTATACCATGATTATGGGGGGTGACGGAATGCAAGTGGCCATAGACCAAAGAGATCACAATGTAGTATTTACCGGCTACCAGTTTGGTAATTATTATCGGTTAGATTTGGCCTCGGACAAGCAGACTTATATTCAACCCAAACACAGCCTTGGGGAGCGTCCGTATCGATTTAACTGGCAGACGCCTATTCTTTTGAGTACCCACAACCAAGATATTTTATATCTGGGAAGTCAGAAGCTGCATCGCAGTTTTGATCAAGGAGACACTTGGACCGCGATTTCGGGAGATTTGACAAAAGGAGTCAAACAGGGGAATGTGGCTTACGGTACCCTGACCAGTATTAGTGAATCCCCCTTTGATTTTAACACCCTAGTTACAGGAAGTGACGATGGTTTGATTTCTTTAACACGAGATTCTGGGGTGAGTTGGACCTCTATCGGCAGCGCTTTACCCCAAGATTTATGGGTGAGCCGGGTTGTGGCTTCAACGCACGAAGCATCTAGAATCTATGTTACTTTAAATGGCTATCGCTGGGATGACTTCACGCCATATGTGTATGTGAGTGAAGATTTTGGTCAGACATGGAATTCATTGGCTTCAGGACTACCCCTGGGGGCAGTCAATGTGATTCGCGAAGATCCGACTCAGCCCGACTTGTTGTACTTAGGCACGGACGATGGAATTTATATGAGTTTTGATCGCGGACAGAGCTGGGCCCTTTTTGACGGAGGCCTTCCTAAAGTCGCTTGTCATGACTTAGTAGTTCAATCATCAGCTTCTGAGCTCGTGGCTGGAACCCATGGTCGCTCGATATATATTGCTGACTTAAGCCCGCTACAGCAGTACTCAGCACAGGGCGCCAAGGATCTTTTTGTCATTACACCCGATAAGATACGTCATTCCAATCGTTGGGGTCAGGCTTACAGTGAATGGGCCGAACCGCGAATGCCTGAATTTAGCCTTGAATTTTTTAGCCCAGCACAGGGCCAGGCTAAAATCAGTTTAAAGGGGTCTGGTAAAAATGCGATTTGGGAAAAAACTATAGCTGTGGCCCAAGGTTATAATCAATGGGCTTATGATTTAACGCTGAGTTCAGATGAGTTGAAGTCTTTCAAAAAAGCAACAGGCGAGACTATTGAGCCCAATGAAGTTGGATTTGCGTTTTTGGCTAAAGGCAATTATACAATAGAGGTTTCGGCGGGCGGCAAGTCGCGCTCAGTGCCCCTCATCATAGAGTAAAAATCCTTTAAAGACGCTTTTTACAAGATCAAAACTGCAGTCTTATTGGGCTATGGGAAAGCCTTATCTAAAGTTGCCGAAAACCTCAGCCAAAGTTTGTGAATCATGGCTTTGGGTATTACTTTTGTCTACCTAAATGAAAAAGAAGATATGAGCCTACTTTCCTCTTCAGTGATGCGCAAATTTGCTATGGCCCTATCGGGTCTGTTTTTGGTGGTTTTCCTGGCCCAGCATTTTGTCATAAACATTACTTCGGTACTTGCCCCTGAGGTGTTTAATCAATGGTCTCATTTTATGGGAACCAATGGTTTAGTTCAGGGTGTTTTGCAACCCATTTTAATATTTGGGGTAGTATTCCATTTTATCATGGGGTTTGTTTTGGAAATACAAAATCGTCGTGCTCGGGCAGTGCGTTATGTTACCTACAAAGGAGGTGCCTCTGCAAGTTGGGCATCCCGCAATATGATCATCTCAGGAGCCGTAGTTTTGGCTTTTTTGGGGCTTCATTTTTATGATTTTTGGTGGCCTGAAATCATGCACAAATACATAGAATCTCATCCAGAGGATCCAACGCGTTATTATGCTGAAACGGTTCACAAATTTGAAAACCCGGTACGCGTAGGGCTTTATGCTACGGCATTTGTCCTTTTGTCCTTGCATCTTTGGCATGGCTTTGCGTCCTCTTTCCAAAGCGTAGGATTTGACAACAAATATGCCAAAGGTCTTAAAGGCTTCACGAAATTTTTTGCGGTATTCATTCCGCTTGGCTTTTTATTTATTGCCCTATATCATCATTTAAATCCAATCGCACACTAAACGCCTAATCCATGTCATTAGACTCAAAAATCCCTCAGGGAACGATAGCTGAAAAGTGGACTAAACACAAGACTTCGATTGATTTAGTCAACCCCGCAAACAAGAGAAATATCGATGTCATCGTCGTAGGTACAGGACTTGCAGGAGGGAGTGCAGCAGCCTCCTTGGCAGAACTCGGATATAATATTAAAACCTTTTGTTATCAAGATTCTCCGCGACGTGCGCACTCTATTGCGGCGCAAGGAGGAATCAATGCTGCTAAAAACTATCAAGGGGATGGAGACTCTACTTATCGCCTATTTTACGACACCATAAAAGGGGGCGATTACCGATCCAGAGAGGCTAATGTGCATCGACTTGCTGAGGTCTCGGGGAATATCATTGACCAATGCGTTGCCCAAGGAGTTCCTTTTGCCCGAGAGTACGGAGGACTTTTGGATAACCGTTCATTTGGAGGGGTTTTAGTTTCCCGCACCTTTTACGCTAAGGGACAAACGGGACAGCAACTTTTACTCGGGGCTTATTCGGCCATGAACCGACAGATTAATCGCGGAAAAATCAAGCCGTTTAATCGACATGAAATGCTCGATTTGGTTATTGTCGATGGTAAGGCCAGAGGAATCATTGCCCGTAATTTGGTAACCGGTGAATTAGAACGCCATTCAGCCCACGCCGTGGTCATCGCTTCTGGAGGTTATGGCAATGTCTTTTTCTTATCGACCAATGCCATGGGCAGTAATGTGACTGCAGCCTGGAAAATTCACAAGCGAGGGGCGCATTTTGCTAACCCCTGTTACACGCAAATCCATCCGACCTGTATACCGGTTTCTGGGGATCATCAGTCAAAATTGACCTTGATGTCGGAATCTTTGCGAAACGACGGTCGTATTTGGGTTCCCGCTAAGTTAGAGGACGCAAAAGCTATCCGTGAAGGACGTTTAAAACCAACCCAGATTAAAGAGGAAGACCGTGACTATTTCTTGGAGCGTCGTTATCCGTCCTTTGGGAATTTAGTGCCGAGGGATGTGGCATCACGCGCCGCCAAAGAGCGATGTGACGCAGGACACGGTGTAAATAAAACTGGTGAGGCAGTTTATCTTGATTTTCAATCGGCGATCATGCGTTACGGTAAGGAACAAGCCGTCATTCGTCACTTACACGACGCCTCTGATGGTGAAATTCGTGAATTAGGTGAAGCTGTGGTTGAAGCAAAATATGGTAATCTTTTTCAGATGTATGAGAAGATAGTCGATCAAAATCCATATAAAACGCCGATGATGATTTACCCTGCGGTACATTACACTATGGGGGGTGTTTGGGTGGATTATAATTTGATGACGACCATACCTGGATGTTACGCGGCGGGTGAAGCTAATTTTAGTGACCACGGGGCTAACCGTCTTGGGGCCAGTGCCCTAATGCAAGGATTAGCCGACGGATATTTTGTCTTACCCTACACCATCGGAGACTATTTATCTGATGATATCAGAACAGGGTCTATTCCGACAGATTCCCCTGAATTTGAGGCTGCAGAAAAGCAAGTACAACAGACCATTGACAAACTGCTCGCAAACAAAGGATCAAAGCCCGTAGATTACTTTCACAAACGCTTAGGTAAAATTATGTGGAACAAATGCGGTATGTCCCGAAACGAAAAAGAACTAAAAGAGGCCATAGCAGAAATTAAAGCACTTCGTGAGGAATTCTGGGCCGAAGTACGCGTGCCTGGAACGGCTCATGAGCTGAATCAAGAACTCGAAAAAGCCATGCGTGTGGCAGATTTCCTTGAACTCGGGGAGTTATTTGCCAAAGATGCCCTACACCGCAATGAGTCTTGTGGCGGACACTTTAGAGAGGAATATCAGACCCCAGATGGAGAAGCCTTGCGAGATGATGAAAACTTTATGTATGTCGCCGCCTGGGAGTACAAAGGAGAACCGGCTGATGCGTTGCTGCACAAAGAGCCTTTGGTATATGAAAATATTCAAGTAAAAACACGATCATACAAATAGACTATGAAGCTTACACTGAAAATTTGGAGACAGAAGAATGCCCAGGATAAAGGTCGCATGGTCACCTATCCCATTGATGGCATTGATGGAGATTTGTCCTTTTTGGAAATGCTCGATGTATTGAACAACAATCTTGTATCTAGTGGAGAAGAACCCGTAGTTTTCGATCACGACTGTCGTGAGGGTATTTGCGGGTCCTGTTCGTTGCAAATCAATGGAGAGCCTCATGGTCCTGATCGCTTGATTACCACTTGTCAACTCCACATGCGTAAGTTCAATGATGGGGATACTATCGTAATAGAACCATTCCGTGCCAAGGCCTTTCCTGTGATTAAAGATCTTATGGTCGATCGCAGCGCCTTTGACCGCATTCAGCAAGCAGGGGGATTTATTTCGGTAAATACCTCTGGGAATACCATTGATGCTAACGCGATTCCCATCCCAAAAAGCGATGCTGATAGTGCGTTTAATGCTGCGGCTTGTATCGGTTGTGGGGCTTGTGTAGCGGCTTGTAAAAATGCGAGTGCTATGCTCTTTACCTCGGCCAAAGTGAGTCAATATGCTCTCTTACCTCAAGGTCGCGTGGAAGCTACTCAGCGCGTATTGAACATGGTAGCCCAAATGGATGAAGAAGGATTTGGCAACTGTACCAACACTGGTGCTTGCGAAATCGAGTGTCCAAAAGGAATTTCTCTTGAGAATATCGCCCGATTAAATCGAGAATTGTTGAGCGCCCAGTTAAAGGGTTAAAAAGGTCAAGGGTTAAGGCTATAACTGGTTTAAGTCATACTGCTCATTGAGACTCCAATTCGCCCGAATATCTAACAGCCCAGGCAGGTAATAAACTGTTTCGGGCTGTATTTTTTTGTCGTAATCCCCGGTATCCCAAACTTCATTTTCATTACAGTCCAGGGTTAAGCGGACTCTGTATTTATCGGGATTGATATAGTCGAAATACACACTTGCGCCATTGGATTCTCGGCGCCATGCTTGAGCCACGGGATTATGTTTAGTATCCACCAGCTCAATGAGTATTGGGCAGTCCAGGAGGCCACTAAAACTTAGATTTATAGTCCCATAATCTGAAAGAGGTTTGGTCTTAAAGGTGTATTCAAGGGTATCATGTGTTTGCTTAAAAAAGTCTTGTAAAGCCTCCGGTAATAAAGTAATCTGATATCGATTTTCATCTTTAATATCAAAGGCTAAAGTCACTGTATTGCGCAAACTATCCAACCGAGTACTGAGCGGAATAACCGTGGAATCTTTGTCCAGAAGTTGAATTTTGTCCAAACTAATTTGTCGAATTGGCGTATTGGCTGTAAAACGAATGCTGTCTTTAGGTGAAAATACCCCGCGCGTTATAGGATTGATTTTTAAGGAATCAGGATAGAGATCCTTCAGACGAATGGCCACACTATCGCGGCCAAGGTTTGTCTCGACGGCAAACCAAAGTGTATCCTTTTTCTCTAGGTCAAAAGCAGGCGTGAACCAATAGTTTAATGAATCTACTTTTTCAGTTTCGGTCATAGTAAAGCGAAAATCTGAAACCTTGTCAAACAAGGGGGTTATGCCCCTATTATTGCGTAATCCATTGTAACCAAAAACAATTCGATTTTTGCCGGCATGTGCTCCGCGCGTCCAAGTGAAATCTGCTTCCTCGGCAAAAAGATACAATGGACTAATACTGTCTCCTGGCAAGGTAATCGGTTGTTGTTTAAAGGCAATTTGATCAGTTTGCGTCTCAAAGGTGTAATTATTTTGCTCCTCTTTAAGGGCTACGACATAGTATTTTCCTTCTTTTAAATTGGTCAAAGAAAATTTGCCATCTGAAGATCGAGCGGTACCCACATAACGTGGCTTTACACTGTAAATGGTGCTGTCGGTCATTTGATCTGCAGGATAGAGCATTACCGTTACAGGGCCATCGAGTTCCGGTTTATTTGCTGAGCGTACCTGACCACTCAGGCGTAAACTGTCTAAATAAGCCCCTGTAGAAAAAACATACTTGAACTCTGGGAGTATGTTTTCTTCGTTATTATCCACGATACTATTGCCAAAATGAAGCACATAGGTGGTCTTCTCTTGAAGGGTGTCTAAAAAAACAACTTTAAGCGTCTTTGAAGAGGTTTGCGGACTGAGAATCGGGTCATATTTCAAAGGGGGAGATACGACCAGCTCTTCCTTAACTTTTTTGAGTTTAATGAATTCGTCAAAATCAATTTCAATAGATTGCCCAGAAAAATCCACCGAGTAATTCTCGGGTATGAACGATTTTATCAATGGGGCAAGCGTATCTTTTGGTCCACCTGTGGGAGACCCTTTTTTGGCACAGCCCGACAAAAAAATCAGCACTATAATGGTGTAAAATAAGGGTCTGATTGGTGCATTCATTAGGTCAAAAGTAAGTAAACTTTCTCAAGCGATTGCGATACTAGCGGAACTTAGTGAGGCCCCTAGTTCGTTGGTCAATATTCTGCCACAGGCCTCTATTGTGGCCCCTATAGTGATAACATCATCTACCAGAAGGAGATTAATTGTCTGGTGTGTATAATTGGCGCAATATTTTTCAGGGCTCAATATTTGGACCTAAGATTCACGTGGCTTTGATTCTATGGCTTTTGAATTAATTAATATCTTTTTTATTAAGTCTTGGTGGGAGGGATTTAGGGCAAATGAATTTTTTTTGGCCCAACGATCCCAGCGTCCAAGTTTAGCTAGAGTATCGCTCATTTCGGTTTGAATGAGCAGTGTTTCGATAAAAGGTATCGCCATTGCTTCAGCCAAGGCATGTCCAAAAACAGCTGCTTGGTTATAGCCCCTAATACGTATTTTTTTCGGGTGCATAGGCACGGGAACTACTGCAGAAATACTTTGATAACTCTTTATGGCTTCAAGTTCTTGGCCCAGCCAAGTGCCTAGCCAGAAGCCAATATTTTTATTTCCGCGATACTTAAGGGCATGAATTAACTTTTGGGCTATTCCCTTTTTATGATAATGCAACAAGGCAGTCCCTTGATCAAGGGCCAAGATTACATAGAACTTGTCAACTATACTCGAGTTATTATGTTTATGATAGTGGGTCAGTGGCAGCGCATTTCTGCATTTTGGGCAGAGTAATATTTTGGGCTGATCCAAAACTTGCCTACATCCGGGACAATACTAGGGAAATAAAATATTTAGCATACCTTTAATCACATTAAATGCGGCAAACCATTGGGCCCAATATTTTATTGGTTAAATGGATTAAAGGGAGTCTATATGAATAACGACAATCAGACAAAAAATTTTAAGCGCATCATAATTATTTTAGCGGTTCTTTTATTTGGCTTGGGGGGATATACTTTTGTTTTGTATCAAGAGAGTCGAGAAAATCAGCAGGATCTTGTAGAACAAAAAATGGCCATATCACAGGAGTTAGGGGAACTAAAAGGCACCTACGACACCTTGATGAAAGACTACAAGCTTCAAGATCAAGCCCTTATTGAAGCAAGAAGTAGAATTGCCCAGCTCTTGGATTCGGTTGAATCGGCCAAGCCCAGTATGGCAATCATTAAGCGATATCGCATAGAAATTGCTCGATTGAAAGAAGAGCGAACCATGCTTTTTGCGCGTGCAGACAGTTTGATTCGCGTGACACAAAGTCTATCACAAAAAGTAGACAGTACTCAAGTTGTTTTAGATCAAGCACGAATTGAAAGTGATGATTTGCGCGTAAAAAATGAAGACTTAGAAAGAGTCCTTGAAAAGGGGGCGTGCCTTCAAATTGTAGATTTTTTGAGCAATGCAGTTATTGTGCGTCTTAGCGGTAAAATCGTGGACACCAAGCGGGCCAGTCGTGCCGATAAAATTCGGGCGTGTTTTACCATTACGCCAAATGCGGTTGCCGAGCCTGGACCGCGCGATTTATATCTGCAAGTAATTAATCCCAAAAACAATTTGATTGGGAGTAGGATGACTTTGGCCTTAGGGGCACAATCACTTTATTACAGCGCTGCAACACAGGTGGATTTTCAGCAAGAAGAAGTTGATGTCTGTATCATGGTTGGTGCTCAGGAAGATGATTTGCTTTCGGGGCGTTACGTACTGAACCTTTATCAAGATACAACGCGCTTAGGTACCACGACCATGTATCTAAAATAAGTCTCGAAAAAATAGCCTCTTCGGGGATTGAATTGCCGTGGGTTTTATATTTTTGCGCCATGTCACAACAAGAAGATTTGTTTAAAAAAGTTGTTGCTCACGCCAAGGAGTACGGCTTTATTTTTTCCTCTAGCGAAATATACGATGGTCTGAGTGCCGTATACGATTATGGTCAAAATGGTTCAGCCCTAAAAAATAACATACGTCAATATTGGTGGCGTAGTATGGTGCAGTTACACCAAAACATCGTGGGTGTTGATGCGGCTATACTGATGCATCCCACTACATGGAAAGCCTCTGGACACGTTGATGCTTTTAACGACCCCCTAATTGACAACAAAGATTCTAAGAAGCGCTATCGGGCCGATGTGCTCATTGAAGATTTTGCTGAGAAACTTGAGCAAAAGGCCCAAAAGGAAATCGCCAAAGCCGAAAAACGATTTGGTGAGCAATTTGATTTGGCCCAATTTGAAGCAACCAATGAACGCGTATTGAGTTATCGGCAGGAGCAAAAATCAATTCTATCCAGAATGGCAAAATCTTTAGAAAATGAGGATTTAGCCGATGTGAAAGCTTTGATTGAGGAGTTGGAAATAGCTGATCCAGAAACGGGTTCTAAAAATTGGACTGATGTGCGTCAGTTTAATCTGATGTTTGGCACAAAATTAGGCGCTAGTGCTGATTCAGCGATGGATTTGTACTTGAGGCCTGAAACCGCCCAGGGGATCTTTGTGAACTATCTGAATGTACAGAAAACAGGTAGAATGAAAATTCCATTTGGGATTGCACAAACCGGGAAGGCCTTCAGAAATGAAATCGTGGCGCGTCAGTTTATCTTTCGAATGCGTGAGTTCGAGCAAATGGAAATGCAGTTTTTTGTGCGACCGGGTCAAGAGATGGAGTGGTATGAATATTGGAAACAGACCCGTTTGAAATGGCATTTGTCTTTGGGTATGGGTGCTGAAAATTATCGCTTTCACGACCATGAGAAATTGGCTCATTACGCTAATGCGGCTGCAGACATTGAATTCAATTTTCCATTTGGCTTTAAGGAATTGGAAGGAATTCATTCAAGAACGGATTTTGACCTAAAACAACACGAGTCTTTTTCAGGAAAAAAACTCCAGTATTTTGACCCAGAACTAGGGGAGTCTTATGTGCCTTACGTGGTTGAGACCTCCATTGGATTAGACCGAATGTTTTTGGCTGTCTTAAGTCATGCCTTGCAAGAAGAAGATCTTGGAGATGGATCAAGTCGTACAGTTCTAAAACTGCCTTCAATTTTAGCGCCGGTTAAAGCTGCATTATTACCATTGGTTAAGAAGGATGGACTGCCAGAACTAGCCCAAGAGATTGTTGATGACTTGAAATGGGATATGCCGGTAACTTATGACGAAAAAGATGCTGTAGGGCGACGTTATCGCAGACAGGACGCTGTGGGGACTCCTTATTGTATCACCGTAGATCATCAATCTTTGGAGGATAGAACAGTAACCATTCGTCATCGAGACAGCATGGAGCAAGAGAGAATTGCGATTTCAGAATTAAGTCAAAAAATGCAGGAGTCAATCTCCTTCAAGTATTGGCTGAGCTCAACTCTTGCGTAAAGCGATATCCTGAATCCAAACAGGGTTTGCCTCTGGGCAACGATTCATACGCCGCAATCCTGAGAATATAACCCAGACTTGTGTGTTAGCCTTTTGAAATTTTTCTGGCAGGTTTACAGGGTCCAGTAATCTACTGGGTTCATTGTCTATTTGCAAGAACCAAATGCAAGATTCTTCCTCGGAGGGGGTATTTTCTTCTAAGACCGCTATGTCGCCTGACACTGTTTTAGTACCTCCCAAAACAATTTGTCCAGCAATATGTTCTGGACTAGGACGTGGGGTTATATAGCCGGGGTCTTTTATTTGATCAGTGTTTGATGAGGCTTCAGAGGAATGAGCCATGGACGCCCTACATCCAATAAGTAGGATTGGAAATAATACAAAGTAAAGAACAACAATGGACGGTATGCTTTTCATAATATGCAATGCGTTTTAGTGAGCGGCATATCCTAAATGCATTCTAGAACTGCCTAAAAAACAAATGTTTTTGTGTAACGTGTGGAAGTTCTATAATTATCCTAGAGAATCGTTAAATTTTAACACATTACTAAGATTTTCCATAAATAGAGTGTATTTTTAGACTCTTTTTGAAACAATTAACCCTAAAATTAACATCATGAATTTCAAAAACTATTTTTTGATGTTTTGTGTAGCTTTAATGAGCATCAATTTGGCTGCTCAAGAAGGATCGCAAAACCAAGCACAAGGAGTGACTGATTTCGGCGAATCATTGCCGATGTATTATGTGCCGTCTTTGGCTTCTCGCAGTCACTTAATTCCAGCGGAATACACCGAAGAAGAGGCAAAAGACCGTCGTTCGATTCGCAACAAAGTAGTGATCGGAAAGGAAAAGCAAGACACAGATGATTACTATGTCTTGAACCGACATGAAACTGAGCAAAGTATTCGTGTAATGCCTCCTTCAATTGTATTTGATGCCTACTCATCAGGGTCTCAGCCCACAGATCCTTCTATGGCTATTGGCTTAGATCATGTCTTTGTGGTGTACAATACTGGTTACCGAATTTTTGACAAATCAGGGACTGCTTTAACAGGACAGCTTGCCGTAACGAATATTTTTTCTGGTGGTGGATGTTGTGATTTAACCGCTTCTTATGATACCGCCGCGAATCGCTGGGTCATCAGTTACCTATTTGGTAATGGAAACGTCCAGGTTGCTGTATCTGATGGGCCAGACCCAATCAACAATGGGTGGTATGTTTATACCTATACTGGCGTGAACGATTACCAAAAACTTTCAGTTTGGAGCGATGGCTATTACATCACTGCTAATGTTGGTACCCGACGTGTATGGGCTTTGGAGCGTGATGAAATGCTCGCAGGAAGTACCACTGCAAGTTTCCAAACCTTTACGCTTACAGGAATTCAAACTTCAGGGTTTTTCAGTCCTCAGGCATTGAATGTTAGTGATGGCACCATGCCAGCTGCTGGTGGGGCTACAGTTGTTTACCTGCAAGATGACGCTTGGGCTGGTGTTAGTGAAGACCATATTAAATTTTGGAAAATTGATGTCGATTGGGCCACACCATCGAACTCAACTATTTCTGCCCCTACACAAATTACTACGACTCCATTTATATCAGTTTTTGACGGAGGTAGTTTTTCAAACTTGACGCAACCTAACAATGGGGTGGCAATTGATGCGCTTCAGGCTACAATCATGAACCAAGCACAGTTTAGAAAATTTGCCACTCATAACAGTGCCGTTTTCAACTTCGTAGTAGATGCTGATGCAACCGGAGGAGAACTAGCTGCGGTGCGTTGGTATGAATTCCGTCAGGCAGCGGATAACCAGCCTTGGACACTATTTCAAGAAGGCACCTACACAGCTCCAGACGGTCGACATGCATGGCATGCCAGTATGATCATGGACGGTGCGGGTAATATCGGTATGGGATATTCGTCTATGTCTGGCCCGACGACCACAGATGTTGTTCGCGTGAGTTCCTACTATACTGGTCGTTTTGATGGCGATGCTCCTGGAGTGATGACTGTAGCGGAAGAATTAATTGCCAATGGAAATGCAAACATTCCAGGTCTTCGTTATGGAGATTACAGTAAAATTGACATTGATCCTGCTGATGACGCGACTTTCTGGTTCATCAATGAATATATGAATAGCGGGCGTAAAGGGGTTGTTGGGGTTTTCCAACTTGAACCAAACACGACGGTAGACGACATCGGGGTGACGAGTATCACTTCACCGGTAAGCGGTCCATTGACTAATGCTGAAGATATTGTAATCAATATCAAAAACTTTGGAATCAACGATATCGTGGATCCAGAGGTTCAGTACACCATTGATGGTGGAACTCCAGTTGTTGAAACATTTACAGGGATTTTAGCCGCGGGCGCAATAGAAAGCTATACTTTCTCAACGCCGGCTGATCTTTCTATACAAAATCAAATTTATACAATTGCTTCACGTACTAATTTTGCTCCGGATTCGAACCCGGCCAATGACGAAGCGACCAAAACTGTTCAAAACTCTATCATCTATTGTAACCCGAACTTGGATTGTTCCTTTGGTGATGGATTTACGTTAGTTGCCGTCGAGCAAATCAACAACCCATCAGGATGTGAAGGTTATGGAGATTTTACTAGTCAAGTTGCAAGCTTTTCTGCGGGTCAAACCTATCAGGTAACCTTCACTACAGGTTATGGTGACCAGCACGTGAAAGGTTGGATAGATTTTAACGATGACGGAACATTTGCGACAAATGAAATCGTGGTTCAGAATTTTGTCATTGCTCCTGGTCAAGCAGCGGGCACATACACTGAAACAACTGATCTTGTGATTCCAGCAGGGGGTCAAAGTGGTATTCACAGAATGCGCTTTAAGTCAAACTGGCAAGCAGAAGTTCCTGCCGATGCTTGTGAGGTGACAAACTACGGTGAGACTGAAGACTATTCGGCAGATGTGGATGGCGTATTGGGCATAACTCAGGCGGCTATCAGCAATGCTGAGTTGATTGTAACTTCTGGTCAAAACAATCAATTTGACATCGCACTGGTAACGAGCTACGAGGACCGTGCATCAATTGGAATTTACAATGTATTGGGTCAATTGTTGGCGTTTAACTACATTGAAAAAGAAGGTGATCGTTTTAACTATGCCTTAGATATGTCTTATGCTGCATCTGGTGTGTACATCATCAAAATGGGAGACATTTCTTCAAATATTTACAAGACAGCTAAGATTATTGTAAAATAATCAAAAGCTTAAATTATAAAAATGGGCCGTCGAAAGACGGCCCATTTTTTTTTACAAGACGTTCCTCTTTTAGCAAGTCGCCCACTATAAATTAGAAGAAGCCGATTAGATCTGATAAGCGGCCTTTTTTTTTAGAAAAACGCCCGTAATTGCATTGATCCTGTATGGATAGTGTTACTATCGGGACTTTGGCGTCCGAAATAAGAAAGATTCAAATCTAAAAAACTATTGATCCGTTTTTGCCATAAAAGATTCCAGGTAAAATTCTCTCCGGGCTGCAGTCCTTCGAGCATCAGATAAGCGACAGAGGAATAAGGCGACCCTTCAAATTTATTGTTGATGGCATTGATCTCCGCGGTCAGGGACATTTTATCAGCCTTGGCCAAGGTACAAGAGAGACCAATATTGTTTTGACTTAGGCGCTCATTATCGCCCATTTTATTCTCTTTTTGTGCATGTGACCAATGGAGATTAACTCGAGAATTTTCTCCCCAGAAATAGCTTAATTTTGGTTTTATTCCACGGTGGAGCAGACTAAAGTTGCGCTGGCTGAAGTTTTCTGAACTTGTATTGCGTTTATTTTGCTCCGCGGTAACATGGGCTAAAAATTGCTCTTTTATTTTATGATCAAAGGTTAACTGATGCTGTTCCAAAGTCGTTTGTTGGAGACCGAGCGCCACGAGTTGATTGTTTTTATTGCGTTGATAAATATAGGCTGTGGTAAAGTGCTGACGATTTCGATTAAAAAATAGGGCTTGTTTTAAATTGAATTGAAGCGCACGATCTTGTGCATTGTTGCCGCTAAATGGGTTGATAAAGATTAAATCAGTTTTGGCAGTACTACGATCAACCATCAGGGAGGTTTGACTGTAAAAATGGGATAAGACCCCCTTAAATCCTGGTTCGTTACCCCAAGAGGAAAATTGCCAGGTTATGAGCTGTGTCACTGCACTGCGCTGAATATCGATAAATGTCTGATTAGGGAGTAATAGTCGCACAAAAGCCGCCTGGTCTTGAAATTGAGCGATTTCAAACTCATCTAAATCCTGAATGCCATCCTCATTATAATCGATCCAAGTATAGGTGCCCTGACCGGGTTCCACGGCAACATAAGTAAACTCTTGTTGTGGAAGTTTTCCATTATTGGCCTCAACATTTGAGGACAGACGCAATCGGTCCTCCCAAAGACTTTGCGAAAAACTAAGGCGTAGGTTAAGCGATTTCTGATCTTCCTGTGTGGAGTTTGCGGTGGTAAGATTTCGGTACTGAGTAAAGCCTGATAATTTTGTTTTTGAGGTGTTGATCAGCTGGGCTTTGGCAAACACATCTCGGGCGATGCCTACACGGCTCAATATGCCCGAAACTAAGCTATCAGTATCGCGATAGCGCCAGCCTAATTCTGTAAAGACCCCGGTGCTGTCTCCCGCACCTACAGCGGTTTCATAAGCGATAAATTTTTGGCTCAGTACTGTGAGCTGATCCAGACTGTCTTTTACACGGTTGTCTTCGGTTAAGAATTTAGCGCGTATCCATCCTTTCTCTGCTGAGAGTCCCATAGATTGATGGGCTCTTAGAAATGAACTCTTTACTGAAGATGCCTCGGTGCTGAGTTGACTGAGCTGTCCCTGATACTGCCATTTTTTTCCGTGAAGTGTGCTGTTGAGATTATGTTTTTGCCCGGTATAGTCACCTAATGTTTTCAATTGATCAAATTGATAAGTCGCCTGTCCGAGTTTTTGGTTTTGCCACTGAGTCCCGACTGAACTCAGAGTCTGGTCACGAATAATTTGGTTTAGCGGTAAGTTCCAATCTCGATTAAATTCTACTTGATATAAAACTTCAGGACTGCGATAATTTTTATCCACAGTGTTCAACGCAACAAAGCCATTTATGAGCCAAGTACTGTCGCGTTTGGCCAAAACTCGTCGGGCACTCAGTAGTCCAGCATAACCCACATTATTCTGGTCGTCAATTGTACTGTATCTGTTTAAGTCATTGTCACTGGCACTAAATTCTGCCTTGATTTGAGTTTTTTGTTTGTCATACTGAATATAGGTTCCTGCGAGTTGAAGCTTTTGGGCAGGGGTCAGTCTAATGACTGGGCTATAAGACCCTTGAGGCACACCATCGATAGGGGGCACGTAGACAAATATTTTATTGATGCTGGTTTGACTTTCAATGATATAATCTCCTTGATTGGGCCCCAATAGCGTAAATCGCACTTGATAAAGCTCGTCTTTAGGATTGTTTGAAAACACAAAAATGGTTTGCCCGGCTACAACCTCCTTCTTGTAGAGGATTTGATTCTCAGAATAGGCAGCTACTTGTTCTGAAGGGGCTAATAAAGCTTGAGGGTCATCTCCAGCGGTCTTTAAAACCTCCTGTTGGGCAGGAGTAAAATTTTGTTGTAAGGGCTGATTTTTATCATCTTGTTCTGTGTATAAATAGGCACCAACAGTCAGATGTTCGCTTTGGTATTGCCCTCCTGCATTGGCGATAAAGCGCGTATAATTTCTTTCGGTAATTTGATATTCTGCCGTAATCCTCATATTGCTATTAATCGGATAGGTGGGGTTAAAGCGTATTTCACCCGCATTATAATCGATGATATAATCTGCGTTTTCACCCCGCTCCAGCAGTACGCCATTGACATAAATCCGTTCACTACCGGAAATCATCAGGATAAGAGCTTCTCCATTAGCCCCGAGAAGTTTATAGGGCCCTTGATTGCCTTCTTGTGCTTGAATAATGGAACGTTTAAATACCCCACGTACTAGACCAGCGGCAGCAAACATTTGAGTTTCACTCCCGTCACCGTGATCTATTTGCCATGCGCCATGCATGCCTTGAATTTTTTTGGTGAATTGTCCAAAAAAAGTTTTGCGATTAATAAGGTCTACATCCCCCGCACGCAGCTGCCAGCGGTCTGCTTCTAAGGCGATAAAAAGCTGGTCAAATTCTTCAAGGCCTTGGGTATAACCTCCGTTTTCGCCCGGTAGATTACTGTCTTGTAAAGAAGCCGTAATTTGAACCTTATCGCTCAGGGCTCCCGTAATTTGTAAATCAAGTTGACTGTTGACCACAGCGTTTTGATTGTTGCCTACGGTCAGACCACGGACAATACTCCCTTGAGCGTTGAGTCCAGAAAATGGGTTTTTATCGCGATTAAAATTATTCTCGCCCATGCGATAGATTTTACCGATTTGATTTTGGGCCGGGAGCACGAGTTTGGGATCTAGAGCACTATAGGATTTGGTCAAATAATTGGGGTAGCGCAAGTAACGAATTTCAACGGAATCGTTTGCCCTAATTAGCTCTGGATCCAGCAATAGTTTTGCCTTTGAATACTGCACAGAATAACGGATGCTGTCGAGTTGAGTTTGATCCATAAGCCAAACACTGAAACAACGTGGATTGACCGAAATAGAATCAAAAGTTATGGTGTCAGCGACTTTGACCTTTATGCTGCGTCCAGACCAGTAATTTTGATCTTGGGCCATAGCTTTGGTAGCGGACCACATCCAAAGGGTGATCAGCAGAAAAACTACGGGGAATAACTTTGTCTTCAAAGCCATAAATACGCAACAAGTCTCATTGGGTAAACTAAATCCGTCTTGAATTATTTTGTTGATTGTTTTTTGAAAATTGTACAGCAGCTTATTAGGGTAAATATACGGGCTTATTTAATTTAGTGCACAGCGATGTTTTACCCTTAAAATCAATTGTTTTGAAAATAATCTCCTATAATGTAAACGGTATCCGAGCCGCTATGAATAAAGGTCTTTTACAGTGGTTAGTGCAGGCAAATCCGGATGTGTTTTGTATTCAAGAAACGAAGGCCATGAAAGAGCAAGTGGAACTTGATCTGATTGAACAAGCCGGCTATCCATATCATTATTGGTTCAGCGCACAAAAAAAAGGCTATAGCGGGGTGGCAATTTTCTGTAAAACAGAGCCCGATCATGTGGCTTATGGCACGGGTATCGACTATATGGATGCTGAGGGACGCAACTTACGCGTGGATTACCCTGGTGTGTCTATCATGAGTCTGTATTTGCCTAGTGGAACCAATGATGATCGCTTAGATTTTAAATTTCAATTCATGGATGACTTTTTGGACTACGTTACGGATTTACGCCGTGCCTATTCTAATCTTGTTATTTGTGGGGATTACAATATTTGTCATCATGCCATCGACATTCATGATCCTATACGCAATGCAAAAGTTTCAGGCTTTCTGCCGCGTGAGCGTGAGTGGCTTGAAGCTTTCGTTCAATCAGGTTTTGTCGATAGTTTTCGTTTTTTAAATAAAGAGCCCGGGCAATACACTTGGTGGAGTTATCGCGCCAACGCCCGTGCAAACAATAAGGGTTGGCGTATTGATTACAATATGGTCGCCGAGCCATTAAAGGATCAAATAAAGCGGGCCATAATTCTACCTCAAGCCAATCATAGCGATCATTGCCCCCATATGGTTGAGTTAGCGGTGTAGTGTGTTAGATTTGCCTTGCTCTGCGATACTCCAACTAATGTATTTAAGAGATAAATGGGCTTTGAAAATGAATCCGGCTTAAATAAATAAATGTTGGACCAGGTCATGCACCTTGCCGACTTGAATGACCTGAATTTGAGTGTTTTTAGGGACTTTGCTGTGTTTGGCTACAATAATTTGAGTAAAACCGAGCTTTTCCGCCTCCAAAATGCGCTGTTCCAAACGACTTACTGGGCGCACCTCTCCAGCCAAACCTACTTCTCCAGCGAAACAACTGCTGCGCATAAGCGGCATATCGTTATTCGAGGAGAGAACCGCGGCAACCACAGCGAGATCCAAGGCGGGATCATCGACTTGTATGCCGCCGGTAATGTTCAAAAACACGTCTTTTGCCCCTAATTTAAAACCCACGCGTTTTTCCAAAACCGCCAATATCATATTCAGCCGCTTTAAGTTATATCCTGTAGCCGAGCGCTGAGGAGTTCCGTATACGGCACTGCTCACTAGGGCTTGAATTTCAATCATTAAAGGGCGCATTCCTTCAAGGGTTGCGGCTATTGCGGTACCGCTCAGAGGTTCATCGGTTTTAGAAATAAGCAGTTCTGATGGGTTAGTAACCGCGCGCAAGCCCTCGCCGAGCATTTCATAAATCCCGAGTTCATTAGTGCTGCCAAATCGATTTTTGTGCGCGCGCAAAATGCGATAGACATGGTGCCGGTCGCCCTCAAATTGCAGAACAGTGTCCACCATGTGCTCTAGAATTTTTGGACCAGCGATATGCCCGTCTTTGGTAATATGACCAATCAAAACGACCGGGGTCTGGGTCGATTTTGCGTATTTAATCAGTTCTGCTGTAGCGGTTCTTATTTGAGAAATACTGCCTGATCCGCTATCGATTTGATTGGACTGCAGGGTTTGAATGGAATCGATCACCACAACCTCTGGTTGCTGCTCCACTGCGTGATGAAGAATGTGTTGGGTTTGGGTTTCGGTGAGGATGAGACACTGACCTTTATTTTTACCCAAACGATCTGCACGCATTTTGATTTGCTGAGCACTTTCTTCTCCAGATACGTAAAGGGTTTTATAAGGCCATCTCAGGCCTACCTGTAACATTAGGGTACTTTTGCCTATACCCGGTTCTCCGCCTAATAGGGTAAGTGAACCTGGGACTAATCCGCCTCCTAATACACGATCGAGTTCTGAGTCATGGGTTGATTTACGTGGGGTGTCACTAGTGGTAATGGCCTCTATAGGCTGAGGTTGTGCCACCCTCGAAGAAGTTCCTACAGATTGTTCCCAGGCTGCGGGTACTTGACTGCTAATCACTTCCTCGACAATAGTATTCCAAGATTTACATGAATTGCATTGTCCCTGCCATTTGGCAAAGGAGCTTCCGCAGTTCTGGCAAAAAAAACTTGTTTTGGTTTTGGCCATTAGTATCCGAAATCATATTTAATTTGATCCGCCTTGTCGAGCATCAAATCCACAGTGATAAAGTCAACTTCTTCTTTGTCAAATCCACCTTGAAAAGTACGCATGGCACGTTTTGGGTCGCCAATTTCCTCATAATAGCGCCCCATGTAATAATCCCCCAAAATCAAATCTGGATATTGGCGGGTGGCCAGAGTAGCAATCTCTCTGAGGGATTCCCATTGCTTGAGCTTTTCACATGCCGTGGCCGACGCAATAAAGTCGTTGATTCTGATTGGGTTGTTGATACCAAAAAGATTAGTAATGGTTTGATATTTATCCAATAGATAAAGATGGACAGGAGTTTCCAATTTTAGCATGACCTCATTAAACTCTTGTTTTGAAATAGGTCGGTATACTGAAAATATTTTTTCTAGTGCAGAGGGGATGGCTCGGGCCACTAGGGAATAATGTGTGGCGCCCTCAAAATTGTCGAAATAATAATTGAATTGTTCGGATTTTAAGCTACTGAGTGAGGTATTGAGTTCTTGAGCCACGAGTTGCAAGTCTTGAATGTCATCGGTACCCGTAGCCAGGTAGTAAAAAAGCTTTTGAGGAATATTCGGGATTCGTTTGGGGAGTCGATCGTCCATCATCGGCGCCAAATCTGGGCTCAGGGCAATGTAGCCATTAAAGAGCGGGGGATCCTTAAACAAGTAGTAATTAATATAGCTAGCCGTCAGATCGTGACCTACGGCGATAATGAATTTTGCGGTACGGAAATTCGCATCGATAAATGGAACCAGCTCGAGGCCGATAAATTCAAAAAAATCAGCACCTTTATCGGCAGGCATAAAGTTTGTGTCATCATAAAAACAATCGTCATAACGACTATCGCCCTGCATAATTCCCACGACCAAAGCCTCTGGCATATCCTCCCAGTACCCAAAATAGTCGACATTACCGGCTACGGGTTCAAAGAGATAATTGGCGTCCAAAACGATCACAATGGGATAAGACTTTTCTGTATTGGTCTCGTAATCCCGAGGCAGCTGAATTTTTAAGCGCCTTGTTTCGCCCAGTCTGTAGGAGGAAAATTCCTCATAAATAACTTTAGACTGTCCCCAACTAGGGCTAAGTATGACAAAGGTTAAAAACAGAAGAAAATAAGATTTCATGGGTGAAAATTTTCAATCAGAAAGATAGTAAAATTATACCACCTGCTTCTGCAAGGAGCTCCAGTGAATTCTTACTTTTTGTTCACAATGGGAAGTCCGATAAGGGCCACAAGGCCAAAAAAGATTATCGAAACGATATTAGCCGTCCATATGAGCCAACCGAAGGCATTTCCTAAAGATAAATCAATCCCAAAAAGACCCATAACCCCCGCTACAGCCAGCGGATAATAGCCAATTCCGCTGTTGGTAAAGGCAAAGGTAAAACTCCCAACCACAAAGGTGATGATGATAACTTCCCAACCAATGTGACTTGTGTCGGTTAAGGCCAAAGTGGCGGCATAAAAGGAGGCGACATATAATCCCCAGATAAGGAGGCTCTCAAAAATGAATAGAGCTGGAGTCTGGATTTTTCTGATGCTCAACATGCCTTGAATTAGTCCTGAAATAAAGCCCCTAATCCGCGAGGCGAGCTTCTGTTTTGAATGTTTGACCCAAATAAAAAATAATATCAGAATTGCCCCGATGAACATGAGTGTCCAAAGCAATTTGTAAAGTGGAATCACACTGCTGATATAACCTATAAGTAGAGTGTAATTCATCATAATGGCCAGACCAAAGAAGAACAATAAAAACAATAAATCGATCAGGCGCTCAGTAATAATGGTCCCCAAACCATGTTCCATGGGGGTATTTTCGTACTGGTTTAAGGTTACCGCTCGCGAAATCTCCCCACTTTTTGGAATAAAAAGGTTCATAAAATAGGCTACACAAACAGCGAAAAAACTATTGTACCATTTTGGGTGATGTCCCAAAGGGCTGAGCAGTAGATGCCAGCGATGGGTGCGCAGGATATGACTGCTAAGTGAAAGCAAGACCGACAACAGAAGGAAGTAATAATTGGCCTCTGTAAAATGTCGCTTCATCGCATTCCACTGTTCTGGCGTGAATTTTTGATAGAAGTACCACACCAAAAGAACACCCAGTAAAACGGGAACAACTATTTTGAGAAAGGAGATAATTTTTGATTTCACAAATCAGCTAATTTAAATGCCTAGCGCAACAAATTAGTCGCTTCGTCAGGAAAAACAATGGCGGGAGAAAAGACTCGAGCCTCTTCTGGACTCATCATCGCATAAGTCATCAAAATCAAAACATCACCCACTGTTACCAGGTGGGCTGCGGCACCATTAAGTGTGATTTCACCACTTTTTCGAGGACCGGGAATTACATAAGTTTCAAGACGATTACCATTGGTGTTGTTGACAACTTGGATTTTTTCTCCTGGAACAATATTGGCTGCGTCCATAAGATCTTCGTCAATAGTAATGCTACCGATATAATTCAGGTCAGCGCCTGTTACTTTTACCCGATGAATTTTGGATTTTACAACATGAATTAACATGAGGCCAAAGGTATTAATTTAGATCAAGATTATCGATTAGCCGCACCCCTCCGAGATGTGCCGCGATAAATGCGCGATACTTTTTCTGGGGTTCTTTGGTCAAGGTTGGTATAAGTGATTCAACATCAGCAATTTCAAAATATTCCAGATCAAATTCAGGTCGATTTTCAAAGGTGGCAATCACATTCTTTTTTATGGCTGGAAAATCATCTGTGTCAAAGCTCTTTTGCGCCTTATCGAGGACCTGTGATAAAAGTAAGGCCTGTTCGAGCTGCTTTTCATTTAAGCGTTGATTGCGTGAACTTAAAGCGAGTCCTTCATGGCTTCTTGCAATGGAGCAAGGCACAATGACGGTGTCCCGTTGCTCTAGTTTAACTAGGGATTCTATGATGCGCAATTGTTGGTAATCCTTTTCTCCAAAGTAAGCGTAGTTTGGTGTAACGGCATCAAAGAGTAAAGAAACGACTGTGGCGACACCGCTGAAATGACCCGGTCTGTGTTGCCCTTCCATAAACTTCTCAAGGTCACCAAAATCGAAATGGCGCGCAGAGACCTCCGAGCCATATATTTCCAGGGCTGAAGGCGCAAAGACAATAATATCGCTGCCCAATGTGCTCAGCTCGGCGATGTCCTGATCTAAATTTCTAGGATATTTTATCAGATCTTCTGTATTGTTGAACTGAGTTGGATTGATAAAAATGCTCACTACTGTTAAATCACATTCCGCCAATGATTTGGAAACAAGGGATAAATGTCCCTGATGTAATGCACCCATGGTGGGGACTAATCCAATGCTTTTTTGAGCCAGTTTAGCGGGTCCCAAAATCGTTTGTAATTCTTCCTTGGTGTGGAGTAATGTCATCGCGTGGAAATCGAGCAAAATTAAGATATTCACAGCAATCTGCATAAATTTTCGTAATTTTGCATCCTCAGAGCAGTTAAGGAAAATTTTTAGTGTTTTATGAAAGATAAAAGAGTCTTGTATGTGTCTTCCGAGGTGGTTCCTTACCTCCCCGAGACTGAGATTTCTTCGATGTCGTTTGAGGCCCCCAGAGCGGTAAACAATAACAATGGTCAGATCCGCATATTTATGCCTCGCTATGGCAATATTAACGAGCGTCGTCACCAATTACATGAAGTGATTCGCCTTTCGGGGATGAATCTGGTGATTAACGACATGGATATGCCCCTGATTATAAAAGTAGCGTCGATTCCAAAAGAGCGCATGCAGGTTTATTTTATTGATAATGACGACTATTTCAAGCGCAAAGCAACTTATACCGATGAAAATGGATCGCTTTTTGAAGACAACGATGAACGGGCTTTATTTTTTGCCAAAGGGGTTGTGGAGACAGTAAAAAAACTCAATTGGGGTCCAGACATCATTCATGTGCACGGTTGGCTAGCCTCCTTACTACCCCTATATTTAAGAACCTATTACGGCAATGAACCCCTATTTGACGGTTGTAAAATAGTGACCTCACTTTACAGTCAAGGTTTCGATGGCACACTCAATGAAGGCTTGTCCAAAAAAATCAGCTTTGACGGTATCGACAATAAAAAATATACTCATTTAGACACTCCGAGTTATCTCAACATCATGAAAACTGCTATTGATCATTCTGATGCAGTTATTGAAGGTTCCCCCGATTTATCGGATGAATTATCGGCCTATCTTAAAAAAGCCACTTGCCCTGTGTTAAACTTTCATAATAAAGATGAATTTTCTCAGGCTTATATCGATTTTTACAAATCAAAAGTCTTAGGAGCCTAGGCTCATTAATTTTATGAACGTGAGACAGCGCATTCCTCATTTTGTTTGGGTATTATTGGTGATTATAGGTTTCGCTTCCTGTGATGAAAGCTTTACCAATCTTGATACTGATTTAATTGATCAAAATTATACCACGCCGGATACCGTTTTTTCTGTGCGTGCCTACAGTCGGTTTGTAGGACCAGTCCAGACCAATAATCAATTGAGTTATAAACTGGGTTACTATAACGATCCATTATTTGGGCCACACACTGCGGACTTTCTGACCCAAGTGGTACTCTCTTCAAACAACCCTGCTTTTTCTGTAGATACCTTAAATCCAGTTCTAGAAAAAGTCATATTGACTTTGCCCTATTACAGCACTTCTGATGCTGATGATGAGGACAATACGGTTTATGACTTAGACTCAATTTTCGGGAGTGATCCTATAAAGCTATCTATTTATGAGTCGAATTATTTTTTACGTGATTTTGATCCTTCGACAGGTTTTGCCGATCCGCAGAAGTATTATTCTAATCAACGTCAATTATTTGAAGATCAACTAGGGGCATTATTGGTTGAGGTTCCAGAATTTGTAGCGAGTGATTTAGCCGATGAGTTTATCATTGAGGATTTAGATACATTGAATTTTAAACCCGGAATAAACTTGGAATTACCCCTTGAATTTTTTCAAGAAAAAATCTGGGATCAACAAAACCAAGAAGTTCTCCTAAACAACAATAATTTCAAGGATTATTTCAGAGGGATTTACCTAAAGGCAGAAGCAGTAAATGGCAGTGGTCATCAAACCATTTTCGATCCTGCCGAAGGAAAAATAACCCTATACTACTCTGCAGAGACCTCCACCTTTGACGATTCTGGGAATCAGTCCACGAATGATGATGGTGAGATCATTAGAGAGGTATTTTCTTTCGACCTCAATTTTTCTGCAATCAAAGTTAATGTCTTTGGACATCAATGGCCTGCTGAAATTACAGCAGATATCGAAGCTGGAGACTCTATTCAAGGGGCAGAGACACTTTACGTGGATGGAAATGATGGAATCGCTACCATAATCGATTTGTTTGGTAACGACGAGAATCAAAATGGTTTAGATGATCTTCAAGAATTGCGCAACGAGGGATGGCTGGTCAATGAGGCTAATTTGATTTTTTATGTCGATCAAGATAAAATCAGTAGTCCTAGTCAAGAACCCGAACGCTTGATGGTATTCGATACCAAGAACAGCAAAATTTTAGCGGACTACTCTATTGATTTAACCTCAAATCTCCCCCCAATTGAAGCCATTACGAATCATTTGGGACCACTGGTTCGCGGCAGTGACGATCGCGGTGAATACTATAAAATTAAGTTGACGGCACATGTGAGTAATCTAATCAATAGAGACTCGACAAATGTGTCCTTAGGTTTAGTCGTTTCTCAAAATGTGTCTTATGTGGGCTTTTTTGATATGCAAATGCCTCTTTTAGAGCAAGGATTTGATCGCATTCCTGGCGGGACTATAGTGGCGCCTCAAGGCACGGCATTGCACGGAAATTTAGCGACGGACCCAGAAAAACGACTGCGTTTAGAGTTGTATTACACCAAGCCTGAATAAAGGGCCGGAATGTAATTAACTTGATTTGGTCAAAAAATAATGTTAATTGCAATAGGTTGCCAAACATGCAACTTATTGATTAGTTTAGCCTCATATGTGTGGAATAGTCGGATATATCGGAAGCAAGGAAGCCTACCCCATTGTGCTTAATGGCCTAAAGCGCTTAGAGTATCGTGGTTATGACAGTGCGGGAATTGCGCTTTACGACGGAACAAAAACTCATCTTTGTAAGACCAAGGGAAAGGTCAGTTCTTTGGCTGAAAAGTTTTCAGCTCAAGGGGTGCCCGACGCTCAAATCGGTATTGGCCATACGCGATGGGCGACCCACGGAGTACCCAATGATGTAAACTCTCATCCACACACCTCAAATAGCGGGGATTTAGTTTTGGTCCATAATGGCATCATTGAAAACTACGCGGCACTGAAGACCGTACTGCAGCAGCGTGGTTATGTATTTCATAGCGATACCGATACTGAAGTTTTGGTCAACCTCATCGAGGAGGTTAAAAAAACCAACAAAGTAAAACTGGGTAAGGCGGTACAGCTGGCCCTGCAAGAAGTAAAAGGGGCTTATGCCATTGCAGTGTTTGACCAATCTAAACCTAACGAAATCGTAGTGGCCAAACTCGGGAGTCCCTTAGCCATAGGCGTGGGAGAAAATGAATTTTTCATCGCCAGTGACGCCACACCATTTATTGAATTTACCAATCAAGCCATCTATCTCGAAGATCACGAGATGGCTGTTTTGCGCCTAGGTCGTGAAGTTCGCGTGCGCGATTTAAAAGAAGACTTGCGTCTGGACTCCCAGATTCAGGAGCTGAGTTTGAATGTAGAACAAATCGAAAAAGGGGGCTATGACCACTTTATGCTCAAAGAAATCTACGAACAACCTCGCGCTATTTTAGACACTTTTCGCGGACGACTTTTGCCGGAGGAAGGGATCATTAAGCTGAGCGGCCTGGACAATCATTTGGCGCGATTTACTCAAGCCGATCGAATTTTGATTGTGGCTTGTGGAACCTCATGGCATGCAGGACTAGTGGCGGAATACATTTTTGAAGAGTGGGCGCGCATCCCTGTAGAAGTGGAATACGCCTCAGAATTCAGATACCGCAACCCGATCATCACTAAAAAAGACGTTGTGATCGCCATATCTCAAAGTGGAGAAACAGCCGACACCTTGGCGGCCATTAAACTCGCCAAAAGCCAAGGGGCACTTGTCTATGGGGTGTGTAATGTGGCTGGTTCATCGATCGCTCGGGAAACCGATGCGGGAAGTTATACCCATGCTGGCCCAGAAATCGGGGTGGCCTCGACTAAGGCTTTTACCACACAAATAACAATTTTGACCTTAATGGCTTTGAAATTGGCCAAAGAAAAAGGTTCGATTTCTGAATCGGTTTACCGTCAGCACCTTTATGAACTTGAGCAGATTCCGGATTTAGTGACTCAAGCTCTAGAAAGTGATGCAGTGATTAAAAAAATCGCCAATAATATGGTCATGGCGCAAAATGCGCTTTACTTGGGACGTGGGGTGAATTTCCCGGTAGCACTCGAAGGAGCTCTGAAACTCAAAGAAATCTCTTATATCCACGCAGAGGGTTATCCCGCGGCTGAGATGAAACACGGCCCGATTGCCCTTATCGATGTACAAATGCCTGTGGTGGTTGTGGCGGTTAACAGTAACCACTACGATAAAGTCGTGAGTAATATTGAAGAGATTAAAGCCCGTAAAGGACGTATCATCGCTATAGTCACTAAGGGGGATAATGTGGTTAAGGCCTTAGCCGATTACGTGATTGAGGTCCCTAAAACTACAGAAGCGTCCTCACCGCTGGTGACCACAATTCCGCTTCAGCTCCTTTCGTATCATATTGCTGTGATGCTCGGACGCAATGTGGATCAGCCGAGAAATTTGGCCAAGTCGGTTACCGTGGAGTAATCTTTTCCAACCCCAATATTAGAACGATTTAAAGTAGTAAGGGAAACCACTCGGTCTCCCTTTTTTACTCTGTAACTATTACCCCACTTGTCCCATTTGAGTTTACTGTCCGAATGATTGACATACTCTATACCATCGTTTACAATCGGGATTTTGAAGTGAACTTTCACACTGTGTTGTTGAGTTTCTTTGTAATAATTCACATTTATTTTTGTAACATATGAATCCAAAATCCTTCTTCTCTTTTTCAAATTTGTAACCTTAGAATACTCGTTAATTTCGGTATTGATAATTCGTCAGTTTGAATCGTATCCAATAGCGCAGCAAACAGATCTCGCCCGACTTTTTTATCAGAACCAATATTAACTTCTTTTGATTCTAATATCGTTTCAGTATTGCTCGAACATCCTATGCTTAACGCATGAATTAGGATAACCGAAAATAGCGTCGTTTGGATTTTCATTGTTCGATAATTAACCACAAGTTAGTGTATGCGTAGTTTGCCCATTTAGGGCAAATTATCGCATACACATTGTTCTCGGTTTTTTTTAATTTGTAATTCTAACAATTTTCCCATCTGTTTTATTTGTATTCGTACGCTCAATCAAGGCGATGATATCTCCACTTGGTAATTGTTTAATCGTTCTTACTCTTCCTTCTATATTTAAACAGTAAGTTTCATCAGTAGTCCGATTATATTTCATGAGTCTTCTGTATGCCAATGAACCTAATAAGAAATGGTTATTCCAATCGGTAATGTTACTATTCTGTACTTTTAACAAGCAAGCTGGGGCAATAGATTGACCACCATCATTTGTTTGAACTGTCCAATAATGCTCAGGCAAAATTGTGAAAGTAGAAGCAGAGTCCTCTGAAATCATAGATACGATTGCTCCATCATAGTTGATACCATATGTGAAAAGTGGCCAACCATAATTCTCTCCTTTTTCAATCACATTAAATTCATCACCCCCTTTTGGCCCATGTTTTACTCCAAATAGAGTGTTATCAGTCACATCATAAAATAAACCCTGTACATCTCTATGCATAGCTCCAAATTGACATAGGCGAAGAAAAACCGTTAAAAATGGGATTGTCCGAAGGTATGCTGCCATCTTCCATTAATCTGTGGACTTTATCTCCGTAACGTTAAATTAGAGCAAGGGTTTGTGTAATGCATTTGTCATGACCACCAGTTAGATAATGCCGAAAGCAAAAGCACCACAACCAATCCGCTTAATCCTTGAATGAGGGTAGCAAAAGTATGATGTCTGTAGGCAGTCTTTACGTCTATACCTCCCATCTGTGACACAATCCAGAAGTAAGAATCATTCGCGTGGGAAACCGTCATGGACCCCGTACCGATGGCTATGATGACCCAAACCTTGTCCAATTCTGTAGTCATGCCCAGTTGACTTAGAATGGGAAAAATAATCGAAGCGGTAGTGATAATTGCTACAGTTGATGATCCTTGCGCTGTTTTTAGCACAGCTGCGATGAAAAAAGGCAAAAGCAGTCCGAAATATGTCAATGAATCGTATAGGCTTATATATTCTGTCAAGGGTAATTCTTTAATAATGTTGCCAAAGGCGCCACCCATTGCTGTAATCAGCAATACTGGAGCGGCTAGTTTTAGACCCTCTTGAAATTTATTCGTAGCTGAATTAGAGCTGTGATTATTCTTTTGGACTTTGAGATTCATAGCTATTAATAGTCCTGTAAATAAAGCAACATTGGGTGAAGCCAGAAATTGCATTGCATTGTCAATGGCGTTTAATGACCCTGGCAAAACACGTATCAAGGTGCCAGAGGCCATCATAATGATGGGGATTAAAATCGGACTAATCGAAGCAAGGATACCCGGCAGGCATTCTTCTGAATTGGATTCGATGCTCGGGTTATTTTTTTTGTCCTGATCGAAGTGCTCCAACATACCCCGGCGACGCTTTCCTATTTGATGGGCGTAGAGTGCGCCAATCAAAACTAATATTAGGGCAACCAAGCCCCCCCAAAAAATCAGTAACAGGAGATTGTTCAATTCTAATTGAGCCGCCGCTGCAAGTGGTCCTGGGGTGGGTGGCACCAAAACATGTGGCGCAAATAAGCCGGTGGATAATGCAATGGTCAGTGCCAAATGCGGAGTACGGCTTTCTCGAGCCAAGGACTTGTTCAATGATGAGAGAATCACAAAAGCAGAATCACAAAATACAGGGATGGCCACCACATAACCTATGGCACTAATGGCAAAAGGCAGAGGTAATCGATGGAGCTTTTTAATTATGTAACGGGCGATGGTTAAAGTTGCCCCTGATGACTCCAAAAATACCCCAATGAGTGTTCCAAAAACAATGAGCAAACCAATGTTTTCAAAAGTTTTTCCAAACCCTTTGGTCAATAAATCGAGTATAGACGTTAAAGGAAAATTAGCCAGTATTCCTAATCCAACAGCCGCATAGAGCAAGACTAAAAAGGGGTGAATTTTATATTTGGTTGTCCCCAATACAATCCAAATAACGGCAATAATCAATAAGAATATGGTCCAGATCATTTTAGAGTATGTTGGATTAATTGCCAAATTCTGGCAGCGGTGTCTTTGATTAATTCGGCGCTTTTGGCTTTAGATTCATTGAGGCCCATTGGGCCGTTTTGTATCGAAAATAGGCTCGTGAGTCCAAGGGAATAATGTAGGTCAAAGGGTCCTTGTATGGAACCGGCGATGCCGACAATAGGTTTGTTGAATTTCTTGGCTATTGCAGCCACTGCAATGGGGACTTTTCCATTGACGGATTGAGCATCTATGCGCCCCTCGGCCGTAAAGATAAAATCGCAGGCTTTGATTTTTTCTTCAAGATTAGTCATAGTCCCTAGCAATTCAAATCCCGAAACCAATTCAGCATTAAGTAGCCCATAAAGTCCAGCAGCAGTGCCACCAGCAGCTCCGCCACCAGGAGTTTTTTCGATAGATTTTCCTGTTGTATGCTTTACCACTTTGGAAAAATTAAAGAGGGCATTTTCTAGTGTTTCAAGGTCTTTTTGGCTTGCGCCTTTTTGCGGGCCATAGGAGAATGTGGCGCCCTCTGGGCCGATTAATGGATTAATTACGTCACAGGCCACTTTCCATTTTATGGTCTTTAATTCTTGCGGTAAAATAATTTGGGTTAACAAGCTTAGGGCTGCACCTCCACCCGGTAATTCGGCTCCGTTTGCATCGAGGAATTGCCCCCCTAGGGCGGTGATAATACCAGTTCCGGCATCATTAGTGGCGCTTCCACCAATACCTAAAATGATTTCTTGAGCGCCTTGTGCTATTGCTTGTTTTATCAATAGACCAGTTCCATATGTGCTCGTTAATTTTGGATCGCGTAAACTAGGCTCAATCTGGTGAATACCACTGGCTTGGGAAAGTTCAATCCAGGCGACCAGGCCTCCATCAAACATAAAGTAATCGGCACTTATAGGACGCCCTAACGCATCGATGGTTTGGCCTTTGACTTTTTGCCCCAAAGCGTTTTTATTGAGCACCTCCAAAGCGCCTTCGCCCCCATCTGAAAAGGGCAATGGTATACAAATCACAGACGGATCTACTTGCTTAATGCCCTGAATTATAGCCTCAACTACACCATCAGCATTCAAGCTCTCTTTAAAGGAATCACAAACGACAAGGACTTGTGGGTTCATTGATTGATGATCGATTTTGGCTAAAGTTACAAAATAGTCCCACAGTCTAAAGTTTCTATCGAGCCCTTAAAACAATCCATGACGATTGATTATTTTTAACCAATGAAAAAAGTGGTTCATTTGTTGTCAGGTCCAAGAAATATTTCCACGGCCTTGATGTATGCCTTTGCACAGCATCCAGAATTTGCGGTTATCGATGAGCCATTTTATGCACATTATTTAGATCAGGTTCAGGAACGAGAGCCACATCCTATGGAAGCTGAAATTTTAAGCACCATGCCCAAAAGCAGGGATGCAGTAGTGGCGCAAATCAATGCTTTGGCCCAGAATCAAAATCTATTCGTTAAAAACATGGCTCATCATTGTTTGGAGCCGGATCCATATTATATGACAGAGTGGCAAAACGTAATCCTGATACGCCATCCAAAAAAGTTATTGGCTTCGTTTTCCAAAGTGATTGAGCGTCCCGATCTTGACGCTATTGGGATCAAACGCGCCTTTGAATTAGTCGAGTTTTTTGACCGAAATGATATTGCTTATACGGTCATTGAGAGCGATGAATTGATGATTGATCCGGAAATTTATTTAAATCAGCTTTGTGAGGCCTTATCCATTAAATTTTATCCTGAAATGTGTCGATGGCCCAGTGGTCCTAATCCTGCAGATGGTATTTGGGCCCCTTATTGGTATAAAAAGGTTCATCAGAGTACGGGTTTTGCCAAACCAAAAACTCATGAGGTCCCCGGGTTTTGGAATACTCATCTTCAAGAGGTCCTAGCCCAAGCCTTACCATTTTACCACCACCTGAAACAAAAAGTACTTTTAAATAAGAACAATCATGCTACAAAAATTTGACCCCCGAAACAACGACATCAAAGTTTGGATTAAGGATCGATTGTATCCACGCCACGAAGCAAAAGTTTCCGTATTTGACAGTTCAGTCCAAGGGGGCGACGCCGTATGGGAGGGACTCAGGGTATATCCTGAAGGGATCGTCTGTTTGGACGACCACTTAAACCGTCTTTTGGCTTCGGCAAAAACCTTGGCTTTTTTGGATATTCCGAGCAAAGCCCAAGTTATGGAAGCGATCCACAAAACGTTGAAGGCCAATGGAATGAATGACGATACCCACATTCGATTAACACTAACTCGAGGGGAGAAAATCACCAGTGGAATGGACCCACGACTGAACCAAAACGGCTCTTGTTTAATCGTATTAGCCGAGTGGAAACCCTTGGTTTACGACAATGATTCTGGAATCAAGGTAATCACGAGCAGTCAACGCCGTAATGGTCCTCAGTTTTTGGACAGTAAAATCCACCACAACAATTTACTCAACAATATTTTAGCCAAAATTCAGGCCAACGTTGCCGGAAAAGATGCAGGGCTTATGTTGGATGACCGAGGATTTGTTGCTGAGCTTAATGGCAGTAATTTATTTGCCTTAAAAAAAGGGGTCGTTTACACCCCATTCGCCCATGCTTGTTTGCCCGGGATTACCCGTAAAACAGTAATCGAAATTTGCCATAAAAATACTGTGAAGTGTGTTGAGGCCGATCTGAGCTTATCCGAGTTTTATAATGCCGATGGGGTTTTTGCCACGGGGACTATGGGGGAATTGACTCCAGTGGTAGAGATTGACGGTCGCCCCATTGCTAGGAATCATGCAGATTTGCAATATGTCTTGAAATTATTTAAAGATTCTATCCGCAGCTTTTGTCAGCCCTTGACCCACTAATTCCGACACATTTTCGACTCTTATTGTTTCAAATAGGACAAATAGTTTTGTCAACTAGAGTATTGTTTTAAAATAATTCATGGCAAAACAATTGACAAAAAAGAACCTCGGTTATCGTGTATAATGGGTTTAAATTCTTGTAATCCAAGTAAAAAAACCACATATAGTCTGAGGAATCAGCCATTTTTATAAGTATATTTAACAAATTTTAACTAATCAAATTATGAAAAACGTATTGTTTGTTTGCGGCTTGTTTTTGAGTTGCATCACTTATGCGCAGACCAATGTTCGCGGAACAGTGGTTGATGAGGCGGGGGATCCTATAGTAGGCGCCAATGTTGTTGCTGTGGGAACTACAGCAGGAACAGCAACAGATTTCGACGGTAATTTTGCTTTGCTTGTCGATGCCGAACCGCCATTTAATCTAGAAGTTTCAAATATTGGTTACGCACTTCAGAAAGTAGCAGTAACTGCAAATAATCAAAGCTTAAGCGTGACTCTTGTTGAGGGTTCTGAGTTAGATGAGGTTGTAATTTCGGCTTCACGAACTCCTGAGCGTATTTTTGAGTCTCCAGTAACGATTGAACGTTTTGGATTAAAGGAAATTAAAAATACTGCCTCGGCAGATTTCTACGACGGACTTGAAAATTTAAAGGGTGTAGATATCAACACGAACAGTTTAACGTTTAAATCAATCAACACTCGTGGATTCGCTACTTTTGCCAACACGCGTTTCATGCAGCTTGTTGATGGAATGGACAATGCCGCACCAGCTTTGAACTTTCCATTAGGGAACTTACTCGGGATGACCGACACCGATGTGCAAAGTGTTGAGATTCTACCTGGTGCCGCTTCTGCACTGTATGGAGCAAACGCTTTTAACGGTATTTTGTTCATGGTGAGTAAGAATCCATTTGACCATCAAGGGGTGAGTGTTTCTATGAAGGCAGGACAAACCTCACAAACCTTTGTTGGAGATAACCCATACACCGATGTCAATTTCCGTGTAGGACATAAGTTCAGCGAAAAGTTAGCCGTTAAAATCAATGGAGGATACCTTAGCGGTACCGACTGGGGAGCAAATAACTACGACGGAAAAGTCGGTACTGGTACTTCTCGTGCGGATATTAACTATGATGGTGTAAACGTATATGGAGATGAGGTTTCTACAAACATCAACGGTGTAGCCCAAGCTCTTGTAGGTCTGGGTATTCTTCCAGCAGGTGCTGAGCAGTTAGTGCCCTCTGTAAATGTCAGCCGTACAGGATATAACGAAATTGATTTGACCGATTATACGGCAGAGAGTATTAAAGCCGACTGGGGGGTTTACTATCGTCCGTTCGAAGATGATTTAGAGTTTTCGTATATCGGAAAATTTGGAACTGGTTCTACCCTTTATCAAGGAGCAAACCGTTACGCCATTGATAATTTCATTATGACACAGCATAAGTTGGAAGTGAAAAATGACAACTTCTTTGCCCGAGCATATATGACCACTGATGACGCAGGAGATAGTTATGATATGGTATTTACAGGAATCAATATCAACCGCTCATGGAAAGATGATGCGAATTGGTTTGGAGAGTATGTCGGTGCTTTTGTACAGTCGCAGCTTTACGCAGGACTTACACCTGATCAGGCTCATGACTTTGCTCGTGCAACTGCCGACACAGGTCGTTTAGAGCCAGGTACATCTGGTTATGAAACCGCCTTTAATACAGTAATTAGTGATCCTGATTTCTCAAGAGGGGCTAAATTTCAAGACAATTCAAAAATCTACCACGCGGATTACAACTATAATTTCGCTGAAATCTTCAAACCTGTAGAGATTCAGGTAGGGGGTTCATTTAGAACATATAGCCTGAACTCTTCAGGAACTATTTATACAGATGAAGATGGCCCGATTGATTACTCCGAACTCGGGATTTATACTCAAGGTCAGAAGAAATTTGAGTTGGCCGATAATTTAGATTTAAAATTGACCGGATCTGTTCGTTACGATAAGTCTGAATTATTTGATGGCTTCTTCTCTCCACGTTTAGCGGCTGGATTTACCATTAATGATAATCACAATATTCGTGCTTCTATTCAAACAGGTTTTAGAAATCCAACTACGCAAGACTTGTACATTGGACTTGATGTAGGACGTGCCATCCTAGTTGGGGGTGCAAATAATAACCCTGAGCGGGATGTTCGCGAATATGGTCTGAGTCCAACAGGACAGGCCATCACTGGTGCTGCCACCTTGAGTGTGGATGGAACAGGAGCCTATAACAATTCATTCTATGCCAGTTCAGTTCAAAGTTTTGCAGCCACTGGAAACCCAGGAGCACTGAATATCGCTAACTCTAATTTTGTTAAGCCTGAGCAAGTGCGCTCAATTGATTTTGGTTATCGTGGAAAACTCGGAAAGTTGATTGTAGACTTTAACTGGTATTACAATACTTACAATGATTTCATCTCGAATGAGACAGTAATCTCTCCATTCTATGGTGATGTTGGGTTGACCCAAACCTTGCCTAATGGCACACCTTTAGCGGTGGCTGCGATTGCAAACGGCGATTATCAAGTCTACCAAGTATACACCAACTCTGAAGAGGAAATCAATTCTTATGGAGGCAATATAGGGTTTTCAACCAAATTGTTTAAAGACTACGATTGGAGTGCGAGTTATACTTACGCTAAACAAGATCGTGAAGGAGGGAACCCCGATTTCAGAACCAATTTTAATACCCCAAGAGACAAAGTCAAAATGTCCTTTGGTAACTCTGACGTTTACAAGAACTTTGGTTTTAATGCAGCTTGGAGATGGATAGGAGGATACAAATGGGAAGCAACATTTGGCGATGGAAATATTCATGCGTACAATGTAGTTGATTTCCAAATGAGTTATAAAATGCCTAATTTCTTAAAATCTACATTTAAACTAGGCGCAGTGAACGCAACAAGAAATGAGTATGCACAGGCATTTGGTACCGGCAACATCGGATCCATGTACTATTTGTCTTGGACGATTAATAACCTATAATAATTATGAAGATGAATTTTAAATATTTAGGCTTTGCCTTGCTTGCATTTGGATTGCTATCCTGTGAAAGCGATGATATGACAGACAACACGACACCTAGTGGAGTCGTGCCACTAACTGCCGGTGATGCTGATTTCTCTAATTACGTTTCAATTGGGGCGTCTTTTACCGCAGGATTTACAGATGGGGCTTTATTCAAGGCCGCACAGACCAATTCCTTCCCGAATATTTTGTCGCAGCAATTTGCGGCGACTGGGGGTGGTGATTTTAATCAACCTATGATGACGGACAATGTCGGAGGACTCCTTTATGGCGGGAATTTGATCGCTAACCCAAGATTGTACTTTAATGGGTCGGGACCAGCCGTTCTTGAGGCATTCCCAACGACCGAGGTGACTAATGTGGTTGCTGGTGTGTTCAACAATATGGGTGTGCCTGGAGCGAAGAGTTTTCACTTTTTGGCGCCTGGTTATGGTAATTTAGCTGGCGTTCCACTTGGATTAGCTAACCCGTATTTTGCCCGTATGGCGAGCTCTGCAAACGCAACTGTTCTAGAAGATGCAGTGGCCCAAAGCCCTACATTCTTTACTTTATCTGAATTTGGTGGAAACGATGTTTTAGGTTTCGCTACTTCAGGTGGAAGTGGTGTTGACCAGACAGGAAACTTAGATCCTTCGACCTATGGAGGTAATGATATTACCGATCCAAACGTATTCGCAGCGGCCTTGAGTGCCACGCTTGACGCTTTGACGGCGAACGGGGCTAAGGGTGCGGTAGGAAACGTACCTTATGTAACTTCCTTGCCTTACTTTACCACTGTGCCTTATGCGCCTTTGGACCCAAGTAATCCCGATTTTGGACCACAGATTCCTGTGCTCAATGAAACTTTTGGACCATTAAATCAAGTATTCGATGCTTTAGGGGTTCCAGAACGTAAAATTATTTTTAGCGAGGACATGGCAAGCCCAGTGGTGATTGTCGACGAGAGCTTGCCTAATATTGTAGATCAGCTTTCAGCTGTGTTACAGTCATTGGGCTATCCAGAAGCATTTGCAAATCTTTTGGCGACTCAATTTGGTCAATCGCGTCAAGCAAATGAAACTGATCTTATGGTCTTGACTAGTGCTACTCATATTGCCACAGTTGATTTGGAATATGCCACCTCGATTTATCCTGCCGTATATGAAGGCGTTTATGCTCAAGTATATGCTCAAGCTTATGCAGCTGTTTATGCGGCTGCCTATGAAATCGCCTATCAAGCGGCTATCGATTTAGGCTTTGATGAGGCTCAGGCTGCTGCTTTTGCCGATGGCGAAGCTACTGCTGCAGCTCAGGCCCAAGCTCCTGTGATTGCCGAGCAAGAAAGCCCTGCTATTGCACAGCAGCAAGCAGGCCAACTCTCTGTCAATGGGATCACTAAGCCTCTTGCCGATCGTTGGGTGTTGACGGGTACAGAAACTCAGTCAGTCCTCAATGCCACAGATGCTTATAATGCTACGATCGATGTATTGGTTGCCGCGAAGGGACTTGCCAAGGTCGATCTTAAAGGCATCCTTCAAAATGCTTCATCTGGAGGTGTTGTCTTTGATGGATTTAGTATGTCCACAGACTTAGTATTTGGAGGATTGGTAAGTTTGGATGGTGTGCACTTGACTGCTAGAGGCTATGCTCTAATGGCTAATGGATTCTTGGAGGCAATTGACGCTACTTACGGATCTAACTTTATTGAGGCTGGTCAACGCGCTCGCGCAAACGACTATCCGGTAAATTACGCTCCTGAATTACAATAGATAAAGTCATTTCAGACTCATTATGCCCCTGCAGTTTGCACTGTAGGGGCATATTATTTTTTGATGGCTTGAGCACTGAGTTTTTTTGCTGAATTCCTTTGTTTTTTTTTCTCAGAAAGACATATCTTTGCACCGATTTTTAAGGGTATTATTAGGCCCAAACAAACGAAAAAAAATATGCAAATGGCACAAGTTAAAGGTAAAGTTGCTCAAATCATTGGTCCCGTAGTGGACGTTGCTTTCGACAGCGGTGTTTCGCTTCCTAAAATTTACGATTCTCTTGAAGTTCAGAACAATGGACAAACACTTGTTCTCGAGGTTCAATCTCATATCGGCGAAAATGCCGTCCGTACCATTTCTATGGACTCCACGGATGGATTGAGTCGTGGTGCAGATGCTGTAGTTACAGGAGCGCCAATTCAAATGCCTTTCGGCGATGATGTATACGGACGTCTATTCAATGTGATTGGGGATGCAATCGATGGTATTGGTGACTTGCCAAAAACTGGAGATAATGGATTGCCAATTCACCGTGAGGCCCCAAAATTTGAGGACCTATCTACTTCTACAGAAGTGCTCTTTACCGGGATAAAGGTCATTGACCTTATTGAGCCATACGCGAAAGGGGGTAAAATTGGACTATTCGGAGGTGCCGGAGTAGGAAAGACTGTACTGATCCAGGAGCTTATTAACAACATCGCCAAAGGACACGGTGGTCTCTCTGTGTTCGCAGGTGTAGGTGAGCGTACTCGTGAAGGAAATGACTTGTTGCGCGAAATGCTAGAATCAGGCATTATAAAATACGGCGATGACTTCATGCATTCGATGGAAGCCGGGGGATGGGATTTGTCCAAAGTAGACAAAAAAGCCATGAAAGAATCAAAAGCGACCTTTGTCTTCGGACAGATGAATGAGCCTCCAGGAGCTCGTGCTCGTGTTGCTTTGTCTGGTCTTACAATCGCGGAATATTTCCGTGATGGAGCCGGTGATGGTCAAGGAAAAGACGTATTGTTTTTCGTAGATAATATTTTCCGATTCACTCAGGCAGGTTCTGAGGTATCGGCTCTTTTAGGCCGTATGCCTTCTGCGGTAGGATACCAACCTACATTGGCTACAGAGATGGGGGCCATGCAAGAGCGTATTACCTCGACTAAAAAAGGATCGATCACCTCTGTTCAGGCAGTATATGTACCTGCGGATGACCTTACGGATCCTGCGCCAGCGACTACTTTTGCTCACTTAGATGCTACTACGGTATTGTCCCGTAAAATTGCTGAGTTAGGGATTTATCCTGCGGTGGATCCACTAGATTCTACGTCACGTATTTTGACGGCAGAAATCCTAGGTGCAGACCATTACGCATGTGCACAACGTGTAAAAGAGCTCTTGCAACGCTACAAAGAACTTCAAGATATCATCGCAATTTTGGGTATGGAAGAATTATCAGAGGAGGATAAAATGGCTGTAGGGCGTGCACGTCGTGTTCAGCGTTTCCTTTCTCAGCCATTCCATGTTGCTGAGCAGTTTACAGGGATTCCTGGAGTATTGGTAGATATCAAAGATACCATCAAAGGATTCAATATGATTATGGACGGTGAGTTAGATCATCTTCCTGAGGCCGCTTTCAACCTAAAAGGAACTATTGAAGAGGCTATTGAAGCTGGAGAGAAAATGCTCGCTGAAGCTTAATAAGAACCCAACAAGACACGATGTATTTAGAAATAGTCACACCAGAAGCTTCGTTAGTAAAAGGAGAGGTCACGAGTGTTAGTGTCCCTGGGACCGACGGGGCCTTTCAAATGCTCGAAAATCACGCTGCCATTGTTTCTACCCTAGGCGCAGGAGAAGTGAAATTTGTAGGTGAGCCTAAAATTGCCGAAGCTTACAAAAATAAGTTCACTCAAAAAGATGGTTCTTGGCATTTGAGTATCAACAGTGGAACAGTGCAGATGCTGGATAATAAAATCATCGTTTTGGCAGACTAAAAACTGTGCGAAAAATGAATAAAAAGCCTCGAAATGAGGCTTTTTTCATATAGTGTAATCATGAATTTGTCAAGATATGCAGATTATTAATTTCGTAAATTGCCCGTATGAAAATTATCAAAATTAATATTGTCGGATTTGGCCTAGCCATGATTTTTGGTCTATTGTCACCATTAGCTGTGGCACAAATCGATACATTAGACCCCCAGCGTTCTCAGTCTTCAGATACTTTGTTACAGCAAGCTGAATCTTTGGATCAGGTTATGCTTTCAGGCACGCGCTTGATGATTCCATTTTCTCAACAATCTAGGTCTATAACCACTATAGATGCCGAGCAAATTCAGGCTTCTCCAGCAAGTAGTTTAGCCGAGTTGCTGCAGCAGGAGGCTGGAGTAGATATTAGAAGGCGCGGCCCTATGGGGAGTCAAGCCGATTTATACATTCGCGGGGGTAGTTTTGATCAAACACTTTTGCTTATTGACGGAATTAAACTTGAAGATGCACAAACGGGGCACCACACTTTAAATGCAGCATTACCTCTTGAATTAATAGAACGCATTGAAATTATCAAAGGACCTGCTGCGCGAGTTTACGGGCAAAATGCATTTACTGGAGCTATTAATATTGTGACCAAAACCGTCTTTGAAGATGCCATGGACCTTCGTCTTAGTGGTGGCTCCTTTGAGCAACTTAATGGCAGTTTTACAGCCTATAAGTCGCTGGAAAAAAGTGCGCACATGGTAAATGTATCGCGCTATACTTCCAGAGGTTATCGCTATAACACGGATTATGATCAATCGAGTTACACCATTAAAAGCGCCTTAAATACGGATAAGAATCCAGTTAATTTAATCGGAACTTTCGCTCAACGTGCTTTCGGAGCCAATGGGTTCTATGCTTCACCTGCAGCCACTGATCAGTATGAAGAGACGCAAACCAGTCTTTTGGGGGTGCAAACCCAATTAAAGCGTAAGGACTGGGTTTGGACCCCCCGTATATATTGGCGGCGTAATCAAGATGAATATATTTATTTGCGCAATGATCCCACCGCTTATCGAAATTTGCATACTACCAATAAGCTGGCAGCAGAATTGCACGGACAATGGGAGAATGCTTGGGGGACCACAGGAGTGGGTATTGATTTAGCTCAAACTTATATGTCAAGCAATAATCTGGGTAATCGGTCACGATTTGCAACCACTTTATTTATAGAGCATCGTCTGCAGTTTATTAATAATAGATTGGATGTGATTCCTGGGGTAGCGGTTACCTCTTTTTCTGATTTTGGTAGTTTTGCTTATCCTGGTTTAGATCTTGGTTATGCATTGAGTCGTGGTTGGAGGATATATTCGAATATGGGCTATACCTATCGTATCCCTACCTATACTGATTTATACTATAGTGATCCAAATACCCTGGGTGATGCTGATTTAGAACCAGAGAAAGCTTTGGCCTACGAAATTGGCATGAGACTTAAAGAGGGATCATTGAGATTCAGTGCTGCCTGGTTTCGTCGTGATGCCGACAATTTGATTGATTATGTGAAAAATAATCCGGATGATCTTTGGCAGGCAGCGAATGTTCGCGGCCTATTCACGCAGGGGTGGGAAGCCAATCTGCAATACGTCTTAGCTTGGCAAAAAACAAGCCACAACATTCAATTGAGTTTCACACAAATCAATGATGATTTATCTGTGGCTCCGGGAGAATTATCCCGCTATTCAATAAATTCATTTAGGAATCGGGCTGTGGGGCAGTGGCGAGGTCAGTGGTCTGAAACTTGGGAATCTACACTGATCTATAAATATGGAAAGCGTGAGGGACAAGACGCATTTAATGTCGCAGATGCCTCATTACTCTATCACAGACCTAGATATACACTTAGACTTGCCGCTGAAAATATTTTTGGCGCGGATTACAGCGAGACAAATTTAGTCCCTATGCCCAAAGGTGTGGTATTATTGGAGTTAATTTATAAACTTGTACCTTGATGAAATTGCAGGTAATAGATCGTGTTTCTAAACTGACTAAAGCGCAGTTTATAAATGATTATTATAAGCTGCAAAAACCTGTAATAATAGAAGATGCCATTGCAGATTGGTCGGCCTATACCCTTTGGAATTTTGATTACATCCGCCGTGTTGCAGGCCATAAAACAGTGCCGTTATACGATGACCGCCCCGTGGACCATAAGGATGGGTTTAATGAGCCGCATGCCACTATGAATATGGCCGAGTATATTGACTTGCTCGAGCGTGAACCCACTAAGTTTCGCATTTTCTTGTGGAATCTACTTAAAGAAGTTCCTGAACTTCAAAAAGATTTTAAACAACTCGATTTAGGATTGCCTATTTTAAAGGGATTGCCCATGCTTTTTTTCGGTGGACAAAAAAGCTACACCTTTATGCATTATGACATTGATTTGGCTAATATTTTTCACATCCATTTTCAGGGAGAGAAAAGAGTGGTTTTATTTGATCAAAGTCAGAGTGCTTTTATGTATAAAGTTCCGCACTCTTTGATTGTTCGAGAGGACATAGATTTTGCGAATCCTGATTTTGATCAGTGGCCAGGCTTGCGTGAAATTTCGGGTTTTGAAGGAACCCTAAAGCACGGAGATGTGCTCTATATGCCCGAGGGCTATTGGCACTATATGCAGTATATCACTCCAGGATTTTCTATGAGCTTACGCGCAATGCCGCGCAAACCGAAACATTTGGCTAAAGCGCTTTACAACATCTTAATCATGCGCTATTATGACCAACTCATGCGGCGTATTAAGGGACAGGCTTGGATCGATTATAAAAATGATCAGGCGATTGTCCGCACTCAGAAAAATATTGCCCTAGGTCAAAGGCGTGAAAGGGCCTCATAGATGAGTTCTGTTTCCCACCCGCGATAGGCTAAATAGTCAAAAAGTTTTCGTTTTTTCTTGCTTGTATTTTTTTCGCTTACTAGGTCGTTAAGTCTTTTTGTCACGAGTTCTTCAAAAGTTTTAAGGTAAGCCTCAGGCTCAATTTGCGCCAGACCTAATTTAATATTATAGGCACTCACTCCGTGTTGCTTAAGTCCTTGAGTGATCCTTTTTTTACCCCATTTTTTAATGCGAAATTTTCCTCGGCTATAGGCCTGAGCAAAGCGCGATTCATTGAGAAAATTATGTTGGATCAAATGGGAAATGATGACCTCTTGTGCTTGGGGAATCATTCGCATTTTGTACAGTTGCTCCTCTACTTGTTTATGAGAACGTTCTTGATAGGCACAGTAGTGCTCGAGTTTTTCTTTGGCTTCTTCGACTGTGTAGGAGGGCATCGAATTTTTCATGAAATAAAGATAATCAATCTTCTTTGCCCATGCCATTCGCATAAAATAGGGATGCGCTAATTCATGAAAGAGCACAAGAATTCAAAAAAATGGCCATAAAAAAACCCCTCTGTTAGGAGGGGTTTAGTTTTATATATCTTTTCCTTTATCGTCTTGGAAATGATATTCTAGGTACGTGTAAGCATCTCTAGGTTGAATTCTTATCCATTGTTTGTGCTCCAAAAACCATTTGGTGCGCATTGATGGAAAGCCTTTGGTTAAAAAGGCTGCTATAAAAGGATGTGTGTTTAGAGTTATCTTTTTATAGTCTTTGTTGATGAGCCTTTTGAGCTCTTCGCCAATTTTCTGAACCACAACAATTGGAGCCTCTATTTCTTCACCAGCCCCTGCATTGGGGTTGATTTCGCGCGTTTTAATGTTGACCTCAGGTCTCACACGCTGTCTGGTGATTTGGATGAGTCCAAATTTGCTGGGGGGAAGAATTTTGTGCTTCGCTTTGTCATCATTCATCTCATCGCGAAGATGGTTGAATAATTTTTTGCGATGCTCGGATTTTGCCATATCGATGAAGTCTACAACGATGATGCCGCCCATATCTCTTAATCTGAGTTGGCGGGCCACTTCACTCGCCGCTAACAAATTGACTTCCAAAGCCGTGTCCTCTTGTGTTTTGGACTTGTTACTTCGGTTGCCACTGTTGACGTCAATGACATGGAGTGCTTCGGTATGCTCGATCACTAAATACGATCCTTTGGCGCCCGAAACGGTTTTGCCGAATGAAGTCTTAATCTGCCTTTCGATACCAAATTTCTCAAAAATAGGCACTTTGGCGTCATAATGCTTCACAATATTCTCCTGTTTAGGTGCAATGGCTTGCACATAATCTTTTATTTGATAATAGAGGGTTTCATCATCGATATGGATTGCCGAAAAGGACTCGTTAAACATATCTCGGATTATTGAAGCGCCTCTATTGAGTTCACTGAGCACCTTACTTGGGAGGTGCGCCCCACGTAGCTTTTTACACATCGCTGTCCAGCGATCCATAAGATTTTGTAAATCTCTATCCAGTTCTGCTACTTTTTTACCCTCTGCTACAGTGCGTATTATGATCCCGAAACCTTTAGGCTTGATGCTTTTTATCAGTCTTTTAAGGCGTTCTTTTTCTTCATTAGATTCAATTTTCTGAGAAATTGAAACACGGTCTGAAAAAGGCACCAAAACGATAAAACGTCCAGCTAACGAAAGTTCCGAACTAATGCGCGGACCTTTTGTGGAAATGGGTTCTTTTACGATTTGTACCAGAATTGATTGATTGTTTTTTAAGGCATCATTGACGGTGCCGTTTTTATCAATCTCTTTTTTTAATGGGAATTCTTTTAAGGAGTAATCTCTTAATTTTCCTGTGCTTACACGTTTTACGAAGTCCAAAGTGGACAGAATTTTTGGTCCTAAATCATGATAATGCAAAAATGCATCTTTTTCATAACCCACATTGACAAATGCGGCATTAAGACCAGGGACAGTTTTTCTAACTTTGGAGATAAACACGTCTCCAACGGAATATTTGTTGTCCTCTGCCTCCTTGTGGAGTTCGATTAGTTTTCCATCTTTTAAAAGGGCAAAATCAACTTGTTGTGAACTGGATCTAACAATTAATTCGTAGTTCACGTTTATTAATTTTTATCCCCGTCCAAAAATATGCTTTGGGAAGGGATGGATTAAACAATTTTTTACACAGGTTCAAAACCAACAAAGTCGATTTTGAATAGGCCTGCAGAAATAAGCAAATTGTATGAACTTATTTCTATGTCAAAGAACTTGGGTAATGAGAAGTAATGATAATTTACTTCTTCTTGTGGCGGTTTGCGCGTCTACGCTTCTTGCGTTTATGAGTCGCTACCTTGTGTCTTTTTCTTTTTTTACCACTTGGCATACGGTATATGATTTAGTCGCTCGACCAGGTCGAACTTGTGAATATTTATTTGACTTTTACGCTTGCCTTAACCCCTTCTACAAAAACCTTTGCTGGTTTGAAGGCAGGGATATTGTGGGCTGGTATTTTGATTGTTGTATTCTTGGAAATATTTCTTCCAGTTTTTTCTGCTCTAGTTTTGATAATAAAGCTTCCAAAACCGCGTAAATATACATTTTCGCCGGACTCCAAAGATTGTTTTACTTCTCCCATGAAGGCCTCTACGGTGGCCTGAACATCTCCTTTTTCTAATCCGAGTTTCTCTGAAATTTCTGTGACGATATCTGCTTTAGTCATTCTGAAGTTCTTTTAAATATGATATAATTAATGTTTGTAGGCTCGTTTTTCGAGACGGCAAATATAAGGATTTTAAAATCAAATAATCAAATCGTAAAGTATTAAAATATAAATACATAAACCCTATTTTTGGGTCGTGAAGCCTTCCCCAGTCAGAATAGATAAAATACTGGTTCCGTGGTATTTAGAGAACAAGCGAGACTTGCCTTGGCGTCATGCCAAAGATCCTTATCAAGTTTGGCTCTCCGAAATCATTTTGCAACAAACCCAGGTGGTTCAGGGATTGCCCTACTATGAAAAATTTGTAACCCACTTTCCTACAGTACACCATTTAGCCCGCGCAAGTGAGCAAGAGGTGCTCAAGATTTGGCAGGGGTTAGGGTACTATTCCAGAGCGCGGAATTTACATTATACAGCCCAGGAAGTAAGCACAAAACTAAAGGGCATTTTTCCAAACACTTTTGAAGCCTTGTTGGCCCTTAAGGGGATTGGTGTCTATACGGCTAGTGCCATTGCTTCAATATGCTTTGATGTTCCTAAAGCAGTGGTCGATGGCAATGTTTATCGGGTCTTGAGTCGTGTATTTGGGATTGATCTTCCCATAAATGAAACTTTGGGAATTAGGCGATTTCAGGAATTAGCCGACCAACAATTATCCCTTAAAGACCCTGGAACCTATAACCAGGCGATCATGGAATTTGG
>JAYPSJ010000003.1:0-177521 GCA_038132955.1 Flavobacteriaceae bacterium
AATGGTGTAACGATCTGGACACTGTCTCAGCCATGAGCTCGGTGAAATTGTAGTAACGGTGAAGATGCCGTTTACCCGCTGTGGGACGAAAAGACCCCGTGAACCTTTACTATAGCTTAGTATTGACTTTGGACAAGTAATGTGTAGGATAGGTGGGAGACTTTGAAGCTGCGTCGCCAGGTGTAGTGGAGTCATCCTTGAAATACCACCCTTTGCTTGTTCGAAGCCTAACCCCTAACGGGGGACAGTGCTTGGTGGGTAGTTTGACTGGGGTGGTCGCCTCCAAAAGAGTAACGGAGGCTTCTAAAGGTACCCTCAGCACGCTTGGTAACCGTGCGTAGAGTGCAATGGCATAAGGGTGCTTGACTGAGAGACCTACAAGTCGAACAGGTACGAAAGTAGAGCATAGTGATCCGGTGGTTCCGCATGGAAGGGCCATCGCTCAAAGGATAAAAGGTACTCCGGGGATAACAGGCTGATCTCCCCCAAGAGCTCACATCGACGGGGGGGTTTGGCACCTCGATGTCGGCTCGTCACATCCTGGGGCTGGAGAAGGTCCCAAGGGTTGGGCTGTTCGCCCATTAAAGTGGCACGCGAGCTGGGTTCAGAACGTCGTGAGACAGTTCGGTCTCTATCTACTGCGGGCGTTAGAAATTTGAGTGGATCTGACTCTAGTACGAGAGGACCGAGTTGGACTGACCTCTGGTGCACCAGTTGTCCCGCCCGGGGCATTGCTGGGTAGCTACGTCGGGAAGGGATAAGCGCTGAAAGCATATAAGCGCGAAACCCACCACAAGATGAGATTTCTTTAAAGGGTCGTGGGAGACTACCACGTTGATAGGCCACAGGTGGAAGTGCGGTAACGTGCGTAGCCGAGTGGTACTAATTACCCGTATGCTTATGTACAACGTTCCCCTCCTTCGGGAGGGGAGCACACTCTTTTTATGATAAACTAGTTGTTTGCTGCGTTTTTCTTTTCCTTTATGTTAAGTTATTGATGCTTTTGACAAGATCAAAAGGCGTCTTTCCCAGTGAAAGATGAAAATTAAGGTGGCTATTGCGTCGGGGCTCACCCCTTACCATTCCGAACAGGGAAGTTAAGCCCGACTGCGCCGATGATACTGCATTCCTGTGGGAAAGTAGGTCGCCGCCTTCTTCTAGGCCCGCTATAGTAATATAGCGGGCTTTTTTTTTGTTACATTTGAACTGTGATTGACCCATAAATGTGTTGATCAATTTGACTAATGAGATAATATCAAGGATTCTGAATTGTTTATCCGTAAAATATAGCTTTATGAGACAAAATATTCTAGGTTTAAGTGTTTTAGCCCTGTTTTTTACTGCTCAGCTTCGTGCTCAAGAAGTAATTGCCGTTATCAACGAGCCCAATATAATATTGCTGGATCCCTTAGATGGTAGCGTAATTAATCCTTCTTTTATTGACTTAACCCCATTAAATCAAGGTCAACCCAAAGCACTGGTGCAAGTGGGTGAAGAAATTTGGATCAGTGATCAAACTGCCGATAGGATTGACCGTTTTGATTTATCAGGAAATTTTCTAAGTACTATTGATACAGGATTAGATAATATTAAGGGGCTTGATGTGATCGGGGATGAAGTTTGGGTTACCAATGCAGGCTCGGCTAATGGTGCGCCTGGCGACGCAATAGTGCGATTTGATCTACAAGGGAATCTGTTAGGAACTTTTGCTACAGTTGGTTCCTCTTTTGATGTTATTGATGCTGGTTCGGGTGAAGTTTATATTTCTTATATCGGGAATGATACGCGTATTGAAAGAAGAGATTATCAGGGCAATACCCTAGGCGATCTCGTTTCCACTGGTGTTGTTACCTTTATTCAACAAATGGCCTTAGCCCCTGATAATAATACTGTTTTTGCAGCTGTATTTAGTAATAACGGGGCAAATATTGCCGGACTATACGAATTTAGTCGGGTAGATGGAACAATTGTCGATTTTTGGCAAGAAGGCAGCCTTCGTGGGGTAATGCCATTGGGTAACGGTAATTTTTTGTTGAGTGCGGGTACGAATTATGGCGTAAAGATTTTAGACCCCGTAAGTGGCAATACCACGCAACTATGGCCTGAATCTTCACAATATTTTGCAAGATTAAACCTCTCTCCTTGTAGTACACCACCCACCCCAGTGGGCGCCGCAAACCAGACGTTTAATGCGGGAGCAACAATCGAGGATATTGTGGTGGATCCCACCGATGTCATTTGGTTCGCGACAGAATCGGATGCACTAAATAACACTAATCCACTTTCAGCAGGGACAGAACTTACGGACAACACCACATACTATGCTATTTCCGTGGTTGATGGTTGTCCTAGTCTGCCACTAGCGGTAACAGTGACCATTATTGTATTAGATAGTTCTGATTGGGCTTTAGCCAAATTTGTTTTATCGCCAAATCCTGCCCTAGAATATGTAAATTTCACTGCAACACATTTTGTTCAACACTACAGCATTTTTAATAGTGTTGGTCAAAAGATTTTGGGAGACCGTGTTCAAGGATTTGAAGGTCGTATTGATCTTACGGCTTTAAATTCTGGATTGTACTTTATTCGATTTTCCGGTGAGAATAGGTATAAAACCATACCCTTACTGCATCAATAGTGGCGCTTTAATCGTTTTTAAAGCAGGGTTTCTAGGATTTATAAAGTAATTCGCGCCAAACTGGTGACATTACTGACATCCCAACAAAATCTCAATGGAATCTTAATGGTCAAAAAAGACGGATACAAACTTACGGATACCGCGGAATAAGGTAAAAATTGTTGCAGCGACGCCAATAATGCCCAATGGTAAAACCACATAAAGAGGAAGTACATTTTTATTGATGAAGGCGAAATTCAGTAGGTAGGTACTTAACACCAATAAAATAAGGCCAAAGCCTAAAATTTTTATCGCCTGAATTAAGGCTTTTTTCTTGTTCATTGAATCGAATTTAATGCCGCTCTGACACTGCCATGGGTATTGATCAGTTCTATGGCCTTTTCCTTAGAAACATTGCCAAAATCCATAAGCATTTTAATACCACGCTCGACCAATTTGTTATTACTGAGTTGCATGTCTACCATTTTATTGTCTTGAACATGACCTAATTGAATCATACTGGTCGTCGTGATCATATTCAAAATAAGTTTTTGAGCTGTACCCGCCTTGAGACGAGTACTTCCTGTTAAAAACTCAGGACCAACATCTACGGCAACTGGATAATCTGCGTTTTGAATTATAGGACCATTCAAATTACAGGTTATGCATCCCGTAACAATACCCTTGGATTGGCAAGATTTAAGTCCTTCAACCACATAAGGGGTTCTTCCCGAGGCAGCAATGCCAATAACGACATCCTTAACACAAACGTCATGACTCTGAAGGTCAAGCCAAGCCTGAGTTGGGCTATCTTCGGCAAATTCTACTGCCTTTCTTATCGCCCCATCACCACCGGCTATAATCCCGATTATTAAATCGTGGGGAACACCAAAGGTAGGGGGGCATTCACTGGCATCAAGTATGCCTAATCGACCACTTGTTCCTGCACCAATATAAAAAAGCCGTCCTCCTTGACTAATTTTTTCGACGATGACGCACACCAGTGCTTCAATTTGCGGTAAAATTGCATTGATCGCCTCTGGGACTTTTTTGTCCTCCTGATTCATTAAATAAAGGAGCTGAGCAACAGATTTTTTTTCTAAATCTCTGTGCAAAGAATCTGATTCTGTAGTGTAATTAGGCCTCAAGACAAATGATTAAGACTATGAAGATAATCAAACCTAAAGCAATCAAAAAGCAGCAAAGACGAATTTATTGTAGAAACATACTTATTCTACAACGACACTTTTTCGATACTCTTGCACTAATGCAAAATAACCTAAGGCATAGTTGTCAGGGTTATTGACATTGTTGTAATTGTTATTGTTGTCAATATCCGTAGCATTAATTAGATTCCCGCGCACAGACACTGCGGGGGAGGCAAAAGGCCCACCTCTTCCTTCACTTTGTTCGCGCAATAAATTCATGTAGTTGAAGAAGTCGCGATTAATCCCCATGATACTCACCGTTAAGGTATCTCCAGTATTGAACTCTTGATCGTAAAAATAAGAGAACTCAAACTCTTGTCCGTCGTAAAAAACGTCCTCTGAGGCAAAAAAATCACCATTCCCATAATCAAATAAATAATAATCTTGGCGATCACCAATATCTGTATAACGTACAAGTAGCTCTGTAGACTCCTCAGAAAAAAGGCTACCGTCCCCAATAGTTAACTGATCAATGGGCACAGAATATTGCATACGCGATTCGGCTACATAGAGCTCTCCTTGATAATCTATTTGTAAAAACCAACGATCACCAGCCAGTTGCTGCGTTGAGAAGATTTGCTGGTATATACCCGAACCAGGTTCGGTTTCTAACAATACTTGATTAGTATTGTTGCCGGGATTATCCAGATTACTCATGGTTATTTGGTCCACAGAGACCGGAGTAATTTCTCCGAAAAAATCGCTTGTTTGACGCATTTGAACCGTTACTAGCGTCGTAAATTGAGTAGTGTCAATGCGTATTAATGCATCAACAATAAGTTTTGGTTCCTGATCCGGAAGCTCTACAGTGATCACCTCTTGGCATGACGACCAAACTAATGAGATAATGGACAATAAGAAAATTAAGCGCTTCATGATTTAGAATTTAAAGTTATAAGTAACCGCAGGTACAAGTCCAAATATTGAGGTGCGCACCGCTTCATTTACTCCAGTGTCTGCATTTTGTCTAAAATTAATGGAAGCAGCGTTCATTCTGTTGTAAACATTGTATAAACTAAAAACCCATTCACTTTGATACAAAGCATTGGATTTACGTTTTGGGGTGTAGGTCGCTGAGAGGTCAAGTCTATGATAATCGGGCAGTCTCTGCTCATTGCGAAGGCCATAATATGGGACTACCACCCCCTGAAAGTCAAATTGTCCTATGGGGTAGTTCGTCGGCAATCCAGTTTGGAAAATGAAATTCCCATTCATTTTCCAGCGCTCATTCAGAGTATAGGTTCCGTAAATGGATAGGTCATGAGGTTTGTCATATGGGGTGTTGTACCATTGTCCATTATTGATTCCGATTTCATTGTCGTTTCTCGGAGCCGTCTTTTGCTGACTTTTGGACAAAGTGTAAGCAATCCATCCCTGAAAATCTCCTTCATTTTTTCTAAGCAAGAATTCCAAACCATATGCGCGAGCGTTACCATCTAAAATAACCTGCTCTATGGCATTATTAGCCACCAGGTTAGCGCCGTCGATATAGTCAATACGATGAGCGACATCCTTATAGTACGCTTCAACCTCGAGGGAGTATTCACGGTCTTTTAGAAAACTAAACATACCTATGGCGTATTGATCGAGTCGCTGAGGCTTTACATAAGGTCCACTTGGTGTCCAAACATCCAATGGCGTTGGACTATTAGTGTTAGACAAAAGGTGTAAATATTGGGTTAATTTAGTATAACTCGCTTTTATGGAGACATCGTCGGTTAAGGTGTAAGATACAGCCAAACGGGGTTCCCAATTGCTGTAAGTTTTTAAACGCTCCCATCGATCCACACTTTTGGTTTCTATGGGATCAGCTTCTTTATAGATCAGGAGAAAAGGATCAAAAACCACGGGTGCATCATTGGCATACAATTGAAATTCCTCTTGTCCGAAGCGCATAAAATGACTCCCCCGAAGGCCAATCTCAGTGCGCAATCGCGGAGATATTTCCCACTCGAGGTCCAAATATAAGGCCGCTTCATTGGCGTATTTCTTCGTTAGCTGATCCGCCACAATACCTGAATCCGGTCTATTGGGAACAATTTTACCGGGATTGAAGCCGTAATAGGTATTCTGTAGTCCATAGTTCAGTCTCAAGCCTTTGCTCAAGTAATGGTTAAAGTCATATTTTAAATTAAAATTCTCAATCCCTGAATCCCATTGGAAGCCTACAAAATCGAGTTCAAGGCCATAATAGTAGTTCGAGTAAATCAAGGATAGATTTGAAAAGAGTTTATCTGAAAAATTATGATTCCAGCGAAAATTAAAAACAGCATTGCCGTAACTATTGATAAAACTGTCTTGAATCCCGAAATAATCACGCCCAAAATATCCAGAGAGATAAAGGCTGTTACGCTCGTTAATTTTATAATTGATTTTGGTGTTTAGGTCATAAAAGTAGGCCGTATTCTCAATGTCAAATAAGGGCAAAAAAAGGTGTGCATAAGATCCGCGCCCACCAATTAGAAAAGCCGCTTCATCTTTTTTTATCGGCCCCTCGACTAAAAGACGACTTGCCACTGCGCCAATCCCACCGCTCATTTTATAGTTTTTGCTGTTTCCTTCTTTTTGGTAGATATCTAAAACTGACGACACCCGTGACCCGTAACGGGCAGGTATACTGCCTTTATAGAGTTTTAAATCTTTGATGGCGTCTGGATTGAATACAGAAAAGAAACCAAATAAATGTGAGGAATTGAAAATCGTGGCTTCATCTAGGAGGATCAAATTTTGATCTACTGCACCACCGCGCACATTAAATCCCGAAGCACCCTCACCCGCATTACTTACCCCGGGCAACAGTAAAAGTGATTTAATCACATCAGCTTCCCCAAGCACCACCGGAATATTTTTAATCGTTTGTGCCGTTAGACTATTAACACTCATTTGGGGCGTGCTGATATCTAGTGCTTCAACATCAGCCTTAATCACGACTTCATCGAGTTCTTCAACATTTTCCCCTAATGCGATGTCGATTACAGTCGCATTATTCAGGACAACTGTCTTTCGTTGCACAGTGTAGCCCAGAGTGCTGTATACTAATTCATAAGTCCCTTGAGGTAAAGTGATTGAATAAAACCCGTAGGCATTGGTAATTACCCCTGCCCTTAATTCAGGGATTGAGACGTTAACACCTATTAGGGTTTCGCCAGAATTGAGGTCTGTTACCACACCACTTATGGTGTGTTGTTGCTGGCTGTGAGCCTTGGCTGAGACTATTCCGAGTAAAAGTAAGATCAGACCCGAAAGCAGCCATTGTTTTCCCCCTTTATTAAAAGAGGTGACCGAGATGAGTTTATTTGTCATTGTTTATGCTTGTATGCCATTAAATTCCTTTGAGTATCTGGTTAAAGGTTAGGCTGCATTGCATGTGCTGAACTACCGCTTGAGCATCAGGGGCGTAATAGCCTTTGATGTTCACGGGTTGGCCTTGCACTTGGTTTAGTTCATCGACAATCGTTTGTTCTTGGGTCATTAGTGCCTGAGCGATGGGGCCAAAGTGCTCTGCCAGGGCTCGATCTATATTTTGTTGAGCCAGGGCCTCTGCCCAGTATAGTGCAAGATAAAAGTGACTGCCTCGGTTATCTAGCTCACGCACTTTACGCGAAGGAGACTTTTGTTGATCCAATAGTTTTTCAGTTGCCTGATCTAAGGCATGAGCTAAAACTAAGGCTTTGGAATTATTATTTTTTTCTGCGAAATGTTCAAAAGAAACGGCTAGCGCAAGAAATTCTCCCAGTGAATCCCAACGAAGGTGATTTTCTGAGGTAAACTGATCGACATGTTTTGGCGCTGAACCTCCAGCACCTGTTTCGAATAAGCCACCACCATTCATAAGGGGTACAATCGATAACATTTTGGCACTGGTTCCTAATTCTAAAATAGGGAAGAGGTCAGTAAGGTAATCGCGCAGTACATTGCCCGTTACGGAAATAGTATTTTCTCCGCGAGCTATGCGCTCTAGAGTATATTGTGTGGCGTTTTTTGGCGACAGAATTTCAATGGTCAAGCCGTCGGTATGGTGATCTTTGAGATAAGTCTTTACTTTATTGATGAGTTCAGCGTCGTGGGCGCGATTTTCATCTAGCCAAAATACTGCAGGCCAATCGGTGGCCCGTGCACGAGTAATCGCCAACTTCACCCAGTCTTGAATAGGAGCGTCCTTTACCTGACACATTCTAAAAATGTCTCCCGATTCAACTGAAAATGAAAACACCACATGCCCCTCTTGATTACTAACCTCAATGCTTCCTGATTCCTGGACCTCAAAAGTTTTATCGTGAGATCCGTACTCCTCTGCTTTTTGTGCCATAAGCCCAACATTCGGGACAGTACCCATAGTTGCTGGATCAAAAGCGCCATTGGCCTTACAAAAATCAATGGTCGCTTGATAGACTCCGGCATATGAGCTATCAGGAATAACGGCGAGTGTATCTTGAACCGCGCCATCTTTATCCCACATTTGACCTGAGTTACGAATCATTGCCGGCATTGAAGCGTCAATAATGACGTCACTTGGCACATGAAGATTTGTGATCCCGTTATCTGAGTTTACCATAGCCAAATCAGGACGCTGGGCATAACAGGATTCAATACTTTTTTGGAGGGCCTCTTTTTGAGCTTCAGGCAGGTTTTGTATTTTATTGACTAGATCGCCAAAGCCATTATTGACATTAATATTTAAATCTTCGAGTAGGGTGCCGTGCTGTTTGAATACTGGGGCAAAGAAGGCTTTTACAGCATGGCCAAAAATAATGGGATCACTGACCTTCATCATCGTGGCTTTCATATGTAAAGACAGCAATAGCTTCTCTTTATGAGCCTGGTCGATGGACTGATCCAAGAATTCGGTCAAAGCCTTGCGTTGCATAATAGAGGCATCCACAATTTCACCCGCAAGAACCTTAATATTTTCTTTTAATATGCTCTTTGAACCATTGGCTGATTTTAAAACAATGCTCAAAGTATTGGCCTTATCAAATGTGCGCGATTGTTCGTTATGAAAAAAGTCTCCATCTGACATAGTAGCGACTCTGGTTCTGGAATCACGATTCCAAGCGCCCATCTTGTGCGGATGCTTTTTAGCGTAATTTTTAACGGCCATGGGCGCTCTTCGATCACTATTTCCTTCTCGTAGGACTGGATTTACGGCACTTCCTTTTATTTTATCATAGATTCCTTTGATAGACTCTTGCTCAGTATTTTGAGGTTTATGAGGGTAATCAGGAATCGCATAGCCCTTATTTTGTAGTTCCTCAATGGCGCTCAATAATTGAGGCATAGAGGCACTGATATTAGGTAATTTAATAATGTTGGCTTCAGGTGTTTTGGCTAACTCACCCAACATCTGCAAAGCATCAATTGTTTTTTGGTCATCACTCAAATAATCACCGAAGTTTGCCAAAATGCGTCCTGCCAAGGAAATATCAGCTGTATCTATTTTGATTCCAGCATGTTGGGCAAATTTTTTAACAACCGGCAATAGGGAATGGGTAGCCAAAAAAGGAGCTTCGTCTGTAATGGTATAATAGATATCAGTGGTTGGTTTCATGATGCTTTTGGTTTAGCAATTTGAGACTTTTTAAAAGGCCTGCAAATATAATGAATCCCAACGAAGGCCTCAAAAAAATGGAGCAGAAGCATTTGGGGAATTTAGAGGTTTTTAAGTCAGAGAAAAGGGCTAAAAACAAGAAAAGCCATATCATCGTACGAATACTTTGATATGGCTCCTTGTGAGTCCAGCCGTTACCAATTAACTTTTACAGTTCGAAGCAGGTTTATTAAACCCCCGCAATTGTGGCTTGCTTTTTAAGCGACGTTCCTTTTGGGTTGTTGATTCAGGCTTTTGTTTCTGTTGTCTTTTTCCCTCATCTCCATTGCTGGTATGAGTAGATTTTTTTGACGGTTGAAACTGTTTGCGTGGCTGAAATTCGGATCGATCTTTTTGATGCCTTTTGCATTGCTGCTCTTGACTTCTTTGTTGATCAGTTTGAATTCCTTTTTTGCCTCACTGTAGAGTAATTGACTGATGGTGCGGTTTCACAATCTATTACTAGATTGTGCTCAGTGTGCCGCTTGTGCCTTTGGATTTACTATTGCTAGTGTCTCTTTGGCATTTGCTGATGGCATTACTGGAGCGCTACTATTACTAGTGCACCTCTGTTTTGCACACCTTCAGTGTTGATCAATTACCTCTTGGCCTTTATCGCCCTGTGGGAACCGACTCACCTTTCGATAAAAACTACCAAAATCCCCTAGTGCAGAAATCGGTTTTTTTTACAGAAAGTATATTTAAGAACGTTTCTTAATATCGCAGCGATTAGTCTCGCTTTGATGGTTCTAAAGTACTGAGCTTTTTGAATTTACCAAATTTTGTAGTGGACTTAATAACAACAGTTTTTTAACTTGTGTTATTAACAATTGTAAATAACAAAGGCAGCCCTTGATTGGACTGCCTTTGGAGGTTTTGAGAGAGCAGAAATTAATATTTCTTTTCTTTAATTCTTGCTTTCTTACCGGTCAATTCTCTAAAGTAGTAAATACGTTTTCTACGAACACTACCTCGTTTATTGACTTCAATTTTTTGTAATGCTGGCAAATTAATTGGGAAAATACGCTCTACACCAATAGTCCCAGACATTTTTCTAATGGTAAAAGTTTTTGAACTTCCTGTTCCTTTTACCTGAATAACGACTCCGCGGAAAAACTGAGTACGGGTTTTTTCCCCCTCACGGATTTCATAATACACCGTGATGGTGTCACCAGCTGAAAACTCAGGAAATTCCTTTTTTGTAACGAATTCGTCCTGAACAAATTTGATTAAAGATTCCATGTTTTATGTATCTCGTTTAGTTTACGCAACATTCGCGACTTTCGCCAGAGGTTATCGTAAATCGTGGGCAAAAATAGTCAAAATTGCGTCACTTACAAGGGTTAGTGTCAAATAATTATATCGCTTGTATTCTCGTGAATATGAATGCCAGCACTAATTTTCTTTAATATGCCGAGACCAAAGATCGGGGCGTTTTGTTTTGGTGCGTTCAATTGCTTGGTCTTCGCGCCACTGTTCAATTTTTTTACTATCTCCAGTTAAAAGTATCTCTGGGACTTCCCAACCCTTGTACTCTGCAGGTCGCGTATAAATGGGCGGGGCCAATAAATCGTCTTGAAAGGAGTCGGTAAGGGCACTAGTTTCATTACTCAAAACTCCAGGAATAAGACGAATGATGGCATCACACACCACACTTGCAGCAAGTTCTCCACCACTAAGCACAAAATCCCCTACAGAAATCTCGCGAGTAATAAAGTGATCTCTTACCCTTTGATCCACACCTTTATAATGACCACATAGAATGATTAAATTTTTTTTCAAAGAAAGTTCATTGGCGGTTTTTTGCTCAAAACGCGTTCCGTCAGGAGTCATATAAATGATTTCATCGTAATGCCGCTCATTTTTTAGGGTACTGATGCATTTGTCGATAGGCTCAATCATCATGACCATGCCGGCGCCACCACCAAATTGATAATCGTCTATTTGCTTGTAGTTGCTTGTGGTGTAATCGCGTAAGTTGTGAAAATGGATTTCTACGAGTCTTTTATCAATAGCGCGTTTGAGTATGGAGGCATCGAAAGGGCTACTCATGAGTTCAGGCAATACGGTAATAATATCGATGCGCATTGAGGACTTAATTTAAATGTTACTCACGCCATGCTTTTTTTGCACGCTGTTGCAAACTTAGAAAATTAATATTCAAAAATTGGTTCAAAACTCGTGACAATCATAAGTCTAATAGCGCAGCCGAGTGTCTTGGCTGAAAATAAGGTTTCCGATGGAATATTTGTTTTTAACCTTTTTGATCGAGGAGTTTTGCGCGAGTTTATTATCTTTAGTACATCGACCATAAAAACAACTAACTCCATGAAAAGAAGATCCTTCATACAAAAGTCTGCAGCTGCTTCTGCAGCGTTTACTATAGTGCCTAGTTTTGTTCTTGGTAAAACCCATGTACCTCCGAGTGACACATTATATATAGGAGCTGTTGGTGTTGGCGGACGCGGAGAAAGTGTGGTCCGCGAGCTTTATGAAACGGGTAAAGTAAAATTTGTCGCCTTGTGTGATGTCGATGATGTCCGCGCAAAAAATTCATTTGACGCCCATCCCGATGCTAAAAGGTTTAGAGATTTTCGCAAGATGTATGATGATGCTGAGGTTTTAAAAGGCATGGATGCGGTTATGGTGGCAACTCCTGATCATACACATGCTACGATTGCATTGCCCTTCATGCGCGAGAAAAAGCATGCCTATGTCGAAAAACCACTTACACATAACATTAATGAGGCGAGACTTATGGCTGAGGTAGCGGCTCAGATGGGTATCGTAACTCAAATGGGAAATCAAGGGTCTTCGGGAGATGGTATACGCACGGCTCAAGAGTGGATTGACGCCGGGCTTATCGGTAAAGTGCACCGGGTAGATTGCTGGACCAATCGCCCAGTTTGGCCGCAAGGCTTTAAACATATAACCACGGAAGATCCAATTCCGGAGACTTTGGATTGGGATTTGTGGTTAGGGCCCGCCGCGATGCGTATGTACAATAAAAATTATTTACCGTTTAAATGGCGTGGATTCTGGGATTTCGGTACGGGATCTATGGGTGATATGGGCTGTCATATCATGGAGACCCCTTTTAAAACATTAGGGCTAAAATTCCCATATGAAGCAGAGGCTAGTTGTACTACCATTTGGTCTAATGATTTTGTTGAGGCTAATTACCCAGAAGCCTGTCCACCATCATCGATAGTTCGTTTAAAATTTAAAAATGAGCAACAAGATGATATCAGTTTGAACTGGTATGACGGTGGTATTATGCCAGATCTTCCACCAGAACTTAAAGACGGTGAATTACCTGGTGATGTAAGCGGAGGAAGTATTTTCCATGGATCTGATGGCATCATGGTAACGGATACCTATTCTCGAAACCCACGTTTGTTGCCTTCTGAGCTTATGCTCGATTTTGTAGCCCCTGAGCAGCGTTTGACCAGAGTAACCACAACTCACGCGGGTAACTTTGTTGAGGCATGCCTCAGTGGAGGGGAGACATCATCACCTTTCTCTTATGGTGGACCTCTGACAGAAGCGGTACTTATGGGTAATTTAGCCATTAAAGGCTTCCAATACAAGGTACTCAAAGAAGGAAAAGGTCCTAATGATTGGTCGCCTTATAACTATCCGGGGCGTAAAACCATCTTATGGGATGGCGAGGCGATGCGTGTAACCAATTGGGAATATGCCAATCAATGGGTGAAAGGAACCTACCGCGAGGGTTGGGCCCTTTAAACCGACGATGCCAGAGATCCCATCAGAGAGGACCGGATCTACCCATTAGTAATAAGTAAATCTGCGTGCCTCGGTAATATAGCGGGCCAGACGAATTACTTGATGGCTGTAGCCGTATTCATTATCGTACCAAACATACATTATCGCATTTTTACCGTCCGGACGCACAATAGTGGCATGACTGTCAAATATTGATGGGGCGGAAGATCCGATAATGTCACTGGACACGAGCTCATTGTTCAAGGAATATTTTATTTGCTCAACCAATGGGCCTTCTAAAGCATTTTGTTTGATCAGCTGATTTAAATCTTTAGTGCTGGTCTTTTTTGCAAAGTTTAGATTTAATATTGCTAATGAGCCGTTTGGCACAGGGACGCGAATAGCATTTGAAGTGAGCTTACCATCAAAGTGGGGGAGTGCGCGGCTCACTGCTTGTCCTGCTCCTGTCTCCGTAATAACCATATTCAGTCCTGCCGCACGCCCACGACGGTATTTACTGTGCATATTATCGACCAGATTTTGATCATTGGTATAGGCGTGTATCGTTTCTAAATGTCCGCTGATCACTCCCAATGCGTCGTCCACAACTTTTAAAACAGGAGTAATGGCATTGGTGGTGCATGAGGCAGCCGAGATAATTGGCGTATTTTTTGGGTTGTGGTCTAAGTGATTTACCCCGTATACGATGTTAGGAATGCCTTTTCCTGGTGCGGTGAGCAATACGCGGCTAGCCCCTACAGAGGTTAAATGGCGGTTAAGGGCTTCATGGTCTCGAAATGCCCCAGTATTATCAATAATTAAGGCGTTTTTGATACCGTATTTGGTGTAGTCTATTTCTTCTGGACCAGCAGCAGAAATCATATGGACTGTAGTACCATTGATGACCAAAGCATTATTTTTTATATCGACAGTCACAGTTCCGGGAAAATCTCCATGCACCGAATCGTATTGCAATAGAGAGGCTCTTTTTTCCAAAGTGTTTTGGTCCATTTTTCCTCGGGTGACAATGGCACGAAGTCGCATCATATTACCTTTTCCAGTGCGGGTCATGAGTTCTCTTGCGACCAAACGGCCAATACGTCCAATACCGTAAAGAATAACATCCTGTGGGCCGGCAGATTTTTGTTTGCTTGCGCCATGAAGTTTTTGACTGACAAAGTCGATACAGCTTTGGTGAGCATGACCACTGAGCTGAAATTCATGGGTCAGTTTACCTATATCGATTTTGGCCGGAGGAAGATTCAATTGCAATATCGCTTTGGCCACATCAACACTCTCAAAAATAGAGATTGATTTTCCTACAAAAGCGCCCGCATATTCATGAAGGTTCAGAATTTCACTGACATTGCGATCTAAGAGTTGATTTCTAAATAAAACGAGTTCAATAGAGTGTTCGTACCATAAATCACTGATATATTTTATAAGCTCAACAGTGGCACGTCTTCGGTCAGTTTGAAAGGACAATTCTTTTTTGTAGGTCTGTTCAAAATTCATGAGAAAATTGGCTTTGGTTGTGTTAATCGGGGGCAAAATTAGACAACTAAAACGTTTTCGTAAAATAAATAAACAAAAAAACACCGGAGTTTGGCGTTAAGACAAACTCCGATGTTTTTATACGGCTAACTTTATTGAGTTAGGTGAAAATTAAGTTACTATGATCAAAAAAAATCAGGTCCTTTGAATTTTTTTCGATTTAAAGCCAGGATAAAATTTATCGAAACAATATTGAGCTTTTTTCGCCTTTACGATCATAAAAAGTCAATTTCATAGGCCCTGTGAAATTGTTTTCTACGGTATTTTTTAAATCGTCAATAGCTTTAATGGCTACGTCATTGACATGGGTAATGATCGCGCCGTCTAGGCCTAAATTAAAGAGTTCAGAATTATTGACATTAGTCACGATGACCCCGTGTTTCACCTCGCGCTTTTGAAGTTGCTCCTTTGAAATGTTTTTCACGGTTAATCCTAGCTCGGCTAAAGTATAGGTGTCTATTTTACGCAGAACAACCTCTTTGACCATCTCTTTACCTCTCCGATTAAGGGTCAAAGAAACAATGTCATCTGGTCGTTTTGCATTTAAATAACCGGTGAGGTCTGAAAATTTGTAAATACTTATTCCATCTATGTTTTTAATAACATCGCCTTCTTGAAGTCCCGCTTTTTCCGCTCCGCTATCGGCTTCTATACTGGCGATGTAAACGCCTTGAGTATCGTCAACCCCGAGCATTTGAGCACGCTTTGCATCTAGCCCACTGCCTTGAATACCCAAGAACCCGCGCTGCACATTGCCATATTCCAGAATGTCCTCAATAACCTTACGCGCCATATTTGAGGGTACGGCAAACGAATAGCCCACATAAGATCCAGTCTCACTGGTAATAGCCGTATTAATCCCGACGAGTTCACCGCTGGTATTGACAAGAGCCCCACCGCTATTTCCACGATTTACTGCAGCATCGGTTTGGATGAAGGACTGAGGGTTGTTGTCAAATTCATTGAGATCACGGGCTTTGGCGCTTATGATTCCGGCGGTTACAGTTGAAGTTAAATTAAAGGGATTACCCACTGCCAGAACCCATTGACCTATTTTTACCGCATCTGAATCTGCAAAGGGTATATAGGGTAGCGCATCTTCGGCATCTATTTTTAATAACGCGATATCTGTTTTAGGATCGGTTCCGACGACTTCCGCAGTGTAGATTCTATTATCATTTAGAGTTACCTCAAGATTACTCGCCCGTTCTATCACGTGATTATTAGAAATAATATAACCGTCAGGACTGATAATTACGCCACTGCCAGTACCAATCATGGCTCTTGGTGCGCCACCACCGAAAAATAATTCCATCATATTGCCTGGTTGTCTGGACAGGGTGGTATTTTTAACGTGAACTACCGCATGAACTGTTTTTTCCGCAGCTATTGTAAAATTAGTTTCAATGACCTCTGTACCCGACGGGTAAAAATTTGCGGGGACCACGTTTATCGGTAAAGCGGTCTCTCCATTGTTTGATGGATTTCTTTCCAAGTACTGGTCATATACGATTAGACTCATTAATGCTGTAACAACACTAATGGCGAGGGATGAAAAAAATCGTTTCATATATTTTAAGTTTTTTATTTTAAAATTAACGACAGATTTATTTATTGGATGTTAACAAATTTCTTAATTAACGACTATTTAACAAAGCCCTAAAAGTCTCAAGAGGCTTGCTATTTACTACATTTGTGATTATGTCAAGGCATTTTTATAAATACCACGGTACGGGCAATGATTTCATTCTGATCGACAATACCCTCGAGCATTTCAACGATCAGTCTAAAGAATATATTGCTGGATTGTGTCACCGCCATTTTGGTATTGGTGCAGATGGTTTGATTTTATTGGAGCATTCCGAGATGGCTGATTTTAAAATGGTGTATTTTAATTCTGATGGGCATTTGGGGAGTATGTGCGGTAATGGGGGGCGATGTGCGACCCATTTAGCATATCAACTAGGACTTGTCAAAGAGCAGGGTGATTTTGAGGGACCAGATGGCTTACATAAGTTTCGTATCACCAGAGATCATATCAGTATTTCAATGAAAAGTGTCAGGCACATTGAGTCTTTCCCGCAGGGACTTTTTGTAGATACCGGATCCCCTCATTTAGTCTGCTTTCGCGATGAGATAAGTACCTTAGACGTGTTCAATCATGGCCGTAGCCTAAGAGATGAATTTGGACCTTCAGGAACAAATGTTAATTTTGTGGGTGTACAAAACGGACAATTCAGCATGCGCACTTATGAGCGTGGTGTAGAAGCAGAAACCCTTTCTTGCGGCACGGGTGCTACGGCTGTGGCCGTTGCTCTAAAAGAGGTTAAAGGGGTGGCAAATGAATCAATAACTTTAGAGACCCTCGGGGGAAAGCTCACGGTTTCATCGACTAAAATAGGATCAGAGTATACCAATGTTTGGCTGTCGGGTCCTGTGGTTCGCGTATTTAAAGGAGATTTGTCTTGAATTTAATAGGAGAAAATATCATTTTGAGGGCTCTGGAGCCCGAGGATGTAGAATATTTATACCGAACCGAAAACGATCCTGATTTTGCGCTTTTTGGCGATCAACACGCCCCATACAGTCGATTTCTTTTGTCTAATTACATAGAGCAGGCACATCAATCGATATATGAGACCAAACAACTTCGGCTAGTGATACACCATAAAGTCGCGGATCAAGCTATTGGACTTATTGATTTATTTGATTTTGATCCTCAAAACAGGCGCTCGGCCCTAGGCATAGTAATCACAGAGGAATCATTTCGCAGGCAGGGGCTTGGCCGCGAGGTAGTGCGATTAGTTTTGGCTTACGCATTTGACGTATTGGATTGCCGACAAGTGTATACTTTGATTGCGCCAGATAACAAGTCGAGTATCGCATTGTTTTCCTCCTTAGAATTTGAACAATCCACCGTTTTAAAGTCATGGTGGCGGCGCGAAAACGGTTTATTTCAAGACATGCTGATTTTTCAAAAGTTTAAGGACAAGAAATGAAATTAAGACAGGGTATAATTTTGATTTTGTTAGCCCTTGGTATTGTCCTTGTCGGGCGTTTCCTGCATAGATTATTTTGGGCTTCAAATATTACACTAGAGCAAGCTAAAGTTGATGTATTTATCGGTACTGATCCAGATTTTGAGGAGGTCCTAAAAGCAGTATCCCCCTATATTACGAGAATTTCTGACTTTAAATTGATGGCCAAAATAAAGAGACTCGATGAATTTCCTCGTGCCGGTAGATTTGTTTTAGAACAGGAAATGAATAATCGAGCTATTGTGGATTTGTTGCGCAGTGGTAACCAGCCCATAATGCTCAAATTTAACAATCAAGAACGCCTAGAGGACTTGGTGGGGAATTTAGCTGGTCAAATTGAACCCGATAGTTTGTCTTTGCTTAAAGCATTTCGAGACGCAGAGTTTCTTAGGGAGGCTCAAGTCACGGAAGATCAAGTCATTAGTTTGTTTATTCCAAACACATACGAGATTTATTGGAATACAGACCCAGAGCGATTTCGAAAAAGAATGCTAGGAGAGTATCAATCTTTTTGGAATGCAAGGAGACTCAAAAAAGCCCAAGCCATTGGACTTACCCCCCTTGAAGTTTCGGCTCTAGCCGCTGTGGTACAAAAGGAATCGGTTAAAGTTTCTGAACGTCCGACCATCGCAGGGGTCTATTTAAATCGATTGAAACGCAAAATCCCACTACAGGCAGATCCAACAGTTATTTATGCCAAAAAGCTTTTGGATGATGATTTTAAACAAGTTATCCGGCGCGTAATGTATAAAGATCTTACTCTTGATTCGCCATATAACACATATAAGTACAGTGGTTTGCCACCTGGGCCTATCACTATGCCAGACATTTCTTCTATTGATGCGGTATTAAATGCCGAGGCTCATGGTTATTATTATTTTGTTGCGGACCCCGAGCGTCCTGGTTACCACAATTTTTCAACATCGCTAGTAGAGCATAATGCCAAGCGTCAGGATTATATTCAGTGGATTAAAGAACAGGGCATCAAACGTTAATTTTTGTTACCGAGCGTTTAGCGGGATTGAAAAGTATACATTAAATATAATTAATTGATTATCAATTAATTAATTTTTTTCTTAGTTTTGCGGGCCAATCTTAATTAACCTACGTTATGATTGACCTAAGACAAAAATGGCTGGCGTCCCACTGGCTCGTTGGCTTATTTGCCGGTCTGATGGGTTTTATTGGATTTTCAAGTTTCGAACCATCGGACCGAAAATTTGAATACTTTGATGACTCATCATTGTGCTATCATGTACCTTATGACAAGGATGTAGCGCCCAGACACACAGTTTCTTCTCTGGTTCTGAATGATTCTTATATAGCCTTTAAAGAGGCAGTGGCCTTCAAAGAATCGGGTGGCAATTATACAGCTATTAACCGTTTTGGTTATCTAGGCAAGTATCAATTTCATTCAAATACCCTAAAACTAATGGGTATACTTGACAAACAACGATTTCTTGAGGAATCTGAATTGCAAGAGGAGGCATTTTATTGGTACGCTGCTCGCAATAAATGGATTTTACGCAAGGATTTAAGACGAAGCGTGGGCCAGCGCATTAATGGAATAGAGATAACTGAATCTGGTATTTTGGCCGCTGCACATTTAGCTGGTGCAGGAAATGTAAAAAAGTATTTGCGCAGTGGGGGAACCTACGGGTTTGAAGATGCTTTTGGTACGAGTATAGAGCAGTATTTAAAAGAATTTGCCCATTACGATACTACTGGGATTCCTGCACATGATCAGTGGATCAACCTCTAATCGTTCTAAATAATAGAATTTCTTCTGCAGCTTAAAGTATTGATCTTAGGACGCTAAGAACATAAAAATACTTGGTTTTTTATGTAATTCATGCCCTGAGGGATGCCATCGGCGGACCTCTTGGGATAAAATAAATTCATCCTCAAGGGTGAGATTGCACGCTATACAAAGCCGGGTATCCGGCTTCAGAGTTTTAATTAGTGCCTCCAGAAGTTGGTTGTTGCGGTAAGGAGTTTCAATGAATATTTGAGTCTGATTCTCTTGCTGGGATAGTTTTTCTAAATGCTTAATGGCTTGTTTTCGCTCTATTTTGTCAATCGGTAAATAGCCGTGGAAAGCAAATTTCTGTCCATTCAGACCACTACCCATAAGGGCTAAAAGAATAGAGGAAGGTCCTGTTAAAGGAACAACTTTGATTCCGTGTTTATGGGCTAAATTGACAATTTCCGCCCCTGGATCAGCCACGCCAGGGCAACCCGCATCACTAATAATTCCTAAATCAAAGCCATCGAGACAAGGCAAAATGAGTTCCGGAATTTCTGAGGCGTCAGTAAATTTATTTATGGTGGTCAGTTGCAATTCCGCCTGTTTCTTTTGAGGACATATTGCTTTTATAAATCGACGCGCATTTTTTTCATGCTCGACAACAAAATGATTCGTGGTTTCGATGACTTTAAGCACACTGAGAGGCAAAACTGTCATTGGGGGCACTTCTCCAAGTGGACAGGGTATTAAATATATTTGTCCTTTTGGCATTATCAGTGTTGTATGATTAACTTTTTAATTCTCATACTGCCATCTCCATTTACGGTCTGAATAAAATAAATGCCTGATTGCCATGTGCTAGTGTTAATCAGTATCTGGTCTTGCTTGACTTTATCAGCAAAAATTTGCTGACCTTTTGCATCGTAAATTGTATATTCATAGAGATCCTTCGTGCTTATGACCATGTGATTATTAGCGGGGATAGGCGAAATTCCTAAGGTGATAATCGAGTCATTTTGTCCCAAGATTACTTCAGGTTCGATTTTGTAAACCACCCCATTAAAAGCGGTGATATATAAACTACCATCTACGCCCTCACCAAACGAGGCCCAGTTTTGACTTAAATCTTGTTCGAATACAACCATACCGTCTAATGGATCTAACACTCCCAGATAGCCGGAAACAAAATCAGCAAATAGATAGTGCCCTTGGAGCGTGCTGTTTTCAGGCCCACGATAAACATAGCCACCAGTAATTGAACTGCCCACACTATGCGGGTAAACTGCTATTGGAAATTCCATTGTTGAGGGGTCAGCACAACCGTTGGTGTTATAGTTTTGATCACCTTCGTAACAGCGCCATCCATAATTGATGCCCGCTTCCGTATAGGAAACCTTATTTATTTCCTCGTAGGCATTCTGACCTACGTCGGCTATCCATAAATCACCGGTATCACGGTCAAAACTAAATTTCCAGGGATTGCGCAGTCCGTAGGCCCATATCTCTTGAGCTTCGGTGGCACTGCCAAAAAAAGGGTTGTCCGCCGGTATACTGTAATTCAGGTTTCCAGAGGGATTGTCTATATCGATGCGTAACATTTTACCCAAAAGACTACTGGTATTTTGGGAATAATTTTGAGGATCACCTCCGCTACCGCCATCACCCATGCCGATATAAAGATACCCATCAGGACCAAAGGCAATGCAGCCTCCGTTATGATTGGCATAGGGCTGAACGATGGTCAAAAAACCTAATTCAGAAGCAGGGTCGGCTATATTCGGATTTAAGGGGTCTACACTAAAACGAGATATTTGTGTGTTGCCATTGGGGTTAGTATAATTCACGAAAAAGAAGCCATTATCCGAATAATTTGGATGAAAGGCTAGTCCTAAAAGCCCGCGTTCTCCGCCACTGGATATAGAGCCACTTAGGTTTAAAAAAGGTGTAGCTTCAATACTGCCGTCAGGATTTAAAATCTTTATACGCCCTCCTTGTTCAACAATAAATAAGCGCTCATCTTGGGCATGTTGAATATTTAGAGGTGAATTAAATCCTGAGGCAAAAGTCGTTAGATTAAACGATTGAGCGATTAGGGAGTAACTCACCATCATTGTGAAAGTAAAAAGTAGTGCAATTCGATATAGGTGTCGCATTTTACTTGAGATTAAGGATTTTAAATTTTAACTCAGCCTCATGATGCTGGATAAAGTGAAGTTAATCAAATTTTTCGTTGATTTCTTGAGCAATTACAGTACAAGCACGATCAATAAGATCGTAGACCTCAGCAAAACCGGAAGCGCCGCCGTAATAGGGATCAGGCACATCGACACCTTCACCAGGAAATATCGCCTCAAGCAGCATGCTAAGTTTATCGAGTTGTTCTTGGGAATTTGCTAAAGCTTTGAGATCTTGAAAATTACTTTGATCCATAGCGTAGATCAGGTCATAATAATCGAAAAACTGCGCCTTAAATTGCTGCGCTCTTTGATCACTTATATCCAGACCCCGCTTTTTAGCAATAGCGACACTGCGTGGATCAGGTGGGTTGCCCACGTGCCAACCTCCAGTTCCAGCCGACTCTACGATAAATCTATTGCCATCTAATTTGTCCTTTAAAATTCCTTCAGCTAAGGGTGAACGACAAATATTACCCAGACAAACCATTAAAATTTTAGTCTTTTTCATAAAAAGAAAACCCCGAAAAAGATCGGGATTTAGAGGGTTAATTTTTTGTTCAAGTCTTCGACGTATTTTCGGAATTGCTTGTCTGTACTGGAAAGATTATCCACTGTTTTACAGGCATGGAGCACAGTGGCGTGATCTCTTTGGCCAATTTGAGAACCAATAGAAGCCAATGAAGCCTTAGTGAATTTTTTCGCAAAAAACATGGCCAGCTGTCGGGCCTGCACAATATGACGTTTGCGTGTTTTGGATTGAAGCGTATCGACATCCATCTGGAAATATTCACTGACCACTTTTTGAATATAGTCAATAGACACCTCTCGCTTGGTGTGTTTTACATAATTATCGACAATTTTCTTGGCTAGATCAATAGTAATCTCTCTTCGATTAAAGGAAGAGTGGGCGATAAGTGAAATAATTGCTCCTTCTAACTCTCGAATGTTGGTTTTGATATTATTGGCCAAAAATTCAATGATTTCCTCTGGCATTTCAACCCCATCTCTGTAGAGTTTGTTTTTAATAATGGCCACACGTGTTTCGTAATCCGGATGATTGAGCTCTGCAGAAAGTCCCCACTTGAAGCGAGAAAGTAAGCGTTGTTCAATATCCATCATGTCTACAGGTGCCTTATCACTAGTCAGAATAACCTGCTTACCGTTTTGATGTAAGTGGTTGAAAATGTGAAAGAAAACATCCTGAGTACCAGCTTTACCCGAGAGTAATTGAATATCATCGACTATAAGTACGTCAATAATTTGATAAAAATGGATAAAGTCGTTACGGTTGTTTTTCTTGACCGATTCAATATATTGTTGTGTGAATTTTTCGGCCGAAATGTACAATACCGTTTTTTCCGGATATTTTTCTTTAATCTCAACACCAATGGCATGAGCCAAGTGGGTTTTACCGAGTCCAACACCACCGAAAATAAGTAGCGGATTAAAGGAAGTACCTCCGGGTTTATTGGCTACAGCGTAACCAGCCGAGCGCGCTAGTCTATTTGAGTCTCCCTCCAAGAAATTCTCAAAACTATAATTTGGATTGAGTTGTGATTCAATCTTTACATTGCGAATTCCCGGAATAACGAAGGGATTCTTAAGTTCTGGACTTTTGTGCTTTAAAGGTACGTCAACTTCTTGATCCTTGAGCTGGCTTCGGTTAGCACTAGGAATTTTTTCTGTAAATGGTTGTTTGTTGCCATAGGTGTTTTCCATTTTAATGATGTACACTAATTTGGCCTTGGCTCCTAACTCTCGAGTGAGCGAAACTTTAAGAAGTTTTACGTAATGCTCCTCCAACCATTCGTAGAAGAATTTACTCGGCACTTGAATGCTCAGCGCATTATCGACAAGTTTGACGGCTTTGATGGGTTCGAACCAGGTTTTGTAGGCTTGCGCAGAAATGTTGTCTTCGATGAATGACAAGCAATTTCCCCAAACTGATTCCGCAGTTCTCCCCATGATTAATTAAAGCGTTTTATTTAGTTAAAAAACAGAATGTAATTAGCGATCCTCAGATGATTTGCTAACATTTTCTTAACAGTACAAATATGTGAACAAAAAATCTAAAAAAAAAATAGAATGCCTATTGAATTTTGATTTTTTTTTTCTCATTATTCAATGTCCTTGATTAAGATAAACAAGGTCTTAAAATTCAGTCTAAAAAATGCATTGTAAAACAACTACAGAAATCCGAGTGAGGTACGGCGAAACAGACCAAATGGGCTTTGTTTACTATGGAAATTATGCTTTGTACTTAGAACAAGGGCGTACAGATTGGCTGAGAAAAATGGGTTTTTCTTATAAGGATTTGGAGTCGCAAAATATCTTATTGCCTGTAACTCAATTCAGTATCCAATACCATGCCCCAGGAAGGTATGATGACCTGCTCAGAATAGAGACTGATTTAGTCAAAGTTCCTGGCGTTAAAATTGAATTTTCTTATGCCATTTACAATGAAGAAAATAAACAACTGATTTCTGCCGAAACCACCCTTGCGTTTGTGGATAAAATATCAGGTAAAATTACCTCTGCGCCACAATATTTAATCGAGGCCATAAAATCTTGTCTCGATTCGGAGGATTAACCATGTTAGAAATGAATCATTTTAATCAGTTAGCGGTCTTGTTTGACTTTAAGAATGATTCCTTTATGCCCCTGCCAAAAGTCCAAAGCTTCCGGTATCATATTTTTTGACAGCTTAAAAGAGATAACACATAATTGATCAAGTGTTTGGTCTGTAATTTCAAATGCCCCTTGCTTGAGCCAAGTCATGACCAATCCAATGTCGGCATACTTAAATTGGAGCTGAGCATCTATTAAGATCACTTCTTCTTTAAATTGACAGGCTTCTAGGCTGAGCTGTGCAGCAGTTTTGTAGGCCTTTAATAGACCACCTACACCAAGTTTGGTCCCGCCAAAATATCGCACAACGGCTACGGCTGTGTGGGTCAAGCCAAAGGATTGAATTTGACCGAGAATTGGTGCACCAGCGCTGTGAGTGGGTTCTCCATCATCGTTAGTCCGTATCTCTTGACCTTCAGGTCCCAGGCGATATGCAAAACAACAATGATTGGCGGTAGGATGCTGCTTTTTTAATTGGTCGAAAAAATCCAGTGCTTCTTGCGATGTCTCTACACGGCGCGCAAAGCCAATGAATTTACTGCCTTTGTCTTTGAAGACCATGTCGTGGACACCATTTTTTATGGTTTTTAAAGGCTCGTTTAAATTCATCACTCATTTTTTCCATACCACAAGACGTTATCCTCAAAGCTGGCAATATGGGTAAGGGGTGCATTAATTTTTGGGCCTTTGAGCCCTTCACGCCACAAGGAGTCACTCTTGTAGCAGTAGCATTCATCCCATAAATCGGCGTCTATAAATCGTTGCAGTGTTTCAGGGCCACCTTCAATCAATAAGCTTTGGATATCCAATTCATGTAGTTTTGTCGCCACCTCTCTGGGCCCTTTATATAATTCCGAGCTCAACCAAATAGGCTTGTATTGTCTTAGATTCTCAGAACTATTTAGTTTTACGTCTCGGTTGACTTGCTCATAAGCCTCGGGCGCTTCAGTGCCAAGAGGTTTTACGCCACCTAGTATGATAATTTTTGGATTGTTTTCATTCCAGCGATAGGCTGTTAAGCGCGGGTTGTCTTGGGTCCAAGTTTTGTGTCCCACCAATATGGCCTGTTCTCGGCTACGCAAAAAATGCGTGTGCTGTCGCGCGTATTCATTAGTGATCCAAACAGGGCGCAATTCTTTTTTAGTCAATGGAGCGACAAAGTTGTTTTTAGTTTCCGCCCACTTTAAAATAATATAGGGGCGTTTTTGTTCGTGAAACCGAAAAAACCGTTTGTTCAAATCGCGACATTCTTGCTCTAAAACACCACTGATGATCTCTATGCCGTGTTTTTTGAGATGTTCAATACCTGAGCCATTGACTTTGTGGTGGGTATCACCACTGCCAATCACGACTTTTTTGATGCCCGAAGAAACAATAAGTGGGGCACAGGCCTCGGTTCTTCCCACATGGTTACAGGGCTCTAAATTGACGTAAAGGGTCGCCCCGGCCAGATTTTTTGGATCACAATTATAAATGGCATTGGCCTCTGCATGCCGGCTTCCAGGACTGTGGTGCCATCCTTCAGATATAATTTTTTGGTCTTTTACAATGAGGCTGCCGACCATGGGATTTGGAAAGCTAGTGCCTCGACCATTTTCGGCCAGTTGTAAGCAGCGTTCCATGAATTTTTCGTGTATCTTCACCACTCAAAAGTACTGCTAAAATTTGATACGCTCAAGCTTAGACATTAGATTGATTGGGCCAGAGGATGACCCCGGAATTGGTCAATTAATTCGATCGGTTTTGGATGAATTTAATGTGCCAAAGGTGGGAACCGCTTATGCCGATGTTTCACTGAATTGTATGTTTGAAACCTATCAAAATATACGTTCGCGTTATTTTATTCTTACAGATGGTAATTCAATCTATGGCGGTGGGGGCATTGCTCCATTAGAAAATTATTTAGATCATTATTGCGAGCTACAGAAGATGTATTTCCACAAAAGTGTCCGCGGACTTGGTTTTGGCCAAAAAATGATGTCCTTGTGTTTGGAATTTGCCAAAACACAGGGGTATACCCATTGTTACCTCGAAACAATGGAGTATATGACACAAGCTCAGGGTCTATATCGCCATTCTGGCTTCACTTACATTGATGGTCCTCTCGGGGACACTGGGCATCATGCCTGTGGGGTTCAAATGATAAAAACGCCATTGTAAAATGACCGTGCAAGAGTTTCAAGCCCATTGGCAAAAAAACTTAAAAAACCTTTATCCAGAGGATGAAATTCGGAGTTTGCTGATCAAAGTTTTAAGCCATCGTCTGAATTGGTCGGCCATAGATTTAGTGACCCGACGAGCTACTGATATTTTTGAGGATAATCTCAATTGGCTCAATACGGATTTGAATAGACTAAAAAACATGGAGCCAATTCAACAAATTATAGGTTATACATGGTTTTGTGATCAAAAGTTTTTAGTGAGCGCCGATGTGCTTATCCCGAGGCCTGAAACAGAGGAACTAGTGATGCATTTACGTCAAAACCTTCATAAAGATGAGGTGAAAAGCGCTTTAGATATTGGTACTGGATCAGGGTGCATTGCCTTGAGTATGGCCTGGTCCATGCCCAATACGCTTTGGCAGGCTTGGGATATTTCGCAAGCAGCCTTGGCAGTAGCTCAAAAAAATCAGGAACATTTCGCTCAGCAAGTACAATGGGAATGTCGTAATGTTTTAGAAACTTGGCCCGAGCAAAATTTTGATTTAATCGTTTCCAATCCCCCATATATTCCCGAGCATGAAAAAGCAACTATGGATAAAAATGTCATTTCATTTGAACCCCACACGGCGCTGTTTGTGCCTTCTGACGATCCTTTAAAATTTTACCGGGCGATAATCTCGAAGGGATGGGAGCATTTAAATTCCTACGGACAATTGTATTTTGAATGTCATTACCAATACACACAAAATGTGGCTCAATTGATGAAAGATATGGGCTACACCTGGGTTAATCCCTGGAAAGACCAATGGGGTAAATGGCGATTTGTTTCTGGGATCAGACCCTAATTATTGTCAATAAGTTGGGCTGAATTATTGAGCTTGACCAGGTTTTTAAGGTTGGGGAATGCTTATATTTGTCCTATATGAGTGTGGAAGAAAAAATTAAAGGCTTACGCGCTGAACTAGCGCTTCACAACCATAGATACTATGTCCTAGATGAACCGGTAATCTCTGACTATGAATTTGATCAGATGTTACAGGTTTTAATTCAATTAGAACAGGCAAATCCAGAATTTTTTGATTCTAATTCACCCACGCAAAGGGTCGGCGGTGCTGTGACTAAAAATTTTGAGACCGTAGTTCATGATCATCGAATGTATTCTTTGGATAACAGTTATTCCAAAGAAGATTTACTCGATTGGGAAGGACGTCTTCTCAAGGTGGTGCAAAAGCCACTGAGTTACATGTGTGAACTTAAGTATGATGGGGCCTCAATAAGTTTGACTTACGAAAATGGTAGTTTATTGCGTGCCGTGACACGTGGAGATGGTCTTCAGGGTGATGAGGTTACGGCCAATATTCGAACCATTAAATCTGTGCCGCTTCAGGTTAATGCTCCAAGCGATGAGCGATTTGACATTCGCGGAGAGATCATCATGACCAAATCAGGTTTTGCAGCTTTAAATAATCAAAGACGACAGCAAGGCGAAGAAGTATTTAAAAATCCACGTAACACGGCTTCCGGAAGCTTGAAACTACAGGACAGCGCAGAAGTCGCCAAGCGGCCCTTGACTTGTCTTCTGTACTCAATTCAAGGCGCCTCGTGGGCTATTGCGACGCAACATCAGATGCTGGAACAAGCTCGTAAAATGGGTTTTAAAGTCCCCAATGAAGCGCGTATAGCCTTGAGCATGAATGAGGTTTTGTCTTTTATCGATTACTGGGATTTGCACCGGCACGAGTTGCCATATGAAATAGATGGGGTGGTGATAAAAGTCAATGAGCTTATACATCAGCAAACCCTGGGCTATACAGCTAAAGCACCGAGATGGGCTATGGCTTATAAATTTAAGGCTGAAGAAGCCACTACCTTATTAAACAATGTTGTTTATCAAGTTGGCAGAACCGGAGCGATTACACCCGTCGCCGAACTCGAACCTGTTGATTTGGCAGGAACAATCGTGAAGCGTGCCTCATTACACAATGCCGATCAAATTGAGAAATTAGACCTGCATTTTGGAGATACCGTAGTTGTTGAAAAAGGTGGCGAAATCATTCCAAAAATAACTGCGGTTAAAACAGACTTACGTCACACTGAGGCTGTACCTGTAGGTTTTATTGAGCACTGTCCTGAGTGCAATACCGCACTGGTGCGCATCGACGGTGAAGCCCAACATTATTGTTTTAATGAGGAATACTGTCCACCGCAAATTGCCGGTCGAATTCAGCATTTCATTGCACGTAAAGCCATGGATATCGATGGACTGGGAGAGGAAACTGTTAGTTTAATGGTTAATCATGGATTGATTCGCGATTTTGCCGATTTATACACCCTCGAGGTAGAACAACTTATTCCTCTGGAGCGCATGGGGGAAAAAAGTGCGCATAATTTGGTCCAAGGTGTTCAAAATTCGATCAAACAACCCTTTCACAAGGTCTTATTTGCCTTGGGTATTCGTCATGTGGGTGAAACTGTGGCACAAAAATTGGCCCAAGCCTTTGGCACTATTGATCGGTTGCGCATGGCCACAGAGGAAGAGCTGCTTCAAGTAGAGGATATTGGGCAAAAAATTGCCCAAAGTCTAACCGATTATTTTGCCGATCATGATAATTGGCAACGCATCGAACGTCTTCGCGGCTATGGTTGTCAATTTGAGGTGAAAGAGGACCTACAGCAACCCAAGTTATCTGTAATATTAGCTGGTTTTTCCTTTGTAGTTTCAGGAGTTTTTGAGCGTCTGAGTCGAGAAGAGTTAAAGTCATTAATTATGGCGCACTCAGGTAAAATTGTGGGCAGTATTTCCGGAAAGACATCTTATGTGGTAGCTGGGGATCAGATGGGGCCCAGTAAACGACAGAAGGCCGATAAATTGGGTATTCCCATAGTCTCTGAAGAAGAATTTTTTAACATGATCGACTCAAAGTCTTAAGCTATGGAATTTTTGCACAGCATTAGAGAGTGGCTCAAAAAGAAGTGGTTAAGTCGTGATTTAGACCAAGCACTGAAACAGCGCGATCGTTCAGGACTCAATGCCAAATGCCGCACTCTGGGTGTTTTATTAGACGAGAATGTGGTGCCAGACTTTGATGGTTTCTATGATTGGTACGCAGACTTAAATATGGCTCCCAAAGACATAAAAGTGTTTACTTATCTCGAGGTAAAGAAGAAGCTGCCTACCCTAAGACAAAATCAACTCACTAATACTGATTTTGACTTGCAAGGACATATTGCTAATCCAGGAGCAATCGAATTTATTGACACGTCATTCGATGTACTTTTAGCCCTATACAAACCAGGAAATAAATTGCTTGATTTAGTCGTCGCCAAAAGTAAAAGTAAATTTAAAGTGGGCAGTCAAGGCCTTAATCCGGACTTATTTGATTTGTCCTTGGCCGTAGCTCCGGAGCGTCTAGCTCTGATGCGGAGTGAATTCATTAAATACATGAGTATTTTAAATAAAAAGTTATGAAAGAATTAATCGGAACCGGGGTAGCACTTATTACACCATTTGATGCCCAAGGCGCTATAGACTTTGAGGCTCTTGAGCAAGTGGTGAATTTTCAGATAGAGCAAGGTATAGACTATCTCGTAGTTTTAGGAACTACCGCAGAGAGTGTCACATTGAGTAAATCAGAAAAACGGGCTGCATTAGAGGCGGTGATTAAAACTAATTCTGGCAGAGTGCCTATTGTGTTGGGTGTCGGTGGAAACGATACGCAAACCGTAGTGCAGCAACTGAAGGAGGTTGATTCGGGGGAGGTTATAGCTGTACTTTCCGTTTCTCCTATGTATAACAAGCCTTCACAATCGGGACTTTTGGCACATTTTACAGAAGTGGCCAAGGCCAGTCCTGTACCGGTTATTTTGTACAATGTTCCTGGTCGTACCTCGAGTAATATGCTACCTGATACGGTTTTAAAGCTGGCGGAAATACCCAATATTATTGGGATTAAAGAAGCCTCAGGTGATTTAGCACAAGCCATGGAAATAATGCGTTCTGCTCCCAAAGATTTTTTAGTTATCTCCGGAGATGATCTGATAGCATTGCCTATGACCATGATGGGCGGTCATGGGGTGATTTCTGTAATCGCCCAGGCGTATCCGGCAGAGTTCAGTAGTATGATTCAAGCGGGACTTAAGGGAAATGGCGATCAGGCCAAAAAAATCCATTATACACTAATGCCTATAATTGATATGATTTTTCAGCAAGGAAATCCTTCTGGAATAAAAGCCTTGCTCAGTATTAAAGGATTGTGCCAAAACAACTTAAGATTGCCTTTGGTCCCTGTGGATCAATCTTTGGCCCAGAGCATGAAAGCTTTCGTCAATCAGTAAACTTTGGAGAAAATTTTTATTGTTAAATTTTTGACAAGGACACATTAGAGTGCGTGTCGATAACCTATTTTCACCGTTGAAAATTCTTTTTTAATACTGTCTTTAATTGCTTACTTTTGCCGGATGAATTGGACGCACCTCAAATATGCTAGTGTACTTGTTTTGAGTATTTTGCTATCTGGATGTGGCGAGTATCAAAAATTACTACGTTCAGATGATACAGCAGCTAAATATACTATGGCAGACTCCTTGTACAAGGTAAAAAAGTACAAAAAGGCGCTTCCACTGATGGAACAAATCGTGCCCATCTATCGAGGAAAACCCCAGGCGGAGCCATTGATGTATCGCTATGCCAATACTTTTTATAATCTCGAGGACTATTATTTAGCTGGGTACCAATTTGAGCGTTTTGTTGTGTCCTACCCAAAAAGTGATTCCCTGGAGATGGCGGCCTATAAATCTGCTAAAAGTTACTATGAGTTATCACCTCGCTACTCATTAGATCAAAAGGACACTTACATTGCCTTAGAAAAACTCCAAGCCTTTGTCGATAATTATCCAGAGTCAGAATTTCGTGCTCCGTGCAATAATATGGTTCAAGAACTCAAAGTGAAACTTGAGCGAAAGGATATTGAAACGGCCAAGCAATACCGTCGAATCAGCGACTACAAAGCGGCGATAAAAGCTTTCGATAACTTTATACAAGATCATCCAGGATCGATTTATCGAGAGGAGGCCTATTTTGGTCGTCTAGAAGCGGCTTATGTTTTGGCCCAGAACAGCGTGTCTTATCTTGTGAAAGAACGTCTTGAAATGGCCAAAAAATACTTTGATAGTTTTATGAAGTATTACAGTGGCAGCACACAGCGTGGTGCTGCCGAAGAAATACTTTTACAAATAAATACCCAATTACAAGAACAGACTTTATCTATAAATTAATGTACTATCTCTATGAGTGATATCAGAAATTCAGACGCCCCTGTAAACACCACTACCATTGATAAAAATCAATTGGATGCACCCACAGGTAATATTTATGAGGCGATCTCTATTATTGCCAAACGTGCCACACAAATTAACGGTGACATCAAAAAAGAGCTCACTGAGAAATTAGATGAGTTCGCTACCTACAACGACAGTTTGGAGGAGATTTTTGAGAATAAGGAACAGATTGAAGTTTCTAAGTTTTATGAGCGTCTGCCTAAGCCACATGCTTTGGCGGTTCAAGAATGGCTCGAGCAAAAAATCTACCACCGCAATACCAAAGACGAGGTAATCGACTAAAGGCCATAAGCCAATGTTAGCGGGTAAACACATTTTGTTGGGCGTTACAGGGGGAATAGCCGCCTACAAGACCCCAGCCTTAGTGCGTTTACTCAAAAAACAAGGTGCCGAGGTTCGTGTTATCATGACCCCGGATGCCCGGGAGTTTGTCGCGCCGCTCACATTATCGGTTTTATCCGAAAATCCAGTTTATTGGACTTTTACAGACCAGGAGGCTCAGGATCAAGGTACATGGAATAATCATGTTCATTTATCGGCTTGGGCAGATTTATTTTTAATTGCTCCGGCTACGGCAAATACCTTGTCCAAAATGGCCCATGGCACTTGTGATAACCTTCTTTTAGCGGCTTACTTATCTGCAGTTTGCCCTGTTTATTTTGCTCCTGCCATGGATTTGGATATGCACGAGCATCCCGCAACAAAATCCTCATTTAAACGCCTCGAAGAAATCGGTAATATCATGATTCCCTCAGAGCACGGTGAATTAGCCAGTGGTCTGTTAGGACCAGGACGTATGGCGGAGCCTGAAAATATTATCACCTTTCTCAATAACGACCTTAAAGTCAAAGCTCCTCTTGGGGGTAAACGTTATTTGATAACCGCCGGACCTACTTTTGAACTCATAGATCCAGTACGTTATATTGGTAATTTTTCCAGCGGTAAAATGGGTTATTCCATTGCAAATGCTGCCGCTCAGCTCGGCGCTGAGGTGGTCCTTGTTTCGGGGCCAACCACAGAACATAAAATACATCCACAAGTCAATAAAATAAGTACGGTAACCGGATCTGAGATGCTTGAAGCAGTCAATTTGCATTACAGTAAGCAAGATGTGGTTATTCTGTGTGCAGCGGTGGCGGATTTTAAGCCAAAAGAAATAGCGGAACACAAAATAAAAAGTAGCACAAAGTCGTTGTCTATGGAGCTCTGTCCTACAGTGGATATTGCGGCCCATCTCGGTCAAAAAAAAACAAATCAAATTCTGGTGGGCTTTGCTTTAGAAACCCAGGATGCTTTGAGTCATGCAAAAAGCAAGCTCAAGAAAAAGAATTTAGATTTAATTGTTTTAAATTCGCTCGAGGACCAAGGCGTTGCTTTTGGGGCAGAGACCAATAAAGTCACCATAATTGATCGCGATGAAAACACCCATCATTACGATCTAAAATCAAAGGCTGAAGTGGCTCATGACATAATTGACTTTATCATAAAATATAAAAATGCGTAAATTATTCTTACTTGTAATGTTGGGTTTCATGAGCATTCAGGTTCAGGGACAAGAACTAAACGCTACAGTAACCATTGACGCAGAACAGACTGGCCAGCCGAACGCCCAAGTTTTTCGCACCTTAAAAGATCAGCTTACCGAGTTACTAAACGAAACCAGGTGGACCAATCGAACCTTTACGAATCAGGAGCGCATTGATTGTAATTTCACATTGATTCTGCAGAGCTTTGAGTCCACTTCATTTTCTGGTAGTCTTCAAGTACAGTCATCGAGAACTATTTTTGGTTCTACCTACGATAGTCCGGTCTACAACTACAACGATCGTCAATTTATTTTTGAGTATTCGGAATTCCAGCCTTTGGTCTTTAACATCAATAACTTTGATTCGAATCTAGTTTCTGTTTTGGCTTACCACGCTTACACAATCATTGGACTAGATGCTGATACTTTTTCATTAAATGGGGGTGACCCTTATTTTTCACAAGCTAGACAAATCGTTAATACGGCTGCTTCCAGCAACTATCAGGGCTGGAAAGCAGTTGATGGAACTCAGTCTCGTTATCGTTTTAATGACGCTGTTTTATCTAATGTGTATCAGGATTTCAGGCAAGCCATGTACGATTACCACCGCACGGGTCTTGATCTTATGTCTTCTAACCTAAAAAATGGAAAAACGGGAGTGCGCGACGCTGTTATATTGCTGAAAAAGGTAAATGATCGCAGACCAAATTCTTTTTTAATGCGCACCTTTTTTGATGCTAAGGCCGACGAAATACAACAGATATTTTCGGATGGTCCTACAATTGAAATCACTGAATTGGTTGAAATCTTGAAGCGTATTGCGCCAACCAAAAGTGATAACTGGAATAAAATAAAACTTTAAATTTCCATCATTCGGAATCTTATTGAATTCCCTGATGGTATAATTTGATTATTGTGCTAAAGTCATTAATCATAAAGAACTACGCCTTAATTGAGGATTTGCAGGCTTCGTTTGATTCCGGGTTTACAGTAATTACTGGTGAAACTGGAGCGGGAAAGTCTATACTTTTAGGGGCACTTGATTTAGTACTCGGCCGCAGGGCAGATACTAAGGTCATGCGCAATCTCGATGAGAAATGCATGGTGGAGGCCCATTTCGATTTATCAGCCTACGGTTTACAAAGTGTTTTTGAACAGTTAGAATTGGATTATGATGCCGCTACAATTCTGCGTCGCGAGATTTGGCCTAGCGGTAAATCGCGTGCATTTGTTAATGATTCTCCAGCAGGTTTAAATCAAATTCAAGAACTCAAAAAATATCTCATTGAAATACATCATCAAGGGGATACGCATAACCTTGAAAACGAGTCTTTTCAATTAGATTTTATTGATACTATAGCAGGGCTGGAAGGTGCTGTTAAAAAATATAGTTCTGATTATTTGCATTGGCAAAAGACAAAATCCCGTTATGATGATTTGGTGCTTCGCCAGCAAAAAGCCTTACAGGAAGAAGACTATCAAAAATTTATTTTGGAGGAATTAAAAGGCTTGAATTTAGATAACCTAGATCAAAATGAGCTCGAGCAGAGCAGAAATTTGGCACAAAATCAGGAGCAGATTCAAAATGTAGTTCATGAAGTCTCCGCACTGATTGGTCAAGAAGAATTTGGTGTATTGGATCGCTTTTTCATGATCCGTCAAAGAATAAACTCAATCAGCAAAGTATCCGATGAATTTGTAGGGCTAGTCCAACGTATGGATGGACTTCGTATAGAACTCGAGGATATTCAGGCGACCTTAGAATCCCAATTAGAATTAATCGAGCACCAGCCTGAGGAACTATTGCGGATTGAGCAGCTGCTTGATGAGCTCTATCGACTTCAGCGAAAACATGGGTTACAAAGTGTCTCTGAATTGCTTGAATTAAGAGATGAATTGGCCAGAGGGCTCCAAGATTCGACGGAACTCGAAGAAATGATACAGCATTTAGGCCAAGAGCTTGTGGCTATGGAAAAAGGCCTTGAATTGCAAGCTGATCAGTTGTATAAAAGTCGAACGGGGATAATTCCCGACCTGGAGTCTCGCTTGGGTCAATTTTTTAAAAATTTAGCGCTGCCCGAGGCGAAGATAAAATTTAATCTTGAGCGCACTTCAGTTCTGAATTCTAATGCCGGAGTACATTCATCCATTTCGTTTTCTGCTAACAGAGGGATTGATTTACGTCCTATAGAAAAAGTAGCATCAGGCGGCGAAATGAGTAGGGTTACTTTATCGGTGAAAGCAGTTTTGGCAGAATATAAGCATTTACCTACTTTGGTTTTTGATGAGATTGACACGGGTATTTCGGGTGATACAGCTTTAAAAATGGCGGAAATATTGTCACAGATGAGCGCTCGTGGTCAGTTGTTTTGTCTGACACATCTCCCTCAAACAGCCGCAAAAGGACGCTTTCACAAGCGTATTTTCAAGCAAAGCCAAGGAGAAAAAACGCGGACATTCATTCAAGATTTAGACGCTCAACAACGCGTACTGGAAATAGCACATATGATTGGTGGTCATGAACTTACAGATTCGGCCAAAGCCCATGCGCGACAATTGTTGAATTGAGTTATATTTGTGCCATTAACTAATTTTAGAATTCATGGCCTACAATCTACTTAAAGGAAAAAAAGGAATCATATTTGGCGCCCTTGATCCAAATTCAATCGCTTGGAAAACCGCTCAACGTGTGCATGAGGAGGGAGGACAATTTGTTTTGACCAATGCACCTATTGCCATGCGCATGGGGCAAATCGATGCTTTAGCGGCAGAAACGGGGTCGAGTATAATTCCTGCTGATGCTACCAATTTAGATGACTTAAATAATTTGGTGTCTCAAGCGATGGAAACCCTTGGCGGAAAACTGGATTTTGTGCTCCATTCTATCGGCATGTCTGTAAACGTGCGCAAAGGAAAGCATTATACCGATCAGAATTACGATTGGACCCACAAAGGTTGGGATGTTTCGGCCGGTTCTTTTCACAAAACCATGCAGGTGCTATATAAGCAAGATGCAATGAACGAGTGGGGAAGTATTGTGGCCTTATCCTATATGGCGGCTCAACGCGTGTTCCCCGATTACAACGATATGGCTGATAATAAAGCTTATCTTGAATCAATAGCACGAAGTTTTGGTTACTTTTTTGGCCGCGACAAAAAGGTGCGTGTAAATACAATTTCCCAATCGCCTACACCTACTACGGCTGGTCAAGGGGTAAAAGGCTTTGATGGCTTTATCGCTTATGCTGAGAAAATGTCCCCATTAGGCAACGCAACTGCTTTAGATTGTGCGAATTATACGGTTGCTATGTTTAGCGATTTAACCAAACGGGTAACCCTTCAAAACCTTTACAACGACGGAGGGTTTTCCAATATGGGGGTCAGTGACGCGGTCATGGAATATTTCACCCAAGAATAGGCTAAAATTTAGTGACTCGAAAAAAAAGCGTTTTTCATCGGAATCGTGACAAATTCGGATGAAAAACGCTTTGTTAATTTCAATTTTATAAATACATTTACGTCTAATAACTAATTTATATCGATAATTATGAAAAAAATTACTTTAATTTTCGCTTTGTTTGCGTTCATGACCAGCTTTGGTCAGCGTAATGGCAACCAAAGACCGGTTCTTGAGCGATCTGCTGTTGCTCAGAGTATTGGTGCGGCAAATGAAGTACGTTCTTCTAGCCAACAGGCGTCGAATGCTGCGACATTAACCACCTATGTTCAGAGCATTAACGGATCAATTGAGTCTAATCCTCAATTCGTTCGTTCGCAGAATATTTATCAACTTGATAAGGCAGAGCCAGGACATGTTGCCAATGCAGCGAATCTTGGACAAAATCCTGTGTCAAGAGCGAATTGTGCAATCGAAAGTGATTGTAATCTAAACGATGCAACGCCTGATGATGCTACTAGCCCTTACATTTGGGATCGCGCTTTTGCTGATGGTACTTGTTGTTCAGGTCTTGGACCAGTGTCTTATGATGTTTATGGACCTTTTACCGTTGATGCTACTGGAGCTTATGACGTTTCAAGTCTTCAAGTTGGTGGCTGGGATGGCTACCTATTTGTTTATCAGAACTGTTTTGATCCACTGGATCAAACAACCAACTACGTCGCCGGAGATGATGACGGTAATGGTGGTATAGGTACCTCTGACATTGAAGGTGTAACTCTTACAACAGGAATTGAGTACTTTATTGTAACAACTGGTTTTGCTGCGGGAGATTTTGGTCCTTATGAAACAACCATTACTGGTCCAGGTAGCGTAACCTGTGGCGGTGGTGGTGGAGCCGGTGGCCCATGTGCATACGAGAATCCGAGTAACGGGTGGGAGAATGGATATAACTATACTGGAGCATTCGGTGCCGTTGAAAATGACTTCATGGTTGAGCTTGGAGTGACTTTCGAGTTTAATCAAATCACTTATTACAGTTTTGTGGCTCCAGGTGAAACCGTAACCAGCGTAGATGTTGAGATTAAGGAAGATGCTGGTGGAGTTCCAGGAGCTGTGATTGCGTCTTTTGCTGCCGTAGCACCGACTTCACAAGCTGTAGTTGGAGGAAACTTTGGCTTTGATGGGCGTGAAGTTGTTCTTGATATGCCAGCTGTTACTTTGGAAGAAGGAACTTATTGGGTGGCTTTGAACAATGGTGTTTCCAGCTTGGGTGGACCATTGTTTTGGGAGGTTACTTCAGCCTCGATGATGGGTGAGCCGATGTATCAAAATGGTACAAATCCTGATCCAGCAATGGATGGTGTTTATTCTTTCTCTGGTGATTGTTCCTCTTACACAATTATCAATTTTGCTCCCGAGGCTAATTATATAGGATACATGAATGTATTCGAAACACCTGCTAACGGAGGTGGTTATGTTTTCGGTTCTCCTTGGGGTGTGCCAGACCTTAAAACAGTTGTAGATCCAACCCCTGTAGATGGGTCAGTAACTCTTTATCCAAACTTCAATACATATGACGATAACCCAACTGATCCATTTTGGGTTGACCAGACCACTGGTTTAGGGAATAAGTCAATGGAGGCGAATACATATGTTGACGATCCTTCATTAGCTCAGCAAGCGCTTTTATGGAGAGGTTTCGTTATATCAAACACTATCGATCCTGGATATGAGGCTGTGGCTTTTATTAAAGTATTTAACGCCAATTTCTCTGTATTGAAAATAGAGACAGCTCCGCTTATCCAAGATGAATACTTTGAAGTTATTTATACCAATGTTGAGCCAGATGACACTTTTGTACAATATGGTTGGTACGTTCGCGGGCTGAATGCCAGTTCTGCAAACGAGACTGCCCTAGGTAATGTTGTAATTGGAACTCAACGTCCTGGTTGTGGTGACTTCGCTTATACAAACGAATTACCAACAGGTGGTGGGCCGCCAGCACAAATATTCCCTGACTTTCCAGACTTTACAAGTATCGCTGTGGATGATGTATTCTTCACAGGGGATGCAGGTCTAATTTGTTCAATTGATATTCAAGGTCGTTATACTGCTGGTGCTCCTGGTCTTCCTGGAGATCCAAACGGTGCAGTTCAATTGACCATATATAATGACGATAATGGTGTTCCTGGTGACGTTCGTTACCAAGAGACCTTCCCAGGAAGTGTGGATGCTGATGGTGATGCAAACTTCACCTTGAATCCAGCTCAAGTAATTGAGGCTACCCTCAACCCTGATACGCGTTACTGGATTTCTGTTGCTGTAGTAATGGAATTCGGTTTAGGTGGTCAGTGGTTCTGGGGCAGTGCTGAGGACACTAATGACAACGCAGCCTTATGGCAAAACCCAGGTGGTGGATTTGGTGTCTGCCCAACATGGGGTACTTTTGCTGACTGTGGTGTTGGTGGAGGACTTGGTCCAGATCTATTGATGGATATCGAGATGGTATCTACCGATCCATTAACTTATGACGTTTGTGCGGGAGCACGCTCTATCGAGTGTAATACTTCAGTATTTGGGGATACATTATCAGCAACTTCTGATGTGGGTGTAGCTCCTGATTGTGATACTTCAACAGGTGCTCCTGGTGTATGGTACAAGTTCGAAGATACTTCAGGGCTTGCTTCTGAGATCTTATTATACACTTGTAGCGATGATACTGACTACGATACGAAGTTATCCGTTTACACTGGAGAGTGTGGTGCCTTTACTTGTGTGGTTGGAAACGATGACGATTGTCCAAACTTCCAGTCCTCTGTTGAGTTTGTCTCAGATGGAAACACAACCTTCTATATCCTAGTTCATGGATGGAGTAGCAGTGTTGGTAACTTTGAGTTAACCATGGAATGTAGTTTAATTCCTCCACCAAATAACGATATCGTGAATGCGATTGACTTGTTGGCTGTAGGCTGCCCATTTACCGACGAGGATGTGGCTATGCCTGCTGCAACTGAAGAGGCTGGTACTCCTGCTGGATGTGATATCTCTGGTGCTGCTGGTGTATGGTATGAGTTTACTCCTGAAATCAATGGTTTCATCACTGGAACGATTGCTTCTCCAGCAGGTGTGAGCTCTGTAACATTCTATACCGCTCCTGATCAAACATCTATTGAGTCTGATCTTGTACACGTAGATTATTATCAGAACCAATGTTTGCCAGGTTCAAGTGCGACTATTCCTGTTGTTGGAGGTCAAACGTACTACTGCTTCGTAGTGAACACTGGTGGTATTACTGACATCATTTTTGACAACTGTCAGTTGGGTACTGCAAGTAATGAAATCGAAGGATTTGAGTTCTATCCGAACCCAACCCGCGAGCGAATTAATCTTGCTGCTGCTCAAAACATTGAATCAGTTGTATTGTACAATATCTTAGGTCAGAGAATGATCGAAGTAAATGTTGATGCTACTACTACTGAATTGAATGTGGCTCATTTGGCTGCTGGTGCTTACCTAATGGAAGTTACCGTAGATGGTCAAACTGGCACTTACAAAGTGATCAAGCAATAACAAAGGTATAATTAGTTATACAAGAAAGCCATCCCATAACGGGATGGCTTTTTTATTGCGTAATTTTGCGTTATGCCAAAGCTTTATTCTTTTATAATTCCCGTTTATAATCGTCCCGATGAACTTGGGGAGTTGATTTATTCATTAACTCAGTTAGAAGGGTCTATTCCATTTGAAGTAATCGTTGTTGATGACGGTTCAAAGCTACGTTCTGATGAGGTGTTATCACAATATACCTCATTAAACGTTAAGTACTTTTTCAAAGAAAATACAGGCCCAGGTGATTCACGTAATTTTGCTATGCAAAAAGCAAGCGGGGACTATTATATAATTTTGGATTCTGATTGTATTCTTTCTCCCGGTTATTTGAAGGCCGTAGATTTGGGTCTAAGTAATGACTTCACCGATTGTTTCGGAGGCCCTGATGCCGCCCATCCTAATTTTAATCTGCGTCAAAAAGCAATTAGTTTTGTGATGACGTCGTTTTGGACCACGGGAGGAGTTCGCGGTAGTAAACGCAAACTCAAGCGCTTTGAGCCTCGAAGTTTTAATATGGGGTTGAGTAAGGTTGCTTTTGAGCGGTCCAATGGTTTTTCAGAGTTGCACCCTGGTGAAGATCCAGAATTAGTTCATCGGCTTTGGGAAATGGGCTTTAAAACTGCTTTCATCAAAGAGGCCCTAGTGTATCACAAGAGACGCATTAGCTGGAAGGGTTATGCCCGTCAGATTTACAAATTTGGACTAGCACGCAGTATTTTAAATTTTTGGAGACCGCAAACCGCTTCATGGGTCTTTTGGATGCCATTTTTTGCCATAATATTTGGCATAACCTCCGCAGTCCTAGCTATGCTTGGTAATAATGCAATGATTTATTTTATTATTGGGTATACATTTATTGTGGGCCTTTTAGCAGGAATAAAATTAAAGTCTATCCAAGCTTTTTTTATAGTGCCCTTTGCCTTTGTTATTCAATTGATTTCCTATGCTCGTGGATTTTTTGTTGGTTGGTTATATTTACAACTACTAAAAAGAGACGTGCGAATGCAATTTCCTTATATGTTCTTTAATCAGTCAAAAAAATGAGTTTATTAACCATTAAGAGAAATCAGAGGGTTCGATCATTTTTGTTGTTTCTGATTATGGCAGCAACGATTTGGTTTTTGACCAAGTTCTCAAAGCCTCTGGTTGCGGAGTTTAGATTGAATTTGCAATATACAGGTCTGCCTGAGCAAACTATTGTCTCCCCACAGGCTCCAGATCAACTTGTGATTACTGTCAATGCAAACGGTTTTAAATTATTGACAGAGGTTTTTCGGGATAAAACTCTTGTTCTCGATTTATCCGCAGGTCGAAGTCTTGAAGACAATAGTATTCGTTTTAATCAAGATCAACTTCTAGCCTTTTGCTATCGAAAATTAACCTCTGCAGAGGTGATTTCTATTGAAACAAAAGAATTAATTATCCCTTTAGACAGAATGTCCGCCAAAACTGTCGCTGTTTTATTTCAGGGGCAAGTCAGTTTGGCCCAGGGGTTTAAAATTATTGATGGCCCACATATCGAGCCAAATGAAATTACGATTTATGGTCCTTCAGAAATGATTGACAGTATAAGTGCTATTAGCACGGTCTATAAACGTTTGGATAATTTACGAACCAATTTATCGGAGCCGATCGTTCTTGAGTCATTGAAATCAAATCAGTTGAGTCGTTCTCAAGACAGTATTATTTGGTCCGTAAAAATTTTAGAATTTACTCAAAAACAGATTGAACTTCCAGTGGAATTGGTCAATCTGCCGCGCGGTAGAAGACTTCAAATTTTTCCCGAAACAATGATTTTATCCGTGGAGATACCCGTAAATGAATATGCATTGTACGATGAATCAAATTTTAGGCTTATTTGTGATTATAATGAACGCATATCCGAAGATAGTTTTATGATTCCTAGATTAAGTAAATTGCCAGAGGGCGTATTTAAGCCTGAACTGAGCCATAAAAAGGTTGATTATGTCGAGTTCACACAATAGGCCAAAAATAGTTTGTTTGACCGGAGGAATTGGTTCTGGAAAATCGACAGTGGCCGAGATGTTTTCGCAATTGGGGGTCGGGGTTTATAATGCTGACTTATCCGCCAAAAGACTGATGCAAGAGGATCAGGCTCTCAGGACTTCTTTGATGGCCTTATTGGGGTCCCATGCCTATAATGAACAGGGGCAATTAAATCGCGCTTGGATTTCACAAAAACTGTTTAATAATTCTGAATTACTTAATCAGTGGAATGCTTTGGTTCATCCGCGAGTGGCAGAGGATTTTAAACAATGGATCAATACTCAAAGTGGACCATATGTTATAAAAGAGGTAGCGATTTTATTTGAAACAAAGGGGCAAGAAAATTGTAACCTTAGTCTTCTAATTACTGCGCCAGAACATGAACGCATACAGCGCGTCATAAAGCGTGATTCGTGGACGCGGAATCAGGTTCTCGAACGAATGAAACATCAATGGCCTGACGATACAAAAATTCCTTTGGCTGATTATGTACTGGAAAATTCTGAATTGAATATCCTAACACAGGAGGTACACCGACTTCATTTGATACTTTCTCAGTAGCTGTATCCGTAAAATTTTTTTACCCAATACCTAAGAATTTATTCGAAATTTTTTGAATAAGTATTGTCCGATTTGTTTGTTAAGTTTTGGTTAAAGCAAATCATGGCTAAATGTTAAAATCTTAATTTTAACATATGAACAAACGTTTGTTTTATTTGTTGATAGGCCTCATGTCGTTGGCTCTTTTAGGCATCGTGTTTGTTCAGGGGTATTGGATCCGCAATGCCTTTACCACAAAAGAGGATCAATTTACCTTGGGGGTTAGGCAGCTTCTAATAGATGTATCTCGTCAAATCGAACTCAGAGAAACCGAAGATTATTATCAACTCTACAGTGGACTAGTGGACAGTATTGACACTCCAGAAAATGTTAATGTTACAGAGTTAATCTACCGTATTGTCAATGAAGATAAAAATGAGACAATTATTTTCTCCGATGGAATCATTGAGGAGGATTACAAACTTTCCTCGTATTTCTTTGAATTTGAATTTGATTCTATTGCCTTTAAAAAGATTACCAATCAAAAGACCACCACTAAAATTATAAGCTCTTTAGATGACCAAGGCCAGGTGACACAAACTATGGTAGACTTTGATCGCCTTCGTGATTTTGAGCGTAAGCAATTTGAGGAGGCTGTCTCCAATATTGCTTCAAGAATGCCGCTGCACAAGCGGGTAAGTGAGCAAGAAATTCAGCGTCTTATTGAAAAGGAAGCAATAGAGCGAGGGATTAAGTCGAAGTTTGAATTTGCTGTTTACAGCAATGACCTTGCCACCAAGGTCCGGTCTCGTCGCTTTAAATTAGACCCTAAAACGACCTACGGTGTGCCTTTGTTTGTCAATGATTCATTTGAAACTCAATATCAGCTCTACGTCAATTTTTCAGATAAAAACAAAGAGATTTTTAATTCCTTCATGGGAATGGCTTTACTGTCACTCATATTTACTTCCATTATCATATTGACTTATTCAAACACCCTATCGCAACTCATGCGTCAAAGGCAGATATCTCAGATAAAGACGGATTTCATCAATAATATGACCCATGAATTCAAGACCCCAATTGCGACAATTAATTTGGCCCTGGATGCCATGAAAAACCCCAAAGTAGCTGATGATAAGGAGTTTATCGCGCGGTATATGAAAATGATTCGGGATGAAAATAGGCGTATGCACGCTCAAGTCGAAAATGTATTACGCATTTCAAAACTTGAAAAAAATCAATTGGATTTGCCTAAACAGCGCATTAAATTACACGAAATCATAGAAGATGCCATCAGTCACGTAACCCTGATGGTTGACAATCGTTCGGGCAAACTCATGACTAGTTTTGAAGCCCTAAAATCATCAATTCTGGGCAATGATTTGCATTTGACTAACGTTATGGTCAATATATTGGATAATGCCATTAAGTATTCAGACAATGCTCCTGAGATCACTATCAGTACTGAAAACGTAAAGGATAGTATTATTCTAAAAGTGACTGATAATGGTATTGGAATGTCTAAGACAGCCCAAAAACGCATATTTGAAAAATTTTATCGCGAGCCCACTGGAGATATTCACAATGTAAAAGGCCATGGTCTTGGTTTGGCTTATGTCAAGCGTATACTGGACGACCATAATGCTGAAGTCTTTGTAGAAAGTGAAAAAGGAAAGGGGAGTACATTTATTATTAAATTTGACCTAATCTCTTAAAATATGGAAAAACAGAACAAAAAAATCCTATTAGTTGAAGACGATCCTAATTTCGGAACAGTACTTAAAGACTACTTGACCATGAATGATTATGACGTCGTACATGCAAAGAATGGTATGGAGGGCTTTGAAAAGTTTAAAAAAGATCATTATGATTTGTGTATTCTTGATGTCATGATGCCTTACAAGGATGGTTTTACTTTAGCTAAGGAAATTCGTGAAAAAAATCAGCAAGTCCCAATAATATTTTTGACTGCCAAAGCCATGAAGGAAGACGTATTAAAGGGTTATAAAATAGGTGCGGATGATTATTTGAATAAGCCCTTTGACAGTGAAGTCTTATTAATGAAAATCAAAGCCATTATGCAACGAAAAAGCACTGAGTCCATGGGAGACAGCAAGGAATTCGACTTTAAATTTGGTGATTTTCAACTCAATGCAAAATTGCGCTACCTCACTTTTAAGGATGAAAAGCCTATTAAGTTATCTCCGAAAGAAAATGATTTATTGCGATTATTAGCGCTTTATAAAAATGATTTAATGCCCAGAGAATTGGCTCTGACCAAAATTTGGAGAGATGATAATTATTTTACATCGCGCAGTATGGATGTTTATATTGCAAAGTTACGCAAGTATCTCAGTGTAGACCCGCAGGTAGAAATCATAAATATCCATGGTGAAGGTTTCAGATTAGTCGTTAAGGGAGAAACAGAACTCTAGAATTAGTTGATTGTTTCGAGGAATTTAAGTATTTCCTGAAATGCGTTTTCGCGAGAGAACCAACTAAGTTCAGTGTTCTTTTTAAACCAAGTCATCTGTCGCTTAGAGAAACGTCTTGTATTCTGCTTGATCAGCTCAATAGACTCTTCTAGAGACAGTTTAATGTCGAAATAATCAAAAATCTCTTTATATCCAACAGTCTGTAAGGCATTCAGACCACGGTGTTCATAAAGCTTTTCAGCCTCTTGGATTAATCCATCAGAGATCATTTTATCAACCCTATGGTTAATCCGCTCATAAATAATAGGTCTCGGTGCCATTAGCCCGATTAGATGATGTTTGAAGGGCCTGGCTTTTACAGATTCCTTGCGCATACTTGAATAGGGGATGCCTGAACTGCGATATATTTCTAAGGCGCGTATTATTCTTTGCGGATTCATATTATCGACCTGCGCATAGTAAACGGGGTCCACTCTTTTTAATTCTTCTTGAATCCAATTCAAACCATTTTTTTTGAACTCTTGATTCAATTGATTCCGAGTAGATTCAGAGACCTCAGGGAATTCATCTAAGCCATATAAAAGCGCATTGATATAAAGTCCTGATCCTCCCACTACCACTGTTTTGTCATTCTTTTTTGAAAAGACATTAATTAGCGCCAAAGCTTCTCGCTCAAAATCTCCTACAGAATAATTATCGTGAATACTTTTATGCTGAATGAGAAAGTGTGGGGCAGCGCTAAGCTCATGAGCCTCGGGTACTGCGGTACCAATGGTCATTTCTTTGTAGAATTGTCTTGAGTCTGCAGAAATAATATTACAATCCCAATAATTAGCCAGGTCAATGGCTAATTTGGTTTTGCCTATTGCCGTGGGCCCCACGACAACGATAATTTCATGCGGTTTTGTCATTGGATAATTAAGGCACATTAATGTTCCTCAAGTTTATGGCCACAATTCCAGCAATAATGTGCTGATTCTTTTTGTTCTGCTGCACTACAATTTGGACACGATTGAGTGTTTAATTCAGGTTCGGGAATTGAAGTTTTGGCATAGGCGACACCGACAATTCCGGTGGGTACGGCAATAATACCATATCCCATAATCATGATTACCGAGGCAATAAATTGTCCCAAAGGAGTTACAGGGGTAATATCACCGAATCCTACTGTGGTTAAGGTTACGATACACCAATAAATTCCACGAGGAATGCTGGTAAATCCACTTTCATCGCCTTCTATTAAATACATCAATGTTCCCGCAATCATTGAAACCACGAGTACAGTAAACAAAAAAACAAGGATTTTTGGCTTTGACAATCTCAAGGCCTCTTTTAAGCGATGCCCTTCTTTGATATAGCGGGTAATTTTTAATATTCTGAATACGCGTAACAAGCGCAGTGCTCTCAATGTAGCTAAAGCCCCCGTGCCACTTATTACTAGGGAGAGATATAGAGGAAATATGGCCACTAAATCTACTAAACCGTAAAAACTAAAAATGTAATGTTTGGGTTTTTTTATGGAAATAATGCGCAAGAAGTATTCTATGGTAAAGAGAATTGTAATCACCCATTCGGCCTGGATAAAAAAGCTGTACCAAAACTCGGGGAGCCCCTTCACACTCTCGAGCATGACAAACAATACACTCGCAAGAATAAAGAGTAAAAGAGCTATGTCAAACCACTTGCCCGCTGGTGTGTCCGCCTCATAAATAATTTCATGAAGCTTTTTTTGCCATGGTTTTAAAGGCTCTTGATTCGATGCTGGTTGATTCATGGAGTTAGGGTTATGACCTTAAAAATAGTGAAGATTTCAAACATAGGGCAGCAATTACAATAAGAGTGGAGATCGCGAACAAGCTTGGCAGCGCTAACTAATTAGATCAGTCATTAAGTGACACAACTTTTAAGACCTTGTGCCGGCGCAAATAAGATTGTATAATGTGCTGTGCATCTCGATTATCTTGCATGGGTCTAATAATTGATTTGAGCACTTCTGGGTTTTGAATTTGAAAATTAAGCGAATAATAGCCGAATCCCTTAAAGGCCCCTTTCTCAATCAGTATGCATGAACGCTCTTCAACATGACGCCCTTTATCTATAATCAATAGATCACTTGATTGATAGCGATTTTTATTGATAAAATCCCAAACTCTCTGGTTGTATTCTTCAGGGGTTTCTTCTTGAATGCAAGCACCTTTGCATTGGTCAAGTCCATGCAAAAAACAAGCCTCTTTGGTCTGATAAAGACCATTTAACTTCTGACAAAGCTGATATTGCTCTGTGATCTTAAACAAAACAGATTTAGCCTGCGCAAAGGTGGTAAATGTGGTGATAGATTTTTTTCTCCGATCTGAGGGTTCTATATCCAGATTGACGTATCCATTTTCATCAGTGAAATAAGCGAGCTGGTAACGAAATAAAGACCGCCTTAACGACCTGTTATACAATGGCTTATGTAGCTTTATTTCTTCGCTTTCTTTGAGTAAGGCTATGAGTTCATTCCCAGTTCTTTCTACCTGAACATCAGCAGTTTCAAGCTGTAGTTTTTTACTTTTTCGGTCTTGCCCTGTAAAGTGTTGGGTTAAACGCTTCTTTATATTTTTACTCTTACCGATATAAATGAGTTTTCCTTCTTGATTGCGCAAATAATAAACTCCAGTCTCGGTTGGCGCCTGGTCAATAAGCTCTAAGAGTTTCGGCTCAATTTGCTTTTTTGGATCTAATCGGATGGATGATTGTACGATGCTTTTTTCCACGTCACGATCCAGCAGAAGTTGAAAAAGCTTTACAGTCGCCTGAGCGTCCCCTTGAGCGCGATGTCGATCACTGATAGGAATACCTAAGGCACGAACCAGCTTACCAAGACTATAACTGGCGTGGCCGGGCAATAGTTTTTTCGAAAGTTCCACCGTGCATAGAGTTTTGCGCTGAAAATCGTAGCCTAGTCGCTCAAATTCTGTCCGCAGTATGCGATAATCAAATTGTGCGTTATGCGCGACCAAAACAGCGTCTTCGGTTATTTCTACAATTCGTTTAGCCACCTCATAGAACTTGGGTGCTTGACGTAACATTGTATTATTAATCCCTGTAAGAGAAACGACAAAAGCTTGAATGGGGCGCTCTGGATTGACAAGACTACAGAATTGATCTGTAATTTGAAAACCATCGTGTCTATAAATGGCAATCTCAGTTATGCCCTCCTCATTAAATTTACCCCCGGTTGTCTCTATATCTACTATGGCGTACATTCCCAAATCAGGTTTAATGCGCTTGTCTTGATCCAAAAATGGCACTACCTACACGAATCATATTGCTTCCTGTCTCGATGGCAATGGGATAATCTCCGCTCATCCCCATAGAGAGAATTTCCAAGTTATGAGTGGATTTGTACGCCTGAAAAAAGCTCTCTAAAATCAAAAATTCATTGTGGAGTTGTTCGCTGTCGTCGGTAAATGTAGCCATACCCATAAGACCACGTATACGAACATAAGGTAAGGGGCTTTTCTGAAGATCCTCGAGAAAAACTAAAGCTTCACTCGGGCTAAAGCCATATTTTTCTTCCTCTTTGGCAATTTTGATTTGAATCAAACAGTCAATTACCCTTCTGTAGCGCTCTCCTTGTCGATTAATCTCATTGGCTAATTTGATGCTATCAAGGGAATGAATTAAGGAAACAAAAGGGACAATATACTTCACCTTGTTCGTTTGTAGATGCCCAATCATATGCCATTGAATATCCTTAGGTAAGGCTTGCCATTTTTGGGTCATCTCTTGAGCCTTATTCTCTCCAAAAAGGCGTTGACCTGCCTGATAAGCGGCTAAAATTGCTTCATTGGGCTTGGTCTTTGATACTGCTACCAAAGACACATGAGCGGGTATTTGGGCGTTTAATTTTTGAAGATTTTCAGGTATTGAGTCAATCATAATAGGAGATTAAGCAAAGCGTGGAGCTACTTTCTCAGCTTTTTTACTTTCACTGTAGTCGTAAAATCCTTCCTTGCTTTTAACCCCAAGCTTACCAGCTGCAACCATATTAACAAGCAGAGGACAAGGCGCAAATTTTGATTCTTTGTAACCTTGGTACATCACATTTAAAATCGAGAGACAAACATCTAATCCGATAAAATCTGCAAGTTGCAATGGACCCATGGGATGCGCCATACCTAATTTCATAATTTCATCAATTTCTTTGACCCCAGCTACGCCAGTATGCAGTGTAAATATGGCTTCATTAATCATGGGAATCAAAATTCTATTGGCCACAAAGCCTGGGTAATCTTGCACAGAAACAGGAGTTTTGCCCAATTTTTCGGCCATGGCTTTGATTGTAGAGTAGGTTTCTTTGCTCGTTGAATACCCAGATATGATTTCCACAAGTTTCATAAGTGGAACAGGGTTCATAAAATGCATTCCAATAACACGATCTGGTCTAGTGGTTACCGAGGCAATGGAGGTAATAGAAATTGAAGAGGTATTGGTCGCCAGAATCGTGTCTTCGGGGCAAAAATTATCCAAGTCTTTGAAGATACTTTTTTTGAGTTCTTCCTTTTCTGTGGCAGCTTCAACTACTAAACTTGCATATTCCACGCCTTCTTCTAGATCTGTATAGGTCGTTATATTGGCTAGGGTTTGGCTTTTGAGCTCCTGTGTTATACTGCCTTTAGCTAGCATGCGGTCTAAATTAGCTTCAATGGTCGCAAGGCCCTTGTCAAGAGCCTGTTGTGAGACATCAATGAGTTGTACACGAAAGTCGTTTTGGGCAAAAGTATGGGCAATACCATTACCCATAGTTCCTGCACCAATTACGGCTACATTCTTCATAAGCTTATTTTTTAAAATTTTCAATTACCATCAAGGCGACCTTTAGGGCTCGAGCACCATCATTCAAATCAACTATGGGAGTGGTGTTTTGTTCGATGGCGTCTGCGAAAGCCTCTAATTCATCTAGAATTGCATTATTCCGCCCAATTTGGGGGTTGTCAAAATAGATTTGCTTCTTTTGACCCTCGGCATTAGTTAAAATCATGGCAAAATCATCTGGCTGCTCTGGAGCATTTTTCATTTTGACCACTTCACAGGTTTTATCTAAGTAGTCTACCGAGATGTATGCATCCTTTTGAAAGAAGCGAACCTTGCGCATTTTCTTCATGGAAATACGACTTGCAGTAAGATTAGCCACACATCCATTTTCAAACTCTATCCTGGCATTGGCGATATCAGGAGTTTCAGAGATCACAACAACCCCGCTGGAACTGACATGTTTCACTGGACTATTAACAACGCTCAATACAGCGTCAATATCGTGAATCATGAGATCCAAGACTACGGGGACATCTGTCCCTCTAGGATTAAATTCAGCCAGTCGATGTGTCTCGATAAACATCGGTGATTGTATTTTATCTTTAACTGCCGTAAATGCTGGATTAAAACGCTCAACATGGCCTACTTGACCTTTCAGTCCCTTCTGATTGGCCAATGCAATGATTTCCTCAGCCTGCTGAGTGGTCTCTGTTATTGGTTTTTCAATAAAAACGTGTTTGCCGGCATGTAAAACGGACATTGCCCCCTCGAAATGGTGTGTGGTTGGGGTTACGATATCGATTAAATCGCAAGCAGCGATTAATTCCTCTGGTTGATCAAAATATTTATAGCCCAATGTTTTTTCAATTTCACGGGCTGCCTGGGCGTCGGCGTCATAAAACCCAACCAGTTGAAATCGCTCACTTTGTTGTAGTAATTTTAGGTGAATCTTTCCCAAGTGGCCTGCGCCAAATACTCCGGCTTTAAGCATGTATTTTGAATTTAAGCAAAGATACCGATTTTACCCAAAATTCGCCGTTTGAAGCGCCCCAAATTCGCCTTGTGTTTCTTAGTTTTGTTTTGGAAAAAACCCAAAATAATTGAAGTCCATTCTCAAGCACCAATGAAAGATTCGTTCATACACAAAGGCAAAAGAAAGCAGCTTCTCGATCAATTAAGGCGCAAAGGGATTAGTGATGAGCGTGTACTCGAGGCGATGAATCAGGTGCCCCGACATTTTTTTATGGACAGCGGTTTTTTAGATCATGCCTACAGCGATAAAGCTTTTCCGATTGCTGCGGATCAAACCATTTCACAGCCTTATACCGTGGCTAAACAAACTGAGTTGTTACAATGTACTTCGGGTCAGAAAATTTTGGAAATAGGAACGGGGAGTGGCTATCAGAGTGCTGTCCTTGTGGCATTAGGCGTACAACTTTACACCATAGAACGTCAAAATGAATTGTTTAAAAAATCTTCCATTCTCCTGAAAAAAATGGGATTCATTCCTAAAAAAATTATTTTCGGAGATGGATATAAAGGTTTTCCTGAGCAGGCCCCCTATGATGGAATTATTGTAACCGCTGGAGCACCATTTGTCCCAATGCCCTTATTGGCGCAATTAAAAGTGGGTGGCAGATTGGTCATCCCTTTGGGAGAGAAAGAACAAGTCATGACGGTTTTCCAAAGAGTTACTGAGAAAAAATTCGATAAATCCACTCATGGTCCGTGTAAGTTTGTTCCATTGTTGGCCAATAAAAATTAGCCATCTTGCAAATGCTTACACCATTAGATCCAAACATAATACACTCAGGGTTTTGACCACCTGACTGGGATATAGTCCCAACTCCGGAGCACCCTCGCATAGATGGATATAGCACAAGTTCGGGTGGCCGGCAATGGTCCTTACTAGGTTACGAACTTCTTGAACAGATAAGCCCACAGGACTCTGGGCACTGCTACCCATATCACTAATCACATCCAGATCAATTTCTAAACCAAAGTGATTTTCAAACAGAGGCTCTAGCCACTGCTGAAATAGTTCGCGTCTTTGAATCACAGGAGTGTCGAGCCATTGCTCTAGTGATAGGTAGTCAATTTTATTTGCCTGTATTTTTTGGCCATTGCCAGGGTTTTGGCTGTTATCATCACTTGATCGTAAGTACTCGTAATGTTCCTTTTGACTTTCCTGATTAATGGTTTGGATGAATTCTGTAATTCCGGCTGAAAGTGTGTGCTGATGAAGGCCGAAAATATTGTATTTACAGAGATATTTTTCCAAAAAGGCCCTTTGAAAACCATTGCCACTGTGGCGATAATCATCATTGCGCAGATCGGTATGGGCGTCGATATTTAGGCAATTTACAGGCTGTTGCATAGCCTTGCTGCTCGCTTTTAGAAGACCAAGAGCATTATTGTGGCCGCCACCAATGACCACAGGAATGAATCCTCCAATAATCAAGGGTTGGATAACTGCGGCAACACGTTGATCTAAAGCTGTGATAAGTTCATTAAAAGTATTTTGGTCCTCGAGTTTTTGCCAATTTAGAGTCTTACCTTCATCCATAAGGTCCTGACACTGAATACTGCCCAAAATTGCGACCCGATCAATCGGGCTATTTTGAGCCAATGCCAAAGAGCAAAAATGGCCTAAAAAAGAATCCCATGTTTTAGCCGCTCCAGGGCGTCCGCCATTTGCTCTTACCCCAAGGTCTTCGGGTATTCCAATGATCAGATAGCGGGCTTTTGTTTTCTTGAGTTGTTGCTTATCGGTAATCAGTTCAAGGCCCTCTCCAAGGCGCAATTCATTGCGCCTTTTGACCGTAATTTGATCAATATATTCAGGATTTATATAATTCAGGTATTTCACAAGAGGCGACCGTTTAAAATAACTTGATCAATATGATTTTGACCAAAATCATAGGGGAGGTGGCTGAAATCTTCAAGAGGGTAAGTGATGATTAAACTGGCTTTTTTACCGCGTGTAATTGATCCGTGTGTGTCTTCTAGTCCCATGGCATAGGCACCGTTAATTGTGGCTGCATTGAGGGCCTCGGCTGGCGTCATTTTCATGCGCAAGCAGGCTAAAGACACAACTAAATTCATATTGCCCGATGGTGCCGACCCGGGATTAAAATCTGTCGCTAGAGCCAGGGGTAGACCTCTATCGATTAATGCTCTAGCTGGTGTAAATGGAATATCTAAAAACAACGAACACCCTGGCAAAGCCACAGGCATTGTTTGGCTATTTTCCAAAGCCAAAAGATCCTCCTCGGTGATCAGCTCTAAATGATCGACACTTAGTGCATCCATCGCTACGCCTATAGCTACCCCACCTATGGCATTGAATTGATTGACATGTATTTTACCTTTGAGGCCATGTTTCGCACCTGCTGCTAAAATTTGCTTGGTATCGTTTAGATCAAAATATCCTTCTTCGCAGAAAACATCGACATAATCTGCCAAATTTTGTGCAGCGACCTCAGGAATCATTTCTTGGCATACATGATGCACAAAGTCCACTTTTCGACCTTTAAATTCTTGAGGTAAGGCATGCGCTCCTAAGAATGTTGATTTAATGGCAATCGGGAATTTTTCCCCTAAACGCTTAGCTACACGAAGCATTTTTAATTCGGCTTCTAAATTCAGACCATAACCACTTTTAATTTCAAGGGCGCCTGTACCGAGATAGGCGCATTGCTCAAGACGCGCCGCAGCTTGCTCATACAATTGTTTTTCAGAGGTTTTATCTAGCCTTTTCGCACTGTTTAAAATGCCACCACCGCTCGATGCTATATCTTGATAACTTTTGCCCTCAAGACGCTGTACAAATTCATCCACGCGATCCCCGGCATAAATTATATGACTATGACTGTCGCAATAGGTAGGCATAACGATTCGATTGCTGCAATCGATTATATTTTTTGTGGCATTCAATGGTGCAGAGTCCATCGCACCAAAATCTTCTATTTTGTCCTTATTAATCAGTAGCCAAGCATTGTCAACTTTGGGTAATTCCTTCATTTGTTCGCCCGAGACAAAACGCACCTCCGACGGGCGAATTTGTAAGAGTTGATGAATATTGATCAATAGTGTCTTCATATGACTTTAGTGGGTGTAGACCAACCATGTTATAAGTTGGTTAAAATCTCCATGTAAAGATAGCAATACTCTTTTCTAATTTGTACATTTGACCAAATGACTAAACAAAATAAAGATCTCAATTCCACTTGTGTTCATGGAATTAAATTACCTTCTGAACGCAATTCGAGTATTGTCACGCCAATTTATTTTTCGACCGCTTTTGATTATCAAGATCAAAGTTTAAGTCAATATCCGCGTTACTTTAATACACCTAACCAGATTGAGCTGAATAATAAAATTGCTGCCTTAGATAATTGCGCTGCTGGATTGGTTTTTGCAAGTGGTATGGCGGCTATCACCACCACGCTTCTGGGGTTACTTAGTTCCGGGGATCATATGGTCATCCAAAACACCATATATGGAGGTACCTATAATTTTGTGGCTAATCAAATCGCTGATTTTGGTATTGAATATGATTTTAGCCAGGGGCTTAATGCGGATGATTTTGCTGAAAAAATTAAACCGAACACGAAATTAATTTATATCGAATCTCCCTCGAATCCGTTACTTGATATTGTTGATTTTGAGGCGGTGGTAAAAATGGCTCGAAAGCATAATATTTTGGTTGTCATTGATAGTACAATGGGTTCCCCTGTTAATCAATTGCCAGCCCAATACGGGGTAGATGTTGTAATTCACAGTGCCACAAAATATATGTCGGGTCACAGTGATATTTTAGCAGGTACTGTCGCTTGCAGTCAGGAGCTGTGTGATAAAATTGCGCACAGAGCAAAAATGCTAGGGGGAAGTCTCAGTGATCTCACGGTATGGCTACTAGATCGCAGCATTAAAACAATGGGCTTAAGAGTAAGTGCCCAAAATGCCAATGCCTTAACTATGGCGGCGTGGTTAGAGCAACAGGCCCAAGTTTCACGTGTCTATTATCCGGGACTTAAAAGTCATCCCGATCATGATCTTGCCCATGCCCAGATGTGTGGCTTTGGCGGGGTAGTTTCATTTGAATTACATCACGATATTCCAGCTGTGAGCTTTCTTAATAAATTAAAACTTATCAAGCGTGCCACGAGTTTTGGTGGAGTCGAATCTACCGCGCTCATTCCGGCATTGACTTCACATGCCTTACTGAGTCCTGAGCAGCGCGAATCTGTAGGGATATCAGATCAGCTGATTAGGTTTTCTGTTGGTATAGAATCGGTTGAGGATCTAAAAAATGATATCGCTCAGGCCTTTTAATAGTCTATTTAAACTCAAAAATAATGTTGGAACAAGTTGTAGCCGTCGATATATTAGCATTTGGCGCTCATCCCGATGACGTAGAAATGAGTGCTGGAGCAACCCTAGCCAAAGAGATTGCAGGGGGTAGAACAATAGGAATTGTGGATTTAACTCAAGGCGAGTTGGGGACCCGCGGAACACCAGAAATTCGCAAAAAAGAAGCCTTGGAAGCGGCAAAAATTTTAGGGGCTAGTTTTCGCGTAAATCTGGGTATGGCCGATGGATTTTTTCAAAACGATGTTCCCAATCAGCTAAAAGTGATAGAAATATTGCGCGCTACGCGACCCAAAATAGTCTTGTGCAATGCGCTTGAAGATCGACATATAGATCACCCAAAGGGCAGTAATCTGGTTGCAGATGCATGTTTTTTGTCGGGTTTGAGAAAAATAGAAACCACCTATCAGGGGAGCAACCAAGATGCCTGGCGTCCTGCACATGTATATCATTATATCCAATGGAATGATATTGAACCTGATTTTGTCGTAGACGTTACCGGCTTCATGGATAAGAAATTAGCCTCCGTATTTGCTTATCAAAGTCAGTTTTATGATCCAAATAGTTCGGAGCCACAAACCCCAATTTCTACAGAGAATACTAGGGATAGTTTGACTTATCGTTATCGTAATTTAGGACGTCTTATCGGCACTGATTTTGGTGAAGGATTCAATACCAAAAGATATGTGGCGACACGCAGTCTTTTCGACCTAATTTAATTTTATAAATAATTGCGCAGCGCGGCATTTTAAATTATATTTGCCTCCGCTTTTTGGCAGAGAGGTAGCGCCTGTGGGGTCTACCGAAATATGGTGGTTGTAGCTCAGTTGGTTAGAGCGCTGGATTGTGGTTCCAGAGGTCGCCGGTTCGAACCCGGTCTTCCACCCAAAAAAAAACCGGCTATAAGCCGGTTTTTTTGTTCATTCAATTAGAATTTAGCCTTTTTATTTTTTGCTTTTATTCTGGACTTTTTGCCCATTTATTTTGGTGTTATCTAGCTTGTCTGCTAAAATTCTTTTATCTAAGTTGGCAACTTCCCAAGCAGTATGGAAAATTAGCTGAGTCCTTTTAGACATTAGGGGATATTCAATCTTATCTGGGGTATCAGTAGGTTGATGATAATCTTCATGAACCCCATTAAAATAAAATATTATGGGGACGTTGTTTTTGGCAAAGTTATAGTGATCACTGCGGTAATAAAATCTGTTAGGGTCATTTTCATCATTGAAGGTATAGTCCAACTCCATTTGAGCATACTCTTCATTGACGCGCTCAGATAAATCATGGAGCTCTTGACTGAGTTTGTCGCTACCGATTAAATAGATGTAATTATTGTTACCCGCTTTATTTGGATCAATGCGTCCAATCATATCTGTATTGAGATTACAGACCGTATGTTCCAGAGGATAAATCGGATTTTCGGTATAAAAACGGGAGCCGAATAGGCCAATCTCCTCTCCTGTGACATGTAAGAAAACAATACTGCGTTTGGGGCCCATACCTTGCTTCTTAGCTTCATTAAAAGCTTGGGCTATCTCTAACAGGGCCACGGTGCCGCTTCCATCGTCATCCGCCCCATTGTAAATTGTATCGCCCTTAGCGCCAACATGGTCGTAGTGGGCAGAAAGTACAATATATTCCTGCGGCCAAGTAGAGCCTGGGATAATAGCCACCACGTTTTCGCTGTTTGTTTTGACGTATTTAGACTTAAAATATTCTTTTGGAATATTTTGAAAATAGCCTCCACCGGGTAAAGCACCGGTTATTTTTTCGTTTTTATAAAAATCAACAAGAAATTCAGCTGCTTTTTTTTGTCCCGGTGTCGCGGTCATGCGCCCCTGCATTGAATCCGCGGCGAAAGCGTATAAAAGTTTACTCAAATCCTGAGGAGTAATTGAGCTGGCAAAATCGATTCTGCTCATGGATTCGGTCGATTGTTGAGCATCTTGTGCCAATAGTCCTATTGTAGAAAGGGCCATTAAAAAATAAAAACACTTAGAGGATAGTTTCATCTTATTAAAATTTTAAACAATCAAAGATACATTTTAGATTAAAAATTTGACTTAATGTTCTCACAAAGAGTAAGGTCTTTTTTATATTTGCACTCCATGAAAACCAAGCAATTTCTTCATACAATAATCGCGCTGTTTTTTATGACAGTTATTGCTGCACCTTTGGTGCCCCAACATTGCTTGGCTATTGATCAATTCAATATTGAGTGGTCAGGATTGGATGATGCCGAAAAAGAGTCTTCAAAAAAACTATTTGATGATGACACTAAGCATTGGATTAATCATATTTTTGGCATATCCAAAGCCAATTCAATTGAGGAATTAAAGGGATTTAATGTGGGTTATTATTTTAGTGCCCAAAGTGAATTAATTGCCTTAATTCTCGACCCTCCCGAAGACAATAATATTTAATATCATTTTTAATTATTGTCTCATTCCGGTGTCAACCGGAGTACATTTTTTTCATTATGTTTTCTAATTATAAAAAAGATTTTGCGGCGAGTATCGTCGTGTTTTTTGTTGCCCTTCCATTATGTCTTGGTATTGCCCTGGCCAGTGGAGCTCCCTTATTTTCTGGATTAATTGCCGGAATAATTGGAGGTATTGTAGTTGGGGCGCTTAGTGGATCTCAAATCGGTGTTAGCGGTCCTGCTGCTGGTTTGGCCGCTATTGTTTTAACCGCGATCACTACTTTAGGTGGTTTTGAAAATTTTATTGCTGCGGTTGTAATTGCGGGCTTTTTTCAAATTGCTATGGGATTATTGCGAGCAGGGATTATTGGACTCTATTTTCCGTCTGCGGTTATTAAAGGAATGCTTTCAGGAATTGGTTTAATTATTGTACTCAAACAAATCCCACACTTTTTTGGTTATGATCATGATCCCGAGGGGGATTTCTCCTTTAAACAAGTTAACGGGGAGAATACCTTTTCTGAGATTTTATTGAGTCTTGATTTTATAAACATAGGGGCTACGCTAATTGCCATTTGCGCTTTGGCCACGCTCTTACTTTGGCCAAGAATCCAGTCAAAAGTGCCCGGGTTTCTTCAGTGGATTCAAGGCCCATTGCTCGCCGTAATTTTTGGAATCATCTATGTTGTGTTTACCGTAGATACGCCATTGCAGGTCTATGCTGAAAATTTAGTCAGTGTACCTGTTTTATCTAAATCGGGAGGATTAAGTGATTTTATCGTGTTCCCAAATATCGAAGCCTTTGGACGAATGGATGTTTGGATAACGGCAACGACCATTGCCCTTGTAGCGAGTTTGGAAACCCTTTTGTGTCTAGAAGCAACCGATCGTTTGGATCCCAAAAAGCGAGTAACACCTGCCAATAGAGAACTTTGGGCTCAAGGCGTAGGCAATATACTTTCGGGTTTAATCGGTGGATTACCAGTCACTCAAGTTATCGTTCGTAGTTCAGCGAATATCCAATCTGGCGGTCAAACAAAGCTTTCTACAATAATTCATGGGGTATTTTTGTTGGTTTCAGTAATAACAATTCCACTGATTCTGAATCTAATTCCGTTGTCTGTATTGGCAGCTGTGCTCCTAGTGGTAGGTTATAAGCTGGCCAAACCTGAATTGTTTAAAACTATGTATTCTTTAGGTTGGAAGCAATTTGTTCCCTTTATTATCACAGTTATTGGAATATTATTTACAGATTTATTGACAGGTATTGGTTTAGGACTGGCTGTGGGTATTATAGTGATTTTGGTAAAAAGCTATCAAAATTCACACTTTTTACACATCGAGGAAGAACATAATGGAGTCGATAAATATAAAATGACTTTGGCTGAAGAGGTAACCTTTATTAATAAAGGGGCGATACAAAAGGAGCTCAATTCATTAGAGGAAAATAGTTTTTTGGAACTCGATGTAAGAAAAACACGTTATCTTGACCATGACATAATTGAGATTCTGAATGATTTTGTTCAGCAAGCAAAAAATAAGTCAATACACATTAAATTGATTTCAGAGAAAGGGAAGGTAGATAACCCAGAAAATTACAGTCAAATTTTTTATTCAAAAACATATAATAGCTAAGTATTATGAAAGCACATACTAAAGAAACACAACAATCAATGACCCCAATTAAGGCGCTGAAATTTCTTAAAGAGGGCAATCTTCGCTTTCAGAATAATTTGAAGGCCAATAGAAATCTTCTGGAACAGGTGAATGATACATCCGAAGGTCAGTTTCCCTTTGCTACAATTTTGAGTTGTATCGATTCTCGTGTTTCGGCGGAATTGGTATTTGACCAAGGATTAGGCGATATATTTAGCATCCGCATTGCCGGAAATTTTATCAATCAGGACATTCTAGGCAGCATGGAGTTTGCCTGTAAATTGGCCGGCACAAAGCTACTGGTGGTGTTAGGGCACACAAGTTGTGGGGCCATTAAAGGTGCTTGTGATCACGCGAGATTAGGAAATCTCACCGCGCTGATCAATAAAATTGAGCCAGCTGTTTACGCCACTCAATTGCCGCTCTCGGAATACGAGCGCAACTCAAGTAATACTGAATTTGTGGATGCGGTGGCAAAAACCAATGTAGAAATGGCACTGACCAATATTCGAGAGCAAAGTGTCGTTTTAAAAGCCTTGGAAGATTCTGGCTCAATATTAATTGTTGGTGCTATGTATGATTTATCCACAGGGGCCGTGGAATTTTACGACTAAGTTTATGCTCTTTTGGAAAAAAGACCTGAGAAATGGTTCACCCAAAGCCTCTTTGTAAAAGGAGGCTTTATTTTTTTATTATTCTGGCGTAATGGCGGTTTTGGCCAGAGGTAAGCTCTAGAATGTAAGCCCCCGCAGTGAGGTCTCGAATATCAATAAGTCCTTTTGATTGACGCAACGTGCCTTCTCTTAAGATCTGTCCTAACCCATTTGAAATGCGAAAAAACACTGGACCGTCTTTGACACCATGGATATTTAAGGTTTCTGTACTTGGGTTAGGATAAATTCTAAAGTCCTCTTGATTTGCTTGCTCGGTGTTTAAATTATTTTGATAAACCCTTACGTAATCGATTTCCATAGCGTCTTGAGTAAATCCTGTAGGAATGATTTCAGGTAAAATGGCCACATTTAGCAAGATATATTGATTGAGATCAAAAGGCCAGGTTTCCATATTTTGTTCCGTGGGCTGATATATGTAATGCACTTGATTGTCCACAGAGAAAATCAAACGAGTTTCGCTCCATTCTAGCATATAAATGTGAAATTCATACGAAACATTATCGACATAACGCCCTCCGACATTTATAGTTCCACCATAGCTGGAAGGTGTATGGGTGGCACTCGAGATATAATTTTGATTCGTTCCCCAGTGTTCCATAATATCAATTTCTCCACAGGAGGGCCATGAGGTATTGCCAAACTCAGAATAAAAATAACCACCAGGTTCGGTTATATTTTGCCCGAGTGTCCATATAGCTGGCCAGGTGCCAACACCAAAAGGCAATCTTGCTCTAACTTCAACACGACCATAGGTAAAGGCAAATTTACTGTTGAGTCGGGCGGAGGTAAATTCTTTGGTAACCCCTTGTTGGGTAAAATTCTCGCGAATTGCCATTACTTTTAAAGTTCCATCGCTGACAAATGAATTTTCAATGCGATTTGTGTAGTGCTGAATTTCCCCATTATACCAGCTTTGTCCATTAGGCAATAGGGTCTGATGATGCCATTTTTCCGAGTCTATAGGTCCGTTGTAGTCGAATTCGTCGGACCAAACTAAAGTTTGAGCTCGCCCAAAAAAGCCGAATAGAAAAATAGTTAAAAATGATAAGACACCCTTTGCAGTACCCATAATGTTTATTTGCTGATTAAATGATTGTCAAAGATACAATCTATAAATGTTATATTTTGGTACCTTTAGGTCTATGAAAAACTTGACCACTAAAAGGAGACATCCGCAACTTGTACTACTGGTTCTTTTAGTTTTTTTCGTGATATCTTTCATAACTAATATTTTAAATTCAATAATTGTTGCGGTCAAAGACAGTTTTGAGCTCAGTCTAAGTGCTGCTGGATTTCTACCCTTTTCTTTTTTCATTGCCTATGCTGTCATGTCTATTCCTGCTGGGTTTCTTACAGAGCGCTACAGCAGTAGAAGTCTGTTAACTGCCTCTTTTTTAGTCATAGTTCTCAGTTGTCTGTTATTTGTCCTCAACCCAACATATGGTTATTTTTTAAGTACTCTTTTTGTATTGGGGCTATGTATGGCCGTATTACAAGTAATCATAAATCCAATGTTGCGTTTTGCTGGAGGGGAAGAGCATTTTGCATTTAATTCTGTCATGGCACAGGTAGTATTTGGTGGAGCTTCTTTTTTAAGTCCTTGGCTGTATATTGAGTTGGCTAAAGAGGAGTCCTTTGCCCGTCTTTCCGATTTATTACCCGAATGGATTTCGCTCAGTTTTCCATGGTTGTCGCTTTATCTTTTTTTCGCTCTTCTTGCAATAATCATACTTGGGGTCATTTGGCTAATTCCTTTTCCAGAGGTTGAAGCTTCTGAAAAGACAGAAAACGGCGCCCTTTCGGCTTACAAAGAATTATCAGTCAACCGTTGGACATATTTATTTTTCTTAGGGATTTTTGCCTATGTCGGATTTGAGCAGGGTGTAGGTAATTGGGTCGCTGAATTTTTGAAAACACATCATGGCTTTTCTTCAGAGGAAATAGGTGCCTCCACGGTTTCCTATTTTTGGGCTATGCTCACTTTTGGATCTCTGGTTGGTCTGGTGTTATTGAAATTTATGGACAGTAAGAATGTACTCATGCTCAGTAGCTCAAGTTCCATAATATTTTTGCTTTTATCCCTTTATGGACTAGGACCATGGGCCCTGGTTACATTTCCTGCCATTGGTTTTTCTATTTCGGTTATGTGGTCCATAATATTTTCACTGGGATTAAATTCAGTGCCAAGTCATCATGGCGCACTTTCGGGAATCTTATGCACAGGGATCGCCGGAGGAGCAATTTGGCCATTATTAATTGGAATTATAGGAGATTGGATTAATTTACAATGGGCTATGACTATTTTGCTATTACCCTTGATCTATATTTTATCAATTGGTTTTTGGGCCAAACCCCTTATTCGTAATAAAACGCTGGCACAATACAACTAAATGCATTAATCAAAAATTATTATCAAACATATGGCTTTTTATGGCTTTCAATCGCTCGGTATAGACATAGGGGGAACTAACATTGAATTAGGTCTGATTCTTAATGGTCAAATACTCGAAAAAAAGAGTTTTGAGGTTGATAATTTTAGAGATCGCCAGGAATTGTTGGATCAATTGATCTCTAGTATACACTCTTTTGATTTAAGTAAAGTTCAAGGAATTGGCATCGGTGTTCCTGGAATTATTGATCCTGATAAAGGATTTATACACGACTTACAAAATCTTCCTATGTGGTTTCAATTGCCATTGGCAGAAATCATCACTAAAGAATTTTCTTTGCCCGTGAAACTCAATAATGATGCTGGATGCTATGCACTGGGTCATGCGCGTTATGGTCAAGGGAGGCTTTACAGAAATTTTGTTGCCCTTACCATAGGTACAGGTCTTGGAATGGGGATAATAATTAATGGAAACTTATATGCTGGTATTATGGCTGGAGCCGGGGAAATCGGCATGATGCCCTATAAAGAAGGTATTGTTGAAGATTACGCAGCGAGTGCTTTTTTTTATAGAAACTTTGGTCAGTCAGCAAAAGCCTTGTATGAACAAGCGAAACAAGGGATGGAAATGGGGCTCGAGGCCTTTGACGATTACGGCACCCATTTGGGTAACGCCATTAAAATGGTGATGTCTATGTACGCTCCTGAGGCAGTTATATTGGGGGGTTCAATCGCTAAGGCTTATCCATTTTTTTGGCAGTCTATGAAAAAGTCAATCAGTGATTTTGAATACAAGCAGCAATTAGAGAATACAGCAGTAATTGCGGCTCAGCATCAAGATATGGGTATCATGGGTGCAGCAGCCTTAATTGCCTCTTAATTTTTGATAATTTTAAGTTATGTCGGCTTTGTTCAAAGTTGATTGTTTTGTACATTCACAAAAAAAATAATCATGGTAAAATTTTACAAAAGTTTATTGCTTTCATTGTTTGTCAGCCCGATGTTATTTGCGCAAACTCCGGCACAGCGTGCTGAGATTACTCAAGACTACGATTTCGCAAAACTTGCGGAGCTACGTGCTGAATTTTTACAAGCGGAACAGGAACAAAGAGCACAGGCTCTCGAAATGGCCGCCATTAAGGGATGGCCTGAAACCATTCAGGGTGTGGATGGCTTTTTCGGGACTCTTGTGGGAATTTATGAAAATGGTGAGCCTAAATACAAAGTGACCTATAATCGAGAAGGAGGAATTACCACCCGAGCAAATACTTTGCACACCGGAGGGGTCACTGGATTGGATTTAGATGGTCAAGATATGATTGTCGGTGAATGGGACGGAAGTGCGGTTCGTGAGACACATCAGTTGTTAGATGGTCGCGTGCAGCAAATAGATGGTGCCACAAATTGGGGTGATCATGCCACACACGTAGCGGGGACCTTAATAGGAAATGGGACAGTAGTCAATGGTGCGGCCAAAGGTATGTTACCGGAAGGGACTCTTTGGGCACATGATTGGTTCAGTGATTATCCAGAAATGATCACCGCCGCTGGAAACGGATTACTAGTATCCAATCACTCTTATGGGAGCAATATTCAAAATACTCCATTATGGCGTTTAGGCTATTATGACGGAGATGCTCGCGGTTTAGACAATATCCACTACAATGCTCCTTATTATTTGGCTTGTGTTTCTGCTGGAAATGATCGTCAAAGTGGTGTGAATCCTGGAGATGGAGGTTTTGATTATCTGACAGATATGTCAACTAATAAAAATGCATTGACTGTAGCCGCTACCTTTGAAGTATTGAATTACACTGGTCCGTCTAGTGTTGCCATGTCTGGATTCAGCAGCTGGGGTCCGACAGATGATGGTCGAGTAAAACCAGATATTTCTGGTAAGGGTGTAAATATGTATTCTTCAGTAGGCGGGTCTAACACAGCTTATGCGAATTATAGTGGAACCTCTATGTCGAGTCCTAATGTTGCCGGGAGTCTTATTTTACTCCAACAGTATTACAATCAGCTAAATAGCACCTTTATGAAAGGGTCCACACTTCGTGGTCTCGCGATTCATACAGCCGATGAAACTGGATCTGCTGACGGTCCGGATTATCGATTCGGATGGGGACTGTTAAATGTTCAGCGCGGTGCTCAGGTTATTGGTGGCATGAATGATTCATCTTACATTATTGAAGAATCACTTAATTCCGGAGAAACTATAGTATTTAGTGTAAGCGCTGCGGGTGGAGAGCCACTCGTGGGAACCGTAACTTGGACTGATCCACCAGGAACATCACTTCCAGCAAATGCCTCTAGTGAAGATGATCCCACGCCAATGTTAAAGAATGACGTGGATTTCAGACTCATTAGCGCGGCAGGAACAGAGGCCTTTCCTTGGAGGTTAGATCCAGGAAACTTTACTGCGGCAGCTACTCAAGCGGATAACTTTGTCGATAACGTAGAAAAAATTGAAATCAATAGTGCTGTAGGGTCTTATTCCGCGAAAATTACCCACAAAGGGGCCAATTTAGTAGACGGTGTGCAGAATATATCCATTATCATTAGTGGAATAGGAACACCAGACTTTTTGGCCTTGACCCATGATGGACAGATTTATGTCTGTGTAGGAGATGCTACCGCAGATTTCACGGTTAATTACAATCCATTAAATGGATATACTGGAGGCGTTTCATTTAGCGCTTCAGGTCTGCCTGGCGGGGTTAGTGCAAGTTTTTCAAATCCGACACTTACCGGAGCTGGATCGAGTACAATGACCTTATCAGGACTAGCTAATTTAGCTGACGGTGATTATCCATTGGTAATTGATGTCACAGGAACTGGGGAAACCCAATCTCTACCAGTCGTCTTATCGGTACTCAGCGATGATCCGGCTTCAGTCCCTGTCTCAGAACTTTTATTACCTGCAGATGGAGCTGTAGACATCCCGATTGTATACGAATTACAATGGTCAAACGGTGGTCAATCCGTATTGAGCTATGATGTCGAAGTCTCTCGAGATATTGACTTCACTAACGTACAATTTGCTCAGAGTTCTGAATTTCCATCCTCCCTTATTTTAGGGATGCAAGAAGGTTATACTTACTGGTGGCGTGTACGTGGTAATACAGCGTGTGCAGTAGGAGATTGGTCCGATGCCTTTACCTTTACGGTGGCAGGTGTGTTGGGAATTGAGTCTCAAGAGTCTTTGGGCTTATCGATGTATCCAAACCCTGCTTCTCAGTCCTTTAATCTTCGTTCTGAAACACCGATGCAGCGCATTGAACTGCGTAATGTTCTCGGTCAATTGGTATTAGCAGAAGACCTACAAAGTACTGAGGCACAGATAGCCGTTGATGCCCTTAGTGGTGGGACCTACTTCGTTCGTGTGTATCGCGACGGAGTGGTGGCTAACTTGAAATTAGTTAAAGAATAAATTTCTACTAATTCATTAGTCATCAATAAGAAACATAAAGCCCGGCAATTGCCGGGCTTTTTTTGATTGTCAGCTACTTAATTGTCTAGCGGTTAGAAGCGTCATAGGGCATATCATATTGGCTTAACCAATTTAATCGCTCCTGCATCATCAGACGAATAAAGGATTTATTCTCATGGTAATTGCGATTTTTTTCAAATTTAATCGCAAGGCCTTGTGCATGAATGCTGAAATAGTCAGAGTCAAATATTATTAATTCGTGATAAGCAATAACCCAGCCCATTCTTTTCCCGCCATTGGTGGCGTATACAATAATGCCTTGAGGTCTGAGTTCGATATTTCCGTAAAGTAAATCCTGTAAGTTGTTTTTTAAGAGCGCAAATCCCTCACTGTAACCATTAATCATCATGCGGCGAGATCCAATTCGCCCCATTTTTAATCGCTCAATAAGACCAAAAGCAGGGCCTAATTTCGTTCGGGTACATTGGTCAAAATCTTCGTTTGTATGGGTAGAGTCAAATACCATCGGCATTAATTTAATTTCAATTTATTTGAGCTCATTGGTTTTATTTCGTCTGCAGCGCTCACTGCAATAAATTACATTATCCCAGTCACGCGCCCATTTTTTTCGCCAGTTAAAGGGCCGATCACAGGTCTTGCATGTTTTATATGGTAAAAATTCTTTTTTCATTACTACCCAAACGGCTTGAGCATTTATTTCAGCTCACTTAATTCTTGTTTTAAGGCTTTGCCGCAGCTTTTCCAATAAGGAAAAAAAGATGGTTTGTAAGGTGTATCAACCGAAAGCCAATCTCTTAAGTCGAGGACATCAACCGGGTAGGACAGGGCCGGATGCTCTTTGGCGTAGATTAGGCTACTTGAAAAGTGTTTTCTAAGCATTCCATAAGTGCCGATAAAAATCTTGACTTCTGGGATGTTTTCTATAGCTAAATCCTGAATGAACTTCAAAACAATATTACTTGTGGGATATTCATTAAAATATTCAATATCAAGCAGTAATATACGATTAGCCCTCAAATCTGCGCGCCATAATGGGTCCAGATTGTAAGGGGAATAAATGCAGACAGCTTCTTTATTATTATCAAATTCTGAAAGGGATTTGGCGTCAGGATTAAAGATCTCGAGCTCTGTTTCAGAAAGTGGCATCGGCGTTTTCACTTTTAATTCACTGGGGACCTTTTGATGAGGTAAATCCTCATAACTAAAATCTAAAAATGTTTTCCATTGATCTGTATTACAAAAGTGATTTATGTTGTCCTGATTAGCCCAATATTTTTTATTTGAATTTGTCCCTACCACCCACTGCCAGCTTAGGGCATTACTGGCCCAGTCACCATCTAATAGATGAGAAAACATCCATTGCGCCGGAATTTTCCAATGATACTGGGCCACATTACACGTAATACTTGCCAGGTACATCCGCAGGTGGTTGTGCATATAACCCGTGGTGTATAATTCCTCTATGGCATGGTCTATAGCTTCAATTCCCGTATTGGCCTGATGTATGGCCATGGGAAGTCCATAATCACAAACGTCATGTTGGGCTTGCCTTAGATCTTGATTTATAGCCGTACCGTGATATTGCCATTGCTTTTGCCAAAAATCTCGCCATGCGAGCTCTTGGACGAACTTTTCCATTTGATAGAGTTTTATTCCTCTTTTGAGCAGCCGCTCATAGACTACTCGTGTGGAAACAACTCCTCTCGATATATAGGGAGAAAGCCTGCTCACTGCGCCGTTCGCATAATTTCTTGACTTGGCGTATGCTAAGGGATCAAAAGAGTCAATCCTTTCAAGAATTGCCTGATAATTTGTAGGGAAGAGGCTCATGTTTCTATGGCGTTGTCGCTCTGTTTATTTAAGTCGTTTGGGTATTTAAAAAGATATAATGAGTATCGCTGAATTATATTAACGTTTGCTGATTTTATTGCCGCTAATATTGCGTTGTCGACTGCATTTGAATCGATTAATATCTGGATTACGCTTTTTTAGATGTTTTTGACTCACGCCACTGTTTACGCGCTTGCGCCATAGATTAAAGCTACCCCGCTTTAAGGTCTTGCGCATTAGAGCGATTACTTTTTTCTCCGGAAGTCCAAATTGATATTCTATAGCCTCAAAAGGGGTGCGGTCTTCCCAGGCCATTTCTATAATGCGGTCTAATTCGGTCTCTGTAAATTGGCGCTGATCACTCATCATTTTGGTGTTTTTGCCAAATACGCTCATGATTCAATACATAGCTCCCTAGGTGCTGAAACTTACATTGTTTTGGCTCAATCAGGGACAAAAAGGGTTTTTTGTTTTCTCTGGCATATAGATGATAAATACTGCCAATATTAGGTTCGAAATTGAATTCGGCTTCGAGGATGCGATTGTTTTCTTGAATTTCTTCAAGCAGAGATTGGTATTCTTGCTTAATGGCATCAAATCTGGCTTGAGTCCGATGATTAAATGCCTTTACATAATTATTTTTCCAAGTAGTTAGGTCGTCTGTGGTGATTTTGGGGGCGCTGACCGAGGTAGCATAAGGACGAAGGGCGGCATCATAAGTCCCGGTTTCCTCATTATAAACAACTAAATCTGGCTTTTTCTTCTTCGGCATAACTACTTGGTTATGGATATGAGTTTCTTGTTGGGTTTTAGTCTTGATTTTTCGTCAAGCGCTCTAATTCTTTCATGACTTCTTCAGCCTCTTGAACTTTTTGGTCGCTCAACTTTCTATTGGTAGTAGAATACTTGTGGGCCTGTCCAATTAGATCGCGATATTTTTTTTCGAGTTTCTCTTCAGGTGTAGCTTTCTTAAATAATCCGAACATTGATATTTTTTTGAAGTTTGATCGCCATACGAAGATACAAATTGTTTAACTAATCGCTAAAAAGATTAAACAAAATAAGAAGAGGTGTGCCTTCTGAAGTAAAGAGGATTAATGGCTAGCGCCCGTGATCCCTTGAAGGGAGGTACTTCAAAATAAAGAAAATCAATTTTACGAAAAACCTGTCCGTCTTCGGCGCCTAAATTTTTTTATACCCAAACCCTCAATTAAGCGAGCTTATTTCGGTTTTGGGTATAAAAAAAACCAGCGCGTACAGCGCTGGTTTTTCGATTATTCTGCGGAGAAAGAGGGATTCGAACCCCCGGAGGTGTGACCCTCAACAGTTTTCAAGACTGCCGCATTCGACCACTCTGCCATTTCTCCTGGGCGGTTGCAAATATAGGACGCTTTTGTAGAATTATACAAGTCCTAAAGCATTATTTTAATTGCCTGAAAGCTGCCATTAAAGTAAGTACTTAAAATATTCCAATTACCTTTGTTATATGGATCCATTATTACAATACCTGCTGCTGGTTATCATTGGTTTTACTGTGGGTTTTATCAACACCATAGCGGGGGGAGGAAGTTTACTGTCTTTGCCCTTTTTAATTTTTATGGGTTTACCGCCTGCAGTAGCTAATGGGACCAATCGCATTGCAATTGTGATCCAAACTTTTATGGCCACCATGGGTTTTCGCAGTAAAGGTGTTTCGACATTCCCGTTCAATACCTACATAGGCGTTTCTGCTTTACTTGGAGCACTAATTGGAGCCAAAATTGCTGTTGATATCGATGAGGGCTTGTTCAATAAGGTACTGGCCATTATCATGCTTGCGGTAATGCTCATCATTATTTTTAAGCCCGATATTGATCTCGCCGATAAGGCAGAACGCCTTACCGGGCGGTATCTTTGGCAAGGAATGCTCGTCTTTTTCTTTTTGGGGATTTATGGAGGCTTTATAAACGCGGGAATTGGATTTCTGATTATCCTTTATTTGCATTATGGCCATCATATCAATCTAGTGCGGACTAATGCAACAAAAGTTTTTGTGGTATTGCTCTATTCCATTGCGGCATTAATTGTTTTTATATTAAATGACAAAGTTGACTTCAAAATTGGGTTGATTTTAGCCTTAGGCAATGCCTCTGGGGCATGGATTTCAAGTAGACTCTCCGTTAAAAAAGGGGATGGGTTTATCCGTAAGTTTTTAATTGTGATGATTAGTGTATTGGCGATAAAGCTTTGGTTCTTTCAAAACTAATTTCAAGAGTATTACCTTTGCAAAAAAAGAAAATGCTATGCCAAACACAATAATTGATCAACTTAAATGGCGTTATGCATGTAAGGCCTTTGACCCTGATCGGTCCTTGAATGAATCGCAAATTCAACTCCTCAAGGAAGCATTTAATTTAACCGCTTCTTCTTATGGTTTACAACCGCTAAAACTGCTGGCAATTAAAAACCAAGAGGTCAAAAAGAGTCTAGTAGGTGCTTCTATGAATCAAAAACAGATTGAGCAATGCTCACATCTCTTGGTGCTTTGTACCAGAACGGATATTGGGGCTGAATATATACACTCATACTTTAAGCTTGTGATGGATCAGCGCGGTACCCAAGAGAACATACTCGCTCCTTTTCGTGATTTTCTGCTCAAGGAAATGGCAGCAATGGCCCCTGAAGACTTGCAGGTATGGACGGCTAAACAAGCTTATATCGCCTTAGGAAATTTGCTGACCGTATGTGCCTCAGAAGGAATTGATTCTTGTCCTATGGAGGGTTTTTATCCGGAACAATATGACGAGATTTTGGGCCTGTCAAAAATGGGGCTCAGGGCAGCTTTACTTTTACCGGTAGGCTTCCGTTCTAAAGAAGATAAATTTGCCTCTTTTGCAAAAGTGCGTCGCGGCGTATCCGAAGTAGTTATCGATTTAGAGTAAACCTTTTTAAAAAAATTGGACTACAATCTCACCGCTGGAGATGTTTATTATCACCGAATAAATTCGATCAGAGGAAAACTTATATTGAGTTTAGAAGGCTTATTTAATAATACCGCCACAACTCACACGACCTCCAGCATTACCTGTAGGTTGGGTGGTTAAATCATCACGTCCATCGTGGATGATTACTGCTTTGCCTAGGATATCTTTAGTTTCATCACCGCATCCAATGCACCATTGGTCGGTTTGAAACATGAGTTTTGCAGTTCCATCGGCTTTTGCTGTTAAGTTACCTATATCACCACGGTGATACCCTTTGGGGTCACCCCAAGAGCCGTGTTTTTCAAATGTAGGATTCCAGTGTCCCCCTGTAGAGGTTCCATCCGCTGCCGAGCAGTCTGCTTTTTCATGCAGGTGCATCGCATGTATTCCTGGAGTAAGACCTTCAAATTCGCTAATCAAACGTACTTGACCGTATTCCTGAACAAAAATTGCCAGTCCTTTAGCAGTGCTACCACTTTTTGATTCAAGTCTCACCACTACTGTTTCTTTATTGGCCTCTACCTTAGGTTCTGCCTCGATGGGTTTGGCTTCAGCAGTTTGACTTTCCACACCACTTTGCTTTGCTTCGTTTTTACAACTTAAGAATACTGTGCTTGCTAAAAGGGCAACGAGAAATGTACGGGTCATAATGAATTATTTATGGTCTAAATTACAATAAAATTTAAAATGTATTGGTTCCTGATATCCGAAATACGGGTCTTACATGCTGCTTGTATTATACCAAAGGGTCAACACGATTCGATTAAAATTAGCATTTGAAAAATGATTCTTCATATACCCTAATTGTACATTAAGTGCTGGTGTCGTTTGATAGCCCAGACCAAAATACAATCGATTTTGACTAAATACAGGGCGCTCCAGGTTCAAGAAAACTTCATCAAAAGCCGATATCGAAAATTTTGAAGTCAGTTGATAATTGATTCTTGACATGTAACGTACCCTTTGAGATAAGTCATAGCCATTATTTTCGTTCGGCAAATAGCGTTGCTCTAAACGGTATCTATTGAACCAAATCCCATTACTGAAACTGCGGTTAAAGATTAAATCTTCGTGAATCCTATGTTCATTTAAGGTTTTTTCTCCTGTCACTATCTCAAAACTAGGGTCTGTAATAATAAACCCATAGCCTAGTCCAAGTTGAAATTCAGAGTCCAATTTATAGTAAAGGGTGGAACGCATTAATAGTTGATTAAAGTTCTGCACCAATTCCCAGCTACGATATTGCACGTCGGTAAGGGCACTTAGTTTTGTGTTAAATCGATGCTGATTTACAAAAACAAACCAACTTCCCTGTACCTCTTCCGATTCGGTCTGTGCTAGGCCACTCTGAAATAAACTCACAAGGAGCAGTATTAAAAGACAACGAATACTTATTTTAATCTTATTCAAAACTTTAATTATTTATCGTTTTTTTCAATTCAGCGTTTTTAAAATAGGGGATGCTGATATCATTAATTTTTTGTGTAAAAGTTGCCCAAGTCGTTTTGTAAAATTCATTTACTTTTTGCTCTGCCATTTGAGCAGCTTGCTGAGCTTGCTCCCAGAGTTGAATCTCTGTTTGCGTAGGACCGTCAGGACGGCTTGCTAAATAGCCATAGTGTTGTCTTAAACGATCTGCGACACTTGGGGCAGCCTCAGCAGTAATTCCTTGACGCTCATTTTGCTTGCCTACATAAAGGTCTTGTAATTCAGTCAGGGCTTTACGGAGTTGCTTTATTTCATCCAATAGACATTTGTGGTCGTGATCTTCTTGTAGTTTAAGATCATTACTAAGGCGCTCTAGACCTTCTAAATCAGTTTTAAGCCGATTTAAAATTTCAGTAATCTCCGAACTAAGGCTTTGAGAGGCATTCATCATGGCTATAGTTTTTTCTGCCCCTTGAGTGCTTATTGGCTTTATTCTCGGGTCAGCAAAAACATTTATTTGACGCTTCTGGGTGCTGTATTTTGAAGAGTCGTTTTGCCCCAGTGATAGCACTGCCTCGTACTGACCAGGGTCTAAATAGCCTCCTCCAGCTTCTTGTTTTGATTCCCGAGGATTTCTTCTAATCCAAGATCCCCCTTTGGCGTCCATATACCAATTCAAGTGATAAATACCATCCTTTTCAGGCACCTCCCTTTGCAGAGTACGTACAAGTTTTTCCCCATCATAAATTTTCAAAAACAAGGAGTCCTTGGATTTTTTGCCTTCAGCAGTATCCTTAGTATTCTCAATAATTTTTTTCACCTCTTCAGTGTTTATCCAATAGCTAAAGGCCACTCCTGCTGGTCGGTTTTCTCCTTGAAATAAAGCATCTGCACCAAATCGACTTCCTGTGGGTTGTTGATAAGCCGCTTGGTATCCCTGTGGAGGTTCAAAAAGGCTCAAAGGTTTTTCTACAATACCTTTATTCATTGCTAAGGCGCGTAAGGGTCGGATATCATCCAATATCCAGATGGACCTTCCAAAAGTGCCGATAACTAGATCGTGTTCTCTTGGATGAATCAGTAAATCACTCACCGGAACGGTAGGAAAATGATGTTTCCATTTGGTCCATTCTGCCCCGGCATTTAATGAATAATATAAACCGTCATCAGTTCCTAAAAAGAGCAATTGATCTGTTACGGGATCCTCAACAATACTCAAGGCAAAACTCCCGACGTCCGTATCGTCGACTAATTTTTGCCATGATTTGCCGAAATCTTTTGTTTTGTATACGTAGACCCCATCATTGAGTCTTCTATAATCATTGGCCACCAAAAGGGCAGTGCCAGGGTTCTTATTTGAGGCTTTAATTTGTGTGATCCAACTGCCTTTGGGTAAGCCTTTTATATTGTTTTCAAGGCTTTGCCATGACGCACCACCATTTTGTGAGAGGTGTACACGTCCGTCATCTGTGCCGACCCATAGAATGGCTGGATTCAAAACAGAGGGTTCGATAACAAGAATAGTAGTGTGGTTCTCTGCACCGGTGGCATCCATAGTAAGCCCACCGCTCTCGTTTTGTTTTTGTTTTTCAGGGTCATTTGTGGTCAAATCTGGCGAAATAATTTGCCATGTTAAGCCTTTATCCGTGCTTTTGTGGACAAATTGAGAGCCGAAATAGATTGTTTTGGGGTTTACCGGATCAATATTGATGGCACTGTTCCAGTTAAAACGCAAGCGTACATTGGAGTCTGGATGGGTAGGGCGGACCAGATAATTATTACCCGTCAGGTAATCGTAGCGAGAAACATAGCCCTCTTGACTCATACTCCATCCAAATCTAGAATCTTCAGGATCAGGAACGACATCAAATCCATCGCCAAAAGAGATTTCCTGCCAATAACTATTGCGGATACCCTGGCGTTTCCATACATAGGCAGGGCCTCGCCAGCTCCCGTTGTCTTGCATACCGCCATAGACATTGTATGGGATTTCCATATCGGCTGCTATGTGATAAAATTGACCCACCGGAATATTGCCCATAAAGCGCCAAGTTTTACCCCCATCTCGAGTTAAATTTAGCCCCCCATCGTTCCCATCTAGCATGAATTTTCCGTTTGTTGGGTGGATCCACCAAGCGTGATGGTCCGGGTGTACCCCATTATCAACGCCGTATGCCGGCATGAGCTCTTCAAAACTTTTTCCACCATCAATCGATACATTGACATAAGTAAATACCGAATAAACTTTGTATTCGTTTGTTGGGTCGACAAAAATGTCCGAGTAATAAAATGGTCTATTGCCAATATCATTTTTATCATTGACCAACTTCCAGGATTCTCCGCCGTCTTCACTGACATAGAGTCCGTTTTTCTTGGCCTCGACCAAAGCGTATATTCTATCTGGATTACTTGGGGCAATGGCTAATCCAATTCTGCCTAAATCCCCCTTTGGAAGCCCTTCTTTATCTGTAATTTGTTTCCAATTCACTCCACCATCATGGGTTATAAAGAGACCAGATCCTGCCCCTCCAGATTTAAAAAACCATGGCTCTCTATAATGTTCCCACAAGGCGACTATTATTTTACCCGGATTTGAGGGATCCATAACCATATCTGCCACCCCAGAGTGCTGGTTGGTTTTCAATACGTGAGTCCATGTTTTTCCGCCATCAGTGGTTTTAAACACCCCACGCTCCGGATGTGCGCCCCAAGGAGAGCCTATAGCGCCTACATAAATCGTATTTGAGTCATTCGGATCGACAATTATACGATGTATATTTCTGGTGGACTCCAGGCCCATGAGTTGCCAGCTACGCCCGCCATCTAAAGATTTGTAGATCCCTTTTCCGCCATTTAAACTGTTTCTGGGATTTCCTTCTCCAGTGCCAACCCAAATAATGGAGGGATTGCTTTGGTCTATGGCTAAGGCACCGATAGAAGCGGTAGCCTCATTCTCAAAAATGGGGGTCCAAGTTTGCCCACCTCCCGTTGTTTTCCAAACGCCTCCAGAGGCCGTTCCCGCATAAATAATATCGGGTTGACTCAAGACTACATCAATGGCCGTCACCCGGCCAGACATACCCCCTGGACCAATTTCACGAGGTTTTAATTCTTTAAAAATTTCAGGATCAATGGTTTGCGCATTTGCTTTGGGTATAGCAATAAAAAGGCACGCCACCAGGGCAAAAATTAAATTAAATCGCATGTTTTTGAGATGAAAATTAAAAGATAGAAAGTTAGTAAAATATATTGACCTAGGGACCTGCATAACAACTATCGATTTTGATTTTCTAGTTGCTGATTCACCAAGAAATTTTTATCCAGGGTAAAGATTTGTACAGGATTTTCCGCCTTATATGTTTTCCAATTATTATCGGGGTAGAGCCAAACCAAGGCATCATTTACTTTCACGCGCACAGGCATATCGAAACCATCAATTATATCCTTGTATTTGAATTTGATTTCAGATTCCTCAATACTGTACTGAAGTAAAGGAATTTTATTGGTGCGTAAGTATTGATTCCAAAAAGCCGTCAGGTCAATGCCTGAGGCTTTGGAGATATAATCTTCAACCTGCTGAGTAGTGACGGTTTGATGCCGAAATTCGCGATTGAGCCCAATGAGTATCTCTCGCCATTTTTGATCATCCTCGATAAGTTGTCTTAAAGTGTGCAGAATATTGGCGCCTTTATAGTACATATCGCCGCTGCCCTCATGATTTACATTATAAGTGCCGATTAGGGGACGATCATTGAGTATTCTTTTTTTAGTACCTAAAACATAGGCACTTGAAGCCTCTTTTCCGTGAAAATAATCTAAAAATAGATTTTCGCTGTAGGCCGTGAAGCCTTCATGGATCCACATATCGGCCACATCTTTATTGGTAATATTGTTCGCAAACCACTCATGGCCTGATTCGTGGATGATGATAAAGTCAAAGGTCATGCCCCAGCCAGAACCACTGAGGTCTGTTCCACGGTATCCATTGCGATAACCATTTCCATAGGTCACGCTGCTTTGGTGTTCCATGCCTAAATAAGGGACCTCTACCAGTTGATAGCCATCGTTATAAAAAGGGTAGGGGCCAAACCAATGTTCAAAAGCCTCTAACATCATCGGTACCTGACTGAATTGAGCTTTGGCTTGTTCCAGGTTATAGTCTAATACCCAATAATTACAATCAAGCTTTCCTTTGAGACCCGAATATTGCTCGGAAAACTTAGCATAGTGGCCTATGTTTATGTTTACCCCGTAATTATTGATGGGTGCGGTGACACGCCAATGAAATTGGCGATGGTCTGAAAAGCTGCTGTCAATTTTTATCAAACGGCCGTTACCTACCCCGACAAGTGGTTTGGGCACATTCATCTTTAAATCAATGCCCTGATCTGGCTCATCACTGGGGTGATCCTTGTTAGGCCACCAAACACTTGCCCCTATCCCTTGATTGGCGTTGGCGATAAATGGGCGCCCAAGTTCATCATCCTCCCAAGTAAATCCGCCATCCCAAGGAGGATTTTGAGCTACGATGGGAGCTCCAGAAAAAAAGCAGGTCAAGCTGTATTCATTACCGGTTATTTGTGGCTCTTTTAACTCAATGAAGTGTGCCGGGCCTTCATTCTTAAAATCAAGTCGCAGGCCATTTTGCAGGACACTATCAATTTTCATCGGGGCTTGTAGATCTATTTGCATTATGCCCCCTCTGGTATTCAAATCTATTATGGGTCCTGTGTTTTGGTATTGGCCTAGGTTACTTTCATACGGGGTAATGGTCTTATAGCTGATGGTATTCTGTCCATTGATGCTGCGTTCGTTTAAAGATACTGTAACAGTTAAATCGTAATGCTGTAGGTCCCACCAAGCCCGCTCAGGAGTAATAGAGCCACGCAGAGTATCTAGGTGAGAAAAATTTTGTGCCACAAGATGGCTTTGTTCAAGAGATGATATAAAAAAAAGTATAAAAGTGAATTGCCGCATTTTACATTAAGTCAGAGGATTGTGATACAATTTTAAAAGATTCTTTGACGGGTTCTTATCGCAGCACTTTGTTCGGAAATTGCACTAGGCTTTCATGCCCCTGGGCCCCCACAGCAGCGACCCCAAACAAAAAATTATCAATAACAATACCCCCCAAAGTGAGCTCGGTCCCTTGGGTAACTAGTCTGCTAAATTGCCAATGGGGCTCTGTAGTGTCCCGCCAATACACGCGGTAGGCCACTGCGCCATCTACAGCAGACCAGGATAAGGTAGTAGAAGGGGCCACCATTCCAGAAATTGCAACCGTTTCAGGGGCAAGAGGTGCCTGAGCGAGTTGTGCCAGGTTTATAGCGTTTACAGCCGTTAGTTTTTGGACATAATCCATATCGACATGTTCCAGACGATCCCCGTAATTGATCCCGTTTTCTATCCGTAAATCTTGATGTTGCTGGTTGTAATTTTCATGGGCTTCCATAATTCGAATCCCCGCAAATCCAGCATCATTAAATGGCCTGTGATGACCACCGCGTCCAAATCGATCTAAGCGATAGATCATCATGGGATTCATTTCTGGCATATAGTTCTTGGTGTTTTTATAGATGTAGCGAGCGAGTTGTCTTGAAACACCATCGACCTCGCCGCCGTAAAATCGGCGCGCTTTGCGCTCTTGTTCGGTTTCGGTCACCGGGGTGGGTTCACTAAAAATTCGAAAACTTCGATTGTCCTTTACGCCGTCAATCCCTTGGGTATTGCCGATCATATCGTTATTCAGCACTCCGATGATTTGCCAATTTTGCTCTTGGGCAAAGGCCGCAAGTCCCTTGCCACCAAATAATCCTTGTTCCTCGCCGCTCAAACCTACGTAAACAATACTGTTGTCAAAATCATATTGACTGAGCCCGCGGGCTGCTTCTAGAGTTCCTGCCATGCCACTAGCGTTATCATTGGCTCCAGGAGCATCATCTAAAGCATTATTAGGATCGCTGATCCTCGAATCAATATCCCCCGACATAATAACATAGTTATTTGGGTGGCGATTACCTTTTTGAACGGCAACAACATTCACCACCCATACATCCTTAAAAATACGCTCGTTCGCCCCTTTTTTCACCAATGATTTTTGATAAAACACTTCAAGGCATCCCCCGCAGTCTGCACTAATTTTTTCGAATTCAGCCTTTATCCACCGGCGGGCAGCACCGATGCCGCGCACCTCGGATAAGGTGTCGCTCAAAGTGTGTCGGGTGCCAAACTCAGTTAGGGTTTGAATATCGCTTGAGAGGCGACTTTCGTCAATACCCCCTATGATATCATACATTTGGGGCTCATTTTGACCAAAAGACGGTGCTGAACCCAAATAAAAAGCCATTAATAAGGATAGGGTTGTAGGTGAAAAAATTGATAGGTATTTCATGTTCGTTGGCATAAAAAAGTCCACCCCATTGTGGGATGGACTACTAAAATACGAATCACACCGTCAAGTCTTGGGTAAAGTGTGTTAAAAAGGATAAGTGTTTGCTTCAATTACCCGATCGGCAATGCTTTCCCTTAAGGCCACGACATTGGGATACTGGTGATATTTGGTAAAGCGTTTTAGCCCCATGAGCATCATGCGCTGGGCATCACCACTTGAGGCACTGACAATAGCTTCTTTGGCCTTCTTTTGTGCGTGGTCAACGGCGTTATAAACATAGAGTTTTACCAAATCTGCTTGTGCCTTGCCTTTTTCAGTATCGCTCATGAGTGTTTTTTGTGCTCTTAAAAGCCCACTCTCGCACATGTATACCGCGATCATGATATCAGCCGCCGCTAAAAGGAGTTGTTGGTGCTCTTCGAGTTCCGGACCAAAAGTTTGCACGGCATGTCCTGCGACCATCAAAAACACCTTTTTCATGGAGTCAATTATGGCCTTTTCTTGGGCTAAATCTTGACTAAAGTCAGGCGTTTCAAATGAGGGAATTCCTGTGAGTTCATCGGCCACGGCCATAGCGGGACCGAGCAGATCCACATGGCCTTTCATGGCTTTTTTAATGAGCATTCCTACACAGAGAATGCGGTTAATCTCATTGGTGCCCTCATAGATTCTAGTGATACGAGCATCGCGCCAAGCGGCCTCCATTGGGGTGTCCGCACTAAAGCCCATACCGCCGTAAATTTGTATGCCCTCATCGGCACAGTGCTGGGCACTTTCTGAAACCGCTACCTTTAAAATAGAGCATTCAATGGCGTATTCTTCGACTCCTTTGAGTTCAGCTTCTTGATGTGAATTACCTCCAGCTACGCGCAAAGCGATACGATCTTCGATATTTTTAGAGGCTCGATAGGTGGCGCTTTCATCGATAAAAGCCGCTGCAGCCATTTCTGCTATTTTAAATTTAATGGCCCCGAACTGAGCAATGGGTTTTTTGAATTGAACCCGTTCGTTGGCATAATTAACGGCATTGGAGATAATTCGTCTCTGAGCGTCTAAACAGGCGCCTGCGAGTTTTATACGACCTACATTTAAGGCGTTCATGGCAATTTTAAAGCCTTCTCCTCGGGCCCCGAGCATATTGTCAACGGCTACCTTAGTATCACTGAAAAACACTTGTCGCGTAGAGGAGGAGTGAATACCGAGTTTGTGCTCTTCTTCACCCAGGCTTATTCCGTTACTTGAGTCATTTTCCACCAAAAATGCCGTTATATTTTTATCGTCTTCGATCCGCGCAAAAACAATGAATAAGCTGCAGAATCCAGCATTTGAAATCCACATTTTTTGCCCACTAATGAGGTAATGACTTCCATCTATACTGAGCACTGCTTTTGTTTTACCGCTGTTGGCATCACTACCCGCGCCAGGTTCTGTAAGGCAATAGGCCCCAAACCACTGCCCAGTGGCTAATTTTGGCACATATTTTTGTTTTTGCTCCTCAGTACCATATAAAGTAATCGGCATAGTACCGATTCCTGTATGGGCGCCAAAAGCTGTAGCAATAGAGCCTGTGGATCCACTGATGTAATCGCAAACCAGCATGGTGGTCACAAAGCCCATACCGAGTCCACCATAAGCCTCTGGCACAGCAACACCTAAAAGCCCTAAATCCCCAATTTTTTTCATGACTTCTAGGGTAAGGCCGTAATCCTTTTGCTCAAAACGCGCTTTGTGTGGCCAGATTTCACGATCGACAAATTCTTTTACCGATTCAATCATCATACGTTGTTCTTGACTAAAATCTTCAGGGGTAAAAATATCTGCTGGGGCTGTTTCTTTTACGAGAAACTGTCCGCCGCGCAGCAGATTTTCAGATGTTGACGTGGTGTTCATTGGGGTGTTTTTAATTTTAGTGATTTTATTTTTTTCAATGATTCCGTAGGGTTATTTAACTCGAGTTTAGCTTTTACCCGCTGTTCTTTTCTTTGGTTATGAATTATTCAATAAATTCAAAAATTCCTGCTGCGCCTTGGCCTGTGCCCACACACATAGTGACCATACCATAAGCGCCTTTGGCCTCTCTTTGTCTTAATTCATCAAACAACTGAACCGAAAGTTTTGTTCCCGTGCAGCCCAATGGGTGCCCCAGAGCAATGGCCCCACCGTTCACATTTACCAGATCAGGGTCAAGGCCTAATGTGTTGATGACGGCCAAAGATTGAGAGGCGAAAGCTTCGTTTAACTCGATAAGTGATAAATTCTTTTGCTTTAGTCCTGCTTTTTTCAGGGCCTTTGGAATCGCTTCTAAAGGGCCTATACCCATAATGCGCGGGGCGACCCCCACTGTTGCATAACTCACGAGTCTAGCGATTGGCTTTAGATTAAGCTCATTGACAATGGCTTCACTCATGATTAATACAAAAGCTGCGCCATCACTCATCTGGGAAGCGTTACCCGCCGTTACCGAGCCATTTTGCGCAAAAACTGGGCGTAATTTTTGAAGTGCCTCCATAGAGGTGTCTGCTCGTGGCCCTTCGTCTTTATTGACAACATATTCCTTTTGTTGGCGTTTACCATGCTCATCTAAATAGGTGTGTTTGACCGTGATTGGAACTATTTGTGCCGCAAATCGATCGCTGGCCTGAGCAGCTAAGGCTTTTTTATGTGAATTAAAAGCAAATTCATCTTGAGCTTGTCGAGAAACACTGTATTCTTGAGCTACGGCTTCGGCAGTAAGTCCCATGCCCCAATAATATTCTTCGTTGCCTTGTGCGACAATTCTATAATCAGGGGTGGGTTTATAACCACCCATGGGAATATAACTCATGGATTCCGCTCCACCAGCGAGAATACAATCGGCCATCCCACTTTGAATTTTAGCACTTGCCATAGCAATTGTTTCAAGGCCTGACGCACAATAACGATTTACAGTTACCCCAGGAACTTGGTCGGTTTTAAGCCCCATCAATGAGATAAGGCGCGCCATGTTTAAGCCCTGTTCGGCCTCAGGCATGGCATTGCCCACCATTACATCATCGATTCTGTTTTTATCGAGCTCAGGCACTTGACGCATAAGATATTCGATGGTCTCGGCTGCCAATTCATCAGGACGCTTGAATCTGAATAAGCCTTTAGGCGCCTTTCCTACTGCTGTGCGATACGCTTTTACGATATAGGCTGTGGTCATAGTTTATTATTTTTAAGCATCTGCTTTTCTTATTTATTTAATCTAACCAGGCATTTTTTAATTGCGTAATGGTTTTCCGGTACGGATCATGTATTGCAAGCGCTCCAAGGTTTTGCGCTCGCCACAAAGACTTAAAAAGGCTTCTCGTTCCAGATCAAGCAAGTATAGTTCACTCACCAAGGTCGGTTCTGAGAGGTCGCCACCAGCCATGACATAGGCCAATTTGTTGGCTATCTTTTTATCGTGATCAGAGATGAATCGACCAGCCTGCATGGCATCGGTACCGACAAGGAACATGCCCAAAGCCTGTTGGCCTAGCACTTTTATATCGGTGCGTTGCAAGGGTTGTGTATATCCGAGTTCGGCCATCATCAGCGCGGTTTGTTTGGCAATGGCAATTTGGCGGTCTTTGTTCACTACCACTGTGTCTTTACCCTTCTGTAATAAGTCAAAGTCAAAGGCTTCTTGTGCTGAGGTCGCTACTTTGGCCATGCCGATGGTTAAAAAATACTCTTGAAGTCGATTGAGTTCAACATCATTTTTGCCAAAACCATCCGAGGCGCGCAAAGTAAGTTCCTTGCTTCCTCCACCACCAGGTATCACTCCAACACCAAATTCTACAAGGCCTATATAGCTCTCTGCAGCTGCGACTACACGGTCCGCGTGTAGGGTAAGCTCACAGCCTCCGCCCAAGGTCAAACCATGAGGGGCGACCACAGTGGGAATACAAGAGTAGCGCAAACGCATTACTGTATCTTGGAAATATTTGATAGCGGCATTGAGTTCGTCGTATTCTTGTTCTACTGCCATCATAAAAATCATCCCGATATTGGCGCCAACAGAAAAATTCGCCCCTTGATTTCCAATAACTAGTCCCTGATAACTTTTTTCTGCCAGGTCCAGGGCTGTATTGAGCCCAGCCAATACATCACCCCCAATACTGTTCATTTTACTTCTAAAAGCACAATTTAAAATGCCGTCGCCCAAATCGTGAACCACCACCCCTGAGTTTTGGAAAACAATTCTATCAGAATCGATTTGATCTAGTACAATTAGCGCCTCTTGACCTGGTATATGTCTGTAATTCTTGAGGTTTTGGTCGTAAAAAAGTTTTTTGCCATCCTCGGTAGTATAAAAACTACTATGGGTTTGGGCTAATTGCTCAACCCAAATTGCAGGTTTTAACCCCAATTCCTCTATAAGTTTAATCCCTTGTTGTAATCCGATAAAGTCCCAAATTTCAAAAGGGCCATGAAGCCATCCAAAACCTGCTTTCATCGCAAGATCAATAGCGAAAAGTTCTTCAGATATCTCGGGTATTCTTTGGGACACATAGTGAAACATAGCCCCAAAATTGGCTTTATAAAATGCCGAAGCCTTATCCTGTCCAGATATTAAAATTGGATAACGATCGGCTACATGATCAATACTCTTAGTCTTTTCTAGGGTGTCAAATTTTACCTTTTTTACCGGGGCGTATTCCAGTGTATCGAGGTTAAGTGCATGGATAGCAGTTTTTCCTTCTTTGTCTGTTACTTTTTTGTAGAATCCTTGTCCCGTTTTACTGCCTAACCAATTATTTTTCAGCATGGCTTCAACAAAAGAGACTGGTTTAAAGAGTTCGTGGGCTTGGTCTTCAGGACAGTTCTTATAAATGCCCTCAGCTACGTGGGCTAAAGTATCCAGACCCACCACATCCACGGTGCGAAAAATAGCACTCTTGGGCCGTCCAATAACTGGCCCCGTGAGTTTGTCAATTTCTTCGACACTCAGACCTAGGCTTTTAACTTGATGAAATAAACTTTGAATACCAAAAATTCCAATTCGATTACCGATGAAAGCCGGCGTGTCCTTGGTAACAATTGTCGTTTTACCCAAAAACTTATCGCCGTATTGAGTTAAAAACAACAAAATTTCGGGGTCTGTTTTTGGCCCAGGTATGATCTCTAGTAATTTTAAATAGCGCGGGGGATTAAAAAAATGTGTTCCGCAAAAATGCTTTTGGAAGTCCGCACTGCGCCCCTGGGCCATATCGGCTATCGGAATACCAGAGGTGTTACTGCTGATGAGCGTACCGGGCGTTCTGAATTGTTCAATCCGCTCAAAAACTTGTTGTTTGATATCGAGACGCTCGACCACCACCTCGATAATCCAATCGACATTTTTGATTTTATGAAGGTCATCCTCAAGATTTCCTAAGCTTACTCTGTTAGCGAATGAAGGGTGGTACAAGGGACTTGGTTTAGACTTTTTGGCATTTTCAAAAGAACTTTTTACAATACGATTGCGCACTGCTGGATGATCTAAATTCAATCCTTTGGCGCGTTCTACCTCATTCAAAGCATTTGGGATGATATCCAAAAGGAGTATCTCCAATCCAATATTAGCTAAATGACAGGCAATACCACTTCCCATGATACCCGAGCCAATGACCGCCACTTTTTTAATTGTTCTTTTTGACATTTCAAGCAGTTTTATTGCGACTAAATGAATTATTGTTTTGAGCTAAGTCCATGATGGTCTCGGCCACTTTGGAAAATATTTTCAGATCAGTTTCGCTGATTTTTTGGCGCACCAATAGATCAAAGCCCAAGACGACATCTTTGGAATATTCTCTCATTTCTTGACCAAAGGCCGTAAGACAGATCAAAACACTTCGTCCGTCCTCCGGATGGGGTTTGCGTTCGATCAAGCCACGATGTTCCATGGATTTGAGTATGCGTGATAAACTCGTGGCTTCCATACCCATTTTTGGGCCCAGTGCCGTGGACGGAGAACCGTGTTCAGGGTCTATGCTGATTAAAGTAAAACCTGTTGCCATAGTGCTTTCCAGCTTCAAGGCTTCATCTTGATACATTTTTGATACCGCCATCCAAACGCTGCGCAGGATATGATCAATGGTTTTTTGTTTCATGACTTAAAGGTAATCATTTTATTATGCATGCATAATAAATTTAACAAAAAATCCCCTCTCTTAATGAAAGGGGATAGGCTTTACTCGGCGTAGATTTTATCAATCAAGTATTGATAATGAGCTTTTATTACTTTTCGCTTCATTTTCATGGTAGGGGTGAGCAGCCCCAATTCTATACTCCAAACCTCAGGAGTCAGCTCAAATTTCTTGATTTGTTCCCATTTGCCAAATTTTGTATTGTAAGAGTCGATTTCTTTTTGCATCCGAGCGATGACCTTTGGGTGTTGACATAATGCATTGAGGTCTGTTGGTAGATTCAAATTTTTGTTTTTACCCCATTCATTAACGAATTCCCAATTTGGTTGAATTAAGGCAGCAGGCATTTTTTGATTTTCTCCGATGACCATGAGTTGCTCAATAAAACGGGATTGTTTTAAGGCGTTCTCCAAGACCTGAGGAGCGATGTATTTACCGCCACTTGTTTTGAACATTTCTTTTTTACGATCGGTGATGCGCAAAAATCCATCTTTATCTACCTTACCAATATCTCCTGTATGGAAGTAACCATTTTTAATGACTTCTGCCGTTAGTTCAGGATCTTTGTAGTACCCCATCATGATTTGAGGCCCTTTTACTAGAATCTCTCCATCTTCGGCAATCTTAATCTCTGTATCGGCAATGGGTTTACCCACTGATCCAATGCGGAAATTTCCTTCTCTAAAGTCATTCACTGAGATCACAGGGGAGGTTTCTGTAAGTCCATAACCTTCCATGATCGGGATGCCAGCAGCGTTGAACACGCGCGCCAGGCGAGGTTGAAGTGCTGCACTACCCGAAGCCACTGCGCGCAGTTTTCCGCCCAGGGCTTCTTGCCATTTTTTAAAGATCAGTGCTCGCGCGATTTTCAGCTGAAACTCATACCACCAACCATTTTGGCCATAAGGTTCATAGACAAGCCCCAAATTCACCGCCCAGAAGAACAAGGCCTTTTTAATCCCTGTGAGCGCGGCTCCTTTGGCGTAAATTTTGTCGTAAACTTTTTCTAACAATCTGGGTACAGCAGTCATCACATCAGGATGTATTTCCTGAAGATTTTCACTTATGGTTTCTAGTGATTCTGCAAAATAAACTTCTACACCACAATATTGATACATATAAGAGAGCATACGCTCATAAATATGACAAATAGGTAAGAAGCTCAGCGCTTTGGATTTACCCATTTCGATGGGTAATCGATCGGCACTGCGGCGAATATTAGCGGAAATATTTTGGTGACTTAGCATGACCCCTTTAGGCTTTCCTGTGGTTCCTGAAGTATAAATAATCGTAGCTAAGTCGTCTTCTTGCACTTGGTTTTTATAGTCCTCTACCTGGCCTTGATTACTTTCATCTGAACCGAGTTCAAGAACCTCACTCCAATGAGCACAATCACTAAGCTGATCAAAACTATAAACATATTTAAGGGAAGGTACTTCATCTTTGATTTGCGCAATTTTGGCATAAACCTCACCGCAAGACACAAAGCAGACCACTGATTCACTGTGGTTAAGTATATACTGATAATCTTCTTTTGAGCTCGTGGGATAAATTGGTACATCTTGGGCGCCAATTTGTAAAGCGCCTAAATCACAAATATTCCATTCGCTGCGATTCGTGGTGGAAATCAGGGCAATTTTGTCGTTTGGTTTTATACCAAGATGCAGTAGTCCACGACTTATTGCATTTCCTTTGTTGAGGAATTCTTCACTGGACACTGAAATCCAAGATCCCTTGCGTTTATCAGCAAAAGCAGTCTCTAGGTTGTACTTTTCTTTTTGGTAATAAGCAAAGTCAAAAAGTCTTGTCGGCTGGGTCATATCTCTCCTTCGTTAATTGTTTCTGCAAAATAGGGAATTATTTTTTGAAGACAATCAACAAAATAGTCCCTCGCCCCGGCTCGAGAGGAAATAGTAATCTAATTACAATTTTTCAAGCCATTTTCTGGCATTGACAAAGGCGGCAAGCCAAGGGGAAACTTCATCCTTGCGCTGGTTTGGATAATGCGCCCAATTCCATTGAAAAATCGAACGCTCAATGTGAGGCATAGTGACTAAATGACGCCCCGTAGGGTCACACATCATGGCTGTATTGTAATCACTTCCATTGGGATTGGCTGGGTAGTCAGGGTAGGCATATTTAGCTACAATACCATAATGATCCTCAGACATGGGTAGGTCAAAGCGTCCCTCGCCGTGAGAAATCCAGACGCCAAGGGTCGTCCCTTCGAGCTCTGAAAGCATCACACTATTATTTTTTTGTACGGTCACGCTCGTGAAATTACTTTCGTGCTTTTTGGAGTTATTGTGACGCATTTTGGCTAATTGCTGGTGTTCTGGGTTAATTAAATCCAATTCCAAAAACAATTGACAACCATTACAAATACCCACCGATAAAGTGTCTTCTCTTTGGAAGAATTGATTGAGGGCTTGCTTTGCTTTTTCGTTATAGCGAAATGCCCCAGCCCAACCTTTGGCTGAGCCCAAAACATCAGAGTTTGAGAAGCCCCCTACAGCACCAATAAACTGAACATCCTCTAGGGTTTCTCGACCTGATATAAGATCTGTCATGTGGATATCTTTGATCTTAAAACCAGCTAAATAAAGCGCATGAGCCATTTCTCGCTCACTATTACTTCCTTTTTCGCGAATAATGGCTGCGGTAATTTTACGCTCATTAGCAGACCAATTAGCCGATTCGGGCAACTTTCCAGAAAAACCATCAGGGAAATTGAAAGTAAGGGGTTGATTTTTATAATGATCGTAACGTTGCGTAGCCAGGGGTGCAGCCGTTTGCTGCTGATCCATCAAATAGGAGGTATGATACCAAACATCTCTATAATGTGCGATATCAAAACTTATAATTTGACCACCATAGCTCAGCTCAAGGGCAGGGCCTTGGACCACTGAACCTAATTTTACGGCGTTTATATTGTAATGATTCAGCACAGACATAATGTTTTGCTCGTCACGAACTTGAATCACAATTCCGGTATTTTCTGCAAAAAGTAAGGTGCTTAAATCAACTTCTTGAGTCAAGGGGTCCATGTCGAACTTAGCACCAATTTGAAGGCTACTAAAACACATTTCAAGCAGCGTAGTGATCAGACCGCCCGATGCAATATCGTGCCCAGCGACAATCTGCCCTTGTTTGATCAATTCTTGAACGGCATTAAAAGCATTGGCTAAATACGCGGCATCACAAACATCAGGGGCTTTATTCCCGATTTTATTTTTGGTTTGGGCCCAAGAAGATCCTCCCAAGCAAGGCTTCATGCCGCTAAGATTTATATAATACACATGCCCTTGATCTAACTTAAAGTTAGGCTCCACGACCCCACTTATTTCATTACAGTGGGCAGCGGCTGAAACAATTACTGTTCCAGGAGACTTTACATCCTGTCCTGGATATTTTTGTTTCATGGATAGGGAGTCTTTACCCGTCGGGATATTTATGCCCAAGTCGAGCGCAAAATCACTAATGCCTTTTACGGCATTGTAAAGTCGCGCATTTTCACCAGGATTGTTTGCAGGCCACATCCAATTAGCCGATAAAGAGACGCTTTTTAGACCCTCAGAAAGTGGCGCCCAAAGGATATTTGTAAGGGCCTCGGCAACAGCATTGCGCGAGCCTGCCACAGGATCAATGAGTGCCGCAACAGGACTATGGCCTACAGAAGTGGCAATGCCATGGGACCCTTCGTAATCCAAAGCCATGACACCGCAATTATTTAATGGCAATTGTAAAGCACCAGTGCACTGTTGTTTTGCCACAAGCCCTCCCACACAGCGGTCTACTTTATTAGTGAGCCAATCTTTACAACCGACAGCCTCAAGGCTAAGTACTGCTTCTAAATCGCTGTGAATTTCATTATCCACGCCATGAATAGCCGAAAATGAAATTTGCTCAGTTTGGTCGGTCATAATGGTCTTTGGTGAACTGCCAAACATATCTCCTAAGTCGAAATCCATAGGACGAGCGCCAGTATTTTCACTTTGAATGATGAATTTATGATCGCTAGTGACCTCGCCCACATTATAAAGTGGGGCACGTTCGCGCTCAGCAATTTTTTCTAACAGTGGGAGATCTTTGGGGTCAATAACAAGACCCATGCGCTCTTGAGATTCATTCCCAATAATTTCTTTGGCCGATAGGGTGGGGTCCCCGATAGGGAGCTTATCTAAATTGATGTGCCCTCCAGTTTCTTCAATGAGTTCACTCAGACAGTTCAAATGTCCGCCTGCACCGTGGTCATGAATAGAAACAATAGGGTTTTGATCACTTTCTACCAAGGCTCGTATGGCATTAGCCGTTCGTTTCTGCATTTCTGGATTCGACCTTTGTATGGCGTTTAGCTCGATTCCGCTGCTAAAGGCTCCAGTGTCGGCACTGGAAACAGCGGCACCCCCCATACCTATGCGATAATTATCACCCCCCATAACCACAATACGATCACCGGGTTTGGGCTTATCTTTCTGAGCCAGTTCTGCCTTACCATAACCGATACCACCAGCGAGCATGATGACTTTATCAAAGCCCAAAATTTCTTCTTGCTCCTGATGTTCAAAAGTCAATACAGAACCACTAATTAATGGTTGTCCAAATTTGTTGCCAAAGTCGGAAGCCCCATTACTGGCTTTTAATAATATGTCTAAAGGTGTTTGATATAACCATGGCCGAGGACTGATTTGATTTTCCCAGGTGCGGTTTTCTTTGACCCTTGAATAGGCAGTCATGTAGACCGCTGTTCCGGCCAAAGGGATTGATCCTTTACCCCCTGCTAATCGATCGCGTATTTCACCACCACTTCCTGTAGCGGCCCCGTTAAACGGTTCTACCGTAGTAGGGAAATTATGGGTCTCTGCCTTTAAAGAGATGATACTATTGAATGATTTTTTGTCGAAGAAATCTGCCTGATCCGGGCGGGATGGGGCGAATTGGGTGACTCTGGGTCCTGAGAGAAAGGCGACATTGTCCTTGTAGGCTGAAACGATACCATTCGGATGCGTTTTTGATGTTTTTTTGATCAGCGCAAAAAGAGATTCATCTTTTGTTTCCCCATCGATAATAAAGGTCCCGTTAAAAATTTTATGACGGCAATGTTCACTATTGACTTGAGAAAAACCAAATACCTCACTATCGGTTAAGGGACGTCCCAGTTTTTTTGCTAGATCATTTAAATAATCCACTTCCTCTTCACTAAGCGCTAATCCCTCGCTCAGGTTGTAGGCGTGAATGTCGGTGATTTGCCGAATGGCTTCAGGGGAAATGTCTAGTTTGAAAATATCTTGATCTAAACCTTTGTACACCTGTGAAAGCATTGGATCGATTTTGGCATCGCTTTGAAGTGGCCAATATTGTTCGATGCGCTCGATGCCTTTTATACCCATATTTTGGGTGATTTCAACGGCATTCGTGCTCCAAGGTGTTACCATCGCCGCACGTGGTCCTGTAAATGTACCATCGATATGTTCATGATCAATTCTTGGAAGATTCCCGAATAACCAAGACAGTTTTTCTGTGGTCAACTCATCAGGAGTTTGTTGGGATGAAACGGCAAAAATGGTCTGTTCAGGGTAGCCAAAAAAGAAAATCATGTAAGCACATTTAAGCCACAAATTTAGGGATTTTTAGCGGTGTCATACTCAAGAGATATAAACTGATTTTATCTAATTTGTTCATAACCTTAACATACCAATAAGCACGTGGTGCATTCTAGTTTTCTATATTTACCCACCTTTTTAATTAACAATTATGAAATTACGATTACTTTTTGCACTTGCACTTGTTTTGTCAGTGATTCAAGTCGATGCTCAGAACACACAACGCGCTTCATCTGTAGCTTATGGTCAATTTGTGCGAAAGACCATGCCGCTTCGCGATTTTCCAACGGTTACCCCGCAAGAATACCGGGTCAATGAAATTACAATCATTGAAAATAATTTGAGGGCAAACGAAAAAGTCAATCAGCAGGCTTATCCACAAGACGGAGTAGATCCTTTGCGCCAAAGAGATTTTGGAGGGATTGCCCGTATGCCAATTGAGGAGAATTTTGATGGGCTCACCAATAGCGAAGGTGGAGGATTTACCCCTCCAGACCCCACAGGGGCCGCAGGACCAAATCACTATTTAAATGCGGTAAACGTGGCTATCAAAATTTTTGACAAACAAGGAAATACTTTAGCCGGCCCGACTATGCTCGGAACGTTTTTAGGTTCAGCCAGTAATTCGGGAGACCCGATCATATTATATGATCATTTAGCTGATCGATATTTCGTGAGTGAATTTGGCACAGGAAATTCCTTTTTAGTAGGTGTTTCTGATTCTCCAGATCCAACGGGAGCATATAACGTTTATCAGTTTAGTTTAGATGCATTTCCTGACTACCCGCACTATAGCATATGGCACGACGGTTATTATGTAACGGCCAATAAGTTTTCAGGCAACACCACTTATGTAATGGATCGCGCTGCAATGATTGCTGGGGATCCAAATCCAGCTATTGTTGGATTCAATTTACCCGGTGTGGTCAATAACAATAACACAGTATTCAGTCCTGAACCGGCTAATTTAACAGGGGTTAATTACCCTCCTGGAGCACCCGGTTATATCGTTTATTTACAAGACGACGGATGGGGTGGAGGAATCACAAATGATCACCTAAAAGTGTGGGAGATTACTATGGATTGGAATAATCCCAGTAACTCTAGCATATCACAACCACTTCAAATTCCTACCGATCCGTTTGACTCTGTCTTTGCTCCCTTTGGCACAGGCGACGTGGCGCAACCAGGAACCAGTCAAAAAATTGACATGATTGGCGGAATTATTTCTTACGCTGCTAATTATCGCAGTTTCGGGGGACACAATTCATGGGTTATTACCTTTAATGTGGATGTGGATGGTAGTGATACCTCTGGTGTCCGTTGGGTTGAATTGCGTAACTCTGGAACCGGACCTTGGAGTTTGTACCAAGAAGGAACTTACGCCCCCGCTGATGGACATAGCCGATTTATGGGTAGTGCCGCCATGGACGCTGCCGGTAATATTGGTATGGGTTTTCATATCGCTAGCGCGACCTTACCTGCGGGAATCAAATATACAGGACGATATGACGGAGATCCTTTAGGACAAATGACTGTTGCCGAGACCTCCATTATTGAAGGTGTTGGGGTACAAACCTTTTCTAATCGATTTGGGGATTATTCACATTTGACCATGGATCCAGACAATTTTACGTTTTGGCATACAGCTGAGTATTTTGCGGCAAACAATCAATGGCGTTCCAGAGTAGCGGCTTTCACCTTATCAAGTGGCTTTAATGCCGATATAGGAGTGAGTAATATTAGTCAACCTACAAATGGACTGCTTACCGCGAATGAGACGGTAGAGGTAGCCATTCGTAATTTTGGTTTGAGCGCTCAAAGTAATTTCCCGGTAGAACTTTATTTAGATGGTAATTTGGTCGCCACAGAGACCTTTACAGGAACCGTAAATTCAAATGAGGCATTGCCATTTACTTTTGCCCAGACTGTGGACTTATCGACCTCTGGGCAAACCTATGTCCTAGAGGCTAAAACGGCCTTATCGGGAGATGAATTTTCTGCTAATGACAACTACATTAAAGAGGTACGCCACCTATTGGCTAGTGATGTTGGAGTGAATGAAATCACGGCGCCAGTTTCTGGATCTGGACTTGGATTAGAAACATTGACGGTAACCTTAGAAAATTTTGGTGCCTTACCGCAGTCTAATTTTGACGTGACTTACAGCGTGGATGGAGGAACTCCGGTGACAGAAACTTATACGGGGACCTTAGACGCCGAACAAACGGCCAATTTTAGTTTTGCACAACAGCTCGATTTAACCGCACTAGGCCCCTATGAAATAACAGTTTCCACGGCTTTATCTGGTGACCAAGATCCAAGCAATGACAGTATAAGCACTACAGTAACCAACCAGCTGTGTCAACCTAATTTAAATTGTTCTTTTGGTGATGGTTTTCAATTGTATGCTGTCAACGAAATAAACAATCCATCGGGATGCGAAGGCTACGGTGATTTCACGAATCAAGTGGCGAATTTTGATGCAGATACGACTTATGACTTGACAGTGACCACAGGTTACGGCGATCAATTCGTAACCGTATGGATTGATTTTAATGACGACTATAATTTTACATCGGACGAAAAAGTAGTCAATAATTATGTTATAGCGCCAGGACAAGGAGGTGGATCATATACAGATACTATGCCATTGACTATCCCGGCCGGGGCCAATCCAGGAACCCACCTAATGCGTGCCAAAACAAACTGGCAAGCTGGGGTGCCAGAGAACGCATGTGAGGAGACAACCTATGGAGAGACTGAGGATTATTCGGCCAATATTGGTGGTTTAAGCAGCGATGATTATGTGTTTAGTGCTGCTGACTTGCTAGTTCGTGAGTCAGAAAATGATCAATTTGACATTGAATTGCGCACGACTTATCAGGGCCCACTTTACTTTGCTTTATACAATACATTAGGACAACAATTAAAGTTTAAAACTTTGAGTCAGTCTGGACCAGATTTGTATCAAATCAAACTCGATATGGCCCAAGCAGCTTCAGGGGTTTATATTGTGAAGTTATCAAGTCCTGAGCTAACTACTTATCAGTCGGCAAAATTAATTGTTCGCTAATGGGCGAGTGTCGCTAATTTCTTGAAGTTATTTATCAGGAATTCTTAAAAAAAACGGCCCCGAATTTCGGGGCCGTTTTTTTACTTTTTGATCATTCGGGCCATGAAAAAGCCATCAAAACCAGTGATACTGGGGAGCAGGGTTTCTTGGGCTTCAACTGAGAAGTCTTGCCCTGCCTCGCTCTTGAGAAAGGCTGAAATTTGCTGCTGATTTTCTTGAGGGAGTATAGAACAAGTCGCATAAACTAGGGTCCCACCTGATTTGACCATGGTGGAATAATCTCTTAATATTTCACTTTGAGTCTGGGTGATTTCTGCATGGAATTCAGGGGAAAGTTTCCATTTTGCATCAGGGTTTCGCCTCAGAACGCCAATTCCTGTGCATGGGGCGTCAATGAGTAGCACATCGGCTGATTCATTCAACTTTTTAATGATTTTGCGTGAATCGATTAGCCGTGTTTCAATATTATGGGCCCCATTTCTGCGCGCCCGTCTTTTAAGCTCTTCAAGTTTCTTGGGAAAAATATCCAAAGCGATTATTTGACCTTTATTTTCCATAAGAGCTGCCATATGCAAAGACTTACCGCCAGCGCCAGCACAAGCGTCGATTACGCGCATGCCTGGTTGCGGTTTTGCCCAATGGGCTACACGTTGTGAGTTAATATCTTGAACCTCAAAAAGACCAGCTTTAAATTCTTCTGTAGTAAAAACGTTATCTCTTTGCTTCAAGATCAATCCTTCAGGAGTTTGCTTGGCCATTTCGGTTTCTATGCCATTGGCCGCCAATGAACCGGCGAGGTCTTTTCGGCTCCCTTTTAGGGTATTACAACGAAGCACGACTTCAGCCTGATGATTTAATGCCTTGAGTTCTGCAGCCCACTGATCTTTACCAAAGGCCTCCAGGCCTACTTGGTCAAGCCAATCAGGAATGGATTCTCTCAATACCCGAATTTTAGATAAGGCATCAAATCGCCCTTTAATTTTACGTGTGGGTTTTCCTTCAAACTGCTTCCAATCCGGTAGGGTAATGCCGCGCAGGGTAGCCCAAACCACAAAAAGTCTGAATAAATTATCGCGGTCAAAGGGTTCTTTTACCTCGGCAATCTCCTGATAAAGACGTTTCCAACGCACTATATCGTAAGTGGTTTCAGCGATAAAACTTCGATCGCGTGACCCCCAACGTTTATCCCTCTTCAAAACACTGCGCAAGACTTTATCCGCAGCTTTTTGCTCGTTAAAAATGCTGTGCAGACTGTCTATGGTTGCAAAAACTAAATTCCGGTGTAATCGCATAAGAGAATTATTGGGGTCAAAGGTACTATTCTTTGTGTCATTAATTAACTTTACACTAAATGAAATCATTGTATGAAACTGACGCAAAAATTGACAATCAAAATCAAAATTAGCCTTTTAAATAAATTCATTTTGGGACTATTCATAAGCCAATTTCTTTGGTCTTGCGGACCAGATAAAACCATAAAAGGCGTAAATGTTATTGCATTGTTGCAGGGTGATTTTAGTATTAGAGCAGTGGAGGTTGTGAGCGCGGATGAAATATGGTATGCCACTAATAAAGGCACAGTAGGTGTTTATAACGGCAATGAATTCAACGAAATAGTATTACATCACAACGATAGCCTTCTGCATTTTAGATCCATTGCGCATAATGGAATCCACGCCTTTGCCTTAACCATTGACAATCCTGCACTGTTATATAAACTAACCTATGACGACAGCCAAATATCCTCGGCCCGACTGGTTTATCAGGAAGAGGGTCCCGATGTTTTTTACGACGCTATCGGGTTTTGGAATGAAAAGGAGGGCATAGCTGTGGGTGATCCAATAAATGGATGTCTCTCTGTAGTAATCACCCGTGATGGTGGAAATACCTGGGTCAAACTAGATTGCGATAATTTACCTTCTGTAGTTGCCGGGGAGGCACTCTTCGCGGCGAGCAATGGTTCATTAGCGCTTAAAAAAGATCAAACCTATGTGGCCACTGGAGGGAGTCAAGCGCGCGTATTTAAATCGCCAGATAAAGGTGTAAATTGGACGGTAGTTAATACACCATTGACACAAGGCAGCGCAATGAGTGGTATATTTTCAATAGATCAATACGACCGAGATCAGCTAGTGATCTTTGGGGGGGATTGGGCTAATCAAGACAATAATACAAACAACAAAGCCTATTCTAAAGATGGAGGAGTGACCTGGGCGCTTATGAGTCCCAGCGCGGGCCCCGGATATCGTTCGAGTGTTCGATTCATACCCGGAACCCGAGGAAAAGGACTGATTGCTGCGGGATCAAAAGGCATTTCGTTAAGTCACAACAAGGGCGAAGAATGGCAGCAAATTTCTGATACTTCGATTTATACCTTGCGCTTTGTTAGTGATTCAGTAGCCTATGGTGGTGGCCCAGGCCAATTCGTAAAGCTGAACTTTAATTAATTTCGATGGCGACATCCACCGAGAACGCCGCGTTTTTCGCGAAATGAGCGATCTCCTTATTTCAAGCGGCCGTTGCGTCTGGATTTCATGCGATTGATCAAACGCCGACGGAATCGTTCTTCGCTTAAATGGAGCTGCAAAAGTTGTTTATCGGTAATCACACCTTTCAACTCATCTTCCATTTGACCGATTAATTCATGCTCTTGTGCTTTGTTTTGGCGTAATAGATTTAAGGCGTTTGTCACCTGTTGATCATTCCATTGTTCGATTTCTTCAGAAGAGAGTTCATGGAGTGATTCCAATTGTTCGCGTTTAAGGTTTTTTATTTGCTGGTCATACTTTCGATATATGGGCCAAAACTTTTCTGCCTGCTCGCTGCTGAGCCCCAGGGCTTGGGTGATAAGCGCAGTTTTTACCGCGGCCAAGTCATCGGCCTGAAGGCGCTGAGATCGTGGTCCTTTGTCTCCTTGACCAAAGACCATCGAAATTTGCAATAAACTGAAAGTGAGGGATAATAATACGATCTTTTTCATGGTAATTATGGTATTAAGTTGAACTCTTCAAATAGGTATTCATTATTTGTACTTTGTTTGCTTAACTCATCCCATTCTTGGGAATCAGCAAGCAATAAGTCAATATCATCAGGGGTCAGAATAGGGATAAAATCTTCGGCACTCAAATGTAATTCGGCGTATTGCGTCCAAGAGTCCTCATCTTGATCCAAGAACTCAGATTCTACAGGGGTATCTTGAGTTAGTTGCCTTTGATTAGGCTCTGGATTATTTGCATCGATCGGTATCCACCAAAAAACTAGAGCGATAGCCGCAGCTGCAGCCACCCATAAAATTTTATTCATGCGGATAAATGTCCTTTTACTGTGGGGAGTGCCCAACTCAGGGGTATTTTCCAAAAGCCTATTTTCAAGTGTATTGAAATAGTCTTCTGGTACATCGAACCCGTGCTTCTGATATTTTTGGTTTAAAGACATATATATAAGACTTTGTAAATCCTAAAAGGTTTGATTTTGTAACATTGTTTTTATTTTTTTCTGGGCCAAATGATAACTGCTTTTTACACCGCCTACAGTAAGATTTAATAAATCAGCGATTTCTTTGAGTTTCATGTCTTGAAAGTATTTCATAGAAAAAATAAGGCGCTGTTGATTGGGCAGTTTACTCAAGATTTCCCCTAAGTTGTCTTCTGCTCTTGATGCATCAAAATAGGGATCGGCCTGCAAACGTTGGGATAAATTGGATTGGTCATCATCCAATGACTTACTTATGGTTTTTTTTGACTTTTTGAGATGAGATATAGCTTCATTTGTGGCGATGCGATACATCCAGGTATACAATTTACTTTGACCCTTAAAAGAATCGATATGACGAAAAATTTTGATGAAGGTGTTTTGAAGGACGTCATCCGCATCTTCGTGGATTAAAACCATTCCACGTATGTGCCAATATAATCGTTCTTGATAAATATTGATCAGCGTTTTAAAGGCGCGCTCACGAGTTTTGGCGTCACATAATTCTCGCAGAAGGATGGCTTCCTCGATTTGACTCATGGCAATTGGATGATTATTTAGGTCAAAGGTTTAACGAATGGGAAAATAAAAAGTTGTGGATTCCGACCGATGCGCAACAAGTGGAATGGGACTGTAAATGGGCTTAAATCATAAAAAATGATGTATTTCATCGATTAAATGCATATTTTTAGGATAAAATGCAAAAAAAATTTGGTAGATATAAAATTAATCTTACCTTTGAAGTGTAATTAATTGAATCGCTAGCCCCAAGGTGGTTCAAAAAACAAAAAAGAAGCGGAGCCCCAACCGCTTCTTTTTTTATATCTCCTTTTTTCGTCAAATAGCCTGAGGGATGAGCAAAAGCATCCCACGATAGTGCACCCATTAAAATTAAATTAATAAGGACTATTGGAAAGATTGCATTTTCACAAGGTTGTGATAAATGCCTTGAGCTTTTAATAATTCCTCATGTTTGCCTTGCTCCACAATTTTACCTTTAGACATAACCACTATGAGGTCGGCTTTTTGGATTGTAGAGAGTCTATGCGCGATAACCACTGAGGTTCGATTTAGCATCATTTTTTCTAGGGCATCTTGCACTAGGCGTTCGCTTTCCGTGTCTAGGGCAGAGGTGGCCTCATCTAAAATCATGATTGGTGGATTCTTTAAGACGGCCCGGGCAATACTTAGTCGTTGTTTTTGACCCCCACTGAGTTTATTGCCTCCATCACCGATATTGGTGTACAGTCCCTCAGGCAGATCCAGGACAAATTCTTTGGCATTGGCCACTTCAAGAGCATCGAGAATTTGTTGCTCGGTAGCATCGGGATTAGCCACGAGAAGATTTCCGTAAACCGTATCGTTAAATAATATAGAATCTTGTGTCACTAGTCCCATTAATACGCGCAGATCTTGAATACGCATATGGCGTATATCATGACCATCCAAAGCGATTGAACCTTCCTCGACGTCGTAGAAGCGGGTTAATAAATTGGCCACCGTACTTTTTCCGCTACCACTCTGGCCCACAAGGGCGACAGTTTGACCCTTTTCAATTTTGAGACTCATATCATTGAGCACCCAATCTTGTTCATATCTAAAACGAATATTTTTGAGTTCAATGGAGTGATCGAAAGTCTTTTTTAATACAGGGTTTTCAATTTCTTTAATATTGGTTTCGGTGGTTAATACCTCAAGGACGCGCTCTGCGGCGGCATTTCCTTTTTTCACGCTGTAACTGGCCTTACTGATGGCCTTGGCTGGGGTCAGTATGTTATAGGCCAAGCCCATATACACAATAAAGGCCTCAGGGGCTAGTGTTTTATCTACTAGGACCATAGAGCCACCAAACCAAAGCAAAATAGCAATGACCAGAATTCCTAAAAATTCGCTGATGGGTAAAGCCAGACTTTGTCGGTGCATGAGTCTGTTTGAGAATCTAAAAAATCGTTTGGTGCTGGCCTCAAATCGACCCTGAAATTGCTGCTGTGCATTAAATCCCTTGATGATTTTAAGACCCCCTAAAGTTTCCTCAACTATGGATAGAAAAATACCTTGCTCTTTTTGGACGCGCCCGCTTTTTTGTTTCAAACTCTTGCCTATATAAGCAATAGCAAAACCGGATAAAGGGATAAAGATGAAAACAAAAATTGTCAATTTCGCACTGATCAGCAGCATAGCGACGATGGTAAAAATAATCATCAATGGTTCGCGCACCAAAAGTTCTAATATCGATAAGAAAGAATGTTGAATTTCCAGAATATCAGAAGAAATGCGGGCTAGAGTATCGCCCTTTCTTTTTTCAGAGTAATACGAAATAGGTAGGGCCACGGTCTTACGGTAGACTTCATTACGTAAATCCTTTAGGACACCGTTGCGCAGAAATGTAATAAAATACAAGGCCGTATAGCCAAATAGATTTTTAAGTAAAAAGGTACTGATCACCAGTACAATCATCCAGGTTAAAGCATAGATTTCACCTTGGGTTTCTATCTGCTGGCTGATGTAGTAATTCATTACATCTTCGCTGTATTGACCTATGTTGCCCAATCCTTCATAGACTGGTTTGACCGTAACTTTAGTAGCATTCTGAAATAAAACCTTGAGCATAGGCATCAAAGAGACAAACGCTAGGGTACCAAAAAGGGCATAAAAGATATTGGCGATGATGTTCAACCACGCATAGCCTAAATAGGGTTTGGCAAAATGAATAATGCTGCGGAAGTACTTCATTAATTAAGGTTTAGATCTTGTTTGATGGCCTCTATTTTGGGGCCTAACTCCTGACTGGAGTTTCCTTTTACGCTGATATAGTATTTTATTTTTGGCTCTGTTCCACTAGGGCGTGCTGCTATTTTGGCCCCATCTAAGGTGTAAAAAATAAGCACATTTGAGGCAGGGAGATCCAGGGAGAATTCTCTATTATGCTCGAGATCAAAGACTTTTTGATTTTGATAATCTTCAATTTTTGTCACTTGGCTTCCGGCAATAGACTTGGGCGGAGTTTGGCGAAATGACGTCATAATAGCTTTTATTTCTTCAGCTCCTTGTCGGCCTTTTTTGACCTGAGAAATGAGTGCTTCTTCAAAATATCCATAGCGCTTGTAAAGTTCTTGCAGGTAAGTCCAAACACTTGAGCCCCGACCTTTAAGGTAGGCCGCTATCTCGCAAATCAAAAGGCTTGCCGTTACTGCGTCCTTGTCGCGTACAAAGTCGCCCACCATATAACCAAAGCTTTCTTCGCCCCCGCCAATAAACCGTTGCTCTGGGAAATCTTTGACCATTTTTGCAATCCACTTAAAGCCTGTAGGCCCTTCTTTGTAATCCAAATTGAAATCTTGCGCCAATAGCTGCATCATAGGCGTAGATACTATTGTTGAGGCGATAAACTGTGTTTTGTTTTTTTGATCGGCTTTGAGTTTGTCCAGAAGAAAGTGTGTTTTTATCACCATAGCCTGATTTCCATTGAGCAGAGTCAAGGTTCCTTCTGAGTTGCGCACGGCAATCCCCAATCGATCACAATCGGGATCGGTACCAATGACAAGATCTGCCTTAATTTCTTCAGCTTGATCCATGGCCATTTTAAGGGCTTGCGGTTCTTCAGGGTTCGGTGAACTAACTGTCGGAAAATCACCATCTGGAGTGGCCTGTTCTTTAACCAAATGAACTTGACTAAACCCTGCGGAAGTTAATACTGGAGGAACCATAGTTACCGATGTGCCATGAAGCGGGGTAAATACCACGCCTAAGGCTAAGCGGTCTTCATCTTTTGCATGTTTGGGCACGGCATCTATTGAAGCTTCAATAAAGGCTTGGTCCACTTCGTGATCAATAGCCTGGATTAAATCATGAGTGGCATCAAAGCGAATATCTTTATAGTCTAAAGCATTTATTTCAGCAATAATTGCGCTGTCTTGCGGAGGGACCAGTTGTCCTCCATCTTGCCAGTAGACTTTATAGCCATTGTATTCTGGCGGGTTGTGCGACGCTGTAAGCACTATACCACAATGACATTTTAAATACCTAACGGCAAACGACAACTCTGGCGTAGGGCGTAGGGAAGAAAATAGTTTTACTTGAATTCCGTTAGCCGAAAACACTTCGGCAACAGTTTGTGCTAGCGTATCACTATTGTGTCGGCAATCATAAGCAATCACTACACGCAAGGGATCATCACTAAAAACCTTCTTTAGATAATTGCTCAGTCCTTGTGTGGCTTTACCCAAGGTGTATTTATTAATTCTATTATCCCCAACACCCATCACTCCGCGCATTCCGCCTGTACCAAATGCTAAGGAAGTGTAAAATGCATCTTCCAGAAGTTCTTTAGGCCCATCGATGAGCTGTTGAATGGCCGTTTGAGTATTTTGGTCAATATAAGGCTGCAACCAGTTTTGAGCCTTATATAAAATAGCGTCTGAGGTCAATGACATGAGTTCAAATTAGCAATAAACGCAGGTAAAAATACGCAATATACCTGCATTTACTCTAGGTTTAAGGATTCTTTAATACGATAATGTGGTGCAGATTGCTTGCTGCGTAAAATCAGTTCTCCCAAAAAGCCAGCGATAAAAAATTGTCCCCCCAAGATCATAGCGGTCAGGGCAATGTAAAATTGCGGGCGTTCAGTAATTAAACGCCCTGTAGGATTTATAATAAGTTTATCCACACCCAAATAGGCTGAAAAAAGGAATCCAAGCGTGAGCATTAGGGCACCCCAGGCTCCAAATAAGTGCATGGGTCTTTTGCCAAAGCGAGAGATAAAGGAAATAGTGATTAAATCTAAAAAGCCCCTTAAAAAACGTTCGGATCCAAACTTTGTATGACCGAATTTTCGCGCTTGATGCTGTACGATGCGCTCTCCAATGTTCTTGAAGCCAGCATTTTTAACCAGGACCGGAATATAGCGATGCATTTCTCCGGTAACCTCAATGGCTTGTACCACTTCGGCTTTATAGGCTTTTAAGCCGCAATTAAAGTCATTCAAAGCAACCCCTGAGGTTTTCCGCGCGGCAAAATTAAAAAGTTTAGAGGGTAGGTTTTTGCCAAAAAAAGAATCGTAACGCTTTTTTTTCCAGCCCGATACCATATCAAACCCCTCTTTGTGCAACATTTCAATCAGGTGGGGAATTTCTTCAGGATTGTCCTGAAGGTCAGCATCCATGGTCACCACATACTTCCCTTTAGCCCTTGCAAAGCCTGCGTGTAGTGCCTGTGATTTACCAAAGTTTTTTAAAAAGCGCAGACCTTTGACCTTGGGATCATTTTCGGATAACTCATTTATGATTTGCCAAGACTGGTCCTCACTACCATCATCGATAAAGATTAATTCATAATCTTTGATTACCCCATCGAGTGAGCGCGATATCCACTGATGCAGTTCCTGCAGAGATTGGGCTTCGTTCAGTAGGGGGATGACAATTGAGAGTTCCATGAATTAGAAGTGCGGACTGTGTCCTTAGTTTTATCAGTCGATAGCCGCTGGATCTTTTTTCTTAAAAATTAGGCCGATTAAAAGGCCGATAACTGCGTGAAAAATAAGCAAGGAGGCGTAAGATTTTGACTGATTGACCACGGAAAAATTGTTTTTTGTAGCAAGTTCGGCCATAGCTTTATCTATTTCAGCCTTAGGGGCACCAAATCTCACCATATACTCTTGTGCAATCTCCATACTGCGTTCATTGAGGTATTGCGCCAAGTCAGGATCAACAACAGTAAAAATGAGTATTCCAGCAAGGGTGCTGATGGCAAGTCCCACCGCACAGGTAATAAAGTAGGCTGAAAAAGCTTCTTTAAAGCTCATAAATCCACCCAAAAGGCCTTTGGATTTTGCAGTTGCGATAATGCCCATGACCACCACGAGTAAGAGGCTCATTATGCCGATCCACCATTTGGTAAAAAGTTCAGTATTAAAGGCGTACATAAATGTTGTACTTAGAGCCAACATTAGGCCGAGAATAACGCCGTGATTGATGGCATTTTTTTTTGGGGTAAGTGCTTCAGACATTTTGTTTTTATTATGGTTTGGTTTGAGTCACAAATGTACTAAAATGTAACGTCTTTTTTTCGAGAAAAAATCCGTTAAACTATTGCTGAATTGCAATTTATCATTAAATTTGCCCCCGCTTAGACGGCGATAAAGAGTATTTGCCGTGAGGGTGTAAATAAATAGAAGTAACATGAAAAAGGGAATTCATCCAGAAAATTACAGACTAGTTGCATTTAAAGATATGTCAAATGATGACGTGTTTTTGACTAAATCTACGGCAGACACTAAAGAAACATTAGAGGTCGATGGTGTTGAGTACCCACTAGTGAAGCTGGAGATCTCTCGCAGTTCTCACCCTTATTATACTGGTAAGCATAAATTGGTGGATACTGCTGGTCGTATCGACAAATTCAAAAACAAATACGCAAAATTCAAAAAGTAATATTTTTGAATCTTCCATAGTAAAGCCTTCGACAGAAGGCTTTTTTTATTCTTATATTTGTTTGAAACGTATTTAAAAAGAGCAGTATAGAAGCTCTTTTGCCCTAAATTGTAACTATGAATTTGGTATTTTTTGACCCTGCCCAAAGCTCTGGATTATTGCCGCTGACCTATACAAGACCTGTTGCAGAGCTCAGAGTTGGTGGATTAACTATTGCCCAGAAGTGGAGCAAACGTTTAGGTGGCCAGGAATCATGGCTCACCAAGGAATATTTACAGCCGATTTACCCGTTTAGGTTCACAACAGATAATTTGTTCATTAACGGTGAGGTCATTCCAAATAATAACCTAGCGACTGAGGTTGCTGCATTAAAATTAGGCCATGGATTGCGCGATGAGCACGGTTCAATAGCATGGCGTTCTGGGCAGTGGAGTTCAGACTTAATGCCTGAAGAAATACATTGGCACGATGTTGCCACATCCGTAAAGCGTCTTAAAAATTCCTATGACATTTTTTGCCTGAATGCCGCTGAAATCCAGGCCGATTTTGAATTATTGACGCGCGATGAAATTTCAGCTGATTTACCAAAGACTGTCCAATGCCTAGACTCAAGTAAGGTGTTTGTCGCCCTTGGTGCGGTGCTAGAGCATTGCACGCTCAATACCTCTGATGGTCCAATCTATATTGGCGCTGGGGCAAAAATTATGGATGGTACGCTGCTTAGAGGTCCATTATTTATTGCAGAGGAGGCTGTAATTAAAATGGGTGCAAAGATTTATGGGGGGACTACTATTGGGCCTTATTGTAAGGCTGGAGGGGAGATCAACAATTCGGTAATGATGGGTTATAGCAATAAAGGTCATGATGGCTTTTTAGGCAATTCAGTACTGGGCTATTGGTGTAATCTCGGAGCAGACACCAACACCTCTAATCTCAAAAATAACTACGACGAGGTGCGATTGTGGGATTACGCTAGCGAGCGTTTTGCCCACACCGGCTTGCAGTTTTGTGGTCTGATTATGGGAGATCACAGTAAATGTGCCATAAACACAGCCTTTAATACCGGGACCGTAGTCGGTGTGAGCGCCAATGTTTTTGGCGCTGGGTTTCCCAAGAATTTTATCCCCAGTTTTAGTTGGGGCGGGGCAGGGAGTACGATTACCTACAGTTTAAACAAGGCCACGGAAACCGCAAAACGCGTCATGCAGCGTCGGGGAATGGAATGGACTCCTCAAGATCAAAGTGTATTTGAGGCTATTTTCGAAGCTTCTAAATCTTGGCGACGTGATTGAATACTAAAGTTTAGTTTTTTTAGTGCGCTTTAAAAACAGAAAGTTTTGTGCATTAATGCCCAAACCTGAAACATTTTTGCGTACAAATCTTATGGCCATATCATAATACAAGGGCACAACAGGGGCCTCTTCCATAATTTTTTGATCCATAGTACGATAAATGCACCAACGCAAGCTATCCTGGGCCATTGTGAGCGCCTTTTGGTATAGGCTATCGATTTCTGGTTGATAATAATGGGTGTAATTGGGCCCATTTGGCGTAAAGTTACGCTGTATAAATAAAGACAAATAATTTTCGGCATCCGGATAATCCGCCACCCAGCTAGCACGAAAAAGCTCGAGTCCACCAGTGTTCTTAAGTTGACGCAGTGTCGAAGGGGGGAGTACATCAATATTGATTTTAATTCCGATTTTGTCTAACTCGGTCTGCATGTATTCGCAAAGATCGAGGTACTGAGGGTTTGTACTCAAATTAAGTTCAGGTAAAAGTCCTGGGTTTAGTGTTTTGAATGAATCAACAAGACTTTTGGCTTTGACCATATCATAAGGATAAAGTGCCTTACTTCCCGAACCTTTAAGTCCTTTTGGAATAAATCCATTATCCGCTGAAAACCCAATACCATTGCGCAAGTAACGAATCATTTTTTTACGATCAATACCATAGTTTACGGCCTGGCGTATGAGTTTTGATTGTATTTCAGGGCGCTGTTCTTGTAGATTAAACCCGACGTATTCTGTATTGAGAAAAGGTGCTTTAAGCATATAGGCAATCTTGTCATAATCTGGATTTATAGTCCCCTGTGGGGTCAGTAATGCATCCTTGTACGATTGATCAATTCCCGATATGAAGTCAAAGTTTCCCTGCGTGAATTCCAAAAATTCACTTTGTTTATCTGGCAAAAAACTTATGGCAACTGCCTCAAGATAGGGCAATCGCTGACCCTCTTGATCATATTCAAAATAGAGCGGATTACGCCTAAGTATGAGTTTTGTATTTTCTACCCAAAGTTTGAAAGCAAAAGGTCCGGTGCCGATGGGATTTTTTCTAAAATCACTCCCAAAATGAGTCACAGCCTCTTGGGGTACTACCGAACAATAACGCATAGAAAGTATCCCCAAAAAGGGTGGAAAAGGTTGTTTTAAGGTAATCTTGAGTGTGCTATCGTTTTCAGCCCAATAACGCTCAACTTGCTGGAGTACCCAACTTCCGGGGGCAGCCAATTCGGGGTCTTTTAGTCTATCAAAACTATAAACAAAGTCTGCAGCTCGCACCTCGCGCGTCTGTTTGGGACCAAAAATCTCGTGCTGATGAAAATACACACTATCGCGTAATGTAAATGAATAGGTCAGACTACTGTCATTATAGGTCCATTTCTTAGCGAGATCCGGTTGAATATTAAGCGAGTCATCGAGTTGGACCAAACCGTTAAACAATTGATTGGTCGGCCAAATGTTTTGAGGATTTCGGGCAAAAGCAGGGTCTAAAGAACTGATATTCCCAGATTCATTATAGCGAAATACAGTATTTGATTCACGCTCTTGGATTACGTTATTACACGAAATCAATAATAAGAAAAGCAGCAACCCACATATTGGTATTATTTTCAGGTTGTTTTCTAAATTATAGCCCAGATGAAATGCTTTTAAACGCCCCCAGCCAAAGGCCTGGGCGCTATTTTGATTATTATATCGTATTTTTGCCAGCACTTGTGCTAAAATACGAGAATGAACGCTACCAAAAAAGTCGCTTTTTACACTCTAGGCTGTAAGCTTAATTTTAGTGAGACCTCGACCATTGCCCGCGATCTCACCGGGGAGGGCTTCGATCGCGTGCCCTTTGAAGACTTTGCAGACATTTATGTGATCAATACCTGTAGCGTTACAGAAAATGCTGACCAGCGTTTCAAAACTATTGTCAAAAAGGCCCTTAAAAGCAACCCTGAGGCATTTCTTATTGCCATTGGGTGTTACGCCCAATTGCGGCCACAAGAATTGGCGGATGTCGCCGGAGTAGATTTAGTTTTGGGTGCTGCAGAAAAATTTAATATCTCTGCTTATCTCAATGAATTGCTCCATGACAATGCCCATAAAACCCATGGAGCCCAAGTCCATTCATGCGCCATTGAAGAGGTAGATACCTATGTTAGTTCATATGCTATCGGAGATCGAACTAGAGCTTTTTTAAAAGTTCAAGATGGTTGTGATTATAAATGTTCTTATTGTACCATACCCATGGCGCGTGGTATTTCGCGCTCTGACCGCTTGGAAAATATCATGAATCAAGCTCATGAAATTACCCAGAGCGGGATTAAAGAAATTGTCTTAACCGGGGTAAACATTGGTGATTATGGTAAGGGTGAATTTGGCAATAAAAAACACGAACACACATTTTTAGATTTAATTCAAGCGTTAAATTCTGTTGAAGGTGTCCATCGGGTGCGAATTTCATCAATTGAACCGAATTTGCTTTCCTCAGAAATAATTGATTTTGTCGCTCAATCTGAAAATTTTGTACCGCATTTTCATATCCCACTACAAAGCGGAAGCAATGAAATTTTAGGCAAAATGCAACGTCGCTATAAACGCGAATTATATGTAGAGCGCGTAAAGAGCATTAAGGCCAAGATGCCGCACGCCTGTATCGGTGTAGATGTCATTGTGGGCTTTCCAGGGGAGACACAGGAGTTGTTCTTAGAGACTTATAATTTATTAAGTGAATTAGAGGTTTGTTATCTCCATGTATTTACTTACTCTGAACGCCCCGGGACCAAAGCGGCAGATATGGCTGATGCGATTCCTGCCCAAGAGCGCCAAAAAAGAAGCAAAATGCTCCGTGGTCTATCGGTTAAAAAGAGACGAGCCTTCTATAATAGTCAACTCGGTACCCAGCAAATTGTGTTGTTTGAGGGAGAAAATAAAAAAGGCTTTATCCACGGATTTACGCCAAATTATGTCAAGGTCAAAACGCCTTGGAATCCCGAGTTTGTCAATACGTTGCATACCGTTACACTGCGTGAGATTGACCACGATGGTCTGGTTCGTTTTGATTGGAACAATGCTGAGCATAAAATTTCAGCGACCATAGAGGCTGCAGCAGTTTCTTGAAGCTGTAGCCCTTTCTTAGGGGCTTAAATATTCATGCCAATGGGGAGAAGCGGCTTGTAAATTCGTCTATTTTTTTTGAAAAAATGAGCGATTTCAGGACTGGTCGGGACAAGACTAATCCCTCTATTTTTCACTTCTTCAAAGACTGCCTTAATAAAAATTTCTTTAAAGCCTTGATCCAAGAGTTCTTGACACATATCGAATTTAGTGAGGAATATTTTCCGCTCTTGAAGAGCGTATTCAATTCGGGCCATGTTGTCCCCAACCTCTAATTCAAATTGTCTTAAAAATGCATTGTCAACGATTTCTACTTGGTCTCTCATAACTGTAATATTACATAGGCACTTCGAGTGCTAAAATTTTTGAATTGGCCTTAATTGAAATTTCTGTTGGAGCGAAGTCCCAAAGCCCGATAGCATCGCGGCTACTCAGGGATTCCCCATCGACACTTGCAGAACCCTCGACAACCATGAAATAGACCCCTTGGCCGGGGCCACTGAGCGCTAGAGTATAATTTGTGTCTTGGTTAAAGTCACCCCAATAGAAATAGGCATTCTGATGAATCCATAGTTGATTTTCCTGGGCTACATCTCGCGGCACAACAATAGGGGAAAGGGTGTTGGATGTAAGCAGCGAAGCAATTGTTTTTTGATCATAACGTGGACTTACATTTTCTCGATCGGGAAATAGCCAAATCTGAAATAATTTTAATGCCTCATGCTTACTGGCATTGAATTCGCTGTGGGTGACTCCTGAGCCTGCACTCATAACTTGAATTTCTCCAGGCATAATGGTGCCTTTATTACCCATAGAATCTTCGTGAAGCACCCCGCCACTCAAAGGAATGGTAACAATTTCCATATTGTCATGAGGGTGTTTTCCAAAGCCCATTCCTGGGGCAATAGCATCGTCATTTAGTACCCTTAATGCACCGAATTGAAGGCGCTGTGGGTCAAAATAATTGGCAAAACTAAACGAATAATTCGCCTTCAGCCAACCGTAGTCCGCCGAACCTCGAGTATGGGCGGGATATAAAATCTTTTTCATAGTTTTAAGCAATACCGCCAGCATCTTAAGCCAAGAAGCACAATGTTGCGGTTCTACAAAGATAATCAATACGCGCCAAAGTTTAAATATCTGGCCATGAACCCAATAAATTCAACAAAAATCAAGGTCTATTTAGTCCCAGGTATGTCTGCCGGAGCGGAAAGCTTCGAAGCCTTGAGTTTGCCGAGCAATTGCCGTTATGAAGTTCTTTCATGGCTTATTCCGGAGCCCAATGAAGATTTGGTGAAATATGCAAAAAGAATGTTTATTAACGTAGATACTTCTGCACCATTTATCTTATTGGGGGTCTCTTTTGGGGGAATAATCGCTCAAGAAGCCTTAAAGTTCTTAAAACCAAAAGCCGTAATCTTAATTTCTACGGTAAAATCAAATGCCGAAAAACCTAAATGGATGCGTTGGGTTTATAACACAAAGATTCATAGAATTTTGCCCTATTATTTTTCGGGTCATTTGGCCCAAAAACCCTTACATATGTTACCCGACCATTGGCAAAAGCGATGGAAGCAATACGATTATTATCTGCCTATGCGGGCTCCTGAATATTTGTCTTGGAGTGTCGAACAAGTGCTCAAATGGCGCGGGGATTCAATTAAATGTGATATTCCAGTTTATCACATTCACGGTGACCAGGATCAGTTATTTCCCATAGAATATATTCAGGATGCACAGGTGGTCAAAGGCGGTCCACATATCATGATTTTAACCCATGCTAAGGCGGTGAGTAAGTTGTTAGCAAGAATTTGTGAGCAGTTTTAGATTCCGTAATGGATTGATTAATTTTAGGTCAAAATATTTTTTGATTATGAAATTCTTAGAATGGCGTCACTTTTTCTTGCCCCTGGCTTTGATAGTCGTTTTTATTCTAGTAGCACAGCAACAAATTGTCTCTGATGAAAATTGGCCTGAAACCATTGAGGATTTTAATGAGACCCATTGGGTGAGTACCCATCCCATTCCAACCGAGATGTCCTTCGCCGATGAATCGGTTCCTTTGCATAATCCCGATATTCAAGAGCGATTGGATCGGGAAATATTAGTCAACGCCTATTGGCAATCCAATGCCTTTTTACTTTTAAAACGCACGCATAAATACGGCCCACTGATTGATTCTATTTTAGCTGCCGAGAATGTACCCTTAGATTTTAAATACCTAGCAGTAATCGAAAGTGGTTTACAGAATGCCACATCTCCTGCAGGAGCCAAGGGCTTTTGGCAGTTCATGCGCGGCACTGCAAAAGAATTTGACCTCGAAGTCAACAATAATGTAGATGAACGTCTGAATTTAGTTTTATCGACGCAGGCCGCAGCACGTTATCTTAAACAAGCGCGTGAAGAGTTTGGTTCTTGGACCCTAGCTGCGGCTTCTTATAATGCGGGGCGCGCCGGAATAAGACGGGAACTCGCTCGTCAAAGTGTATCAAATTATTATGATCTTTTGCTGAACGAGGAAACCAGTCGTTATGTCTTTAGAATTTTGGCGGTAAAGCGTCTTTTAGAGGAGCCTCAGCAGTACGGTTTCCAATACAATAAGGATCATTTTTATAAGCGCATTCCCACCCGCAAGCTGATGGTAGATACGGCCGTTACAGATTTTGTAGCTTTTGCTGAGAAATTTGGGATCAACTATAAAATTTTAAAAATTCACAATCCCTGGCTCAGAGAGGCCCATTTGAATAATGCCTCCAGAAAAGTATATTACATTGATATTCCTGAGTCAGGCTATTACTCTTTGCCTTGATTAAGTCTTATCTATTGAGATTGATTGGATCAATGTCTGGTTCACTTGCTTTAACCAGGGCGACCTTTTGGGTAAAGTATTGAAAGTGTTTATTATAAGATTCTTCATAAGCCAATCCATAATGATGGGTCAGCAATCGGCTTACATTAATGATGCGCTTTTGATCGGAGAGAAAAAAGTTGTGGGTAACCCTAGACTGTGTTTCATGCGCCTTACTATAAAACTGTTATTGTTTTCTTTTTCGTTGACAAAAAGCACTGTAATTTTTGGGTGTAATTTTTGTTTGATCTTTCGAATGGTTTTTCTCGGCCCCCAAAACAAGACCACAAAATCAATTTCAGTATAATTTTTTTGCACCAGATCATTCAGCGCAGGGATTTCGCCAATTCCCGGGGTGCACCAATCAGCATAGGTGATCAAATACATCGGTTTTTTAAAATAATTTAAATCGATACGCCGACCACCAAATTTGCGCACGCGAAAATTATCCAGATAACTACCGATTACGATATGGTCTACAAGAGAATCAAATAAGAATTGCAATCGCTCATCATCTTGGGCATAACGCGCTGCCCGAGAGGCTAGACGATAGCCACGAATATTTTTTCCGATAACTTCAGAAAAATAAGTTTTGTTGTCATCTTCTTGGCCGTATAAAAGATGGTCACTACCAAAAAGGACAAGTAGTATTATAAAAAACACACTGCGTCGTAAGTAGTTCATTATGAGTGGGTTGTGAGGTTGTTACCCACGAAGATAAGAAAAAGGAATTAACGCTTTTATTTTTTAGCGCATTCGTCCACCACGGCCACCACGGGCAAATTGTTGTCTAGGACCACTACCTTTTTTCATTTGCTGCTGCATCATTTTGATTTGCTCTGTAAGCATTTGATGTTTGTCGAGTTTTTTGGCCTCAGAAAGAAGGCTTTCCGCCTCTCTTTTTCGCTGTTTAGAAAATGCAATTCCTGCGAGATTCAGTTTTACCATCGCCATGTCTGCCGACATGCTCAATCCCAATTTTTCCGCTTTTCTAAAGTATTTTTCAGCCTCATTCATATTGGTTTGAGAGCACATCAATCCATTGAGGTAATTATAATAACCTTGTTGTTTGCGCACTAACGCACCTTCTGGATTTTTGATACGGTCAAGCCAAACCTTTGCTCCAGGAAAGTCCTGTTTGCGTAGCCTTAAAAACGCCAAAAGCACCAGTTCATTTTTAAAGTACAGAAAAACAAACACCCCAGACAGGAGTAAATACATGATTCCATTACCAATATGGCCTGTGTAAAATTCCCATATAGACCAAGCGATGATAAGTGCGGTAAGGACGAGTTTGATATTTTTATGAAACATAAGCAGATTCTTCTAACGTATACTCCGCAATCCGGAGCAGTAAATGCGATGGCTTCAAAGGTAAAAATATTAGTGCATTATATGGACGATCTGCGGCATAAATAGCGGCAAATTATTTCTTGTTTGCATTTGTACAAGTTAAAAATCATTGTATATTTGCACCCGACTAAAATAAAGCCTGCCCGAGCGGCGGTGTAACAGAAGATTTTAATAAGGGGAAATAATGAAAAGAACATTTCAGCCATCCAAAAGAAAACGCAGAAACAAACATGGTTTTAGAGAGCGTATGGCTTCTGTAAACGGACGTAAAGTATTGGCTTCACGACGCGCTAAAGGTCGTAAGAAGTTGACTGTTTCCTCTGAACCGCGTCACAAAAAGTAATGTTGATAAATCATAAATAAAAAAGGTGTTGTCTGTTGGCAACACCTTTTTTTTATACCCTTCAAATTGTAAATTTATATCGGAAAAACGCTGCTGAACTATGCCCAAAAACAATGACCTAAAATCAATCTTAATTATCGGTTCTGGCCCAATAATAATTGGCCAAGCATGTGAATTTGACTATTCGGGATCTCAGGCTTTACGCTCATTACGTGAAGATGGAATTGAAACCATTTTGATCAATTCAAATCCCGCAACAATTATGACTGACCCTGTTATGGCCGATCATGTCTATTTGTTGCCTTTGAATACAAAATCAATAGTCAAAATACTTAAAGAACACCCACAAATAGACGCAGTATTACCCACTATGGGCGGACAAACGGCGCTGAACTTGTGTATTGAAGCCGATGAAAAAGGAATTTGGAAAGACTTCGGTGTAAAGCTCATTGGGGTAGACATTGACGCAATCAATATTACCGAGGATCGAGAAAAGTTTCGTGAACTCATGACAAAAATTGGGGTGCCTATGGCTCCTCAAGCAACGGCTAATTCCTACCTCAAGGGAAAGGAAATTGCCCAGCAATTTGGTTTTCCATTGGTTATTCGAGCATCATACACGCTAGGTGGCGCAGGAGCTTCAATTGTCTATAAGCCTGAGGACTTTGACGAATTGCTCAAACGCGGATTAGAGATTTCTCCCATTCATGAAGTAATGATTGACAAGGCGATGATGGGCTGGAAGGAATATGAATTAGAACTCTTACGTGATAAAAATGATAATGTGGTGATCATTTGTACCATCGAGAATATGGATCCTATGGGGATTCATACAGGAGATTCGATTACAGTGGCACCGGCCATGACCTTGAGTGACACCACTTTTCAGCGCATGCGGGATATGGCTATCAAAATGATGCGTAGTATCGGTGATTTTGCAGGCGGATGTAATGTTCAATTTGCGGTAAGTCCTGATGACAAAGAAGACATTATTGCCATAGAAATTAATCCACGTGTGTCGCGTTCTTCAGCCTTAGCGTCAAAAGCCACGGGTTATCCGATTGCCAAAATAGCTTCAAAACTCGCCATAGGTTATCATTTAGATGAATTAGACAATCAAATCACCAAAAGTACATCGGCTTTATTTGAGCCAACTTTGGATTATGTTATTGTGAAAATCCCTCGTTGGAATTTTGATAAATTCGAGGGGGCTGATAGGACTCTTGGTCTACAAATGAAAGCTGTAGGTGAGGTTATGGGTATAGGGCGCTCATTTCAAGAAGCTTTGCACAAGGCCACACAATCTCTTGAAATTAAGCGTAATGGATTAGGCGCTGATGGTAAAAGTTATACCGATTACGAGCAAATCATTGATAAATTGACCAATGCGAGTTGGGACCGTGTATTTGTGATTTACGATGCCATTCAATTAGGGATACCATTGAGTCGCATTCATGAAATTACCAAAATCGACATGTGGTATCTCAAACAATACGAAGAACTCTATTTGCTCGAGAAGGAAATTTCTACCTATACCTTGGAGACAGTGCCAAGGTCCTTGGTTCTGGAGGCCAAACAAAAGGGTTATGGAGATCGTCAAATCGCCCATATGCTGAAATGTCTCGAAAGTGAAGTTTACCAGCTTAGAGAGCGTATGAATATTCAGCGTGTATACAAACTTGTCGACACTTGTGCCGCTGAATTTAGGGCACAGACCCCATATTATTACTCAACCTTTGAAAGTGATATTCAGACACCTTCAGGAGAGCGTTATGTCGCCAACGACAGCCCAGTTACAGACAAAAAGAAAATTGTGGTATTGGGTTCAGGTCCGAATCGTATAGGACAGGGTATTGAGTTTGACTATTGTTGTGTACATGGGGTGTTAGCGGCCTCAGAGGTGGGTTATGAAACCATCATGATTAATTGTAATCCAGAGACAGTGTCGACCGATTTTGATGTGGCCGATAAGCTTTATTTTGAGCCAGTTTTCTGGGAACATATTTACGATATAATTCGCCATGAAAAACCCGAAGGGGTTATTGTGCAGCTCGGGGGACAAACGGCTTTAAAGCTCGCCGAAAAACTAGACCGATATGGGATAAAAATTATTGGCACGAGTTTTCAATCGCTGGATCTGGCAGAAGATCGCGGGAGTTTCTCAAACCTGCTAAAGGAGCACAATATTCCTTATCCAAAATTTGGCACGGCTGAAACCACTGAAGAGGCGCTTAAACTCAGTGACGAATTAGATTTTCCATTGCTTATTCGTCCATCTTATGTATTGGGTGGGCAAGGCATGAAAATTGTCATCAATAAACGCGAACTCGAAGAGCATGTAGTGGACTTATTGCGTAAGATTCCAAACAACAAATTGCTTTTAGACCACTATTTAGATGGAGCCATCGAAGCTGAGGCAGATGCCATCAGTGATGGTGAAGATGTTTACATTATCGGAATAATGGAGCATATTGAGCCATGTGGGGTACACTCCGGGGATTCGAACGCGACATTACCTCCTTTTAATTTAGGAGATTTGGTCTTGCAACAAATTAAGGATCATACCGTAAAAATTGCCAAAGCCTTGAATACTGTGGGACTGATCAACATACAATTTGCCATTAAAGACGATCAAGTCTATATTATAGAAGCTAATCCTAGGGCCTCCCGAACTGTGCCTTTTATAGCCAAAGCATATGGAGAACCTTATGTGAATTACGCCACTAAATTGATGCTCGGAACCCACAAGGTAAAAGACTTCAGCTTTAACCCAGAACTCGAGGGTTACGCCATCAAACAACCGGTATTTAGTTTCAATAAATTCCCGAATGTCGATAAGAAACTGGGTCCTGAAATGAAAAGTACCGGGGAAAGCATTTTATTTGTGGATAGCCTGAAAGATGATGAGTTCTATGAATTGTATGCAAGAAGAAAAATGTATTTAAACAAATAATTTAATGACCCAACAAAGTAGGGTTTTATAAGCCTAGCGGGTTTTAACTTTAAAACACAAGCAAAATGAAAAAATCTTTACAAATATTCATGTTAGCCCTGTTGCTCAATGTCTCTGCTAGTGTATTGGCTCAGACAACTTACAACTTAGATTGGGGATTAAATATCAATGGAGCGGCTGCCTCCTTGACCATCGAACCTGGAGACACTGTAGAGTGGACCTGGGTCGATAACCTGCAGCACAATGTGGCTAGTACAGCCTCTGCTCAAGAGAGTTTTAATAGCGGACTCATTCAAGGTCAAGGATCAACTTGGTCTTATACCTTTACTGAAGTCGGGGTGAATGAATATGTCTGTACTCCACACAGCTCTTCAATGTTTGGCGCCATTACAGTAGAGCAGGCCTTATCCTTGGATGATAAACTAGCTAAAAATTTGGTCTTCAGTATGAATCCATCAACAGATCGATTACGTGTTCAGTCTTTAATGTCTGTAGATGAACTCGTGGTTTACAATCTTTTGGGCGTTACGCAAATGCGTATTAGCGTCCGTGATCAATTCGCTGATGTGGATATGTCGGCTTTAGTGACTGGGGTTTATTTAGTGAAAGCACTCAGTGGAGGAGCTCAAACCACCTTTAAAGTGGTCAAGAGATAATTTAATTAACTTAATCCGAATTGAAAATCCTTTGTTGCTAAGATTCCTCTGAATCAAAATCCTGAGCCCGACGCAACAGCTTTTCGTTTTGCTGCTTAGTGGCTTTGGCTCCTAGTTTTTTGAGTTTTTCAACACGGTTAACTAAATTACCTGGACCCTCTGTAAGTCTTCTCATGGCCTCAGAGTAGGACCCTTTAGCGCGGTCCATTTGGTCGCCAACTTTAAGCAGATCTTCACTCAGGCGATGAAATGCGTCGTAAAGTCGGCCGGCCTGAGTAGCGATTTCTATGGCATTTTGCTGCTGTTTTTCATTGGTCCACATGCTGTCGACTGTACGTAAAGTAGCCAGTAATGTAGTAGGGGTGACAATGACAATATTTTTTTCAAAGGCACTGGTGTAAAGACCATTGTCGTGATTTAGCGCCAGGGCAAAGGCAGGCTCAATTGGTACAAAAAGTAAAACAAAGTCAGGGCTTTCGATATCGTATAACTCAAAATAGTTTTTTGCACTGAGTTGCTCCACGTGCTTTTTTAAAGAGTTTACGTGTTCTTTGAGATGTTTTTGGCGCTCTTGTTCGTCTTCGGTATTGATAAAGCGCTCGTAACTCGTAAGGGACACCTTCGAGTCTATAATCATGCGCTTGCCTTCAGGTAAGTGTAATACCACATCGGGCATAAGACGCTGTCCTTGGTCATTGGTAAAACTCTGTTGAACAAAGAATTCTCTGTCTTTTTCAAGACCGCTTTTTTCCAAGACGCGTTCTAAGACGAGTTCGCCCCAGTTTCCTTGAAACTTACTATCACCTTTAAGGGCTTTTGTCAAATTAGTCGCCTCACGACTCATTTGTTCATTGAGTTGGGTTAGCCCGATAATTTGCTGGCGCAGAGCCGCATGATAATCAATATTGTCTTTATGAGTGGCTTCAACCCGTTTTTCAAACTTTTCAATTTTCTCTTGCAGTGGCTTGAGCACATGATCGAGATTTTCTTTGTTTTGCTTGGTAAACTTTTCGCTTTTAGTCTCCAGAATTTTTTGCGCTAGGTTTTCAAATTCGCTGCTGAATTTTTTTTGGATGTCCTCCAAATCCTTTTTTTGGTCAGCTAGTTTTTGGTTGAGCTGGTCTACAGCAGCCTCAGATCGGATAAGATTCTCTTTTGTGTCGCTATGATCGGCGCGATGCCGCTCTAAATCTTTAGTTAAACCTTCATTTTGTTCTTGAAGTTGTTCTATGCGGGTGCTCAGAGCAATTTCATCAGATTTTCTTTTTAAGCGAGAAAGGTATCCACCGGCGAAAAAGCCGAGAAGACCGATAATTAGAAAAAGAAATAACAAAATAATATCGTTCATGGGGACAAATAAAGGTTATCAGTTCAAATTAGTGAATTATGAGTTTAGGGTAAAGATAATTAATCCGAAATCGAAAAACGCCTGGTCTTGTTGTCAAAGCGCACTAAATCACTTTCGAAAATCTGACTTATAATGCCTTTGTCGATGATTTCTTGGGCCGTGCCCGTATTTAAATGACCTGAATTGACACAAATAATTTGATCGGCCAAATCTAGTGCTAGATCAATGTCATGGGTAGAGTAGGCCACAGATTTTTGATGATTTTGAGTCAGGGATTTTAAAAGTTTTAATGTTTGCGCTTTATGGGCAAAATCTAAATGAGTCGTTGGCTCATCTAGGAGAATTATTGGGGTATCTTGAGCCAAGGCCCGGGCTATTGCCACGCGCTGCATTTGACCATCGCTCAAGGTGCCGCATTTTTGATGGCGTAAGTCGTTTAAATTGGTGGCGTTCAGAGCGTTTTGCACCGCTTGGTGATCTTCAGGACCTAGGGTGCCCAGCCAATTCGTGTAAGGAATGCGTCCGAGTTCTATAAACTCAATAACACTTAAATGCTGCGAAAACTCTTTTTTTGTCAGGACCAGGGAGATGTAATTGGACTGCTCAAAGTTAGAAAGTGATTGTAAGGGATGATTCTGGATTTCAATAATACCGGCCAAAGGGGTCAGTTGACCCGATAGAGTATTGAGCAGTGTTGATTTTCCTGAACCATTTGGTCCTATGATTGCCGTGAGCTGGTTAGGCTTTAGACTTAAGTTGATATGCTGGGCGAGCACCACGGGTTGTTTCGCCCCCTTGTTGTATCCCATTGTTATGTCTGTTGCCTTTAACATTATTAGGTATCGTTGATATTTTTAAAACAGTAGGTTTTTACGCCGCATTAATATCCAAATGACCACTGGAGCTCCTAAAATTGATGTTATAGCGTTAATGGGGAGTGTTAGGCTACTAAATGGAATCTGAGCTACCGTGTCGCACAAAAGCATCACAATACTGCCCCAAATAAAACTAGAGGGAAGCATTATTTTATGATCTGGCGTTTCATTGATCTGCCTAACTAAATGAGGTACGGCAAGCCCTACAAATGCAATAGGCCCCGCAAAAGCAGTTATGCTCCCAGCCAGAATACTCGTAGAAAGGACCATCAGAAAAGTACTTTTTTTCAGAGAAATCCCGAGGCTCTGAGCATATTTTGGTCCAAGAAGTAATGCATTCATTGACTTAAGAGACACCAACGCAATCAAAAGACCCAGAAGGACACATCCTAATAAAATCAAAATCGCAGTCCACGATAAATGGCCTAATCCCCCAAAAGACCAAAACACAAATTTCTGAAGGGCTTCAGCGCGACTAAAAAAGCTCAAAACACTAACTACAGCTCCCGTCAGACTACCAAACATCAGGCCGATGATTAACAATGCCATGGCATCGGTTATTTTGCTCGAAGCACTAATAACGGCCAATAACACTAAAAAACTACCTGATGCAGATGCAATCACCAATGCCCATGGCCCCGAAAGCAAAGAGGTCGCATAACCTCCCAGAAGCCCTGAGCCGAGAACCAAAAGAGCAACCCCTAGGCTGGCACCACTGCTTATACCTAAAACAAAAGGTCCAGCCAGGGGATTTCGAAAGAGGGTTTGCATGAGCAGCCCCGATACCGATAACCCACCACCGACTAAGATAGCCGTAAGCGCCTTTGGTAGGCGATAATCAAAAAGAATATAATGCCATGTTTCCTCTATTGTAGTATTTGAAAAAATGGTCTTAATAATATATTCTAGGGGGATATATACTGAACCCGAGCTTAAATTAATGACTATTGAAAGCATCAATAAAAACAAAGGCCACATCCATACTTTGACTATTTTTTTACTCATGGACTAAGCGGCATGAAAAATTTAGGTTTATAGTCTTGAGGTAAAAGATCAGGATGTAAGATATGAATCAAATCACTCAAAACCCAATCTGGATGCATTGAAGCAAGTTCGTAGTAAAGTAATCCTCCGGTGGTGCCTTTAGTTTTGCTGAAGGTGAAAATTCTTTGGTCAACAAAAGGTTTGAATTTGGTATATGTGGCGCTGCTTTCTGCCATTTGGCGGTAACTGGTAAATTGACCAAGACCAATCCAAACCTCTGCCTTTTGGGTGTATTGTAGTATTTCTTCCACATTCCATTGCAGACTACCTACACCCTTAGTGTCTTGCCAGAGGTAATTACTATTAGCGTCTTTAAGAAATTGAGCTGCCCAACTATCACCTCTGGGGGCGTACCACACATCCTTGTATAAAGCTCCACTGATGACCGTAGGAGCTGTTGTCGCGGTTTGAGCTAATAGGCGCAGATTTAGATAGTCTTGTTCGATTTGATTAAAAATGGAGTCAGCTCTTGTTTTTTTATCGAACACCGCGCCAAAAACTTTAATCCATTCAGCTCTGCCCAGAGGATGCTCTTCGGTCCAATCACCATTGTATAATACGGGAATCCTTGCATTTTTAACCTTATCGAGACCTTTTTGTGTTTTGTCTATGCTGAAGGTCATCAAGAGATCCGGTTTCAAAGTCAATAACACTTCTATATTGAGCGCCTCATTTTGACCGAGTTCACGAACAAGACCTGCTTCAATCCGTGCTCTTGTGCGCTCAGAGGAGATGTAATCGAGATTGGGGAATCCAATCAATGCCTGCCCCTGATCGATTAATTCTAAAGCAGGTATGTGGGTTGTAGAGGTGGCCACTAGCGTTTCAATGGGCACTTGAATTATATCCTCTGATACAATTTCCTCAGGGGGATTAATTCCTTTGGGAACTAGGATTATTTCCTCAGTGGTCTGACCAGTAATGGGGTCGAGTAAGCGTAAAATGGTGTAATCATTTTTTTCAATCAAACAAAAGCCTTTGGCATAACGGACCTGTTGTAAATGGTCACAGGAATCATTTAGATTTTCATTTGTAGGCTGGTCCATGCAGCCCACAAGTATTGAAACACATAGAATTATTCGGGTGAAATGACTCAATCGCATGATCAAAAATAACTCAAATAATGTGGCTGATGGCGGGAATTGCTGTATTTTTACAGCGCTTTTGGTTTTTTTCTGAATTGAAAAAATTAAAAGGGAATCTGGTGCAAATCCAGAGCTGTTCCCGCAACTGTAAGCTGCCTTAGTCATAAGGTCACCAATTCTTCATCCACTGTGCATAGCATGGGAAGGGAGGTGTAACGAGCAAGTCAGGAGACCTGCCACGAGCAATAAACATCCAACTTTCGGGATAAAAGTTTGGAGGTAAGTATCTGGTGTTTACACTGTGACACATACGTCCTTATTGTTCCGGTCAATAAATAATTGATCATGCCTATTCGTTATGGCCTTTTGGCCTTTTTTATGGGAATACTTCCCGGGGTTTCTGCCCAAAATGTAGACTATTTGGAGTCTTCTTTAGATTCTCTGGATCAGACGACACTGGATCAAGTACTGATCAGTACTAAAAGACTTGAGCCCCTTAATCAAGAACAAGCAAGTACCCTTGTAATTGACCAAGAAACCATTCAGACTTTTTCTGGTGGATCCCTCGCTAAGCTGCTTAATCAGATTGGGGGGATTGAAATTAATGGCGCCACTGGGCATTCGGGGCAAAATCTGGGATATTATGTACGTGGGGGTAATAATCGTCAAGTTTTGATTATGGTCGATGGTGCTGTGGTGAGCGATGCTTCGAGTATTGCGTCAGATTTCGATTTAAGGCTTTTGCCTTTGGATCAAATCCAGTCCATTGCCATAGTGCGGGGTCCTTCGAGTGTCCTTTATGGTTCAGGGGCGGCCACGGCGGTGATTTACATTAAAACCAAACAATACAACAAACAAGGGATCCAATTAGATTTGCAGCAGTCCTTCGGAACTAATCGATCCACAGATCAGTCACCACTGTCGGGAATACAACGTCATCATACCGCTAATTTATCTATAGGTAAGGGGCCTTGGCTACTTCAGTTACAGGGGAATACTCGCTTTATCGACGGTTTGTCGGCAATAGCACCTGAAGTGCAACAGCGCGAATTTGATCCTGATGCGTTTGCTCAATTTAATGGGCGCGTTCAGGTCAAATACGTTTCAGAAAATACCTGGTCAATGGAGCAATTTTTTGCTTTTGATCGTATGCGCCAAGATTTTGACGCCTTTAATTATCAGGACGCGCCTTTTCAAAGTGACACTCAGCAGTGGCGCATAGGTGGCAGCTTTTATTTTAAAGGTAATAAATCCAGGTATGAGTTTCACGACCAATGGTCCCACACCATAAGGAGTATCAATAGTGACTATCCAGCAACCTACGAGTCTCTAAATTACAATGCCGATCAATTCATCACCACCCAGTGGAGTGAACAACTTGAAACTGTTTTCGGGACCCAAGGGGGGTGGTCTTCTATGGATTTAGCCCAAGCCAATGGCGCAGACACTGTATTAAACACAGTTTTAAGGCACCCTGAATCGCGCACTTATTTTATAGATACCTATTTAAATCTTGTCTTCTGGCCAATGGACTCTTTTTCAATAGACCTGGGCGGTCGTTGGCATCATCATATGCGCTACGGCAATCAAGGGGTTTATCAACTGAGTCCGCGTTATAGTTTTTCTAACCCTTTGGGTAATTTTAGCATTTACGGACGCTATGGAACGGCTTTTATCGCCCCCTCCTTGTATCAATTATACGACCCCACATATGGGAATCAAGATTTAGAGCCTGAATTCAACACCAGTACCGAACTGGGTTTGATTTGGCAAAAAAACCAGGTAGAGGGCTCTATTAGGTGGTTTGATCGTTTTGAGGAGCAGGCCGTTAACTTTAGTTTGTTGAATCCTGATCTTTATGTCTATCAGTATACCAATAACCCAGAAAATCAGCGCCGTTGGGGCTTTGAAATAGAAGGAAAACTGTCTTTAGCCTCGTGGATAAACACCCAACTTTTTTATACCTGGGTCAAGGCTCAGGATTTTGACCTTTTACGCGTTCCCCCGCATAAGTTCAATGGGCATATAAATGTCGCGGTCAATAAGGAGGAACAAATTAGTTTACGCTGGACCTGGTCTGATTTTAGACGTGATCAGTATTTTGACTCTGTGAGTTTTACCAGCCAAAATATAAGCCTTAGACCTTATCATTGGATCGATTTGGTTTACTCCGCCCAATTAATTCAAGGACTCCATACTCAACTCAGTATAACAAATCTATTGAATCAAGAGGCACAACCACTGTATCGATACAGCGGCCAGGGTCGAAATGTAATTTTTGGTTTGCGTTGGCAGTCGCAAAATTATTAGTGAAATTAATAAACATTTCAGTGACTTAATCTTAATAACTTTTCCGGGAGTGTGCTGGGAAAAGTCCTTATTTTAGTGCCTCAATTTTAAAAGTAAAGTCACCATGTCCAACACTGTAGAACACATTAAATGTTTGATTATTGGATCCGGGCCGGCAGGCTACACTGCGGCCATATATGCCTCTCGTGCCGATTTGAATCCCGTACTTTACACAGGTCTTGAGCCAGGAGGTCAGCTAACAACCACTACCGAGGTGGACAATTTTCCGGGCTATCCCGACGGTGTCGATGGACCCACAATGATGGTCCAGTTGCAACAACAAGCAGAGCGTTTTGGAACTCAGGTACGCATCGGTATGGTGACCCGGGTTGAATTAAGCAATGAAGTGGGAGGGGTGCACAAGGTTGTTGTGGACAATACTACCGAGTTAACAGCCGATACAGTTATTATTTCTACAGGTGCAACAGCGAAGTATCTAGGTTTGCCTAGCGAACAAAAATTGCGTGGTGGCGGCGTTTCAGCCTGCGCCGTTTGTGATGGATTCTTTTATAAAGGTCAAGATGTGGCCATAGTAGGGGCAGGGGATACTGCAGCAGAGGAAGCCACTTATCTGGCAAACATCTGTAAATCTGTAACCATGCTTGTGCGCCGTGACGAAATGCGCGCCTCTAAAGCAATGCAGCACCGTGTATTTGGCATGAAAAACATTGATGTCCGTTTTAACACTGAGGTTGATGAGGTTTTAGGTGATACTGTCGTTGAAGGCTTGCGTATGGTCAACAATCAAACTGGTGAGAAGGAGGAAATCGTTATTACCGGACTGTTTATTGCCATCGGTCATAAGCCTAATACTGATTTGTTCAAAGGTCAATTAGACATGGATGAGACCGGTTATTTAATCACCAAAGGCAAATCCACCAAAACGAATTTACCTGGAGTCTTTGCCTGCGGTGATGTTCAAGATAAAGAGTATCGTCAAGCAGTCACTGCTGCGGGAACCGGTTGTATGGCAGCCCTAGATGCAGAGCGTTATTTAGCCAGTATGGAGTAATCCACGGTGTGATTACTTTTTATTGATTACGATTTCAGATCACTTTTCCTTGCGGATCATATAAACCGCTGTTTCCTTAGTGCCATCTGGCTCATAGGATTGTAAGCGGTCCCCTTCGAGTCTCCATATGTTATCCATATTTACATGAGCCTGATCAGATTCGTAATCATCGATGATGAGGTCTCCGTTAGTGTTTATTTGCCAATTTAGCTCAGTGGTCTCTTTATCTTCAACATCGGGACCATCGACTTTGAGCAGTGCCTTGCCTTTGGGCTTAAATTCAATAGTAATATCTACCATTTCGAGAACCTGATCAACAAAACTAGAAACAGAGCTGACAATCATTTTTTCAAATAAGTTAAGGTCCTTTTTGGCATCTTTCATCGCGGCATCAAGATCGATGATCATATTCCATGAACCCATAAGCTCTTTTTCATTAATTTTTTGTGCCAAAGCATTGCTGCTTATGCCAATCAGGGCGATTACCATTAGAATTTGTTTTATCATGATCAATTATTTATTTCGATTATTATTTATATGGTGATCGACTTTTCTCAATAGCCGGGTATAGCTTTAAGCACGATTCACCTGGGTCTTTATGTTTCCTTGTATGTCAATATTTATATTCTTAATGTCTTCATTATCAGAGTCGTTTGACTCACTTTCGCTTGAAGGACAGTCTAAACATTTTAATTCTCGGTCCATGACCTTGAGATAGTGGCCTTCATAGCCAGAATCTAAAAGGTCATTATAGGCTCGGGTATTTTGATGATAGGAGTGGGTGTTGTGATCGGCCCATAGGACTGAACCAGTGGGCAGATATACAATTACCTCGACGTGTTGATCTCTGTATTTGTGTTCCAAATCAGTGGTCAAAAATGGATCAAGCTCCAGTACGCCATCGGTATATTGAATTTGATAATTGATTTGCATGGCCTTGTCTTGTGCCTCCTCGAGTGAGGCGCCGTCGGCGTAACTATCGATCTTGATAAAACCTTCTTCTTTTTGAGTGGATCTTACAATAAGACGCACATTATTGGTAACAATAATGGGATTGTTTTCTGCGTCCATTTTTATTTTGAAATTATCATCGCGCTCTGAGGAGCGACCCGAGAGCAGCCTTTGGTTCATGGTCAGAGTAATACTGTCGTTTTTGCTGATGGGTAAAGGAATTTCTCTTTGAAATTGACCGGTAACCGAGCTAAAGCTGGCGTGTTTCGCCCCAAAAAAAATGAGGGCCAAAATGGAGGCAATCCAAAGGGTAAAAATCAATATTTTCGGGGTCCAACCCATTGATTTTAAGTTTGTACTAAGCAATTTTAATCCGACGATAAACAAGACGATAAAGGGAATCCCGACTGCCAAAAATACAATGGTTAGTAGGGCCCAAAAAGGGATTTGGGATACAGAAACCGCCTGGTAGTACTCAATAAGATCCGCTTGTCCCCAGAATTCCAGTGATCCTGCAGAGAAGAGTCCAAAGGCTAGTCCCATTAGAGTCGTTATACTGAATATAAGCATTAAGATCCCCAAGAGTTTAGCTAAAACAGTCAGCGCTCCTTTGAGTAAGTTTCCGATGAGCTCAACTACGCGATTTGATCTTCGCTTGACTTGATTACCGTATTTGTCGTAGTCCACGGATTTAATATTGTCGCTGAATTTATCATAGCCTTCCTTCACGCGTTTCTCGATATTTGAAATATTAATCGGCTCTCCTTTCATTTTTAATTTGTCTGTAGTGGATTTGGCCGTAGGCACTAAAATCCAGAACAAAATGTATATCATAAAAAAGGTTCCGCTGGAGAAGAAAAAGAGCAACAACCAAATTAATCTAATCCAGAGGCAATCTACCCCTAGATAGTGACCGAGGCCCGAAGCCACACCGCCGAGATATTTATTTTCTTCATCGCGAAAAAGCTGCTTTGGTGTTTTGTGCTCAGTATGAGTACTTTGACCACTTTGCTTCGGCTCATCGATATCCGGATCAAAAGCCTCGGGTTGTCCCATAATTTCAATAACCTCTTTAACGCGATCTAAGGTGATTACTTGGTCTTTATTACTTAAGGATTCATTAAAGAGTTCCGCTATACGGGCCTCGATATCGTCCATGATTTCGGCAACTGAATCTTCTGGACTCAAAGTGGCGCTCACGGCTTCCAAATAACTCTTTAAATGGTTATAGGCGTTTTCATCAATATGAAAAAAGGTGCCGCCTAAATTGATATTTATTGTTTTGTTCATGACTATTTTTTTGATTGGGTTAGGGCGTCAACAGCATTTTGTAATTCGTTCCACGTGTCTTTTAATTCATTGAGGAACTCTTGTCCTTCTGGGGTAATAGCATAGTACTTTCTCGGAGGACCACTGGTGGATTCTTCCCAGCGATACTGGAGCAGTCCACTGTTTTTCAATCGCGTAAGCAAAGGGTATACGGTGCCTTCTACTACCAGCATTTTGGCCGATTTAAGCGTTTGCAAAAGGTCACTTGTGTATGCTTCTTGATCCTGTAATACAGACAAGATGCAGAACTCAAGAACGCCTTTACGCATTTGTGCCTTGGTGTTTTCTATATTCATTTTGATTATTTTACATGGCAAATATATATCTTATAAATGGTATTTTGTAATGCATAGTACTATATTGATAAAATTTTAACATTTAGCTTCTTTCACAGGCCATTCAGACTTGCTTAAATAGCCCTTTAAATTCATTTAATAGACATACACAATGCGTTGGTATACCATTCGATAAATGTTTCGGCATAAGTCAAGCGATTATTAAATTCTCTTTATCTTGTAATTATGAAATTAGTAACTCCCTTTCAAGTCAACAGTTTTATGCTTTTTAAGTTGCCAGCTGCCTTTATATGTGGGGTGAGACTAAAGGCTATAGACCAAAAAAGTGCTCAAGTTACTGTGCGTCACCGCTGGATCAATCAAAATCCATTTCGTTCGATGTTTTGGGTGGTTCAAGGGATGGCTGCAGAACTCGCCTGCGGGATGCTTGTGATGCAAGCAGTACGAAATCAAAATCAGTCAATTTCTATGTTGTTGGTCGGTACCCAGGCAAAATTCACCAAAAAGGCAACAGGACTTATAGATTTTCAATGTCATGATGGCCTTGTGGCTCAAAGGGGGGTAGAGCAATGTTTAAAGCAGAGCCAGGGAGTTCAATTAGAATTAAATGTCGTGGGTAAAGATCAGCAAGGGGCTATTGTCGCTGAATTTTCTTTTCATTGGTCAGTCAAAGCAAGAGGGGGGCAATAACGAATCGATTATTTTTTTGTATTTTCGTCTTCAGAAATATTTGATATTTCTACCTAACCAAAACCACTGAATATGCCTCGAGCGATGTATCGTTACACTAAAGCTGTGCTCAAAAAAGTCAGTTTTGATATCCAATTGTTTGCAGCAGAATTACGTAAAGCCAAACGATTGCTTTTGCCCAATGAGTTACTAGAATTACGCATTTGGTTGATCAGTTGGGTCAAAAAACATCCCCAACTAAAACCTTGTATTTCGGGATTTTAGTGAGGGCTAATTATCTTTACCTCTTGAAATTTAATGGCACCACGAATGATTCCAGAAATCACACCGTGAAGGGCTTCTATGATATGCATTTTTAGCGCGCTACTGGGATAAATGAGTGAGATTTCACGAGCAGGAACAGGTGCTGTAAAATGCCTCAAGTTTTTAAGGCGGTTTTCCTCTAAATCCATAGTGTGTAAATAGGGTAGGAGCGTCATGCCCAAGCCTTCGTCGGCCAGTTTTATGAGTGTTTCAAAACTGCCACTCGTGAGTTGAAAACCTTCTTTTTTGGTGCTTTTATTCGCCTTACACAAGTTCAGCACACCTTCTCTAAAACAATGCCCATCTTGTAGTAGAAGTATGTCATCTACGTCCAAATCCTCTGTTTTTATAGTCTTCACCTGGTGTAATCTATGATGTTGTGGAATATAACCCACGAATGGTTCATAGTAAAGGGCTCGCTCCTTGAGACGATCATCCCCCAAAGGTGTAGCCGCAATAGCGCCATCGAGGTGACCATCGGCGATGCGCGCTATAAGTTCTTGAGTGGAAAGTTCTTCAATGCTGAGTTGTACTTTTGGAAATCGTTTTGAAAAAGTTTTTAAAAACATAGGGAGCAAAGTCGGCATTACTGTAGGTATGATACCGAACTTGAAAGGTCCTCCCACAAAACCTTTCTCTTGATCCACAACATCCTGCATGCGCGTGGCTTCATCAACTATGAGTTTGGCTTGACTGACGATTTTTTCTCCAATTGGTGTTAAGGCAATTGGCTTTTTTGAGCGATCAAAAATGGTAATATCAAGTTCCTCCTCGAGCTTTTGAATTTGCATGCTCAGAGTTGGTTGGGTTACAAAAGTATGTTCTGCCGCTTTGGTGAAATTTTGATGCTCAGCTACGGCTAAGACATACTTCAACTGGGTGATGGTCATCAGTAAAATTTTTATAAAGATACAATTTCTATAAGGAAAATTGATGTTTATTGATCAAGGCTAACCTCAATATAAACGTTTGATTTTGGCCATTCTCCCTCATCTGCAGGCAAGTTAGCAATGGTTTCGACCACCTCCATACCCTCGGTGACACGACCAAAAATGGTGTAATTTCCGTTTAGATGACGCCCGCTAATGTCTGGACCACAGAAAATGAAAAATTCATAGGGGGCAGATAGTTTGTCTGGGTTTTCTCTATATTCTTTAGCTCCAGAGATGGTGCCGTAGGTATGGATACGATTGGGATTAATCTCGGCAGGAATAAGATAATTGGGACCAATGGATTTCCGCTTTTGTGGGGTAGACCTCAAGTCACTGTTTCCTCCTTGGATAATAAAATTCGGCACGATTCGATGAAAAAAAGTGTCTTTAAAATAGTCTTGTTGCACCAGATAGAGAAAATTCGCCCGATGGAGTGGGGTCTCCTCAAATAATTCGATTTTGATAGAGCCAAATCTCGTTTCGATCACAACCCTATTTTGGCGGTTTTGCTGTCCATACTCTGTAAGCAAGGCCACTATATTGTCCTGAGTGAGCAATGGGAGTGTTGTTCTATTTTTATAAGGACTACCGTCATTTGATGCAATGCTTAATTCAGAATTTAATGAGGGGTCTGGGGCTTGTTCTCGATCTTTCGAATCTGCATTGACCTTATTTTTCTCATCGCGATGATTGTCTTGGCTGTATTTAGGTTTTAAGCTATCTTGTAATTGCGGACCCTTTTTATCAGATGAGCAATCAGGACCGGAACATGCCGTTAGGGCGAAAAACAAAAAAAAGGGTAAAAGACGCATAAACTATGGATTTTAAAACATTTGCAGCGGCACTCGCAAAAATAGAAAAAATACCCCTGCCGGGCCATTTAGGCCATCAGGGGCTTCTTCCGGCAATCGGTCATGAGCGTTGGGCCGGTGTTTTGTGTTTGTTTTATCCTGACCATCAAGGTATCGCGCATTTTGTTTTAATAAGGCGCCAAGTTTCTGCGGGTCCCCACTCTGGACAAGTTGCTTTTCCTGGAGGGCGAAAGGACGCAGAAGATTTGAGTATGGCCCATACAGCCTTAAGGGAGTGCGAAGAAGAGATTGGGGTGAGCCGCCATTCGATAAATATTTTTAAAGCCATGAGCGAGCTATATATTCCCCCAAGTGATTTTTGGGTCAAGCCCTACATGGGGCTCATTGATCACCAGCCAAAATTTGCTGTTCAGCATGAAGAAGTAGCGGGTTTAATTTTTGTGCCGGTGGCAGATTTACTTGATGATCGACGTTTAAACATGGAATCATTAAATGCTCCCGCTAGAGGAGTATTGGAGATGCCAGTATTTGATTTTCAAGGAAATAGAGTTTGGGGCGCAACGGCAATGATGCTTTTTGAAATGCGTCAAACCCTAAGTGAAATCATCTCATAGCATTTTTATATATTTGTCTTCTTCAGCGACTAACCTGCGATTATGGGCTTATTTAAAAGAAATCCTTTTGGGCATATATTGTTTCTAAAGAAATGGCTCATTAGAATTTTAGGTTCTGCCACCCACAGGCGCTTTAAAGGGTTTAATCAACTGCAAATTGAGGGGAGTGAAATCATAAAAAATCTTCCAGAAACAAACGTACTATTTGTCTCTAATCATCAAACCTATTTTGCTGATGTCGTGGCTATGTTTCACGTGTTCAATGCAAGCCTCAGCGGACGCGTAGACAACATCAAGAATGTAGGTTATCTATGGAATCCTAAATTAAACTTGTATTTCGTAGCTGCTCGAGAAACCATGCAGGCCGGTTTATTGCCAAAAATACTAGCTTATGCGGGCTCAGTAAGTATTGACCGTACTTGGCGATCCGAAGGCAAAGATGTAAACCGACAAGTCAAAATGAGTGATTTACACAATATTAATCGAGCTCTAGCCGATGGTTGGGTCATTACTTTTCCCCAAGGGACCACTACACCGTGGAAACCCATTCGACGCGGTACCGCACATATAATTAAACATAACAAGCCGATTGTTGTGCCTATAGTTATTGATGGATTTCGTCGGTCTTTTGACAAAAAGGGTATTCGTATTAAAAAGCGTGGGATTCTTCAATCCATGGAGATAAAAGCCCCCCTTGAGATCGATTACGACAATGATACAATCGATCAAATTGTAGAAAAGCTCGAGTATGCCATTGAGCAGCACCCCTCTTTTTTGAAGGTTATTTCCAGGGAAGACCTGAAAAAAGAAGAGGAGCTCAATGAAATGCGCCGCTATTCTGCGCCAAAAAATTAGTGGAATAAATCCATCAGGCCTCAGGTTTTAGCTATCTCCTAAGCTTCCCCTTTACAGCTAACTTACTTTTGGGACTAAGACTTTACAAAGCGCAGTATGCGTTTACCTACTGAGGTGTAAACTTCTAACAGGTATAAGCCAGGGCTCAAGTGCGCCAATTCTAAGGCCGTACCACTCTGGTTAATCGATTGTTTTTGTCCCAAGATATTGCGCACCTCTACTTGCTGTAAGATGACATCTGGTCCCAGTTCAAGATTGATTTGCTGATTTACTGGATTAGGCCAAAGCTTGATTTCATGTAATTTTTGCTGATCATCAATGCCAAGAGTAGTAAAATCATCATAAAGACCTTGCAATAAATCTATGGGTTCTATACCCGGGCTTTGCGCCGGAACTACTAAACGCAAATAGGGTGCTCCAGGGGTATCATCTGCGTGGTAAACAACCATATAGGCCGCGCGTGAAGAAGTCCCACTGGCCAAACATCGGTTATCTGCTCCAGGGAAATTTGCGCCTTGAAGCGCTGCCATAAGACGATCGGCCAGTGTCCCATTGGTGTTGTTAAAGTTGAACTCCATTTGATCAATGACGCTTTGATCCAGCAGTATATTGCCCTGAATGCTATAGGTTGGTCCTTGACGGTCTTCTTTATAGTCATCGGTGAGACTTCCTGTAAAACCAGCACTTCTCGGATTACCCGCTAAATCAAAATCTACTATGCCATATTGCCTATATTCTGGATTAAAGTTTTGTGAGCCACAGGCATCGTTCAGCATAAGCCAATCGATAATTTCTTGCGGACTATCTCCAGCACTCATTCGATCCATGGCATTTTCCAGATTCACATTGGGAATACAGACATAGGCCTGCGAATTCACCCCGCCACGTCCAGGTATTATATCGGTGATCCATTGGTCCCAATTGCTGTTGTTTAAATTAATGCAAGAAGCACCAGCTGAACCAATATCGCCAGTTTCAGGATCGACAGCGATAATAGAAAAGGTGTCTTGGGCTTGTACACTAAGCCTTAAAATCAATAGTGTGCTGAATAATACTTGTTTCATACGATAGGAGTTTTAAACGCCAAATTCAGAGGCCATTCCAATTCCAGCGGCAAATAGACCAATAAAAATTAACACATAAAGGGATAACAGAACAACAGCCAAAATACCGATAAATTTATAATGTGCGGCTAAATAGATCAAACCTTGATCGGTTTGGTGTTGACTTTTTTTGGTAAGCCCTTGTCTGCCATGAGACGAAAACTTATAGAGGTAATACATTGGTGTAAAATAAACCACTGCGAATACCAAATAAATAAGAGAAATTCCACCAGCCTCAGGGCCAAGTAGATTACCACCGACAAATGCTATTGATACAGCGCCAATTAGCATGAATCCCACGCCAACAAACCCTAGTATGCTCAAGAACTTGGCCCAATAAATCATGCGATCCAAGGAATCAATGCTGTCATTGGTCAGAATTAATTCGGTATTCGTGCTAGGGGTTTTATCATGCCGGGGAGCTGAATTTTCTGTATGTTCCGAGGCGGGGGTTAGATCACTCATATTCAATAGTTATTTTGTATTATGTGTTTTTTTTATGCGCCCTAAATCGCGTTTATTGTCACGCTCTTTGAGGGTTTCACGTTTGTCATAGAGCTTTTTACCCCTACAGAGTGCGATTTCCATTTTGGCTAAGCCCGAATCATTGATAAATAAATGAAGAGGCACTATCGTAAGCCCAGTATTTTTAACTGCTTTGTGGAGTTTATTGAGTTCTCTTCGATTCAGCAGTAATTTACGGGCTGATTTGGCTTGATGGTTGTAATGAGAGGCATGACTGTACTCTTGAATAGTCATATTGATTACAAAGAGCTCTTCATTACTGAATTCACAAAAGCTCTCCGCAATAGAGGCTTGTCCTGTGCGCAGTGACTTGATTTCTGTTCCTTTTAGGACAATACCAGCGGTAAAGCGATCAATCACCTCATAATTGAAGCGCGCTTTTCTATTTTTAATACTGATGTTTTTTGACAAAGCCATAGCACGACAAAAGTAAGAAGATTGACCCTAAGCTGCGACGCATAGGTCATTAATCTATGTGCAATATGCTCAATTTTGCCGGCTTGGACCGATAATCCACGCGATATAAACGACTATTTAAAGAATCAGGGATATCTTTTAAACTATCGATATTCATTAGAGCATTGGTCAACTCCGGGATAGTATTGCTGTGGCCCACAATTAGCCAACGGCCAGAGTTCGACCGGGTTAAAAAATCATCATTAACTAAGTCCTGTGGAGGATAGATGATGGGATCTAAGGCTTTTGACGCAGCTGTGGGGATTATGGTTTGAAGTGTTCTTTTGTACCCTGTACTATAAATGCCATTCAGGGGTATGCTGTCAAAATACTGTTGCCAAAGTCTTGCTCTACTCAGACCAGCAGTGGTTAATTCTGGGTCTTTATTGTCTGGATTTGTACGGTCTTTTTCACTATGGCGAATTAGATAGTAGACGCCACTTAGAGATTTAGTCGGCGATTGCGTAATCCCGGTTTTACTCGAATTGCTTTGTTGACATCCATTACTAATCAAAGAAATTGCAAGAATACATAGCCACTTTACTGAAGGTCGGGATTCCCCGATGATTCCCAAGTAATTCTTTCGAAAGTGGATTAAAGACATGCTGCGCAGTGTTTTGGTATTATTGAGGAACACGTTTATTGGAAAATTCTTGTCTTAATTGCGCAACGCGTTGTTCAAAATTGTCCGCCTCGACAGGGTAATGTGCCTGATCAAAAAGGTCCATGAGCGTTTGATCGTGGGTGGTTCTTTTTTGAGCTTTGAGGTCGATGTGAACATAATGTCCCCACATAACTGCTTTGAGCTGAGTTTTATCCTCATTATACATGCGCAGCTCCACATGAGTTTCACTCTGGGTGTAACCGATAAGTTGACTTTGCATGACGATTTTCTCCATCAGCCTTGCCGGTCGGATATAGGCTATTTGATTCGAAGAGACCACCCAACTTTTACCGCCCAGACTGTGCAAATCGTATATATTGATGCCATAATTGGCTAAAAGTTGATCTTCTCGGGCGTTGACCAGATAATTTAAATAAGCGGCGTTATTGAGATGATTAAAGGGATCGCAATCTTGAAAACGCACCATGCCGCGACTTTCAAGAACTTTATTTGGTGTATTCAAAATGCAATTTTTTCAAAGCTACTCATTAAAAAGGATATACCCGCTATTATGTACAGGGCAAACAAATAATGCGCCCCGACCGGGGCGCATTATTTTTACACTTGATGCGCATATCAAGGATTTTAATGGGGGACCATGACTCAAACCATAAAATCCTTGTCTGCAGCAATTAAGTGCTTACTAGGTCTTTTTCGTTACGAAAAACCAGTTCATCTTCGAAGGAATCAATCAGTATAATGCTGTCTGTATGAAGTGTTCCCGACAGTATCGATTTTGACAGAGCATTTAATACTTCTCTTTGAATCACTCTTTTTACAGGACGTGCCCCGAATTGTGGATCAAAACCACGTTGGGCGAGCCAAGCTTTGGCCTCTGGCGTCGCATCCAGGGTGATGCCTTGTAGATCAAGTAATTTTTGAACCGACTTGAGTTGTAATTCTACGATACTGCCTAAATCACTTTGGGTGAGCGGTTCAAACATGATGATATCGTCGATTCGGTTTAAAAATTCTGGCCGCACGGTTTGCTTGAGTAAGCCCATGATTTCAATTTTTGCTTTTACAAGAGCAGTCTCATTTTGTCCTAAATCTTCAATAGATTGCTGAATGATATCACTACCCAGATTAGAAGTCATAATTATGATGCTGTTTTTGAAGTCGGCTAAACGTCCCTTATTGTCAGTAAGTCGTCCTTCATCGAGCACCTGGAGCAGCACATTAAAAGTGTCAGGATGTGCTTTTTCTATCTCGTCGAGTAGAACCACAGAGTAGGGCTTGCGTCGCACGGCCTCGGTGAGTTGTCCCCCTTCGTCATAGCCCACATAACCTGGAGGCGCTCCGACGAGACGACTCACACTATGACGCTCTTGATATTCACTCATATCAATGCGGGTAATGGCGTTTTCGTCGTCAAACAAATACTCGGCTAGGGCCTTAGCAAGTTCGGTTTTACCCACCCCGGTGGTCCCTAAAAACAGGAATGATCCGATGGGTTTTTTAGCGTCTTGAAGCCCTGCACGACTGCGACGAATCGCGTCACTTACCGCTATAATAGCTTCATGCTGTCCCACCACACGTTTGTGCAGTTCTTTTTCGAGCTGCAGCAACTTCTCCCGATCACTTTGAATCATTTTTGTTACTGGAATCCCAGTCCATTTAGCCACAACTTCGGCAATGTCCTCATGGGTGACTTCCTCTTTGATTAAGGAACTGTTTTCTTGATATTCACCCAATTTTACTTCTGCCTTTTCTAAGGTTTCATTCAAAGACTTGATGGTGCCGTAGCGCAGCTCCGCTACCGTTCCAAAGTCACCTTCGCGCTCCGCTCTTTCCGCCTTGGCTTTAGCATCTTCAATCTCTTTTTTTATATTCTGTATTTGTTCTACTATATCTTTTTCACTGCGCCAGCGTGCATGTAATGCGTTGCGCTCCTCTTTTAGGTTAGCCAATTCAGTGTTCAGGATCTTTAGTCTGGGGGCATCATTTTCGCGTTTAATCGCTTCATGTTCTATTTCTAATTGCATTATTTTACGATCCATCACGTCCAATTCTTCAGGTTTGGAGTTGATTTCCATCCTAAGCTTTGAGGCCGCCTCATCCATGAGGTCAATGGCCTTATCCGGTAAGAAACGATTGGTAATATAGCGCTGAGATAGATTAACTGCCGCCAGAATGGCCTCATCTTTAATGCGCACCTTGTGATGGCTTTCGTATTTTTCTTTAATTCCACGCAATATGGAGACGGCACTTTCTATGTCTGGTTCTTGAACATTAACTTTTTGAAAACGGCGTTCTAAGGCCTTGTCTTGCTCAAAGTATTTTTGGTATTCATCCAGGGTTGTAGCACCGATTGCTCTGAGTTCTCCTCGAGCTAGGGCAGGTTTTAATATATTGGCTGCATCCATAGCGCCTTGGCCACCACCAGCGCCAACTAAGGTGTGTATTTCATCGATAAACAAGATGATGTCACCATCACTTGAAGTCACTTCTTTAATCACCGCCTTGAGTCGCTCTTCAAATTCGCCTTTATATTTCGCGCCAGCAATCAAAGCGCCCATATCTAGGGCATATAAATCTTTAGATTTTAAATTTTCGGGTACATCCCCTGAAATTATTCTATGGGCAATTCCCTCAGCGATCGCTGTTTTACCGGTCCCAGGCTCTCCGACCATTATCGGGTTATTTTTGGTGCGCCTTGACAAGATTTGAAGGATACGTCTAATTTCTTCGTCACGACCGATAACGGGATCTAGAGTACCGTTGCGCGCCTGCTCGTTGAGGTTTTTGGCGTATTTATTCAGTGCATTAAAACTTTCTTCAGCACTTTGTGAGGAAATCGAGGCACCCTTATTTAAAGTGTCCATAGCCGCTTTAAAATCTTTTAGGGTGACTCCTTGATCTTTTAGGGCCTGCGATATGGTAATTTTTGCCTCTAAAAGCGCCCAAAGCAGGTGGGCTACACTGGCGTATTCATCGCCATTGTTTTTTGCTAGAATTAAGGCTTGATTCAAAACCTGTGCTGTGGTGCGTGAAGCGCTTATGTCACCTCCAATGACTTTTGGATAGGTTTGAAGTTGTTTTTCAGCAATGTCATTTAAAAGTGCGGCGTTGACATTGAGTTTTTTAAGTAAGTATGGGGTCACATCTGGATCATTTTGAAGCATAGCTTGAATTAGGTGTTCAGGCTCAATATGCTGATGTCCTAATTCCTGGGTCAGCTGTTGTGCTTTTTGGATGACCTCTTGTGACTTGATGGTGAATTGATTAAAGTTCATAAATCAATATTTTTTTGGGTTCGTAAACGGTTGTTCAAAGTTCAGGCCACATGGCAAAATTGACATTTTGACACTCTTTATCAGGCAATTAGGTGTCAAGTTGTCTCGCACAATGGTCATTAATCGAAAATATTTCCATTGAGCGAATCAAAATTTTGTGAATCATTATATTCGCGACTCATTTATTAATACATGGGTATTTTTGATCGTTTTAAGTCTGGAAATGAATCCACAAATCAACCTAGTTCTGGGCCAACAACAGCGAAACAAGCAATAGAGTGGCAACAGCTGATAAGCGTTGATCAAATCACTGATTTACTGGATCAAAGTCACGAGCAAACCGTATTTATTTTTAAGCATTCTACACGTTGTATTATCAGCAGTATGGTTCTGAGAGATCTAGAATCCTGTGCTGATCAACTATCAGAAAAGGGCAGTTGGCAATTTTTAGATTTAATTGCATATAGAGAATGTTCTAATCAAGTCGCTGATCAATTCGGAGTTGTCCATCAAAGCCCACAAATGATTGTCCTTAAAAATGGATCGGTTATTTGGGAGGCTTCCCACCAATCAATAAGCGCCGAAACTATTCTTGCTGCTTTAGCCAGCGCGTAAAAGACGATTTTATTTGCTGTCCCAAATCTGCTGTCATTTGAGCATCGGTAGGAAAGGGTAGCGGACTGTTATTGACAATTTCAAGATCTTCGGGTTGTAATGCCGCTTGATCGCCTTCGAAACGGGCATAAACATTATCAAAAACTAGAAGTTCATTCAAAGGAAACGGACCATTTTTTGTCACGTTTTCGTGATTTTGCATCCAAATCTTAGTCTGCATTATCCCTTCCTTATGTTGATGGCTGCGCATGAGGGTGGCCCGCACAATTTTAATAATGGGCACCTTAATGGGTTGCCCCAAAGAGTCTCTAACGACATTGCCATAGCGGTCCACAGCATATTCCCATCCATCTTCGATCGATTTTTCACGCGAAATCGTCTCGTGGGTTAATTGATCCGGTCCAAACGAAAGGCCAGTAATATTGAGTTGTACGCTCTGATCAAATCCCCCATTACGCGGCTCAAAGTGGAAATTTTTCCAGAATTCGTCCATATTATTTGGGCGATACCATTGTAATTCTTTTAAAAGGGGCGCGGGTAAAACAGCCCCGGCTTCATATTTTATTTTTACGCCAATGTGCTGAGTTCCCTTGTCTCTTGCTGTAGTCAGGGTTTTGTCAATATCTGAAAAATCTGGTTGCAGTTTTTTTACCTCAACAAGCAGTTTATAAGCCTCACGCGCTTTTGCCTTAATATTCATACTGAGCAATCCCTGGGCTTGATTAAATAAAAATCTGGCGTAGGAATTTTTTGCTTTACGCAAGGGCATGGAATAATCTTCAAAACTTGCGCTTATGGGCATGACTTCAGTCAGGGGTCGTATACTGTCTTGTCTTTGGTCTAATCCTTTATAGATTCTATAAATATTGCTTGAATTCGGGCCATTTGGTTCGGTTTCAAGACGCTTTAGCTGGCGCTTGTCTTCTTTTACGGCAAGTTTATAGGCCTTTTCCAGCAGGATTATGAGCTCTTTTTTGTCTTTGTGGTCTGGTTTATTTTTGAGCTGGTCTGAAATTGAATTAACAACCTGGTCGTAATTACCTTGAGCTAATTGCTTTTCATTGCGTTTGATTGAGCTACAGGACCCAAGAAGCAATATAAATACCCCAAGCCCTAAAATCAAAGTCTGCGTTCGGGATTTTTGGTTCATCAAATAAAAGGTGGATTTGATCTTTTTTTTAGCACTCCTCATTGAAAACTTTATGGCTACCATATACAATTCCTTTAAAATTCTAATTGCCGTGCAGGAAGAACCTTTCCTGTACACTCCCCAAAACCAATGCGAACCTGCTTATTTTGACAGTAGCCACGCATGATCACAGTGTCCCCATCCTCAATAAACTTACGGGTGCTTCCGTCGTTTAAGGGGACTGGTTTTTGGCCACGCCAACTCAGTTCAAGCATAGAACCATAACTGTCTGCTGTCGGTCCAGAAATGGTTCCCGAACCCATCATGTCACCGCTGCGCAGATTACAGCCATTTATGGTGTGATGCGCTAACTGCTGGGCCATAGACCAATACATATACTTAAAGTTAGAGCGACAGACTAAGGATTCATTTCCATTTTCAGGCATTATGTTGGCCTCTAAGGTGATGTCGTAGTTATGAGCACCTGTTTGTCTCAAATAGGGCAGTGGTTCTGGATCTTGCTTGGGGCCGGTTACACGGAATGGTTCCAAAGCATCTAAAGTGACAATCCAAGGAGAAATGGTCGATGCAAAATTCTTGCCTAAAAACGGTCCTAAGGGAACGTATTCCCAGGCCTGGATATCTCGAGCACTCCAATCGTTAAACAAAACCAAACCAAAAATATGTTCCGAAGCCTCTTCAATGGAAATTGGTTTGCCTAGATCATTGGCCGCGGTGGTGATAAAGGCCATCTCTAATTCGAAATCCAGAAGCTTCGAAGGGCCAAATTTTGGTCCGTTGCCGTCTTTTGGCGCGGATTGTCCATTGGGTCTAAAGATTGGTGTGCCACTGGGGACAATACTTGAACTGCGCCCGTGATAACCAATAGGGATGTGCAGCCAGTTAGGTAATAGTGCATTCTCTGGATCGCGAAACAGGCTTCCTACGTTGGTGGCATGTTCTTTACTGGCATAAAAATCGGTGTAGTCCCCCACATCCACGGGCAACTGCATTTCGATTTCATCCAATCCAAAGAGTATTTTTTCGCGATGATCGTTATTATCCCGTAAATCAGGATTGTCTTGATTGAAAATATGTGAGATTCGATTGCGCACCAGACGCCAGGTTTTGCGCCCATCAGCAATAAAATCATTGAGACTGTCCTGTAGAAAAATATCGTCAGTGAGTTCTATTCCCTCAAAATAACCAAGCTGATGCAAAGCACCCAGGTCTATGGCGGTATCACCGATACGGGTTCCTATGGTAATGATATCGTCTCTGGTCAAAAAAACGCCAAAAGGTATATTCTGTATTGGAAAGTCACTTTGTTCAGGGACGTTTAACCAAGATTTAATTTCGGGGTTATTGGCACTTAAGGGCATGAAATGCGATTTTAATTGTTGGTAAAATGTTAATCAAATATATAATTTATTGACTACTAACAATGGGCATTTAGTATTTTTGATGCAAATCAAATTTCCTTAGAAATGAGCTACCAAGATGCCGAAATTTTTGAACTAATTCAGCAAGAACACGACCGTCAAAAGCACGGGTTAGAATTAATCGCCTCAGAAAACTTTGTAAGTGATCAAGTCATGGCTGCAACCGGCAGTGTATTGACCAATAAATATGCTGAGGGCTACCCGGGAAAGCGCTATTATGGTGGGTGTCGTGTAGTAGATCAAGTAGAGCAATTGGCAATCGATCGTGCGAAAGTACTTTTTGGCGCAGAATACGCTAATGTTCAGCCACACAGTGGATCTCAAGCAAACACTGCCGTATTTCATGCTTGTATGAAGCCTGGTGACACCTTTTTAGGTTTTGATTTGGCCCATGGAGGGCATTTGACCCACGGCAGTCCTGTGAACTTCTCAGGACGTTTATATAAGCCCGTATTTTATGGCGTAGATCAAGAAACGGGTTTGCTCAATTATGATAAAATTCGTGCACTGGCCCTTGAGCACAAACCAAAAATGATTATCGCTGGAGCATCAGCCTATTCTCGTGAGATTAATTATGCGAAGTTCCGCTCCATAGCCGATGAGGTAGGGGCGATTTTATTAGCGGATATAGCCCATCCTGCCGGACTTATCGTCAAAGGGATTATTTCAGATCCAATTCCTCATTGTCATGTAGTTACCACCACCACGCACAAAACCCTGCGCGGGCCAAGAGGTGGGATGATCCTCATGGGCAAAGACTTTGATAACCCATTTGGCATCACTCTAAAAAATGGATCACTGCGTAAAATGTCATCTTTATTAGATGCAGGTATTTTTCCCGGAAATCAAGGAGGGCCCCTCGAACATGTTATTGCCGCCAAAGCGGTTGCATTTGGTGAGGCGCTTGAGGATTCTTTCTTGCACTACATGGTACAAGTCAAGAAAAATGCCAAGGTTATGGCTGAAGCCTTTATCAATAAAGGGTATAATATCATTTCTGGGGGTACCGATAACCATATGATGCTTATTGATTTGCGTAATAAAGGGATTACAGGTAAACAGGCCGAGGAATCTTTAGGTCAAGCCGAAATCACTTTAAATAAAAACATGGTGCCTTTTGATGATCAGTCTCCGTTTGTTACCAGCGGAATAAGAATCGGGACGGCTGCGGTCACTACCAGAGGTCTTGTAGAATCCGATATGGAACAAATTGTTGCCCTAATTGACCGTGTGATTATGGCTCCAGAAGAACAAGAGGTTATTGAATCTGTGGCTAAAGACGTCTATGATTTAATGGCACATCGTCCTTTGTTTGTGGCCTAAAAAATGATTGAAACCCAGCGTTGTCTTATCCGTCCAGTAAACACTGTTGACGCTCCATTTATCTTGGAATTACTTACCAGTGAGCTTTGGAGACGTTTTATCGGAGATCGCGGTATTACCCATGTTGATCAGGCCAGACGCATTATCGAACAAAATTATTTACCTCTTTTGGAGCGGACGGGCTGCGGACCGCATACTGTAGTTTTGAAGACCAATAATAAGGCTATCGGTACGGTAGGGGTTTATCAGCGGGACAATTTAGACTTTCCAGATTTAGGTTTTGCTTTTCTGCCCGAATACATCAATCAGAGATTCGGGTATGAAACTTCGACAGCCCATCTAGAGCAGGTAAGAAGTCTTTTAAAATTGCCAAAGGTTTACGCCATCACTAACGATGATAATCTTGCCTCTCAGGCCTTATTAAAAAAAATGAACTTTACCCGATCCAGTGCTTATCAGCCGCTAGATGCGGAAGGCAATCCAGAGGTAGGAGCATCTCCCATGGGACTATATACCCTTAGTTTTCTGGAAAATTAATTGCCTGATAGGCACCTAGATCAGGATTATTAGCTGGTCTAGGACTTCCGTTTAAGTCAAAGGGAACCGCTGTGGCTCCTTGATCGTTGCCGGCCCCCACTGCCGCCGATTCTTCCAATGAAATATCGAAATCGTTTAGATTAATATTTTCAAAAACAGGATCTTGATTTAAGACTAGATTGCGGTACAAGTCTGTATTGCTAAAGTCATAGAGGGGTTCATCTTCATAGGTATTCAAGGGGTCTTGAAATTTGATCAAACAATGATCGAAAAGTACATTGTACGCTCCTAAATCCTCCTTGTATAGTCCAATTTCACGCTGTTCTGTGCCGTAAATGATGCAATTGACAAACTCGGCCTGAAATAAATCGGCCACCAGTATCTCATCATTACTGATGGCTAAAGCGTTGGTCACCTGAACAGTCGGAAAACTGCGAAAACTATTGGCCCAATAATTAGAGAAGGTGCTGTGTACAAATTTATAGCGCCCCCCAAGGGTCAAGGCCAGTGCGGCTTGTCCTGAATTACTTACCACCATGTTTTCCCCATAGATATCACCAGTTTGCGCCAAAAGGCCTGAGGTGGCTGTATTGTAAATTTGAACATTTTTCAAAGTCAAAGTCCGGTCTCCGTCATTGCTGTCCATTAAGATGCCGACCAAATTGTTTTTTACGGTAACATGCGAAAATTCGTGATCTGTGCTGCCGGCCGTCAACCAAATTGTCCCCCATTGACCGGGGATATCAGAGAATCCTGGCTCTAGGCGATCACTTTCAAAAATTATTTCCCCTTCGTGTAATTCAGGGTCAAAACTCGGCAGACCAATGGCCTTTAATGACGCACCATTTGCCGCAATAATACCGCTGTTTTCATGAAAATGTATCCTCGCCCCGGGCTCGATGTTCAGGGTTTTACCGGGAGGAATAGCGGCATATCCGTAAATCACCCAAGGCTTGTCGGCGGTCCAATTCAGCTCGTTATCGTCGAGAAAAAACCCATCGATAAATACGTCTTCTCCCAGGTCTAGAGTTTCGTAAATTCCATCGCCTAGAGGTTCAGGAAATAAGAAATGCGCTTGTTGCACTAGAGTAACAAGCGTGACGTCTTGAGCGTTGCTTCCTGAATCAAAAATAAGCTTGTCTTCATAAATCATTTGAGTATTGGCCCCTAAATCACCCACGGTGGTCTCAATAAAAACAAAAATGCTGTCTTTGGCCAATATTTGTACGTCTTGAAAACTTTGTCCTGGCTGGCCGTCTAAGTTTAAGCGATAATTTGATCCTGTACCTTGGGCCAAAGTCACCTGGGGTATATTTATATTTTTATCACTATCGTTATACACCTTCAGCGTATAGGTGCTTGAACCGATATTTTCAAAGATTGTGTCCAAATAAATGGTGTCGCTCGAAAAGCGCAAGGCCCCTGTGCTGGGTACCGAGTCGAATTCGGTCTGGCATGAACTCCACAAAATAACCAGAGAAAGGGTAAACAGCGGATAAAGTGATTTTATGGCTTTGGTAAATTTCATGGCTTCTTTTGCACTTGAATTTTAAAAATTTGATCCCAGTTCTTCCCAGTCAAATACAGCTGATCTGGGGTTCCGTCATAAGCGATTCCATTGAGCACGTCGAGTTGCTGGTGTTGAGTTACCTCTTTCTGGAGTCCCTTGAGATTAATAACGCCCTCTACAGCTCCTGATTGTGGATCCACTATAGCAATGGCATCTTTTTGATAAATATTGGCGTAGATTTTTCCCTCAACCCATTCGAGTTCATTTATTTGATCCACTTTTAATTTATCGGTGTACACTTCGATGTAGTCCAATTCGTTGTAGGTCTCTGGGTCCAAACGCCAAATTTTTTCAGTTCCATCGCTTTTGTAAAGCCATTGGTCATCATTACACAAACCCCATCCCTGCATGCTTTGATCGTATTGAAATTGATCAATGCGCTCAAAGCTTTCTTTGTTGTAGACCAACCCTGTGTTTTCTCGCCAAGTCAATTGGATTATTTTATCCTGGAAAATAGTAAGGCCCTCTGCAAAAAATGCATTGTCCAGTGGTTCATTACGCAGAACTTTACCTTGCTTTAGGTCTAATTTTCGTAGACTCGATTGACCGTATTGCCCTGTGCTTTCGTATAAATCTTGTCCATCAAATTCCAATCCTTGTGTGTAGGCTTTTATATCATGAGGGAAACGCTCCAAGATAGTGTAGGTGTATAAAACAGGTTTTTCGGCAGCCACCACTGTAAATACTTTTGCAATATTTTTTTGCCCCTCTGGGGTAAAAATTCTTGCTTGAATTTTATGGATCCCCATGGGCCAATTATTTAGGGGTAAAATGCCATTCTCTATGGAAACAGCGCCCATTTTATTGTGTTTGACGCTCCAGTGTACAGAATCAGCATTGAGGCTTAACTTGGTCAACACGGCTAAATTAATGGTATCCGTTTGCGTGAAAGTTTTTTGGTCTTTTTTGAAAACTATCTCAAAATAGGCGCTATCTACTTTAGGAGAAGTGCCGCATTGTATACACAAAAATGATCCGATTACAAGGCTAAGTAATTGTGACAAAGGCTTCATCAAGGCTGCAAATTTAAGCGCCAAGATAACCATTAATAATTGATGTTGAAAATGTTTGTAAGGGCCTAAAAAGCAATGTATCTTTGCCGCGGCAAGTCCTACACAACCAGCTCCTGTCGAATCCCCCAGGGTGGGAACGCAGCAAGGGTAGATGGTCGCAGCGGTGTGATGTGGTGTACTTGCCATTTTTTTTTGGATTCCACCCAACATTACGTCATCTTTGTGTTAAAGTTCAATCTATGAGTCAGGTTGTTTTAGTTACAGGAGCTTCTTCTGGAATCGGGCGTGAAATTGCCATAACATTACACCGCCATGATTTTAAGGTTTATGGCACCAGCCGTCATCCTGAAAAATATGGTGAACTGCCTTTCACCATGTTGGCACTTGATTTACACAACCCCGACAGCTTTATTTCGGCCATAAATGAGCTCATCAAAAGAGAAGGCCGTCTCGATGTTTTGGTGAACAATGCCGGCGCGGGCATTACAGGGCCACTTGAGGAAACCCCTCTTGACGAGAGTAAAAAGGTATTTGAGACGAATTTTTTTGGACCTATGGAGCTGATTAATAGGGTCTTGCCTGTTATGCGTCAACAAAATTCTGGTTGTATCATCAATATATCCTCCATTGCCGGTTACATGGGCCTACCATTTCGCGGTATTTATTCAGCCACTAAATCAGCTCTAGAGATAATTACAGAGGCTTATCGCATAGAATTGGCGCCCTTTAATATCCGAATTTGTTCGATTGCTCCCGGCGATTTTGCCACCAACATTGCGGCAGGGCGTTATCATGCGCCGGTAATTAGTGAGTCGCCTTATGCCAAAACCTATGGGCAAACTTTAGCCCTCATAGACAGCCATGTAGACCATGCTCCAAGCCCTGGGCCTATGGCTCAAAAAGTCCTCAAACTTATTCATAACTCAAGTCCACGCCCACATTACGCCGTGGGTACGCCATTACAAAAATTCTCCATTATTCTGAAGCGATTTTTGCCACAAAAGCTATACGAGCGTATGCTGCGCAATCATTATAAACTTTAATGCTCTTAAAAGTTATTTACTCCTGATAGGGCACCGTTTTCAAACTCCTTATTTTAGGTCGAAAATGTGAACAACTCGTGAAGAAACTTTTTTAAAAAATAACTACACCCTTCAAAACTTGAATTAATTTTAGACACATAAATGTCGACCAAAGCAACGACTACCAAAACATACTAATAAGCTATTCTATGAAATTTTTTATTGACACCGCGAACCTAGATCAAATAAAAGAAGCACAGAATTTAGGTGTGCTTGATGGAGTGACAACAAATCCATCATTGATGGCCAAAGAAGGTATTACTGGGCGCGAGGCCATACTTAAACACTATGTAGATATCTGCGAAATAGTCACGGGAGATGTGTCTGCAGAGGTAATCTCAACTGATTTCGAGGGCATGGTAAAAGAAGGAGAAGAGTTGGCTGCGTTGCACCCTCAGATCGTGGTCAAAGTACCCATGATTAAAGAGGGGGTAAAGGCGATAAAATATTTCTCAGACAAGGGGATTCGCACCAATTGTACTCTGGTTTTTTCTGCAGGTCAAGCGTTATTGGCGGCCAAAACAGGAGCGACTTACGTTTCTCCCTTTATCGGTCGTCTTGACGATATCTCAACAGACGGTTTGACGTTGATAGAGGAAATAAGATTGATTTATGACAATTATGGCTTCGATACGCAGATACTCGCGGCCTCTGTGCGACATACCATGCATGTTTTGGCCTGTGCTAAAATAGGGGCAGATGTCATGACTGGCCCACTTTCATCTATTGAAGGATTGCTGAACCACCCTTTGACGGATATAGGATTGGCCAAATTCTTAGCCGATTACAAAAAAGGAAACTAAATATTATCGATTTAGGTAATTGAGCAATTTCTGCTCTGCATCCAAACTGAAAATGTTGGTGTGAGGTTCGATAATAGTTCCATTAGCATCAATCAACATGGTTTTATTGATTGAATTAATCAACAAGGCCATGCCTGCCTTTTCGAAGTCCTCAAACTGAAATTCGTGCTCTATGGGATAGGACTCATGTTGTACCAGTCTTTTCCATTTTTTAAATTGATCATCGACATTAATACCGATGAAATCAAACTCTGGGTATTTGCCCCTGAGTTCACTAATACGTTGATGTATGTTTTTAACATGCATCGGTGAATCTATGGACCAAAAATAAATGACCGTAGGGCGGCTGATGACCTCCTGTATGCCCACAGTACGATTCTCATAGCTCACCAACTCTACATCAGGTAGGGGTTGATTTGGCATAAGTCTGAGAGCGATCTCGGAAAGCTCAGCGATTATTTTTCTATCCTCACTGCTCTGGTTGTAATTATTGAACTTATCCAAAATCAGCGCCATGTGCTCAGTATTCTCAGCATTAATAAAATAATTAATCACTGTATTTTTAAGTAAACTTTGCTTGAGCGAATCATTAGTAATCTTGGATTGAATAAGGTCCATCTTTTCCCAATTGTGATCAAAGGACATTCGGTTAAATTCCTTTTGACCCTGAATCGCGTCATAGGCAAGATTGTCAAAATAATAACCCAAACAGCGGAAGTAAGGATAATAGGTGCGCAAATCTTCATGGCCTAAATCCATTTTTTTGCGGTAATCAAAAAATGCCGCTGGAATTTCTTTTTTCTCCCCATAGCGCTGTCTTTTATTGTTCGAGGCAATGTACAACTCCATTTTACCATAAATGCCATAATCTATGGCGGCATTGGCCACGTCTAAAAAGGCCTCGGAAGTTTTTTGGGTTTTGCCAAAATCTTCCAGAAACGATTGGCGCTGCAAAAGCACAGAGTCCATTTTAAGTACGAAGGCATCGGGGTCAAGGTTATAAAAAGATAATATATCCTGATCAGCAGACTCATTGAGCAAAAAAAGCTCGGTCAAAAAGTTGTTTTTGGCAGAACCGGGTCCCGTATAGGTCAAAGATTCATCAAATTCAAGCGTATTGACCCGTAACATTATGCTGTCCCCAGGCTCAACGAACACAGCTTGGAATTCGAAATGCTGAAAGTAATATAAACCTGGATCGGCGGCTTTGATATGATAGCGAAAGAAATTGCGCTCGTCTAAATAGACTGTGTCACTTGTGTTGCGATTGTGAGAAATAATGACGTAATCCGTCTTGGGATTAACAATTTGTCCTCCAATCCAAGCGCTGCCACAAGATTCAGGGTCAACTTTGGATTGACAGGAGAGAACAATAAGACTCAATAAAACATAAAAACTAAAGCGCACAGTTCCTATCGGTTGTTGTTACTTACAAAAATAGGGTTATTGAACAAGTCATCTGTTAACGCCTCGTTAAAGTATTCCTTTAGGCCTTGGATTGTTTTGCCTTTTATTGGCTATTTTTGCGGCCAGTAAAACAAAAAGAAATGCTATCAGTTTCAAATTTATCAGTCCAATTCGGTAAACGTGTCCTTTTTGATGAGGTCAATACTCAGTTCGTTCAAGGAAATTGTTACGGAATCATCGGGGCAAATGGCGCTGGGAAATCAACATTTTTAAAGATTCTTTCTGGAAAACAAGATCCTACCTCCGGTCATGTTCATTTGGAACCCGGAAAGCGCATGAGTGTACTCGAGCAAAATCACAATGCTTGTGATGAATTTACGGTACTCGAAACTGTGGTAAGAGGTAATAAAGATTTGTTTGCTCTAAAAACTGAAATTGATGCTTTGTATGCAGACTACAGCGATGAGAATGCCGAAAGAATAGGGGAATTGCAGGTGGCTTTTGAAGAGATGAATGGCTGGAATGCCGACAGTGATGCCGCCGCAATGTTGTCTAACTTAGGCATCAAAGAGGAATATCATTACACCCTAATGGCTGATTTGGATGGGAAGCAAAAAGTGCGGGTGCTTTTGGCTCAAGCTCTTTTTGGGAGTCCCGATGTGCTTATTATGGACGAGCCCACCAATGATTTGGATTACGAGACCATTTCTTGGCTTGAACAGTTTTTGGCTAATTATGACAACTGTGTCATTGTAGTATCCCACGACCGTCACTTTTTAGACGCGGTTTGTACCCACATTAGCGATATAGATTTTAGTAAAATAAATCACTTTAGTGGTAACTATACCTTTTGGTACGAAAGTAGCCAGCTGGCAGCTAGACAGCGTGCTCAGCAAAATAAAAAGGCTGAGGAAAAGAAAAAGGAGCTTCAGGAGTTTATTCAGCGATTTAGCGCAAACGTCGCTAAAAGTAAGCAAGCCACCTCGCGTAAGAAAATGCTGGAAAAACTCAATGTAGACGAAATAAAACCATCCAGCCGAAGATATCCAGCGATAATTTTTGAGCGTGAACGTGAGGCAGGAGATCAAATTTTAAACATCGAGGGCCTCTCAGCTAGCTTCGATGGCGAGTTGTTGTTTCAAAATATCGATCTAAATCTTGCCAAGGGCGATAAAGTCGTGGTATACTCCAAGGATTCAAGGGCGACGACCGCCTTTTATCAAATTATTAATGAGCAAATCAAGGCAGATTCGGGAAAATTTTCATGGGGGGTAACCACCAATCAAAGTTATTTGCCTTTAGATAACAGTCACTTTTTTGCTCAGGACATTAACCTAGTGGATTGGCTCAGACAGTGGGCGAAGACTAAAGAAGAGAAAGAAGAGGTTTACCTACGCGGATTTTTAGGGAAAATGCTGTTTAGCGGAGAAGAAGCTCTAAAAAAATGCACCGTCCTTTCCGGAGGTGAGAAAGTACGCTGCATGCTCTCGCGCATGATGATGATGCGGGCCAATGTAGTGATGCTCGATGAGCCGACTAACCATCTTGATTTGGAGTCCATTACAGCCTTTAACAATTCATTGAAGAATTTCAAGGGCACTGTGCTGTTAACAACCCATGATCACGAATTTGCCCAAACCGTTGGGAATAGAGTCGTGGAACTCACGCCAAAAGGGGTCATCGATCGCTATATGAGCTTTGATGAGTATATGAGTGATGCCAAGATCAAGACGCTGCGTCAGTCTATGTACGGGATTTAAGTGTGATCTCGATGGTGAATATTAGGCGATAAGCCCGCGATTTACTCGTCAAACTTTTGGGCGACTTCAAGTGCTAGAGAATACTGATCCTCACGGACAAACAATTGGACCTGATCTAAAATGCCGCCTCCAAAGCCAGCCATAGCGCCGCTTTGCATATCATTGCGCACCACAGGGCTAATACCCAAATCATTGAGTTCGGCAGTTATAGCGCCCGCCAGTAATGATGGGCCTGTAAAGATGCGTTTCATACTCATAATACAGTTAATGGTTTGTTTGCCGCGGGCATAAACCCCCAGAAAAGCTTTAATTATTACCGCAAGACCGCTTCGAATTCACGAGTGAATGCTTCTTGTAACTTGCGCATTATTTTTTCAATCTGTTTGTCGGTCAAGGTCTTGTGTTCATCCTGCAGGGTAAAGGAAAGCGCATAGCTCTTTTTGCCCTCAGGAATATTTTTGCCAGTATATACATCAAATAGAGAGACTTCACGCAATAACTGCTTTTCGGTGTTTAAGGCCGTTTGTTTTAACTGATCGAATGTAATTTGCTGGTCGAGCAATAAAGCCAAATCGCGTTTTACTTTTGGGAATTTTGCAATTGGCTTCACTTTTATACTCTGCTGCGTAATCAATGATTTAATTGCAGCCCAATTAAACTCAGCGTAAAGTACCGGCAATTCAACCTCAAATGCTTTGCACAATTTCTGTTGAATGACACCATAATGCACTAGAGCATTTTTGCCATTATATGCCGTAAGTCCTTCTTGCCAAAGTGATTGGGTACAGTTTTCCTCTGAACTCACATCTATCCCAAGGCTCAGTAGTAGTTGATGAACGATACTTTTAAGCTCAAAAAAACTAATCGATTCAGCTTTTGATTGCCAGTGTTCGTCATGTGACTTGCCAGCGAGGCCTAGTGCTAAGGTGTCGTATTCTTGAAAGGAGCCATCGCTGTGGCGATAGGTCTTGCCAAATTCAAAAACGCGTAGACCACCTACTTTTCTATTGAGATTAAAGGCGATAGATTGTAATATTCCAAAAACCATGGATTGACGCATAACCCCCAGGTCTTGGCTCAATGGATTAAGTAGTGATACGTCCTGATTTGGGTCTAAGTCTGAAACAAGACCGGAATTTGTTTGGGCAGTGAGGGAATTATTGAGAATTTCAAAATAACCTTGTCCAACGAGCTGTTGTGCCAAACGATTCTGAAGCTGAAAATCTTCTCGGTGCCCTAAAGCAGCTATAGAGGCATTGAGCTTTGAGCTGAAATCTATGTTATTGTAGCCGTACACCCTGAGAATTTCCTCTATTACATCGGCCTCACGGGTGACATCAATGCGGTAGGCCGGAATGGTCATCCCGAGACTCGTCTCGGTTACATTGTTGATTTTAATATCCAAAGAGGTTAAAATGGCTTTTATGGTTTCTTTGGGCAGCGCTTGACCAATGACCTTTGCGGCTGTCTCATAATTCAGTACCACTTGATGATCTTTGATCTTTTTAGCGTATATGTCTGTAATATCGCTTGAAATATGACCCCCAGCTAATTCTGTAATCATAATGGCAGCCCGCATAAGGGCGTATTCTACACTATTGGGATCAATTCCACGTTCAAAACGAAACGAGGCATCGGTACTGAGTCCATGACGTTTGGCAGTCTTACGCACTGTTACTGGGTCGAAATAGGCGCTCTCTAAGAAAATTGATCGGGTATCTTGAGTTACCCCAGACTCTAATCCGCCAAAAACACCGGCAATACACATGGGCTGCTCAGCATTACAAATCATGAGGTCTTCTTCATGCAATTTACGTATTACTCCATCTAATGTGGTAAACTCAGTATCCTGAGCTACTGTTTTAACCACGACTTTATTACCCGTAATTTTAGCGGCATCAAAAGCGTGCAGCGGTTGCCCAAGTTCGTGAAGGATGTAATTTGTAACGTCAACCACATTGTTAATGGGTTTGACCCCTATTGCGGTCAATCGATGTTTTAACCAATCAGGCGAAGGCCCCACTTTAATTTCACTTATGGTCACCCCAGCATAGCGTGGCGCACGCAATTGATCTTGGACTTCTACCTCTATTTTGAGCGAGCGCTTATCGACGTGAAAACTACTGGTAGAGGGGGTTATGAGTTCTAGGGCAACTCCTTTTTGCAGTAAGCCGGCTTTTAAATCACGGGCCACACCCCAATGACTCATGGCATCAGCGCGATTTGGGGTAAGTCCTATTTCAAAAAGTTCGTCTTTGGTGACCTCGATAATCTGTGATAGGGGAGTTCCAGGTTTTGGACTGCCTTCTAAGACTATAATTCCATCATGATTATCTCCCAGGTCCAGCTCATCTTCAGCACAAATCATGCCTTCACTTGCCTCGCCGCGAATTTTACTTTTTTTGATTGACCACTGGGTTCCGTCAGGGGCATAAAGTGTAGTGCCTAAAGTGGCTACCGCCACATACTGACCCACAGCGACATTAGGGGCGCCACAAACAATAGCACTTGGGCTTTCAAGACCGATATCTACAGTGGTGCATTTAAGTCTATCTGCATTGGGGTGTGGTACGCAGCTCAAAACTTTACCGACCACGATGCCTTCAAGATCACCGGGAACTGAGCTGTATGGCTCGATACCTTCGACTTCAAGACCTAAATCTGTGAGCAGCTCTGCAGTTTGGTCTGCCGACCAATCAAGTCGTAAAAATTGTTTTATCCAGTTATATGAAATGGTCATCTTTTGTGGGTTAAAGCAGCAAAGATAGGATTATGCTTGTTTTTGTTAAAATCAATCTCGAGTAAATTAAGAGATATGATGCCAAATATTCTTAAACTTAAAAATGGCGGCTAAAGTATGGCGTACCCCTGTGTTCTCTGCCTTATTGAGATCTGGATCCTCACGGAGCACCTCTTGAGCATAAGAGCGCGCCAGTTTTAAAGTTTCTGCGTCTTTGACAATATCGGCGATTTTAAGTTGTAAAACGCCGCTTTGTTGTGTTCCCATAAGGTCTCCAGGGCCACGTAGGCGTAAATCCGCCTCAGATATTTCAAAGCCATCATTGGTGGCCACCATAGTCTGCAGTCGCTCTCGCGCATCATCCGAGAGTTTATTTCCAGACATCAAAATACAGTAACTTTGATCAGCGCCGCGACCTACGCGCCCTCGGAGCTGGTGCAATTGACTTAGGCCGAATCGTTCGGCACTTTCGATTACCATTACACTAGCATTAGGAACATTGACCCCTACTTCAATAACAGTAGTGGCCACCATAATTTGGGTTTGACCAGAAGCAAATCGCTGCATTTCAAAGTCTTTATCGGATGATTTCATTTGTCCGTGCACAATTGAAACCTGATATTTTGGACTGGGAAACTCTCTTACTATGCTTTCATAACCATCCATAAGGTCTTTATAGTCTAAAGCCTGTGATTCTTGAATCAGGGGATAAACGATATAGACTTGCCGTCCTTTAGCGATCTCTTGGCGGATAAATCCAAAAACTTTAAGCCGATTATTGTCGAAGCGATGAACTGTTTTGATGGGTTTTCTTCCCGGGGGTAGGGTGTCGATGACACTGATATCTAAATCCCCGTAAAGACTCATAGCCAAGGTCCGAGGAATGGGTGTAGCGGTCATCACGAGCACGTTTGGGGGGAACTCATTTTTATGCCACAATTTACTGCGCTGGGCCACCCCAAATCGATGTTGTTCATCGATTATGGCCAGCCCTAAATTTTTAAATATAACACGATTCTCCAGTAGGGCATGAGTTCCAACCAAAATTTGAAGTTCTCCGCTTTTTAACGCCTCTAAAAGCTCTTTTCTTTCTGAAGTTTTAGTTGAACCAGTTAACAATGATATACTGATATTCAGTTTATTACAGTATTCAAGTAATCCATTGAAGTGTTGAACTGACAAAATTTCAGTTGGGGCTAAAATACAGGCCTGAAATCCATTATCTAGGGCCAGTAAAACACTCATAAAGGCCACAATTGTTTTCCCCGAACCGACATCTCCTTGCAGTAGGCGATTCATCTGAGCACTAGCGCCTAAATCTTGACGAATTTCTTTAATCACATTCTTTTGAGCTTGCGTTAATTTAAAGGGGAGGTGCTGCTCAAAAAATGACTTAAATAGAGCACCAACTTGGGTAAATTGATAGCCTTTAATTTTCTTTTTATGAATCAGGTTTTTCCGCAGCAGCTGAAGTTGAATAAAGAACAATTCCTCAAATTTTAATCTAAATTGAGCTCTGGCCAGTGCGTTATGATCTGTAGGAAAATGAATTTGTATCAGTGCCTCACGCTGATCCATCAATTTTAAACGTTCCTGAATGGATTCTGGTAAAGGATCTGGACTACTTCCTAGGTGTTCCTGAATGAGTTGGGCCGTGAGCTGATTCATCAGTCGATTGCTAAGACCGCTTTTACTTAATTTTTCAGTAGAGGGATATAGTGGCTGGAGGGCCGTGCGCAATTGTTGTTCATGCTCGGACTGTAGCTCTAGTTCAGGGTGGGCCATCGAAAACTGACCCTTAAACTGAGTCAATCGGCCAAAAGCAACCAGGGGAACACCGATTTTAAGCGATTGCTTGATCCATTTATGCCCCCGAAACCAGACCAATTCCATGGTGCCGGTATCATCACTAAACTCAGCCACCAGCCGTTTGCCTCGCTTTTGCTCCACTAAACTAACATGGGTGAGGGTCCCGATTATTTGAACTTCGGCTCCAGTATTGACTAGTTGACCAATTTTATGATATTGGGTACGGTCTATGTAGCGATTGGGAAAAAGATGAAGGAGGTCTTGAAAAGTATGGATGGAGAGTTCTTGGCGCAGCAGAGTGGCGCGTCCTGGGCCAACGCCTTTGAGATATTCGATGGGGGTTTGTAGGACATTGCTGCTCATTAGCCGCTCTTTACCACATTTGGGCGACCTCGGCCTTGAGATAATCTAGGGCCAATGTCATATCATCAACTTCATTTTCGTTTTGCGCCACTAGGGCAGTGCGCAGGGCACTGACCTCGGGCCAAAGGTTTTGGCCTGCTGCGCGTAATTTTAAACATGTTTTATTTTTTGCCATTACAATAAGATCCCAACATTCTGCACTGAGGTAAATTTGCTGACTTACATTGTGGTCAAATTCTTGTTCTATGGTTTGAATAAGTGTCTGGATGTATTCTTGTGGGTCCTGAGTTCCTGCACTTGTGCGTAAGGCAATTTTACTCAAACTGTTACGCGTCAAGAATAAAGTGAGGCGCTCATAGGCCTGTAATCGGGTACTCAAGCTTTCTTTGGCCTGCAAACGACGCAATTCAAAATGACGTTTTTTTTGATCTTGTGCCGCCTGATGTTTCATGACATAAAGCGCCCCAATGGCCACGAGCAGTCCCGGCACTAGATAAAGCAAAAAATCCATAAGCTCATTCATAAATTATTTTTTTACCCCATGAACAGTTTAAATATTATTCACATTAAGACCCGTAAATGTTTACGGGTGCAACATAGAGACAAGCACCCGTAAAAAAATCGGTCAGTCATTAATTTTGATTTAAATAATCCAAAGCGACTTGAGTCATAGCCTTTACCCCCAGAGCCATACCAGAGTCTTCTACTCGAAAGTCTGGTGTGTGGTGAGGATATGGTTCTGTGTTACCTGGCTCCATACCCCCTAAAAAGAAGAAAAACCCTGGGATTAGTTCTTGATAGTAAGAAAAATCCTCACCCCCTGTTGAGGCAAAAGTAGTTTTGACATTCTCCTTACCCGCAACGGCCTCTAGAGAAGGGACCATTTGGGCTGTAAGTTCTGGATCATTGTAGGTGACTACAGTATTATTTTGCCACTCAATTTCTGCGCTACCATTATAGGCTCTGGCAATATCACTTGCCATTTCGTTCATTCTACGCATGATTTGCGCTCGCATCTGTGGATTTAAGGTCCGCACTGTACCGATGAGCTCTGCGCTCTCGGGGATGATATTAAAACGAACGCCGGCACTAACTTTTCCTACCGTGATCACGGCGGCTTCATCGACTAAGGCTGCCTCACGGCTAATTATGGTTTGAAAACCATCAATAATTTTAGCCGCAATCAAAATAGGATCAACCCCATTCCATGGCTCTGAACCATGTGTTCCTTTTCCCGAAATATTGACCACAAAGCGTTCAACGGCCGCCATAGCTCCTCCAGATTTATAATGGATGCTTCCTACAGGCACTCCTGATTTGATATGCAGTCCAAAAATAGCATCTACTGCAGGGTTTTGTAATACACCGTCCTTGATCATGAGTTTTGCTCCTCCTTCTTCTCCTGGAGGTGGTCCTTCCTCTGCAGGCTGGAACACAAATTTTATGGTACCTTTTATTTTATCCTTGTGTTGGCTTAGGACTTCAGCCACACCCATTAAAATAGCGATATGGGTATCGTGCCCGCAAGCATGCATGACTCCAGTGGGCGTGCCCAAAAAAGTTGCAGTCTCAATGCTTTTATAAGGTAAATCATTGCGCTCGGTGACGGGTAAGGCGTCAATATCAGCACGAAGCGCCACGACTTTACCGGGTTGATCCCCGTGTAGCAAACCGATAACTCCAGTTTTCGCTACCCCAGTGCGCACTTTTAATCCAAGAGATTCGAGGTGGGCAGCAATTTTTTCAGCTGTGCGAAACTCACGATTTGAAATCTCGGGATATTGATGAAAATCATGGCGCCAATCGATAACTTTGGCTTGAACAGCATCGATAGATTCTGATAATTCTTTGGGCATTTGCGCTAGTAAACTCGCGCTGCTAAAAAAGCAAGTAGCAATCCATATTTTACGAAAAGGAGTTCTCATCTAATGTCTTGAATTTAGATTTTTATAAGGATTAAATATAGACCTTTTCTCCTTGGACTGCAAGTGGAGTAAATGTTTATAAATTATGAAATTTGACCTATGTCTGCTGCCTCATTTTCCCTATTTTCGAGCCTTTAAGCTCAGTACAAAAGGCTCTTGGAAAATTATCTAGCACAACTTAACGAGGCTCAAAAAGCTCCTGTCATTCAAAAAGACGGGGCTATGATTGTTATTGCTGGTGCAGGTTCTGGAAAGACCCGTGTTTTGACCTACCGCATTGCCTATCTTATGCAGCAAGGGGTTGATCCTTTCAATATTTTGGCGCTGACCTTTACCAATAAGGCTGCTCGAGAGATGAAAGAGCGGATTGCTGCTATAGTGGGTAATAGCGAGGCGAAAAATCTTTGGATGGGAACCTTTCACAGTGTTTTTGCCAAAATTCTTCGCGTGGAGGCTGAACGCCTAGGCTATCCCTCAAACTTCACCATTTATGACACCCAAGACAGCCAAAGTGTGATACGCTCGCTGATTAAGGATATGAACCTGGACAAGGATGTCTATAAATACAAGCAAGTTTACAGCCGTATTTCGAGTTATAAAAACAGTTTGATCACCGTCAAAGCCTATAACAACAACCCTGAGCTACAGGAAGCCGATGCCATGGCGCGCATGCCGCAAATGGGAGCACTTTATAAAAATTATGTAGATCGGTGCTTCAAAGCAGGGGCCATGGATTTTGATGACTTACTACTCAAGACCAATGAGTTGCTCACTCGTTTTCCGGAGGTTTTGGCAAAGTATCAGCAGCGATTTAAATATATTTTGGTCGATGAATATCAAGACACCAATCACAGTCAATACTTGATAGTTCGGGCGCTGAGTGATCGATTTCAAAATATTTGTGTGGTTGGCGATGATGCTCAAAGTATTTATGCCTTTCGCGGGGCGAACATAAATAATATCCTGAACTTTCAAAAGGATTACGACAATGTTCAAGTTTATCGCTTAGAACAAAACTACCGCTCGACCAAGACCATAGTCAGCGCAGCCAATAACGTCATTGAGCAAAATCAAAATCGCTTAGATAAAGAAGTTTGGACCCACAATGATTTGGGCGATAAAATTGGGGTACACCGCAGCATGACCGATGGAGATGAAGGGCGTTTTGTGGCCAATATGATCTATGATTCAGTGATGAATCAACACAGACCCTATGATGATTTTGCTGTACTTTATCGCACCAACGCACAATCTCGCTCTATAGAAGATGCTCTGCGCAAAAAAGATATTCCTTACAGGATATATGGGGGTCTTAGTTTTTATCAGCGCAAAGAAATAAAAGACGTGATTGCCTATCTGCGTCTCATCCTTAACCCAAAAGATGAAGAAGCCTTAAAACGGGTTATCAATTATCCCGGTCGCGGTATTGGAGATACTACGGTGAGTAAATTAGTCGTGGCCGCTGATCATCACGGAATTTCTGTATTTGAGGTTTTAACCCAGCTAGAAGCGCTTAATGTGCCCTTAAATTCAGGAATTCGAACCAAGCTGGACAATTTCGCCACGATGATTCAAAGTTTCCAAGTCTTGAATCAGCAATATAATGCGTATGAAATTGCGGAATATGTGGTACGGCATACTGGACTTTATCAAGAAATTAAAAAAGACGGCACTCCAGAGGGGATTGCGAGACTAGAAAATATCGAGGAATTGCTTAACGGTATCAAGGATTTTGTTGAGGGCCAAAAAGAATTAGCCGATACCACAGGCAGTTTGGCCGAATTTCTTGAAGATGTGGCTCTTATTACCGATTTAGATCAGGAAAAAGAGCCTGGACAAAAGGTTTCACTCATGACGGTGCACTTAGCCAAGGGTTTGGAGTTTCCTGTGGTGAGTGTTGTGGGTATGGAGGAGGATCTCTTTCCCAGTATGCTCAGTATGAATTCTAGGGCTGAACTAGAGGAGGAGCGCCGACTTTTTTATGTGGCGTTAACCCGAGCCAAAGAAAAGGCTTATTTGACCTATGCCCAAAGCCGCTATCGATGGGGTAAACTCATAGATGCGGAACCTAGTCGATTCATCGAAGAAATTGATGAAAAATATTTGGATTTACTCACGCCTAAACCCTCAGAGCGTTACCGTACTTTTGTCGATCCTGATGTTTTTGATGATCATGACTACAGGCAGATTCGTTTGCGCGGTCAAAGTTCTGGTGATAGTAGTTCAGGTCAACAATCACAAAGCCGCTATTCTGGATTTTCGGGAAATAGCCCAGGAAAATCAGCAAAATCAAAACCTGAAGCCCCACGTTTTGCGCCACCTTCAAACTTAAAGAAGTTAAAATCCCTCAGTCCAGATATCGCCAAATCAGGCAGCACTGCCGATGCAGCGGCTTTATCTGAACTAAAGGTCGGTACGCGCGTTGGACACATGCGTTTTGGTCAAGGAACTATAGTTTCTTTAGAGGGTCAGGGTCCAGATATGACGGCAGAAATCGAATTTGATACTGCGGGGATAAAGAAATTATTATTGCGTTTTGCCAAACTTTCATTAATCTAATTGCAGTATGGCAGAACTTCTGCGTATTTACCACGATCCCCCAAATCCCAAAGCGATAGGTCGGGTGGTGCACTGCTTGAAAGAGGGGGGAATCGTGATTTTTCCCTGTGATACGGTTTATGCCATGGGCTGTGCAGCCTATGATAAAAAAGCAGTGGAGCGTTTACGTATGATTGACGGACGTAAAAAGGCAGAAGCACCCATGAGTTTTATTTGTCGTGATCTAAGTCAGGTCAGCCAACTCACTAAACCATTAGATCAGCCAGTATTTAAACTCCTTAAAAGAGCATTTCCTGGTCCATACACCTTTATCTTGCCTGGAGGTAATGACTTACCCAATAGTTTTAAAAAGCGAAAAGAGGTGGGTGTGCGTATACCAGATAATGCTATTATTCAAGCCGTTATAGAAGCCCTTGGCGCCCCCATGGTCTCCCGATCGATTAAGGATCAAGATTTAATATTGGAATATACTACTGATCCCGAGCTGATTCATGAGCATTGGCAGTATAAGGTTGATTTGGTAATCGATGGAGGAATAGGGGGCAATGTGGCCTCCACAGTGGTTGATTTAACACAAGATCCTCCTGAGGTTTTGCGCGAAGGATTGGGGTCATTAGATATTCTGTAAGTTTCAATGCTCTTTCAGAGAAACCAAATGATTAGAGCAGCCATTTAAAGTCAAAAAAAACACCAGCAAGTGCTGGTGTTTTATTAAAATATCCTCTGTTCAGTTAGGTCTATTTTCCGTCGAAAGTGCTTAATGCATCAGACCATAATACGGCTTAGTTTCCTTGAGCAGAAAGATTTTCAAGCTCGTCCTCAACCATTTTGTAGAACTGATCAATTTTTGGCAGTACATAAATCTTAGTACGTCGGTTGATCGCTCTGTTTGCTGGCGTGTCATTGGCTACAAGAGGATTGTACTCTGCGCGGCCTGCCGCGATAAGTTGACTAGGTTTAACCCCTAGGGTTTGAAGTTCACGCACAATAGCGGTAGAACGCTTCACACTCAAATCCCAGTTGTCGATAAGGGGTCCATTACTGTAAGGGACATCATCAGTATGACCCTCTACAAGGGCCTCAAAGTCAGGCTTTCCATTTATTACGATGGCCACCTTGGCTAAAATTTCTTTAGCGCGCTCGGTTACATTATAACTTCCGCTTTTAAAGAGCATTTTATCCGATAACGAAATAAATACAACACCTTTTTCTACATTGATTTCAATGTCCTTGTCATCTAGTCCAACTTCTTTTTTCAAACTAGAAACGATAGCCAAGGATACACTATCCTTCTTGTTCAGGGCGTCCTGCAAGCGGTTGATTTTTAAATCTCTTTCTTTAAGGCTTTCCAAAGATTTCTCAAGGTTAGTCGCCCCAGTTTGGGTCAAAATGGTCAAATCTTTTGAACTTTCGATCAAATCTTGTTTGTCTTTTTTAAGTTCAGCGATACGCTCCTCATAAGAGGCAATGCGCACTTTAGAGGTCGCTTGTTCTGCTTCGCATGCATTGAGCTTAACCGTAGCAGTATTCAATAAATCTTGAGTTCTTTTCTGTTTTGCTTGTAATTCTGTAAACTGTTTTTTGGTTACGCAGGATCCCATCACAAGTCCAGCGCCCAGTAATAAAAACAAATGTTTTGTCATCATAGTGGTAGGATTAAGTTGAGTCAAAATTAACAATTAATGCCCATTTTTTTCAGGCGTTAACAATAATTTATACACAGGTTATAAAGGCTTTTTTTGCCGATTAAAGCTGACTAAAATAACGGCGGTTTTTAAAGAATCTTGCGTAGAGAATTGATGAAATGTGCGCGTATTTTAACCTATTTGCCCATTTTTTACGCTTTTTCAGGTAATTAGGGAGCAATCGGTAAAAGCTCATATGTGCTCTGATGATGGCAAAAGTATGTTTTGGCCTGCCTTGAAATAAAAGGACAAGACCAGAGATACCGTCAAGTATGAGTCTAGAAAGTACAATTAAAAGTATCCTTGCTCCTGCCACATTTTTGACCAGGACCAATAGGGAATTTCGAAAGTTTAAAAATGTTTTTTTAGGATGAGCACTCTTGAGTGTACCGCCGCCTTTGTGATAAACACTTGATTCTGATATACAGCGCACGAGTCCCCCTTGAGCTTTTAGTCGCCAACACAAATCGATTTCTTCTTGGTGAGCAAACAAATCTACATCAAACCCCTCCACACGCTCAAAGGCCTCTGCACGAAGGGCTAGGCACGCCCCGCTGGCCCAAAAAATATCCTTTTGATCATCGTACTGACCGTGATCTTGTTCTAGTACATTAAAAATTCGTCCACGACAAAAAGGATAACCAAAGGCATCAACATAACCCCCTGCAGCTCCGGCGTATTCAAAGCGTTGTAAATCACCTAGGTCTTTAATCTTGGGCTGAGCGGCAACTAAATCGGGATTGTTTTGAAAGGCCGACACGATCGGGGTCAACCAGTTTTGAACCACTTTAATGTCGTTGTTTAGCAATATATAGAGCTGATATGGATCATCGTTTTGCTCGGACTTATGGGCATTGAGCTGGGCAATGGCTCTGTTATAGCCCCCCGCATAACCCAGATTTTTTCCCAAGGCTATGGCTTTAACTTCGGGATAATGCGTGTCGAGCCATGATAATGAAGCATCGCTGGATCCATTATCGGCTACTAAAATATCTGCTTGTTGGCTATAACTCAGCAGTGGCGCCATGAATTCTTGCATCAAGGCCAGACCATTGTAGTTTAATACGATTATCGCGGTTTTCACTTTTGCAATTTAGCCCGAAATCACACAAATATCCATATGTTATTGCACAAAAATCGCGCAACCTTTACCTTTACTCAGAATCTAATTCACTCAGGTGCTTAAGGCCCTTAGATTAACTCAATTTTATGCCAGGATTTGAAGTATTTGGAGCTCATGAGCGGGCTCAAGTCAATGAAGTTTTAGAAACAGGGGTTTTGATGCGTTATGGTTTTGACGGTATGCGTCAAGGGCGATTTAAAGCCTTAGAATTCGAGCAGGCTTTCTCAAAACGTATGGGGGTGGCCCATTGTCAGTTAGTCTCTAGTGGAACGGCAGCGCTAACTGTGGCTTTGGCTAGTGCTGGAATCGGAGCTGGGGATGAGGTCATTATGCCGACCTTTACTTTTGTGGCGAGTTTTGAGTCTATTTTGATGCTGGGAGCTATCCCTATTCTGGTGGATATTGATGATACTTTAACCTTGGATCCCAAGGCGGTTGCTGCTGCGGTTACTGATAAGACCAAAGCCGTTATGCCGGTGCATATGTGCGGATCCATGGCCGATCTCGATGCCTTAAAAGAAATTTGCCAGGCTCATAATTTGATTCTTTTGGAAGATGCTTGTCAGGCCATCGGTGGTACCTACAAAGGGGTTGCTTTGGGGGCCTATGGAGATTTAGGTTGTTATTCTTTTGATTTTGTCAAGACCATCACCTGTGGTGAAGGGGGCGCGGTGATTACCAATAATACGGACTATAAAGTTAATGCCGATCAATACCAAGATCATGGGCACGACCATATTGGATTGGACCGGGGCGCAGAGACCCACCCAACTTTAGGTTATAATTTTCGTATTTCTGAATTACATGCCGCTGTAGGACTCGGCCAATTGGTGCGTTTTGATGAAATATTAGACCGTCAAAAGGCCCATTACGAGACCTTAGCTCAGGCTCTGGTTGATGTGCCTGGCGTAAGCTTTAGACGCGTGCCAGAAGGTGGAGTGCAAAACCATTCATTTTTAAATATCTTTTTGCCCACGCCCGAAAAAGCCGAGCAAGCGCAAAAAGCCTTATCAGCAGCGGGTATTGACGCCTGCTTTTATTGGTTTAAAAACAATTGGCACTACATCAATGGATGGGAGCATTTGACTCAGGTTAAAAGTATTGCCCCGGTGAGCCCAAAAATTCAAGAAAATCTGCGACAACTGAGCCACAAAGATTTTAGTCAAAGCGACCACTATATGGGGCGTACTTTGAGTTTTCTCGTAAAATTAGGTTGGGATCAGGCCACTTTAGCGCAGCGCGCAAAAGTCATGCGCGAAACACTACTCAGTCTATAAGTAAGGGAATCTAGCCTTTGATTTAATAGGCAAAGACCTGAATTAGTAGGGGAGGTAATCGGTAATTTCTAAACCGTAACCAATCATCCCCACACGCTTGCTTTGCTGGTGATTGGAAATCAATTTGATTTTGTGAATACCTAAATCGTGTAGAATCTGAGCGCCAATACCAAAATCCTTGTTATCCATAGGCAGTTGAGGGGCTTTGACCACAGTTCCGGTGACCTGCATGGTCTTGAGTTGTGACAATCGCCCAAGAACATTTAAAGAAGGGTTGTTTTGGTTGATAAATACCATGGCACCGAGGCCCTGATCGTTGATGACTTGAAACATGGAATCCAGAGTTTGGTGCGCGTCTTGAGTAAGGGTGGCCAAAAGATCGTTATTGACCATTGAAGCATTAACGCGCACAGGAACCTCTGTGTTTGCGTTCCAGGTTCCTTTGGTAAGCGCAATGTGCACTTGATTATTTGTGGTCTGCAAGTAGGCGCGAAGTCTGTAACGACCAAAACGCGTCTCTAGCTCAAAATCCTCTTTCTTTTCGATCAAAGAATCGTGCTCCATACGGTAAGCTACAAGATCTTCGATAGAAACGAGTTTTAAGTTGAACTGTTTGGCCACTGAAACTAATTGAGGCAAACGTGCCATGCTGCCGTCCTCATTCATGATTTCCACAATGACGCCAGCCGGCTGAAATCCTGCCAGTCTGGCAAAATCAATAGCGGCTTCCGTATGACCTGTACGACGCAGTACGCCACCTTCCTTAGCAACTAGCGGAAAAATATGCCCCGGGCGACTTAAATCTTGGGGTTTGGTCTGGGCATCGGTGAGTGCTTTTATGGTTTTGGCGCGATCCGAAGCAGAAATCCCTGTAGTTACTCCTGAGCCCCGTAAATCCACAGAAATGGTAAAGGCAGTCTCCATGGGATCAGTGTTGTTGCCTACCATCATCTCGAGTTGCAAGTTTCTACAACGCGATTCGGTCAGTGGAGCACAAATAAGCCCGCGACCATGGGTGGCCATAAAATTGATCATTTCTGGGGTGACACATTCTGCCGCTGCTAAAAAATCACCCTCGTTCTCACGATCCTGATCGTCGACCACTATAATCACTTCGCCCCGCTTAATAGCTGCGATAGCGTCCTGAATAGAGTCCAAAACAATCTCTTGTTGGTTTGCGTTTGAGTCCTGGGTCATTAGTCAATTTACTTGGGTGGGTGCAAATATAGGGATTGGGCCTGACTATTTCTTTTTACGCCATTTAAAACGCTGAAAAAACGCATCAAAATCAAAAATTCCTTGATCTGTAGTTGCGCGATAGGTAAGCCAAATACTTAAGGGGAGCATGATAAAACTACTGATCCAAGTGGCCATAAAGGGGTGCATGGTGCCATCCTCTGCGCTGTTTTTGGCAAAAATCCCGATAAAATGGTAGGTCAAAAACAGTACAATAGCAATCACCATAGGCAGACCCATTCCCCCTTTGCGTATAATGGCGCCAAGGGGGGCACCCACGAAAAATAGGATAATGCAGGAAATCGCTAAGGCAAATTTTTCGTGCAAAGCGATTTCGTGCTTGTTTAAGGTTTTAATCAGCTGCTGATGGTTTTTCTTTTTTGAACCCAGAGCTTGAACAGAACTCCGCACATTATCTAGAGCGGTACCCGCAATGCGCACTTGTTGACGAATATCATAAAGATCAAGAACCGAATTAAATTCTTTTTTGTTTTTGAATTGTTTGTAGGTTGTATCGGCAAATTGGGTAAAACCAGTTCGGAAGTACATATTGCCCGTCATTTGGGCGATATCGTCACTAAATACATCGGATAAGCGATCGATTTCCGGTATCAGTTCACCCACGTTGTACATATTGTGGTTATTCAGGTTGTTCTCCTTATCGATATCGGTATCGTTAAGCTCGGTAAGATCGATATGAATGGTGTAGGTCTCAAAAGCACTTTTGGCAAAGGGTCTATTGATGCGTTCCTTTACGCCATTACTGAGCTGAATGTCCTCGTAATAATGCCCGTTATTTAAGATCAGTGAAAGCGTATTTGAATCTTCGGCACTGGCTAGTTCTCCCGATTCAGCCATAATTACCGTGGTGTTTTCGCTCGGGCTCTGTGGATTTTTTTTATGGATAATGACCTGTTTTAAATATTGGTCGCGATCACCATACTTTTCATCAACCTTTATATTGAAATCATCCCCTATAGAACTGAATTGTCCTGCCACTATGGCCATAGAGGGACTAACCTGTGCGATATTTCGTCTGAGATTCTGCCATTTATATTCCGAATAAGGAATGACATTATTGGCAAAAACAAAAGCTACAGCTGAAAGCCCTAAAATAAATACCGCTAAACTGCGCATAGCGCGCTGTAGCGAAATTCCTGTCGATTTCATAGCTGCAAACTCATATTGCTCTGAGAGCGTCCCGAATACCATTAAGGAAGTTACCAATATGGTCAAAGGCAAGACTAGTGGAATGAGTTTTGGGGTAAAAAACCAAAGAAATTTTAGAATAATGGCAAAGGATAAATCCTTGCCGGCGAGTTCCGAGATATACAACCAGATGGTCTGCAGCACAAAGATGAACATCAAAATAATAAAGACGCTAAAAAACGTCTTTAAAAAACTGGTCAATATATATCGGTCAAGAATTTTCACTAGATCAGTATAGCGTATTGATGTAGTAGCCATCGTCTTGATACTTATTGAGATTGACCTCAAAAGTATCTTTGGCTAAGTTTTGATTTGGTGTAAAAGACTTTACAGTCAAAATAAACTGAGTTCCTTGGGCGTCTGTTTGGATCAGTTTGTAAATGTGATTTGTGGCTGTATCGATACCCAAGAGCATATGTTTGATTTCAGCCTCAGAATCAATAGGATAGAGCTTAATATATTGGATATTTCTGCCTGCGACCTTTTGTTTTATGTCCCAAGAATAAGTATAGCCCTCCTTGTAAAACGTCAGTAATTTGGACGGAGTAACACTTTTGTCTTGTTCGGGATCTAAATCGCTTACGGTAATTTCCATGTCATCAGGCGCAATAGTGTAGAGTTTGTCTCCGTCATAAACGCGGGTCATTCCCATCATGTTTAAGCTGTAGCGCTCCCCACTAAGAAGGACATTTCCCTGGGTTTTTTGATCGACCTGTTCTTTTTGATTGACCAAATTCCAGGTAAAATCGATTTCAATATTGTCATAACTGCTGACCTTTTTTGCTACTGCATCTAATAGGGCCTGGGCTTGCTGCGCGTCTTGGGCTAACGTCCGAAAAGGAGTCAGTAAAATTAAAGCTAGGCTTGCGCTATATATCAGGAGTTTATTCTTGAGTTTCATTGTCTAATAATTTGTTTAAGGCCTCTAAATCAGGCACCAAAATTTGTCTGGCCTTACTGCCTTCAAAAGGGCCTACAATCCCGGCGGCCTCGAGCTGATCAATAATACGCCCTGCGCGATTATACCCAAGCTTTAATTTGCGCTGCAAAAGCGAAGCTGAACCTTGCTGAGCGATGACCAATACTTCGGCGGCATCCCGGAACAAGGCATCGCGCTCATCAATAGAAATATCAAGACTCGTGCCAGACTCTTCTCCAACGTACTCAGGCAACAAATGGGCGTCTGCGTAAGCTTTTTGACCTCCGATATATTCGGTAATGTCGGCCACCTCTGGGGTGTCTAAAAAGGCGCACTGAAGGCGCACTAAATCATTGCCTTGAGTGTATAGCATATCTCCACGACCGATCAATTGATCGGCACCAGAGGAGTCTAAAATTGTTCTTGAGTCGATTTTACTGGTCACTCTAAAGGCAATACGCGCTGGGAAATTAGCTTTAATAATCCCAGTAATGACATTAACCGATGGACGTTGGGTGGCAATAATTAAATGTATCCCAATAGCACGAGCAAGTTGAGCCAAGCGCGCAATTGGGGTCTCCACCTCTTTGCCGGCAGTCATGATCAAATCAGCAAATTCATCAATAACCAGCACGATGTATGGAAGATAGCGATGGCCGTCATGAGGATTGAGTTTACGGGCCTTGAACTTTTCGTTATACTCTTTGATGTTGCGCACCATAGCATCCTTGAGTAAATCATAACGCTGATCCATCTCGATACAGAGCGAATTCAGGGTGTGGATGACTTTGGTGGTATCGGTAATGATGGCCTCTTCGGTATCAGGAAGTTTAGCCAAATAATGACGCTCGATTTTATTAAATAGGGTAAGCTCAACCTTTTTAGGGTCTACCAGGACAAATTTGACCTCAGCAGGGTGTTTTTTATAGAGCAGTGAGGCTAAAATGGCATTGAGTCCTACAGATTTACCTTGACCTGTAGCTCCTGCCATAAGCAAGTGCGGCATTTTGGCCAGATCTACCACAAAAGTCTCGTTACTAATCGTTTTCCCCAGGGCCAAAGGTAATTCCATCTCAGCCTTTTGGAATTTAGGCGAGGCAATCACACTGCGCATGGAGACCACCTGTGGGGATTTGTTCGGGACTTCAATCCCTATGGTCCCTTTTCCTGGAATAGGAGCAATGATACGAATCCCCAGTGCAGAAAGCGAAAGGGCGATATCGTCTTCTAAGTTTTTGATTTTTGAAATGCGGATACCTGCCTCGGGGACAATTTCGTAGAGGGTAACGGTTGGCCCGATGGTGGCTTTAATATTGGCAATACCGATCGAGTAATTGCTTAAGGTATCTATAATTCTTCGCTTGTATTCTTCAAGTTCTTGTTCGTCTATGGTGATCCCTTTGCCTCCCGAATAATCTTTGAGCAATTCAATAGACGGAAACTTAAAGTTTTTAAGTTCTAGAGTAGGGTCGAAGGTGCCAAAATCTTGAACCAGTTGTTCGCTGGTGGTTAGTGGCACTTCTTCTTTGGCGGTTTCTATCTCCAAAGATACATCGTCGTCAGGGCTAAGTTTGGCAATATAGTTAGCATTTTTCTCGGACTGAGGTTGAGACTCTGATTTGAATTCCTCTTCTGAGTTCTGAGAAGGTTCTTCGTCCTGAGGTTCATCTAATGTAGGGTCTTGGCTGTCAAAAGTTATGGTTTGGGCCTGCTCTTGTTCAGTTTCTTGGTCATTGCTGCTGCTAACCTCATTAATGGATTCAATAGAGCCGTTTGCTTGAGCAACAGCGACTTTGATTTTACGGGGTCTATTTTTAAACCACTGAATCAGACTATCTGGTGTCCATTTAAGCCTTACCACCAGGTAAATAAGACCAGTAAAACCCAGCAATAACCCAAGCCCAGTGGTCCCCATATAACCGATAAGAATATCACTGATTTCATACCCGACCACACCGCCGTACATGGGTTTACTACTGACTAGAAATCCAAAGCTTAAACTCAGCCATATCATTAGATAAAGACCCCAAAACCAGAATTTTCTTAAGGGTCGTGTGGCTAAATTGAAGAATAAATACAGACCAGAGACTACAAATAATCCAGCTAAAATAAAGGCTGCTAATCCAAAGCCATTATAAATAAACACGTGCCCAAGGGTGTTACCTAGGTGGCTTAAATAATTGTCTGCCGGGTTGGTGCGCTCAAAAGATCCTACCATACTTTGATCGCTTTGCCAGCTGACCATGTATGAGGCAAAAGAAATAATTAAAGCAATACCAAATAAGCTTAAAAAACCACCAAAGAGCACTGCTTGTTGACGGGACATGGTCCAAGTTTGAGTCTTAGTCTGTGTCTTAGTAGATTTTTTATTCGCTTTTTTAAAAAACATGCTGTAGGTTGAGTATTTACAAATATACAAGGATAGCCTTCAGTATACAAGGCAGGAGTCAATTAAAGAACCCCAGTTTTTGACCGTAAATTATACCAGCAACAACAATAGAAATCAATGCCGCAATACTCACAAAACCAGCCGACATGTCCTTGATGCGCCCTATGTTGGGATCAAAATCAGGTTGTACTATATCACTGAGCCGCTCAATTGCTGTATTGATTCCTTCGGCCATAAGGACTAATCCTATGGCCAAAGTTTGAACAGCCCAGGCCCAAGGTTCTATTTGATAATAAAAACCCAAATACGTAATAATCAGCCCAATTGCAAGTTGAATGCGAAAGGCCCGCTCACGCAGTAAGATCAGCATGCCGCGTAAAGCAACCTTTGTAGCTTGTGAAACACTTTGATTAGGTCTCATTTAGGATAAAGCTTTAAGCGCATTATCAAAATCAGGCGCCTGACCTATTTCTGGAACTAATTCACTATAAACAATATTGTGCTCAGAATCTGTAACAATAACTGCTCGGGCATGTAAGCCTGCAAAAGCCCCAGACTCAATCTCTACGCCATAATCACGCCCGAATTGTCCTGTTTTAAAGTCGCTCAATACCACGACATCATTTAGGCCATCGGCGGCACAAAACCGCGCTTGGGCAAAGGGTAAATCTCTCGAGATACACAGTATGACCGTATCATTATGGCTACTGGCGTGCTGGTTAAAAGTGCGCACTGATGCGCTGCAAACTCCGGTGTCCACACTGGGAAAAATATTTAAGACCAATTTTTTACCAGAGTAATCGCCCAGACGCACTGTATTTAGGTCTTTTGTGATTAAATCAAATTCAGGACACTTGGTGCCGAGTTCAGGCAGATTGCCGTTAGTTGTGGTGGGGTTGCCCCCAAGAGTAATGCTTGCCATAGCTGTTTATTTTTTTTGTGCAATTTGTCTAATTTTTATGCGAAAGGCCGCAAACAACAAAGTCATAAACGGACTGATCCAATTGAATATTGCAAATCCGGCATAGGAGAGGGTGTCTACCCCAAGGACACCACTTTGATAGGCGCCGCAAGTGTTCCATGGAATCAATGCCGAAGTCACCGTACCACTGTCTTCGAGGGTTCTCGATAAATTTTCTGGAGCGAGTCCTTTGTCCTTGTAGGCTTTGGCATACATTTTACCCGGCACCACTATAGCTAAATACTGATCACTGGCGGCAATATTTAGGGCTAAACAACTAGCAACCGTGCTGGCAAACAAACCAAAGGTAGTGTGAAATAGTTTGAGCAATGCCTCAGAAATACGCGATAAAGCCCCGATAGCCTCCATGATCCCGCCAAAAACCATAGCGCACAAGATCAGCCAAATGGTCCCCAGCATGCCGGCCATACCCCCTGAAGTAAATAAATCGTTCAATGGAGCATAAGCCGTGGGAATTTCAATCGATACCGTGATAGCATTCATAATGCCTTTGTAAGCCGTTATTAAATCTAAGGATTTTCCTCCACCTATTAGGGCCACTAATTCAGGTTGTGCCCATAACGCCGCTATAGCGGCTAGGAGGGTGCCCGTAAAAAGCGCGATAAGTGGCGCCACTTTTTTTACAATCATAAAAATAACCAGTGCCGGGACCACAAATAGCCAAGGACTCACCATAAAGGCAGCATCAATAGCAGCGAGCATTTGGGTGGTTTGTGATTCACCTTGCGGGTCAAGACTAAATCCTAAAATACCAAAAAACAATAGGGTTATCGCAAAACTAGGCACCGTGGTATAGGTCATGTACTTGATGTGTGTAAACAAATCTGTTCCTGCCATTGCGGGTGCTAAATTCGTGGTGTCACTCATGGGCGAGAGTTTATCGCCAAAATAGGCCCCTGAGATCACTGCGCCAGCAGCCATCCCTGAATCAATTCCCAAAGCGTTGGCAATACCAATCATGGCAATACCCACAGTGGCCGAAGTCGTCCAGCTACTTCCTGTGGCAACAGAAATAATGGCGCAAATAACCACAGTTGAAATCAAAAATACAGAAGGCTTTAGCAGACTGAGCCCATAGTAAATCATGGTTGGGATAATGCCACTGAGTAACCAAGTACCGGCAAGTGCACCAACCATGAGCAAAATAAGTATGGCACCTGTGGTGCTTTTCAGATTTTCAGCGACTTCATTAATCATGTTATCAAATGAGACACCATTGTAAATACCCACTAGAGCAGCCACAGCACCGCCGACCAAAAGTAAAAACTGATTACTCCCGCTAAGGGCATCATCGCCAAAGGCGTAAATCACATTGATAAACAACAGTGCTACCAGGACAATAACAGGAATTAGCGCCTGAATTATAGGTAATTTAACTGAGGTATTTTTTGATTTTTCTGAGGTACTCATATACGGAAATGTTGCTTGTGTAATGTTACGATTTTGCTGGTGACTTTGCAAATTATCGGTAGGATTCATGAATCATCATAAGGCTAATTTGTACGGCAATTTATACTGCCGTTATTTTGACAAAACACCGACCTCAAGCATACATTGACGCATCATTTTATAGGTGCGCTCAATATCGTTATCCAGTCCAATAGAAAAACGGATCAGTCCGTCGGTAAGACCCATCTGGGCTTGTTCTTCAAGCGGGATTTCTGAAGAGGTGGAGCTGCCAGGGGCACTGAATAATGTTTTATAAAACCCAAGACTTACGGCTAGATAGCCCAGATTGCGCTCTTGCATCAGTTCCATAAGTTTATTGGCTGTTTCTAGGTCTCCAGCATCGATGGTGAGCATACCGCCATAACCGTATTCTGGGTTCATCATGCGGCTGAATAGCTCATGACTTGGATGGCTTTTGAGTCCTGGATAAACAGTCTTCAAGCCATCAGCTTCAAACTTTTGTGCGAGATACATCCCATTGTGGCTGTGTTGTTTAATGCGAATATGGAGTGTTCTTAAGTTTTTTAAAATGGAGGCAGCGCGCAGGCTGTCCATACTGGCACCCAGAAGCATACAGGCCCCGTCATTTACATTACGGAGTCGGTCGATTAATTCTTGAGTGCCACAAATAACACCACCCATAGTGTCGCTGCTTCCATTGATAAATTTGGTCAAGCTGTGCAAGACGATATCCGCACCGAGCTGATGTGGAGCAATGCTCAGCGGGGCGAAGGTATTATCAACCATTAAAACAAGATTGTGCTTTTTGGCCAGTGCAGCCAATGCAGTTATATCGGCTACTTCCAAAAGCGGATTGCTCACACTCTCACAATATAAAACCTTGGTGTTTGGGGTAATGGCGGTGGCGACCGCATCCAGGTCTGTGATGTCCACAAAGCTGGTTTCTATGCCAAATCGCGGGGTAAAGTTTTTCAAAAACGCATAAGTTCCCCCATAGATAGTGCGACTCGATACAATATGATCTCCTGCACTACAATATTGAAGAAGTGCTGGGGTGATGGCGCCCATTCCTGTGGCAGCTACTGTAGCGGTTTGTGTGCCTTCCATAGCCGCAAGCGCTTGTCCCAGATAAAGGTTAGACGGCGTGCTGTGACGTGAATACAAATAACAGCCCTCGGCATTGCCCTCAAAGGTGTCGAACATGGTTTTGGCCGATAAAAAGGTATAGGTTGAAGAATCGGAGATACTGGGATTTACTCCGCCAAACTCGCCAAAGTATTGCAAGTCTTGAATATGGTTTGCTGGATCAAAAGACATAGTATAGGTTTTTATCAAATTTATATATAGCATTGTAAAAAGTCAATATAAGTTCATTTATAAAGAAAATTTTTATTTAAAATTCTATATTCATTGTAATTATTTCTAAATTTTTAATTTTGAGGGGTTAACTACAGAATATTTTTTAGTCATGACTTTGGATACTATTGATTTTATTCTACTCGAAGCGCTTCAGACCGACAGCAAACAAACACACAAACAACTTGCAGTGAAGACGGATTTATCGGTCACGGCGGTGCATGAAAGGATTAAAAAACTCGAGCGAAACGGGGTGATCAAACAATACGTTGCTCTGCTTGACCCTGAACAAATTAATTTGGGTTTTATGGTATTCTGTCACGTGAAGTTGGTACAACATGCCAAATCATCCTTGACTGCCTTTGAGGACGATATAAAGGCCTTGTCGGAAGTGGTAGAATGTTTTCATGTTTCTGGATCCTATGACTATTTACTCAAGGTCATGGTGCGCGACATGGTGCATTTCCGATCGTTTTTAGTGAACAAGCTCACCAGTTTAAAATCCATTGCGAGTACCGAAAGTTCCTTTGTGATTACTCAGATACAAAACACCACTAAGCTCATGCCTGCTTAGGCATTTTTATGGCACAAAATTTCTTGTATGAGCATTGGCTTTTGCTACGCAGTGTCGTAACTTTGCCCCACAAAAATTAAATCACAATACGATGAGTAATTACGATGTAGTAGTGATCGGTTCTGGTCCTGGAGGCTATGTTTCGGCTATACGATGCGCACAATTGGGCATGAAAACCGCTTTGGTTGAAAAATACGATACTTTAGGCGGTACTTGTCTCAATGTGGGTTGTATCCCAAGTAAGGCGCTTTTGGATTCCTCTCACCACTTTGAAGACACTCAAAAACACCTGGAAGAGCATGGTATCGAAGTTCAAGGTCCTGTGACTTTGAATTTGACCAAAATGATGGAGCGCAAATCAGGGGTGGTGTCGCAAACTACCAAAGGCATCGATTTTCTCATGGATAAAAATAAAATCGACGTGCTACATGGTGTGGGAGAATTTGAGGATCAAAATACACTAACGGTACACGGTAAAGAGAAACAAACCCTAACCGCTAAACACTTTATTATTGCCACCGGCAGTAAGCCAGCGAGTCTCCCATTTATTAAAATCGATAAAAAACGCGTAATTACCTCGACCGAGGCCCTCTCTATGACCGAAGTGCCTAAGCATTTGGTGATCATCGGAGGCGGAGTTATCGGTTTAGAACTAGGACAGGTTTACCGCAGACTCGGTGCTGAGGTTTCGGTATTGGAATATATGGATCGCATTATTCCGACCATGGATGGTGCTCAAAGTAAAGAACTCACCAAAGTCCTCAAAAAGCAAGGGGTTAAATTTTTTCTATCGCATCAAGTTCAGGGGGTTTCCGCCGATAAAAATGAGGTTACCATTACGGCCTTAGATAAAAAAGGACAAGAGGTTCAGTTTACTGGAGATTACTGTCTGGTGAGCGTAGGACGTAAGCCTTTCACTGAAGGCCTTGGACTGGAAAAAGCGGGTGTTGCGGTCAATGAACGTGGCCAAATTCAGGTCAATGATCACTTACAAACCAATATTGGACATATCTATGCCATCGGTGATGTGGTACGCGGGGCGATGCTCGCCCACAAAGCCGAGGAAGAAGGCGTGATGGTAGCAGAACTCATTGCAGGTCAAAAGCCGCACATTAACTACAACTTAATTCCTGGCGTGGTTTATACTTGGCCAGAAGTAGCTTCAGTAGGTCAAACTGAAGAGCAACTCATTGCAGCAGGAGTTGCCTACAAAAGTGGACAATTTCCGATGCGTGCCTTAGGGCGATCTCGCGCCAGCGGTGATGTGGATGGTTTTGTCAAAATTCTCAGTGATGCACAGACCGACGAACTCCTTGGGGTTCATATGGTTGGGGCTCGGGTTGCCGATTTAATTGCAGAGGCTGTAACCGCCATGGAATTTAGAGCGAGCGCCGAAGATCTAGCACGTATGAGTCATGCGCATCCTACTTATGCTGAGGCGGTCAAAGAGGCAGCTTTGGCGGCCACAGAAAACAGACCATTGCATATTTAAACTGTGGTTCAGCGCGAGCGCTTTAGTTGTGAATTTTCCCAGAGTCAAAAGCTCAAAACAGCTTTGTTTGCTTTTGGGAAAGCCAGGTCCAAACAAGCTAGTCTTTTTTTAGATGCCCACCATCACAAGGACCCCTATGGCTCTTTTGATGCGCTTTTAGCACTGGATCCCATAAATGAACTGAGGATAGAATTTTCAACCCAAGGAGATTGGCATAGACTCAGCAAATGGCAAAACGCTCAAAAAGATTGGTGTTTTGGTCATTTAGCCTATGATTTTAAAAATGCCGAAGAAAATCTTCAGTCACAAAATCCAGACGGGATCGGTTTGCCTGAGGCCTATTTTTTTGTTCCTGAGCGACTTTTTATGGTTCAGGATAAGACCTTGACAGGACTTTACCACAGGAATCACGCTCAGTGTTGGCCAGAGGATTTGCGGCAAATTCAAATCATCTACGACAGCTTGTCTGCTAAAAGTGATGAAATTTCGGCCGATAACGAACATAAACTCAGCAACTATAAATCTGGTATAGAGCTCAAAGGGCGTTGGAGTTTTGAGCAATACCAGGAGAAATTCTTGCAAATACAAAAGCACATACAGCGAGGCGATATTTATGAGACGAATTTTTGTCAGGAATTCTATCACGATCAGGCAGAGCTAGAGCCCTACGAACTCTTTGAGCGCTTAAACAATCATTCGAAAGCTCCTTTTTCGGCCTTTTACAAGCTTGATGATCGCTACGCCCTATGCGCCTCTCCTGAGCGCTATTTGAATAAAAAAGGGAAGGCCCTTGTGTCACAGCCGATCAAAGGGACTTTAAAACGCTTGAGCGATTCAGATTTAGATAAAAAAGCCGTGGCTAGTTTTATGGAGAACCCCAAAGAGCGGCGAGAAAATATTATGATTACGGATTTGGTGCGCAATGATCTCTCCAGAGTAGCCGCGCGTGATTCCGTAAAAGTTCAGGAATTATGTGCGTTAAAATCTTATGCTCATGTCCATCAGTTGGTCACCACGATAACAGCTGAATTAAAGGATGGCTTTGATGCCGTTGACGCCCTGAAAGCAACTTTTCCAATGGGCAGCATGACGGGTGTTCCTAAAATAAGAGCCTTGCAACTCATGGATGATTTTGAGGGTCACAAAAGAGGACTTTACAGCGGAGCCATTGGCTATTTTACCCCTGAAGGTGATTTCGATTTTAATGTGGTGATCCGCACGCTTTTGTATAATGCTACCAAAAAGTATCTGAGCCTGAGTGTCGGTGGGGCCTTGACCAGCAGTGCCAATGCCCAAGATGAATATCAAGAATGTCTGTTAAAAGCTGAGGCACTGCGCACTGTGCTCAGTCGCGAATAATCCTTATTTTAGAGCCCTCGCTGTTAGAGCGATTATCGCTTCTAAACCCAGAGTAATTTAATTAGGGCTGCGGGCGAAAAAAAATGGATCAAACTTTTGCTGCACATTGTGATCTTGAATTCAGTTGGGACCCCAACTTACCGCTGGTTGTCGCCTGTAGCGGCGGCGTGGACAGTGTGGTCTTAGTGCATCTGATGCACACCTATCACGGTAATTTAATTTTGGCGCACATGAATTATGGCCTGCGCAGCGGTGAAAGTGATCAAGATGAGGCCTTTGTCACGGCGCTGGGCGCAGAACTAGGCTATGAAGTGGTGGTCGAGCGTGTGGCACCTGAAATGGTTAAAAATCAGCCCAGGGTATCCTTACAGATGAAAGCCCGTGAACTCCGTTATGCTTTTTTTGAGCATGTTATGCTCACGCGAAAGGCTCAAGGGGTGCTTACGGCCCATCATGCCGATGATAATTTAGAAACTTTTTTAATCAACTTTTCTCGGGGCACAGGACTCAAGGGACTTACGGGAATTAAGGCTCATGGTTCTGGCTTATTCAGACCTTTACTGCCGTTTAAACGCGAGGAGATTTTGGCTTATGCCCAAAGCAAAGCTTATGCTTGGCGCGAAGATCGCTCTAATCAAAGCGATGATTATCAGCGCAATATAGTGCGGCATCACATCAGTCCGGGTTTCAATAAACTCGAGCGTTCATGGGATAAAAGCCTAGCGCAAACCCAGAATTATTTAAATCAGGCACAAACCCTGCTCGAAGATTATCTCGATCAAATTGCTGCACAGGTGTTTACCAGCACGGCTGATGGGCTTAGTTTGGATTTAAAGCGCTTGCAATCCTATCCTAATCACCATTTGGTTTTGATGGCCTTGGGCCGGGAATACGGTCTCAAAGCTGGTCAGGATATCGGTCAGCTCGCTCAGGCGCAAAGCGGGGCACGGCTCTACACACCCACCCACCAGCTACTCAAAGATCGCGATGTAATTTTGATCAATCCTATTGATGATTCACAGACTGTTGGTCAAAGGGGTGAGGAAAAAAATGCACTCACCGTCGAGACTGGAGAAGGGGCCCTAAATCAATGGCTCATTACGGATCAAAGTCAGGGGCAAAATGCGCCCATTCAATTCAGCTTTACACCGGTGGATTGTGTTGAGGATTCTGGGCCGGATGTAATTTATGTCCCCACTGAGTTACTCGAATTTCCTTTGAAATTGCGCCAATGGCAAAAAGGGGATGTTTTTTACCCTTTTGGCGGTCCAGGAAAAAAGAAAATAAGCAAGTTTTTTAAGGATGAACGTTTATCTTTAGTCCGCAAAAATAAAACCTGGCTTTTGCAGTGCGGTGAACGCATTATGTGGGTGGTGGGTTTGCGTGGGGATGAGCGTTTTCGCGTGCCTGAATCATGCAAGGACATCACCAAGATCAGTTGGCGCTCGGCAGAGTAACCTGATTAAAAACTAACGCAGTATTTAGCCGATATATTGAGCAACAAACAACCAAAAAGAGTAACTAAATAACCATGAGATTACGACTTCTATTTATTCTGAGCCTTTTGACACTATCCTGTTTTGTGCATGCTCAGGAATTTATTAATCCCGTACAATGGTCAGTTTCAGTAGTGCCAACCGATAAGGGGCATGACCTAATTATGACGGCCAAAATCGACCAGGGATGGCACCTTTACAGCCAAACCCAATTTGGTGATGAATTTGAAGGTCCAATCCGCACTGAATTTTATTACAATGCCTCAGATTCAACTTATATACTTCAAGGTCCGACTCAGGAACCTGAGGTTACTCCAGTTTATGATCCAGTTTTTGAGCTCGATGTGATTTATTTCGAAGAAGAGGTCAGTTTTGTTCAGCCCATTAAAATTATAAACGCACAAGGAAATACCCTAACAGCTGAGGTTTATTACTCGGTTTGTGATGCTGAAAAATGCCTACCACCAGATACCAAAACCTTTACACTCAACCTGGCCACCCTTGGTTTGGTTAAAG
>JAYPSJ010000004.1:0-175626 GCA_038132955.1 Flavobacteriaceae bacterium
ACCCTTTAAAATTAAAGGAGGATTTGCCTTTACTGGATTCCGCGGATTGGCCTCTCATGGGGCAGCAATTGGGATTATAATTGCCATGTATCTCTACAAAAAAAAGGTCCTAAAAGAGTCCTTATTGTGGCTTTTTGATCGCATTGTTATCCCGGTTGCCTCGGGAGCCGTTTTAGTCCGCATTGGGAACTTTATGAATTCAGAAATTGTGGGGCATCCTACAGGGACGGACTTTGGGGTAATTTTTGCCAATAACGGAGAGGATTTTGCCCGTCATCCAGCGCAACTATATGAATCCTTTGGTTATGTGTTTGTATTTCTGATTTTGTATTGGACTTACTGGCATACCCAAAAACGATTTCAACAAGGATATATCTTCGGTTTATTTTTAGTATTGCTGTGGTCTGTGCGCTTTGTTGTGGAGTTTTACAAGAAAAGCCAAGGTGGATTTGAATCCTCATTAGGCAATTTACTCAGCACGGGTCAATGGTTGAGTATTCCCTTTATAATTGTAGGAGTCGTTTTACTTTTACGCGCGAATAAAAAAACCTTCTCATGAAAAAGCATTATTTAAAACTAGCTGTCCTCGGTATGTTAGCGATTGGCATGAACGGATGTAAAAATGAGAAAAATCAGGAAGTACTTACCAAAGCAATCCCATTTAAAAAGGAGGGGACTTTAAAAATCGTGCGTTCAACCAATGATTCGCTTATTGCCAATTTGGATATCGAAATAGCAGAAGGTGACTATGAAACAGCTACTGGCCTCATGTATCGCAATTCGATGGAAGATCACCAGGCTATGCTCTTTATTTTTGAGCGCGAGTCACCGTTGAGTTTTTATATGAAAAATACCCAGTTTCCACTAGATATTATCTATCTAAACGAATCCCTCCAAATTGTTGAAGTCTATCGCGACGCTAAACCCTTTGACCCCACACCGCTCCCATCGAGAAAACCTGCAAAATATGTCCTTGAGATAAATGCAGGACTTGTGGCGAAATGGAAATTACTACCTATTGACCGCGCAGAATTTACAAGAATAAATCCATAAATCTTTTAAATCACCCAAGGGTTGCTTTATGAATTTAGCGCGCTTCAAAATATATTTAAATCCAAAGTAATCAATAAAAAACCCCGCATTGTGCGGGGTTTTTTATTGAACCAAAATTTAGTTCATTATGTTCTGACTATTGCTGGTCCTCTTCTTCTTTTTTATCACTTAAATCAATTCCACGTTTTTTAACGGTGTCAAAAAACACAGGGGTAGCGATAAATAAAGACGAATAAGTCCCCACGACTATACCCACAATCAAGGCAAAAATCAATCCGCGAATAGATTCCGCCCCTAGAAGGAAAATAGTAAGCAATACAATCAAAGTCGTCAATGAAGTATTTAAAGTTCGGCTTAGTGTACTGTTTAAGGCACTGTCAATTACTTTGTTCATGCGCCAGCTGCTGTGTTCGTTGAAGAATTCACGAATACGGTCAAACACAACCACAGTATCGTTCAAGGAATAACCAATTACAGTTAATATCGCCGCAATAAAAGACTGGTCAATTTCCATATTAAATGGCATAAACTGATAGGTCAAAGAGAACACACCGAGCACAATGAGTACATCGTGGAAAACGGCAGTAACCGCTCCCAAACTAAATTGCCATCTTCTAAAGCGCAATAGGATATATAAGAAGACCACCACAAGTGAGCCAAGTACCGCCAAGAATGATGAAGATTTAATGTCATCAGCAATGGTTGGTGAAACTTTGTAATATTCCATACGGCCCGCAATTTTATTGTCCTCGTCCGCAACAAAACCTTCATAATCCATTCCTTCAGGTAAATGCGATTTTAAGGCTTCAAATAGCATTTGTTCAATTTCGATGTCCACCTCAGCACCGGTTTCCTCAACCTTGTACTTAGTAGAAATCTTTAACTGATTATTCCCGCCGTAGGTTTTGGCTTCAGCACTTTCGAATACAGCGATGAGATCATTTTGAACCTCAAGAGCATTCACATCACGATCAAAACGCACCGTGTAAGTACGCCCACCCACAAAATCAATTCCTTGGTTAAGACCATTGGTAAATAATGAGCCAATACTGATTAAAAGCAAAACAGCAGAAAAGGTATAAGCAACTTTTCTCTTTGCCAAAAACTTAATGTCGACATTATTGAATAAGTTTTTGGTCAAAGCCGTAGAACAAGTCAAAGACTTTCCATTGTAGGTAAAACGGTCAATAAATAATCTGGTTACGAAAATTGCCGTGAATAAAGAGGTACAGATACCGATCAATAGAGTCGTTGCGAAACCTTGGATCGGTCCAGTTCCGAACACAAGAAGGATTAAACCGGTAAGTCCAGTTGTAATATTCGCATCTAAAATTGAGGAAAGTGCATTGCTAAATCCATCGTTTATCGAGTCGCGCTGGGATTTACCTTTGGCGAGTTCTTCACGAATACGCTCGAAAATCAGCACGTTTGCATCGACAGACATACCGATGGTCAATACTATACCCGCAATTCCTGGTAATGTAAGAACAGCACCGAGTCCTGCTAAAATTCCAAAAATGAATAAAATGTTAACTACCAAGGCTACATTGGCAAAAGCACCAGCTTTGCCATAGTAAAGAATCATCCACAAAAGAACAATACTCAAAGCGATGATAAAGGATAATATTCCACTGTCAATGGCTTCCTTACCTAAAGTCGGTCCAACCACCTCGGCTTGGATAATATCAGCAGAAGCGGGCAATTTACCTGCACGCAACACATTGGCTAAATCTTGGGCCTCAGGAATGGTGAAGTCTCCTGTGATTTCACTGCGACCACCAGAAATTTTTCCTGAACTTACTCCTGGAGCCGAATAAACTACATCGTCAAGAACCACCGCAATTTGGGATTGGTTATTGTATGCATACTCGGTCATATCCTCCCAAATCTTGGCCCCAACACCATTCATTTGCATGGTTACAGAAACACGTCCTGCTTGAGTATAGGATTGTTGTGCATCGACAATTACCCCACCACTGAGCTCAGGTGTATCCTCGCGATTTCCTTTGATGGCATAAAGGCTTGTAATTTCTTCAACCAAAGACTCATTGTACTCTGGAATACTCCAAATAAACTTGAAATAACGTTGCTCTCCACTGAGCAATGCGCGTACTTGAGGTTCACGTAAATAGCCATTAATCACCGCTGTGTCTTTCAAAGAAAAGGAGGCCAAACCAGGATTGCTGGCACGAACTGGCAAAATACGGTTCAAAAGTGGTCTATCTAATAACGGATCATCTGTTTCAGCAACATCTTCACCTCCTAAAAGATCAGACAGATCATCTTCTCCTTCTTCTTGTTTAGTTTCCTGTTCTGTAGGAGCACGCTCAGCCAAAACTTCTTTTAATTTCGCATCGGCGTCAATCAAGAAGCTGGTGATATTCTCTTCTTTAACCACTTCCCAAAACTCAAGTTGGGCGGTACTCTGTAAAAGTTTTTTGACACGCTCAACATCCTTGGCACCAGGCAATTCTACAAGAATTCGTCCTGAGTTTCCTAATCGTTGAAGGTTCGGCTGTGTAACGCCAAATTTATCAATACGCTTGCGCAATACCTCAAAGGCCGAAGCAATGGATTCATCCACTTTGCGGGTAATGACTGATTTCACCTCATCATTGGTCATGCCGCTGACGATTTGATCCTCTAAACCTTTATTGAAGAAGATATCGGGTGAGGCCAAGTTATTTTCACCAGGTAAGGCTTCAAAAGCCTCAAAGAATGACTCTAGATAGGTGCTCTGTGATGATTTTTGAAGCTCACTAGCATCGGCCAATGCTTGATTGAATGCAGGGTCTTTGGTGTTATTAGCCAATCCAGCAAGGATATCTTTCACCGATACTTGAAGGATTACATTAATCCCTCCTTTAAGGTCAAGTCCTTTATTGAGCACCTTGTCTTTGGCCGTATTGTAGTCAATGCCAAAAAATTGTGGCTCGGCGGCAACTGAATCGATGTATTGCACAACAGCTTGTTGACGCTCATTGGATTGGGTCGCATCAAAACGCTCATTGGCATAAACCTGAGCAGCATCTTCAACTTCATTTGCGACAAATGTAAATGACAATTGGTACAAACTGACCAACCCGAAAAGTATCGCAAAGACGGTTATTAGTCCTTTATTTTGCATTCTATCTTAGTTTAGAGTATTTAAAAACGTGCAAATATAGTTTTTCAAAAAGGAAATGGCAATTATTTTGGCGCTAAAAAACACCAAAAAAGGCCGCGAAATGCGGCCTTTAAATGCAATTAGAATTTATGAGTTTAACCCAATAAGTCATTGGTTTTACGCACGCCTTCCGCGCTTTCAGCAAGATGTGCACGCTCAATTTCATCTAGATCCAGGTCGATAATTCTTTCAATACCATTGCGACCAAGGATTACTGGAACACCGATGCAAATATCATCGAGTCCATACTCCCCAGACAAAAGTGAAGAACAAGGCATCATTTTCCTCTGATCGCAGGCAATACTCTGCACTAATGTCGAAACCGCTGCTCCTGGGGCATACCATGCCGAAGTCCCTAACAATTTGGTCAATGTGGCTCCGCCCACTTTAGTGGCCTCGCGAACCTCATCAAGACGCTCTGCACTTAGAAATGCAGAAACAGGAACACTGCTGCGCGTAGCCAAGCGAGTCAAAGGGATCATTCCGGTATCACTATGGCCACCGATAACCATACCATCAATATCACTAGATGGGGCATCGAGAGCTTCAGCCAAACGGTATTTAAATCGCGCACTATCCAGTGCTCCACCCATCCCGATAATTCGGTTTTTAGGCAAACCTGTCACTTTGTGTGCTAAATATGTCATAGTATCCATAGGGTTACTCACCACTACCAAAATGGTCTCTGGAGATTGCTCTATAAGCGCGGCAGATACATTTTGTACAATACCCGCATTGATACCGATAAGCTCTTCTCTGGTCATTCCTGGTTTGCGCGGTATACCTGAGGTAATGACACAAATATCACTCCCTGCGGTAGCCGCATAATCATTGGTAACACCTGTGATTTTAGTATCAAAACCGTTCAGGGTAGCTGTCTGCATAAGGTCCATTGCTTTTCCCTCAGCAAATCCTTCTTTAATGTCCAACAGCACTACTTCACTGGCGAAATTCTTAATGGCAATATACTCAGCACAGCTCGCGCCCACTGCACCGGCACCTACAACAGTAATCTTCATTTTTGTGTATTTTTTCTTTGTAATTGAGTTGTTATTTGCTGCTCAACAGCGGCGCAAAATTATCAATAAAAATATACTTAACCTAGCGTACACTCACAGAAATACCCGTAGAAAAAGTATTGTATTCCTGAATAGTATACGAGGCAAATAATTTGAAAATTGCTAGGTTTAGTCGCATTCCTAATCCAAATCGAGCACTATTTACATCGGCTTTAAATTGAAGTGGATTGGTGATCGTCTCATTAATTTGTCCTAATGGAAAACCGCTCCCATCTTCAAGATCATAAGTTAACGTATAATCACCATTGAGCTCTAAGCGACTTCCGCCGCGACCGTAACCCGCTGAAGCGTAAAATTCAATTATGGCAAGGCTTACAGAACCTATTGCCTGAAAGGATAGAGTGTTTAAGGCAAAAAGCCCTTCCCCATTGACCACAGAAACATCATCCAAATCATCTTCATCGTCTATTTTGTAGGTGACTTTGGTATTGCTATAGGCAACTAGGGCACTAAAACTAAATGGCGTGGCAGAAAGCCCAGGAACATATTGCGTCAAATCATGTTGAAGCCCCAGGCCGTACATAAAGTTTTTAACCTTATCGTTTACACCAATATTTGGCAAAAAGCGCACTTTTAAGTCTGTACTGCTGGGTAACCCCACACCGAATTGAATCATTGGCGTAGCAACCCCTTTTAATGGAAAATCAGGACCAATTCCGCCAGGCATCTGAAACTCCGCAACTTTGAAAGTGCCATCTCCCACGGGTACACGAACATCAAAGAATGTGCCGTCAGGGTCATCGCCTAACACCGTAGAAACCGTCTCAGTGTCTCCTATCTGGGAGCGAACAAAATTATAGTCAGAAGCCTGAAATAAGAAATTCTTGTCGCTATTGGGCACTAGAGCCATATTCACCCCAAACGTAACGTCAAATCCAAGTATACCATGGGTTTTACCAGTAGTATACCATCCTTCATTCATGCTGTAAACAAGACCTTTTAAAGCAGGTTCAATATAATCTTGAGTAAGGCGCTCTGCATCCTGAGCAGCCAAAAGAATACTTTCTAGTTCTTGGGCCTGGCTCATGGGCGCTGCCATTAAACTGATTAAAAAAATGAGTCGTTTCATAATTGATTGGGGTTAAATTTAAAGGGTAATTTAGGTATTGCTTTATCACGAATATCATAAAGTTCGATCGCGAATAAATGTTCATTCTAAAGTATAAAAAAGCCCGCACATTTGCGGGCTTTTAATGGTTAAGCATCAATATTAGCATAAACCGCGTTTCGTTCAATAAAATCACGTCTCGGCGGCACCTCATCCCCCATCAGCATGGAGAATATTCGGTCAGCTTCCGTTCCGTTATCAATCGAAACTCGACGCAATGTTCTAAAATCTGGGTTCATAGTGGTGTCCCAAAGTTGCTCCGCGTTCATCTCTCCAAGACCCTTGTAACGCTGAATGGATACACTTCCCCCCCATTCCTCATTTAATGCATCACGCTCTTTATCGTTCCAGGCATAGGCCTTTTTCGCGCCCTTCTTAACCAAATATAGCGGAGGGGTAGCAATGTAAACATGGCCGCCCTCAATAAGCGCACGCATATATCGGAAGAAAAACGTCAAAATTAAAGTGGCAATGTGGCTACCGTCAACATCCGCATCACACATGATGACGATTTTGTGGTAACGTAGTTTTTCCAGGTTCAAGGCTTTAGCATCTTCTTCGGTACCTATAGTTACCCCGAGGGCCGTAAAAATATTTTTAATTTCCTCGTTTTCGAAAACCTTGTGTTGCATTGCCTTTTCCACGTTTAAAATTTTTCCACGTAGCGGCAATATCGCTTGGAAGTTTCGATCACGACCCTGCTTGGCGGTTCCCCCTGCAGAATCCCCCTCGACCAAAAATACTTCGCATTTTTGTGGGTCTTGTTCTGAACAATCTGAGAGTTTACCGGGAAGTCCAGCACCACCCATTACAGTTTTTCGCTGTACCATCTCACGGGCTTTGCGTGCTGCATGTCGGGCCTGAGCCGCCAAAATAACTTTTTGAACAATTGTTCGCGCATCATTTGGATGCTCTTCCAAGTAATTTTCGAGCATTTCCGATACCGCCTGGCTTACTGCAGCAGTTACCTCTCTGTTCCCTAATTTAGTTTTGGTTTGACCCTCAAACTGAGGTTCTGCAACTTTTACTGAGACAATCGCCGTAAGACCTTCCCGAAAGTCATCCCCAGAGATTTCAAATTTCAACTTGTCTAAGAGCCCCGATGAATCCGCGTATTTTTTTAGGGTGGTAGTCAGACCACGACGAAAACCAGAGAGGTGCGTCCCCCCTTCGTGGGTATTGATATTGTTGACGTATGAGTGCAAATTTTCGTTGAAGGTCGTGTTGTAAACCATAGCTACTTCAACGGGGATATCATTCTTCTCGCCTTCCATTGAAATAACCTCAGCAATCAAAGGCTCGCGGTTTCCATCGAGGAATTTGATAAATTCCTTCAAGCCTTCATCACTATGAAATTTTTCTACAGGATGGGTTCCGTCTTCTTCTCTAACGCGTTTGTCTGTAAGATAAATGGTTATCCCTTTATTTAAATAAGACAATTCTCTTAGACGACTGGCCAAAGTATCGTAATTATACTCGCGCGTTTGCGTAAAAATCTGTTCGTCGGGCAGAAAGGTAACCATAGTCCCGCGATCATTCGTCTCACCTACCGTTTTTACTGGATATAGCGCCTTACCGCGCTCGTACTCTTGTTCCCAAATTTTGCCATCTCTGTATACTGTAGCCTTTAGCGCTGCAGATAAAGCATTAACACAACTCACCCCAACACCGTGGAGACCCCCAGAGACTTTATACGAGTCTTTATCAAATTTACCCCCAGCACCAATTTTAGTCATGACGACCTCTAAGGCAGAGACCCCTTCTTTCTTATGTAAATCAACTGGAATACCCCGACCATTATCTTTTACGGATATAGAGTTATCTTCGTTGATGACAACGTCGATTGTATCACAATGTCCCGCAAGCGCCTCATCGATGGAGTTATCCACTACCTCATAAACCAAATGATGCAACCCACGCACACCCACATCTCCAATGTACATTGAAGGACGCATACGCACGTGCTCCATACCCTCCAAAGCCTGAATATTATCGGCACCGTAATTGGTCTTATTTACTTCTTCACTCATAAATTTTAGGTTGTTTTTTCCGACCGGAAAAATGTATTGTCAAATATAACCAAATACCCAGTGATTTCTGAGGCTCACGTGGAATTTGACCCTCGAAGTTATCAACAAATTTTGTGAAAAAAATAAGCTAAAATTGGAGGCGAATCTCCATGACTAATTGAGTCGAGAATTAACTAGGGGATATTAAGATATTTATGCGTTTGTAGCGACAAAATCCAACGTGTGTTTTGCATGACATAATCCACCATGAGCGGCATCATTTTTTCACGCTGACTCCATTCAGGTTGCAGATAAAGCTTGCACCTGGGTCCTACAAGCTGTGCCTGTTCCTCGGCAAAAATAAAATCGTGTTTATTGTGTACAATCACCTTAAGCTCATGAGCCTGAGCATAAATCTCCTTCAGGGGTAATTTATTTTTTTTTGGAGACAAACAAATCCAATCCCAATGACCTGTTAATGGATAAGCTCCAGAGGTTTCAATATGGGTTTGTAAACCTGCCGCCTTCAATAACTGTGTTAAGGGACCCATTGGCCACATAAGTGGCTCTCCTCCGGTAACCACAATGGTTTTGGCAAACTTTTCGGCCTGCTGAGTGATTAGCTGTATAGATGTCGGTGGGTGGATATCGGGATTCCAACTCTCTTTTACATCGCACCAGTGACATCCTACGTCACAGCCTCCCACACGAATAAAATACGCAGCGGTTCCTTTGTGGTAACCTTCACCTTGTAGCGTATAAAAGGCCTCCATCAAAGGGAGATAAGTCCCTGATTCAACGGCTTGCGCTATTTCTTGTTTGGTCAATTCCACGGCGCAAATATAAAATTAATTGAACGACTATGATTCAAATTATTTGCGCATGGCAGTGCCGATCTCCGGAACATGATTATTTTTGACAAAATTTATCAAACCCTATGAAACGCCTTTTCTTCTTTGCCATTTCAGGCTTCTTTTTGAATGCCTGTAACAACAATAGTCTTCTCATTGATAGCAGCTCTGTCGGGCCACTAAAGCAAACCTCTTTTATTCATGAGCTTCCTGAATTATTCGCAGGGGATTCTTTGGTCGCAAGACGAAATCAAGGGGATAGCCTCGTAGGTGAGGTCGAGATTTATGACCCAAAAGGCAATATGCGCATGATTGTTTTTTCAAAAGATGAACGCGATCCGAAATCAACTTTGTCTTACCTGCGTATTATGGATCCAAAATATACTACCAAAGACGGTTTAGGGGTATCAAGTACCTTTGGTCAGTTTAAACAATCACACGAAATAGCAGGTATCGATAACGCCATTAATGCTGTGGTGGTCAGCTTTAAAGACACCCCATGGTATATAACGATCGACAAAAAGGAACTCCCCGAAAACGTCCGCTATGACTACTCTAGCAAGATTGAGGTAGCACAGATTCCTGAAGAGGCAAAAATCAAGTACTTTTTTTACACCTGGTAAGCCCTAAAGTTTCACACAACCGATTCAGTGACCTTTTTAGTTTGACCTGAATTAAATCGATTACTCAGATAATCAGCCGCTTTAAAAGCGCCTAATATGAGTATAAAGAAGGGGAATATTAGGAGCTCTTCTACCAAAATATAATAAGGCCAATCCCCCAATACATCCAAAAGTGAAGTGTGATCAGGTTTACGCATCAAAAAGAGATAATTTGAGCCAAGTAGTGCATTAACACCAACAATCAGGACCAAATATATCTGTATTGCGCCAAAGGCCTTAAAAATACTTTTAAACTTAGGGCGCATCCCATACACTGCAGAGGCATAAATAATATATAGAACTAAGCCTGCGTGTTCTAGCCAATATTTTAAAAAGCGATAATGTGGAAAGCCTTCATCTAAATCGGGCGTAAATACCCCCTGTGCCGTACCTGCTAAAATCCAAAACACGAGAATTTCATACATCCAATATTTACGCAATACTGCAAAAACAGGTAAGGTCAATGCCAAAAAATTACACAAGTGCAGTGGCAGATCTTTTTGTATATCAAAAGGTCCAACAAATACTTTGATCGCGGTATAGCCGATGACGCTCAGTGAAATGATAGAGGCCAAAACAATACCTATCCTGTGCTGAAGGGCGGGACTACTTTTTTTTCCCCAGCGAATTAAAAAATATCCCAATAGGATAAAAAATGCTATTGCCCCAATATGCTGAGGACCGAGCAAATGAAAATCATTATTGGGTAATAAAAACCTTGAATCCATATGACCGAATATAGATCCAATATAAAAAAATGTTTTTACATTTTAACATTAAGCCCTCTGGCGGGCTAAAAGTGTGTTTTGAAGTAACATGGCAATGGTCATCGGGCCAACTCCTCCAGGTACTGGAGTAATAAACGAGGCTTTTTGACTTACGCCCTCATAATCCACATCTCCTGTAATTACATAGCCTTTAGCTGCATTGGCATCCGCAACGCGAGTGATCCCGACATCAATGATGACGGCCCCTGACTTAACCATATCGCCTTTCAAAAAATTAGGCACCCCTAGAGCCGAAATGACAATGTCTGCCTCGCGTGTGTAGTTGGCTAAATCTTTAGTGCGGCTATGGGTCAAGGTTACAGTGCTGTCTCCTGGTTGACCCTTACGACTCATTAGTATACTGATGGGCCTGCCTACTATGTGGCTCCTACCGATTACGACAGTATGCTTACCACTGGTATTAATATCATATCGACGTAGCAATTCCATAATCCCAAAAGGTGTTGCCGGGATAAAGGTTTCTATATCCAAAGCGAGCTTTCCAAAATTCTCCGGGTGAAATCCGTCTACATCTTTTTTTGGATCTACAGCCAGCAATATTTTTTGGGTATCAATGTGACGCGGCAAGGGCAGTTGCACAATAAACCCATCGATCTCTGGATTATTGTTTAAGTGGTCGATCTTCGCGAGTAGGTCTTGCTCAGTAATTGTCTCAGGGAGCTGCACCAATGTCGAATCGAATCCCACACGAGCACAAGCCCTAACTTTACTGCCCACATAGGTCAGACTGGCGCCATCTTCACCGACGATAACTGCAGCTAAATGCGGTGTTTTTTGACCATTAGCTTTCATCTGCGCCACCACTTGGGTGATTTCGTCCTTAATATCGTTGCTGATTTTTTTTCCGTCCAGTATTGTCATGACCTTTTATTATCGAGGCATCTGCCCCATCATTTGCATCATTTTTTTGCCGCCACCCCCTTGCATCATCTTCATCATTTTACTCATCTGATCAAATTGCTTGATGAGTTTATTGACCTCTTGAATGTCTGTCCCACTTCCATTGGCAATACGTTTTTTTCGGCTGACATTGATGAGTTTAGGATTGGCCCGCTCTTTTGGGGTCATCGAATGAATCATGGCTTCGATATGCTTGAAGGCATCGTCGTCTATATCAATTCCTTTGAGCGCCTTGCCCATACCGGGAATCATGCCCATGAGATCTTTCATGCTCCCCATCTTTTTGACCTGCTGAATTTGACTTAAAAAGTCATCAAAGCCAAATTGATTTTTGGCGATTTTCTTTTGGATTTTTCTAGCTTCCTGCTCATCGAATTGCTCTTGGGCCCGCTCTACCAAAGACACCACATCCCCCATACCGAGAATTCGGTCCGCCATACGCTCTGGATAAAAGACGTCGATGGCATCCATTTTTTCTCCGGTTCCAATAAACTTAATAGGCTTATCGACCACAGATCGAATCGAGAGTGCGGCCCCACCGCGCGTATCACCATCGAGCTTTGTAAGTATGACCCCGTCAAAGTTAAGTCGGTCGTTAAAGGCTTTGGCCGTATTGACCGCGTCCTGACCAGTCATGGCATCGACCACAAAGAGCGTCTCTTGGGGGTTTATGGCCTTGTGAATAAGGGCAATTTCATCCATCATGGCCTCATCTACGGCTAATCGACCTGCCGTATCCACAATTACAGTATTATTGCCGTTTGCCTTGGCATGGACTATGGCCGCCTGTGCTATTTTAACTGGATCTTTTTCTTCGGTCGCACTAAACACGGGCACCCCTATTTGATCCCCCACCACATGTAACTGATCAATGGCCGCTGGGCGATAAACATCGCAGGCCACCAATAGAGGTTGTTTGCTTTTTTTTGTTTTTAAAAATTGAGCAAGCTTCCCAGAAAACGTAGTCTTACCACTACCCTGAAGTCCAGACATCAAAATCACAGTAGGATTACCCTGTAGATTGAGTCCCTGGGCAGCACCGCCCATAAGCTCGGTAAGCTCATCTTTGACGAGCTTTACCATGAGTTGCCCTGGCTGCAGGGTGGTTAAAACATTTTGCCCAAGGGCCTTGTCCTTTACAGAATTGGTAAATTCTTTAGCGATTTTAAAGTTGACATCGGCATCCAAAAGGGCACGACGCACCTCTTTTAAAGTCTCCGCAACATTGACCTCGGTGATGCTTCCGTGACCTTTTAGGTTATGTAAGGCTTTGTCTAATTTTTCACTTAAACTATCAAACATGATTCATTCTGAAATAAGGACGTAAAGATACGCATTGCTGCGCCACAATCAAAAAGAACAACAAGCCAAAAAATGGGGGTTATAAAACTAAAGACCCGGCCTGCGGCCGGGTCTTTTTCCTCTGTCTCTTGGAACAGCTAATCATCTATTTTTAATTGGGCATTGACTACAGACGCTCAAAGGTCAAATAATCCGTACCTCCATTACCACCACTGATGTCGATGAGTTCAATTTTTGTCGCGCTGACCGAAATAAAATCCCAGTCGTCATTCAAATCTTCGAAGTCACTGGTCTCAGGCACGTTAAAACTCAAAATGAAATCATCGTCATCACTTGAATTTCCGTCGTCATCACTCGAGGAATTAGAGCTATCGTCATAGATATTCCAAGTACCATCGATAGTTTGGGTGCCGTTACTGGCCACCACAGTACCATCGGTGTTGAACACAAAGGTGTAGCCGTTGAAGTCATTGGTTTGATCCTCACCCGAATCATTGAAGTAAGTGATCTGCCAATCTCCTTGTTCCATGATTTCTGAGGTCAAATCAGCACTGTTTGAGTTGTTATTGTTATCGTCATTACTGTCATCGCTAGAATCACAGGCCACAACAAACAGGCTCAATGCGGCGATTAAAAAAATATTTGCTTTCATAAGGTTGTTTTTCAAAAGAATTAAGTTCAAAATTAAGTGATTTAGGGGTTAATTACACTGAGAAATATCATATCCTGGTCTGAACCATCTTTGCTGGTAAGATTCACCGTTTGTGTCCACTTGCTCATAAAGCACTACATTGTTTTCGCAACGGAAATCCATCTCCTCCTCAAAAAAGTTACCAAAACCTAGGTCAATAGTTAACACATCATCCACGTAGGTGTAAGGCCCTGGATTTGGTATGGCATCATCAATACCTAAGTTCTCCCAATCACAAACTGGGTCAACGCAGTATACGGTATAACGCAAGCCGTCTTGAAAAATATACATGGTATTCTGGAAGTCCTCCAAGATCCACTTACCTACTATGGTTTCAGGCGACGTATTGCCACAGCCTGTGTATGGTGTGCGAGCAAAGTTCAAGTGCTCGACATCACCATTACCGCCACTGACCTCTTCTAGCTGTACATTTTCAGCATCGTAGAAAAGAACATCCCAGTTGTCATTCAAATCCTCAAATGGATCGTCCTGTCCGTCATAATTGAAATTTAAAATCAATTCCAGGCCAGATGAACTGTTTGATACAGACCAGAAACCGTCCACAGTTCTGGTGGCAGATACAGCCTGTACTGTTCCATCTAAGGCATAGGTGAAGCTGAACTCGACATAATCACAAGCGTCATTCTCCATATCCTCCTCCATCAAATGGATGTACCACTGATCGGTTACAAGGATGTCAATTAGGGCATTAGTTTCGCCACTTCCGCCGCCACCAGAGATCGGTGTGCGACCAAAGGTCAAAAAGTCTGTACTACCATCCCCGCTTAAATCACGCAATTCGATTAGATCCGCTGAGACCGATAAGATCTCCCAATCATCCATGAGTTCTTCAAGTGGCTCCATCATGCCAAAATTCAAGTCTAATTTTTCGACACCTGAATCAATATAGGCGCTCCAGCTACCGGATGTTTGTGTACCATTATCCGCCACGGCTGTACCGTCAGCATTAAAGGTAAAGGCATAGCCACTAAAGTCTGAAGTCTCATCGTAATCGTCGAAGAAATAGGTCACGTACCAAGTACCCTCAATAAGCTCTTCTTCAATACCATTTACAGAATTGTTTCCGTCTGAAGAGCAGTCGGTTTGATTGAAAATGTCTGTAAGTTCAGCATTGGAATTCACCGTAGTGGCAGAACCGCTGACCAAAACAGTAATAGGATAATTAATCGCCACGTAAACGTCACTGCTCAGGCCACTGAGGAAGTTAAACCATTCACTTGAATTATTGATGCTCAAAGTGCCTGTCTGCTCGTTGACGGAATTGTACAAAGTTCCGGTAATTGGAAATTGAAAGTCCAAACAACTGTAATCGTCTGAAACATTGTTGGTGCAATCAGCCACTAGGGTATTAAAGCTAGCTAGATCATTGACTACCTGCTCGCTAAAATCTTCGGAAATCAGGGTCAAAGGAAATACCAAGTTCAGCACGTCTGTATCTCCAATGAATAAATTAAAAATGTCCTCGACTAGCTGAAGATCTTCAATTGAATTTAAAGTGACTTGCTGTCCATTAGCGACAACATCCACGGGAAAATCTATGGAAAAACAAGAAGTTCCATCGATTAAATTGTCCAATGAACCGTCATTTTGGGTCGCACTCAATAGGTTTGCTGCAAAATTCGAGGTTCCGTTAAAAGACTCTGAATTATCTGTAGGATCGATTATGACATCTTCCTCTTTTTGACAAGACGTAATGGTCAACACTGCCATTAAGGCGATAAATAAGAATCTTAGGTTTATTAATTTCATGGTTTAAAATTTGTGGTTACACTAATATAACCGATTCACTGCGCCATACCCTACCCTCTAAACTGTTTTTTTGTAATTTTATGCTTGCCTAACCTATTAATATGGACCAAAACGTTTGCGAGGAGTCTGTATTTTCCCGCATTTACCAAAAATGGGGTCAGGCACTTTTTAATTTCATTCGCTACAAAACTAAAGATATCGATCAGGCCAATGATCTAGTGCAAGAGGCTTTTATCACCCTTTGGGATCATTGCGCCGATGTTTCCCCGCTAAAAGCCAAGTCATACCTTTATACCGTGGCCAATAGAAAGTTTTTAAATCAAGTGGCTCATCTAAAGGTAGTGCAAAAACATCAGTCTGAGACCATCTCGGGCACTGAGCAGGAAAATCCAGAGTTTTTATTGGAACATCAAGAATTTGAGCACAAACTTAAAAAAGCTATTGACGCATTACCAGAAGGGCAAAAAACTACCTTTCTGATGAATCGCATCGACCAAATGACCTATAGCGAAATAGCAGAGGCCCTGGAAATTTCAGTTAAGGCAGTCGAAAAACGCATGCATTTGGCATTAAAAACATTGCGCACCGAAATTCAAGAATTAAATGGCAGGTAGGGTTTTCATTCCTTGAGTTGTTACAATTAAAAGGATTAAAGCAAATGGATCAAATACTACTGGATAAATTTTTAAATCATCAAGCGACTGACCAGGATATTCAAGCGCTAAAGGGCGACCCGGTCATGGCTGAACTTGTAGCGCTTAGCAATGAAGTTTCTGGATTAAAGTACAAGGGATTTCAGCAGCAAGAAAATTGGCGTATGATTCAAAACCATATAAAGGAGAAGTCGCGTGCATTTGAAAAATCAGGCGATAGCAATATCTTCGAACGTTTGTTTAAACTCAGTCCCACCCCCGAGGTGATTTGGCGCGTTGCAGCTGTTTTTATTATCCTTCTTGGCACTTATTTCTTTTTAAAGCCAAATAATATGGCCTTAATTACACCCCAGGGCATGCATGAAAGTTGGACACTGCCTGATGGTTCTGAGATTTCGCTCAATGCTGGATCAAAAGCAAGTTACAATCCAGAATCATGGCGGGATGAGCGTGTTATTGATCTCGATGGAGAGGCGTTTTTCGACGTCACAAAAGGCAGCACATTTAGTGTAAAAACCAGTTCAGGAGTGGTCACAGTATTGGGCACAGAATTTAACGTAAAAATTCGTGAAGATCAATTTTACGTTCATTGCTTCGAAGGTTTAGTAAAGGTTCAAATGTCCGATACCACACTCATGCTTCCTGCAGGAAACGGCATAAGACTTAATAATGGACGAATTTACCAAGATATAGTAACCTTAGGAGCAAGACCAGATTGGATCAGCGGAGAAAGTAGTTTTAATAATATCCCTCTTAGGGCCGTTTTTGATGAGTTAAGCAGACAGTACGCTGTAATTATTGACTACAACCAAGAACTGTCGTCCTTAATTGAGACTGAAATGTTCAGTGGTAGTATTACCCACAAGGATTTAAATATTGCGCTTAAAACAGTCTGTCGACCCTATGGATTGCGCTACGAAATAGCTCCGAATAAAGTCCGGTTATATAAGAATTAATGTGGCTTCACTCTCGCAATAATATTGTTATTTGGGCCTTGAGTTTATGGCTGTTATTTAGCCTGAGCAGCTTGGCGCAAGACGACTCTACACTGCCGCTATCAGATTATTTGCTGCAATTAGAGGAGCAATACGAGGTGAAATTTTCCTATCGACCCCAAGATGTTGACGGTCAAAGCATAGCCCAAGGCAAAGAATTAGAGGGACTCGGGGCTCATCTTGATTTTATAAAAGACCAAACTGGTCTATGGGCACAACAAATTGATCGGCGTTATATTAGCTTGAGTCTCAACCAGGTCGTACGAAATATTTATTGTGGACAAATTTTTCAGGGTTCGAGCTATCTGCCTTTATCGTGGGCTACGGTGCAAGTTATGGGCACGTCCTTTGGGACCATAACAGATCAAAACGGCAAGTTTTTCATTGAAAGCAATAAACTTAAAGGTGACCTGCGTATCAGCTTTATTGGCCAAAAGCCTTTGATTGTATCTCAGAATGAAATTATAAATAATTATTGCCCCGTTTTCTATAGTCAAAATGATCCCACAACTCTTGAAACGGTGAGCATCGGCCGTTTTCTTACTACAGGTATTGTACAGCGCGGTCAAGGTAATTATCTGATAAACACCGAAGCATTTGGATTACTTCCAGGACAAACACAAAACGATGCGCTTTGGTTTGCCCAAGCCCTCCCTGGTGTTCAAAGTGCCAATGAAACGGTATCTACCCTTAATATTCGCGGAGGCGCCAATGACGAAAACAATATCAGTTGGGAGGAAATTCGTATGTATCAATTCGGTCATTTTTTTGGACTCCTTTCGGCCTTCAACCCTTTTTTGAGTACAAAACTTGAGGTTTACAAGGTTGACGCCCCAGGAGAATTTAGAAATTTTGTATCAGGAAGCATGAATATCAGCAGTAGCGATGAACTTCCAGAAACAACCCGATATAATTTTGGGGTGAACTTATTGGACACCCAATTTGCGGCCGAGATTAGAGCTAACGACAAATTGGGCATAAAACTGGCAGGAAGAACTTCTTTTAATCGATGGTTATCTACGCCCTTATACGATAGTTATTTCGGGCGGATGTTTCAGGACACAGAAATCACCAATAACCAAAGTAACACTGCCTATGAGCAGGTCAATTTTAATGAACAGTTTTACTTTTTTGATGTCGGTGGTAAAATTAACTACCAATTGAGCGAAAAGACTAAGGTGAAATTGGCGTTCATGCTCATCGAAAACCACTTTGAATTCACTGAGGCACTAGGAACGCTCGAAAAAATCAATAAGCTGGAACAAAAATCAAATGTCTTGGGGCTTTTTGCCGACCACCGTTGGTCCAATATTCATAAAACCTCAGCCAAAATATCGGTAAATCAATATAGCTTGGACGCCTTAAATCAAGAATTTTTTAACAATCAAACGCTTAAACAAAACAACGAAGTTCTGGATATTGACACCTGGTTCACGCATGAAATAAACCTGCTTTCGCACAAGTTCAAGGCCACCTATAATTTTAATGAAATTGGTATTGGCAATAGACAAGAGGTAAACACACCTTTGTTCTTTTCTTCAAAAACTGAAGTCCTGCGCAGCCATATGATGTATTTAAATTGGAAGTTCAGTCCAGTGAATAAATCTTATAACATTTCAATTGCAGCACGAACCAGTCATTATCCCAAATGGAATCAAACCCATATTGAGCCTATATTACTCGGACGCTATAAATTAAGTAAATCCCAAAGTTTGACCCTGTCTTATGAACAAAGACACCAAGCAATAGGACAAAGGGTAGATCTACAAAGTGATTTCTTAGGTATTGAGAAAAGAAGATGGTCCTTGGCTGATGGTCGGTCCAAACCGCTAAGGCAAGGGGCGCAATGGAACCTAGGATGGCAGTATCAAAACATGGATTTTGCGCTAAACGTTTCGGCTTATTACAAGAACGTTACTAACCTTAGTGCCGAAAGTCAACTTTTTCAAAATCAATTTCAGTTTGAGCAGTCACTTGGTGGATACCAAACAAATGGTTTTGAACTTTCTGGACAAAAATCCTTAGGACTTTTGGATATTTGGATGAGTTATAACTGGGGGCAAAACAATTATATTTTTGACGACTTTTCACCCACTGAATTCCCAAACAATATTGATATTGCGCATCAGATTAAATGGGCCCTTAATGCCAACATTAAAAAAATTAAATTATCCTTAGGGGGGCATTGGCACAGCGGCCTGCCGTACACCGACACCACCGGAACATTAAGCATAAATGAATTAGGGGCTTATGTTCCAGAGTATGAACAACCCAACGACCTTCGACTAGAACCCTATTTTAGATTGGATTTTGCCGCAGAATACCAACTTTGGACACAAAAAAACACCGAGTATCGCCTCAATCTCGGCTTATTGAACTTAACGAATCAAGAGAATATATTGGGTCGACGATTTCGTGGGGGCCTAAATGCCTCAGGTAATCCTGAAATTAACACTATTGACACTTACAGCCTCGGGTTCACACCCAATTTAGCCCTTAAGGTCAGTTGGTAACTCTGCTACATTTGATCGGGCACATCGATACCGAGCAAACGGCAAGATGATTGAATGACTTGACCCACCTGATCGGCTAGGAATACTCTGAAACTCAAAATAGCATCTTCTGTAGCCCCGAGTATGGATACGTTTTGATAGAAGGCATTAAACTCCTTAACTAGATCATAAGTGTAATTCGCAATAAGTGCAGGGCTGTAGGCCTGCGCTGCCTCTTGAATCTTATCGGGGTAATGCATCAAAGTTTTAACCAAAGATTTTTCTTTTTCTGTAAGACTCAAATGATCCCAATGTCTCATCTCTAAAGCAGCTGAGTGTTCTTTTCTGGCTTTGCGCAATATTGATTGAATTCGCGCATAGGCGTATTGGATGAACGGTCCGGTATTTCCCTGAAAATCGACACTCTCCTCCGGATTAAAGAGAATACGCTTTTTTGGATCTACTTTTAAGATGTAGTACTTTAAGGCCCCGAGACCAATTGTTTTATATAGCCTACTGCGCTGTTCCGGGGAAAGGCCTTCTATTTTTCCTAAATTCTCGGTAATCTCTTTGGCAGTTTGCTGCATTTGATCAATTAAATCATCCGCATCCACCACGGTACCCTCCCTAGACTTCATTTTACCTGAGGGCAAGTCAACCATGCCATAGCTCAAATGATATAAATTTTGGGCCCAAGAGTAGCCTAGTCGCGCCAGTATAATAAATAAGACCTTAAAGTGGTAATCCTGTTCATTACCCACGGTGTAGATCATCCCGTTGGCATCTGGATAATCGCTCATACGTTGTATCGCCGTACCGATGTCTTGGGTCATATAGACAGAGGTCCCGTCACTGCGCAAAACTAATTTTTGATCCAGGCCTTGGTCGGTCAAATCACACCAAACCGATCCATCCTCTTTTTTATAGAAGACGCCACTGGCTAGTCCTTGCTCGATATCCTTTTTACCCAATAGATAGGTGTCGCTTTCATAATAATTTTTATCAAAGCTTACGCCCAGTTTTGCATAGGTCTGGTCAAAACCGTCATAAACCCATTGATTCATTGTCTTCCACAATTTCACAACAGCCGGATCTCCCTGTTCCCAAGCGCGCAGCATCTGCTGCGCGGCCTTAATCGCAGGGGCCTCTGCTTCAGCCTCTTCTTGAGTCATTCCCTGTGCCATGAGCTCTTTTTGCTCGGCTTTGTAAACCTGATCGAATTTAACGTAGTAATTACCAACTAATTTATCTCCCTTCTGCCCCGTGCTCTGAGGGGTTTCGCCTTGTCCAAAATGCTGCCAAGCCCACATACTCTTGCAGATATGTATACCGCGATCGTTGATGATTTGTGTTTTGTAGACCTTGTGTCCTGCTGCTTTTAAAATTTCAGAAACAGAATAGCCCAATAAGTTATTCCTTATGTGTCCCAAATGCAAGGGTTTATTAGTGTTTGGGGAAGAATACTCAACCATAAATGCTCGACCACTTGGCGCTGAATAGCCGAATGCATCCGTTCTAAGAATTTGTCCAAATGCCGAGAGATAAAATGCGTCGCTCAGACTTAGATTCAAAAATCCTTTAACCACATTGTAAGCAGTGACCTGAGGCACATTAGCCACTAGATAGGTCCCAATTTGATCACCAATGACTTCTGGACTTCCTTTGATCACCTTGAGCATAGCAAATACAACCAAAGTAATATCCCCTGAAAAATCTTTGCGTGTCGCTTGAAATTCAATAGGCGCCTCTGTTCCAGGATATAAATTTTCTATGGCCTGGGTCACGCCTTGGGTCAAAAAGTGCTCAGCCTTCATCAATGTTTGGTTCACGAGTTTAAGGGGTCAAAGATAAGTTAAAAATACGGCTTAGACCATGATTTCTAGGCCTCGGAAAATGTAATTTCAGGCTTGAGGCAAGAACACCTCTGCCATCATACAACGGGCACTACCACCACCACAAGTTTCGATTGTCGGTAAGCTTGCCGCGATTAATTCTCCGTGTTTTTCTAATTGCTGTTTTTGATTTATGGTCAAACTATCCAGAGCACTTTGACTCATTACGATAAGTCTTTTTTCAGCAGAACCTATGACCTGTAACATATTCCCCGCAAAATGGTGCATTTGCTCCTCTGTGATATCAATAATCTCTTTACTGTCAGCCTGGAGTTGGGCAACGACGGTTTTGCGTTCTTGTGCATCGTCAATACAAGAAAGACAAATAACGGCAAAGGCCTCACCAAGGCAAAGGATAACATTAGTATGGTATACCGCTGCCCGTTTTTGATTTACGGTCTGATAGGCATTAAACACCACTGGATAATAATCAAAATCCTCACAAAATTCTATAAACAAATCCTTATCGGCTCTCGGGGACAAGGCACAATATGCCGTATGGTTCACTCGATCAAGGATCATGCTACCCGTCCCTTCCAGAAATATGCCTTCTTGTTCAGCTTCGGTGTAATCCATGATGTCATTTATCACAAATCCCTCTTGTTCTAAGGCCTGGAGCACTTCTTCGCGACGTTCACGTCGGCGATTCTCTGCAAACATTGGATATAAGGCCACCCTGGCGTCACTGTGTAAACTAATCCAGTTGTTGGGAAATATCGAATCAGGTGTGTCTAAGGCCGGGTCATCTTCGACCACAATAACGCTAACACCCTTTTCCCTGAGCAGAGCCACAAAGGCATCAAACTCGGCTTTTGCTTTGTCAATGACCTCATAAGGGTTTTGACCGAGTGAATTTTGAAAATAATTATTTACCGCCGTCTCTTCATTCATTCGAAAAACCGCTGGGCGAATCATTAAAATGGTATTTGTAATCTGTGCCATAAATCTTAGTCGTTGTTGTTCTAGTGGCGATTTTGCACTGCAAAAATAGAGTTTTGAAAGGGCATTTAAATATATTTTTACGAAATTGCCCCGTCAAACCAATTAAGAACAATCCGATCAATTATGGCACTACAAGAAGAGTTCGAAAAACAGGGAATTTGGCTATTTAAATATCGTAGTAATCTTCCCATCATTATTCTGGTTTTGGGCTACGCCCTATATTGTTACAAAGAACTAAATCCTCAGGCTTACTTTCTACAAGGCGACCAACTTTGGTTTGATCCCTATTTCGAGATGATCTGTTTTGGTGTTTGTACACTAGGCCTGTTAATTCGTGTCTATACCGTCGGGCATACTCCTAGGTTTACCTCTGGGCGCAATACGGACGAGCAAGTTGCTGAGACGCTCAATACAACCGGACTTTACAGCACATTAAGGCACCCTCTGTATTTGGGAAATTTTCTGATGTGGCTTGGTCTCGCTATGCTTACAGGGAACATTTGGTTTAATGTCTCTTTTATCCTGTTTTATTGGCTCTATTACGAGCGCATAATGTTTGCGGAAGAACAATTTTTACGTCGCAAATTTGGTGAAAAATATACCAGTTGGGCAGAAGGCGTTCCTGCATTTATTCCGGCCCTAGGTCAGTTTGTAAAACCAAACTTGAGTTTTAGCTGGAAAAAAGTGCTTAAAAAGGAGAAAAATGGTTTGTTTGCGATGTTTGTCCTTTTCTGTTTATTCGACTTGAGCGGCGTCTACCTCAATGGTGGAACCTATCAGGATGGTAACCTATTCTTTATTTACGGAACGGTCCTTACAGGGTTTAGCTATGTGGTGCTCAAATTTTTAAAGAAAAAGACTCAGGTTCTAGAGCAAGAAGGGCGATAATAAACTGATTGAATTACTCGATAGCACGCCCTCTTGAGAGCGGCATGGTACTGCAACGCAACAATCCCTCTTGTTTGGCAATTTCTGCATAAGGGATTTCTTCTACGGTAAATCCCTGAGATCGCAGCCAGTTATTCAGGCGAGTAAAACCCTTTTCTGAGACAATGACCTCAGGACTTATTGAAAAAACATTGCAATTCATGTGATACATTTCCTCTTTGTCCACATGAAATAAATTATCCTGGCCGATAAATTCAACCAGCCACTGATATTCCTCTTCGATTAAAAACCCCTCCTTATGAATTATTGCCTTTCCCTTGCCAATAGGTTGGAAACAGCAATCCAGATGTAACGCATTTTCACGAGGATCAAAATTTGATTTTTTTAAGGAAAACGAAACCACCTTTTTGTGCGGGAAGAGTTTCTGGAGATAATCTACAGCGGCCATATTGGTTCGGGCCGTAATGTACTTTCTGTAATCTTTATCTTTAAAGGTCCCTACGAAAATATACTCACCCCAAGGCATCACATCCCCGCCTTCAATATGAGCGTGCTCTGGAAAGCTTATGATTTTTTCTGGGTCGATTTGCGCCATGAGAAATTCCAAGGCATCAATTTCATTAGATCGATCCTCCAAGATATTGGCGATAATCATTTTGTCTTCTACTACAAAAGCAATATCTCGAGTAAAAATCTGATTGTAATTTTCAATGAGCTCAGGTCGAAATACTGTGACACCATAACGATTAAGTACCTGAGCAAATGCTTCAATTTCTAGAATCATGTCTGGCTCTATAGGATAGGTCCCTGCTTTGATGTGTTCTGCAGACTTTGGATCATAGGCATCCTTCAAATCAGGGGTGGGACCGTTACTCTTTGCAACGCCCAGTACCACCGCATTAAGACGACCTATTTCATCATGGATGTTTAGATCAAATGCCATATATATTTTTATTTGGGTCTACAGACCTTCTCGGCGGAAGATTTGTGGTCTTTTTCGATTAACGGTAATCAATATCCTTCAAAGAACGCAAGGTGGCTCCCATATAAAGCTGACGTGGTCGCCCAATCGGTTCCTTGCGCTGACGCATCTCTTTCCATTGGGCTATCCATCCGGGCAAACGACCCATAGCAAACATCGGAGTAAACATTTGTACTGGAATGCCCAAGGCACGATAAATAATTCCCGAGTAAAAATCTACATTTGGATAGAGTTTGCGATCTACGAAATATTGATCATTCAAAGCTTCATATTCTAGTCCCTTGGCAATATCCAAAACAGGATCAGTGATACCCAAATCTTCTAAGACTTCATCAGCAGCCTTCTTAATAATTTTTGCACGAGGGTCGAAGTTCTTATACACTCGGTGTCCAAAACCCATCAAACGGAACGGGTCATTTTTATCTTTGGCCTTAGCCATATACTTCTTGGTATCTCCACCATCCTCTTTAATGGCCTCAAGCATTTCAATTACAGCTTGATTGGCCCCACCATGTAATGGGCCCCATAATGCACTTATTCCTGCAGCAAGTGAAGCAAATAAACCGGCATGGGATGAACCCACTAATCTGACCGTTGAGGTAGAACAGTTTTGTTCGTGATCTGCATGTAAAATCAGTAATTTAATCATGGCTGATTTTACAATAGGATTACTTTGATATTCGCTGTGGGGTTTTTTGAACATCATCTTCAAAAAATTATCCACATAATCAAGGCTATTATCCCCATAGTCCAAAGGAAGACCCGCCATTTTCCGATAAGTCCAAGCCGTTAAAACTGGGAATTTACCCATAATCTTGACTATAGCTCGATACATATCTTCTGGGCTATCTACATTGACTGAACTCGGGTTAAACGCCACCAAAGCACTGGTGAGGGAAGCCAATACCCCCATAGGGTGTGCCGCCTGAGGAAAACCATCCAAGATTTTTTTCATGTCCTCGGCAACAATAGACTGCTCTTTTATATCAAAATGAAATTTCTGCAATTCATCACGAGTGGGTAACTCACCGAAAATGAGCAAATAAGCCACCTCTAGAAATTCTGCTTTTTCCGCTAATTCTTCAATTGCATAACCTCTATATCTCAAAATCCCTTGCTCTCCGTCAAGAAAGGTAATGGAACTCTCACAACTACCGGTATTTTTGAATCCTGGGTCAATGGTTGTCACTCCTTGAGTGACTGACCGCAAAGCCCCAATGTCAATAGCAAGTTCATTTTCTGTTCCTTGAAGAACAGGAAATTCGAACTTTTTTCCTCCGACTTCTAATGTTGCATTTTGAGACATAAACATTTAATATTTTGGTTAGCATTTAAGCAACGCTAAGTTACGAAAAATCACCCTATTAGCAGGTGTCTTATCGCGATTCAAACGGTTAAAAATATCATACATCAAGTAACGTTCTGACTACACTTTGAAAGCTTTTGGGCCAGGGTAATGAGCAGATTCACCCAAGATCTCTTCAATACGTAAAAGTTGATTGTATTTTGCCATGCGATCACTTCGTGAAGCAGATCCTGTTTTGATTTGACCCGTATTCAATGCAACAGCCAAATCAGCAATTGTATTGTCCTCCGTTTCGCCACTTCTATGACTCATTACCGCAGTATAACCAGCATTTTGGGCCATATGCACGGCCGCAATTGTCTCGCTTAAAGTCCCGATTTGATTTACCTTAATCAAAATAGAATTTGCAATTCCTTGCTCAATCCCTCTTGATAAACGCTCAACATTGGTGACAAATAAATCGTCACCCACTAGCTGTACTTTATCACCGATGCGCTCTGAAAGATATTTCCATCCTTCCCAATCATTTTCGTCCATACCGTCTTCAATTGAGATTATTGGGTATTTTTCGCATAAATCGGCAAGGTAATCGGCCTGCTCTCTTGAGCTTCTTTTTTGACCTTTATCACCCTCGAACTTACTGTAATCGTAAACACCATTTTCGTAGAACTCGGCTGAGGCGCAATCTAGAGCGATCATCACATCTCCTCCTAGAGTATAACCTGCTGCCTTGGTGGCTTGTGCTATTGTATTTAAGGCATCTTCCGTACCACCCAATGTTGGAGCAAAGCCTCCCTCATCACCCACGGCAGTGCTTAAATCACGATCGTGTAATACTTTTTTGAGATTATGGAATATTTCTGAACCCATTTGCATGGCATGGTTAAAACTCTTTGCCTTGACGGGCATCACCATAAATTCCTGAAAGGCAATAGGTGCATCACTATGGGATCCACCGTTGATGATATTCATCATAGGCACTGGCAATGTTTTAGCACTAACACCACCGACATATCTAAAAAGGGGTAGCCCTAGCTCATTTGCCGCTGCTTTTGCCACAGCCAAAGAAACACCCAATATGGCATTTGCGCCCAATCGGCTTTTGTTTTTGGTGCCATCTAAATCTATCATGATTTGATCAATACCTTCTTGATCAAAAACTGAAAGCCCAAGTAAGGCATCACTTATTTCACCGTTCACATGAGCTACAGCATTCAGCACGGCCTTTCCCATATATTCCTTTCCTCCATCACGAAGTTCAACCGCCTCATGCTCTCCTGTTGATGCTCCAGAGGGCACCGCAGCACGGCCCACAAAACCGTTTTCTGTAGTTACATCTACCTCCACAGTTGGATTACCTCTAGAATCAAAAATTTGTCGTGCATGTATCTCTATTATACTGCTCATAGTTTAATTATTTTTTCGTTTGCGAATATACAAAAGTAAGGGCGTGAAATACGCCTGAATTCATTGGTTCTTGTCGGCCAAAGTCCCTACGTATTGATCAAATAAATATGTAGCATCATTAGGCCCAGGACTAGCCTCTGGATGATATTGCACTGAAAATGCTGGTTTACCTTTTACCCGTATCCCCGCTACTGTATTATCATTCAAATGCAAGTGAGTTATTTCAAGATCGCTATGGGCTTCGGTTTCTGTTCGATTCACCGCAAAGCCATGATTTTGAGATGTAATTTCTCCTTTACCAGTCAATAAATTTTTTACTGGATGATTAATGCCTCGATGGCCATTGTGCATTTTAAAGGTTGAAACACCATTAGCTAAAGCTAAGATTTGATGTCCCAGACAAATACCAAATACAGGAGCCCCTTCATTTAATATGGCACGCGTTGTTTCTATGGCCTGAGTAAGTGGTTCAGGATCACCTGGACCGTTACTTAAAAAGTAACCGTCAGGATTAAATTCCCTGAGCGCCTCAAACTTGGCGTCATATGGATAGACCTTTACATAACAATCCCGACTTACTAAGTGTCTCAATATGTTTTTCTTTATCCCCAAATCCAGGGCAGCTACGCGATATTTTGCCTCTGAATTGCCCACAAAATATGCCTCTGTTGTAGAAACTTTGGAGGACAATTCAAGTCCCTTCATGTCCGGCACTTTCGCTAATTCCTTTTTTAAAGCTTCAATCTCATCGACGCGTGTAGAAATTACGGCATTTTGCGCGCCATTATCTCTTATGTAGGATACTAAAGCACGAGTATCGACCTCGCTAATGGCAAATAAACTGTTTTTATTTAAAAAATCCTCAAGCGATTGATCGGCAGAAACTCTAGAATATGGATAACTAAAATTGCGACATACAAGCCCAGCGATTTTAACCCCATCGGACTCTACTTCATCAGGATGTGTTCCGTAATTCCCAATGTGTGCATTGGCTGTAACCATGATTTGGCCAAAATAAGACGGATCGGTGAAGATTTCTTGATAGCCCGTCATCCCGGTATTAAAACATACCTCACCAAAGGCAGTTCCTTCTTTTCCTCCTACAGACTTACCATAAAAAATAGTCCCATCGGCTAACAGGACTAGTGCGTCTTTTCGTGTCGTATACTTCATTTTAAAAAAAGGGTTTTACAAAAATATATAAAAAAAGGGACTAACTTAAATGGTTAGTCCCTTTATTAGAATTTCATGGAAGAATCATACTATTCTTCTTCTTTTACAGCTTCAACAGCGGCAGCGGCAGGTGCAGTTGCAGCGCCGGCACCACGACGACTGCGTCGCGTAGACTTTTTCTTAGTGGCTTTACCCACATTATATGTTTCGTTGTAGTCCACCAATTCAATCAAGGCCATATCTGCGTTATCTCCTAATCGGTTTCCCAATTTGATGATACGCGTATATCCTCCTGGACGATCACCTACTTTAACAGCCACATCGCGAAAAAGTTCAGTCACTGCATCCTTTTGTCTCAAACGAGAGAAAACAATACGTCTATTGTGCGTGGTATCTTCTTTAGACTTAGTCACCAAAGGCTCAACAAACTGCTTTAATGCCTTAGCTTTAGCAACAGTAGTATTAATGCGCTTATGCTCAATAAGTGAGCACGCCATATTTGCCAACATCGCCTTTCTGTGTGCCGTTTTTCTTCCTAAATTATTATTTTTCTTACCGTGTCTCATTACTTATACTTTATCGACGTTTCGCTTGAAACTAGTCTTTATCTAATCTATATTTTGACAAATCCATTCCAAAGTTTAGTCCCTTGATGTTCACCAATTCCTCAAGTTCAGTTAGAGATTTCTTACCGAAATTGCGGAATTTCATTAAATCGTTTTTGTTAAACGATACTAAGTCTCCAAGAGTATCAACTTCTGCAGCTTTAAGACAGTTCAAAGCACGAACAGATAAATCCATATCGATCAATTTGGTCTTAAGCAATTGACGCATATGTAAAGACTCTTCATCATAAGTCTCGGTTTGCGCAATTTCGTCTGCCTCTAAAGTTATACGCTCATCACTGAACAACATAAAATGGTGGATAAGTGTTTTAGCAGCTTCTGTCAAAGCATCCTTAGGATGAATAGAACCATCTGTGATGATTTCAAAAACTAATTTTTCATAGTCTGTCTTCTGCTCTACACGGAAATTCTCAATGCTGTACTTAACATTTTTGATTGGCGTATAGATAGAATCAGTAAAAATGGTGCCTAACGGAGCATTTGCTTTTTTGTTTTCCTCAGCAGGAACGTATCCACGTCCCTTCTCGATGGTCAACTCTAAATTCAAATTCACTTTAGCATCCATATTACAAATGACCAAATCAGGATTCAAGACTTGGAAACCTGAAATGAATTTTTGGAAATCACCAGCGGTTAATTTGTCATTACCAGAAACAAAGATAGAAACCGTTTCATTATCGATTTCATCAATTTGTCTTTTGAAACGAACTTGTTTCAAATTCAAAATCATTTCGGTTACATCTTCCACTACTCCAGGAATAGTTGAAAATTCGTGATCCACGCCTTCGATGCGCACCGAAGTAATTGCAAATCCCTCAAGAGAAGAGAGAAGAACACGTCTTAGGGCGTTACCTACAGTCAATCCATATCCCGGTTCCAAAGGGCGAAATTCAAATTTTCCCTCGAAATCGGTTGAATTGATCATGATAACTTTATCAGGCTTTTGAAAACTAAATACTGCCATAACTTGAAGGTGTGTTTTAAATTATTTAGAATACAATTCGACGATGAATTGCTCATTAATGTTCTCAGGAATCTGAAGACGCTGTGGTAATGAAACGAAAGTTCCTTCTTTCTTTTCAGAATTCCACGTTATCCATTCAAAAACATGACTTGAATTAGCCAAAGATTGCTGAATAGCGTCCAGAGACTTTGATTTTTCACGTACAGCAACAACATCACCAGGCTTCAGTTGATAAGAAGGAATATTAACCTTTTCTCCATTCACTGTAATGTGTCGGTGTGACACTAATTGGCGCGCAGAGCTGCGGCTGGGTGCGATACCCATACGGTAAACAACGTTATCCAAACGCGACTCACACAATTGAAGCAAAACCTCACCGGTAATACCTTGTGCAGCAGTTGCTTTTTTGAACAAGTTGCGGAATTGACGCTCGAGAATCCCGTAAGTATATTTGGCCTTTTGCTTTTCAGCTAACTGAACAGCATATTCAGACTTTTTCCCACGACGACGGTTTTGACCGTGCTGCCCTGGAGGATAGTTGCGTTTTTCAAATGATTTGTCTTCACCGTAAATCGCTTCTCCAAATTTACGAGCGATCTTAGTTTTTGGACCAGTATATCTTGCCATATTGTTTTGTTTTAGGAGGGAAAATCTAAATTAAGGTCGTCCTTTAGTTTTCGTTTTCCTCCGATTGATACTTATTAATTATACTCTTCTTCTTTTTGGTGGGCGACATCCGTTGTGTGGCATTGGAGTAATGTCAACGATTTCTGTCACCTCAATTCCAGCATTGTGGATGGATCTAATAGCGGATTCTCTACCGTTACCAGGACCTTTTACATAAACTTTTACTTTACGTAACCCGGCTTCATGAGCCACTGCTGAAGCATCTTCTGCAGCTAATTGAGCAGCGTAAGGTGTGTTTTTCTTTGAGCCTCTAAAACCCATTTTACCGGCAGAGGACCAAGAGATCACATCACCGTTTTTGTTGGTCAAGGAGATAATGATATTGTTGAATGACGCGGTAATGTGCGCCTCACCAGTCGCTTCAATAATCACTTTTCTCTTTTTCGTATTCTTTGCACTAGACTTTGCCATATCTCTAGAAATTATTTAGTCGCTTTTTTCTTGTTAGCCACTGTTTTACGTTTTCCTTTTCTGGTTCTGGAGTTATTCTTAGTGCGTTGTCCTCTAAGTGGGAGTCCAGCTCTGTGTCGAATACCTCTGTAGCAACCAATGTCCATCAAACGCTTGATGTTCAACTGAATTTCACTACGTAACTCGCCTTCGATCTTGAATGACCCTACAGCCTCACGAATGGCTCCGATTTCATCATCGTTCCACTCGCTGACCTTCTTGTCTTCACTTACGCCAGCTTTCTTTAAGATATCTTGAGCACGACTCTTGCCCACTCCAAAGATATACGTTAACGCGATTACACCCCTTTTTTGTTTTGGGATATCTACACCTGCGATTCTTGCCATAATTATCCTTGTCTTTGTTTAAACCTTGGGTTCTTTTTGTTAATTACATACAAGCGCCCTTTTCTGCGTACGATTTTGCAGTCGGCACTACGTTTTTTAATGGAAGCTCTTACTTTCATTTTCTTAGTATCTATAAGTTATACGAGCCTTTGATAAATCATAAGGACTCATTTCTAATTTTACTTTATCCCCTGGAAGCAATTTAATGTAATGCATACGCATTTTTCCAGAGATATGGGCCGTAACAATGTGACCATTCTCAAGTTCCACACGGAACATTGCATTAGATAGGGCTTCGACTATCGTTCCATCTTGCTCTATTGCTGCTTGCTTGGCCATTATGCTACTGATTTACGATTTTTACCCGTTTTCATTAAACCGTCATAATGACGATTTAACAAATATGAATTGACTTGTTGCATAGTATCTATGGCTACACCCACCATAATCAATAATGATGTTCCGCCATAAAATAAGGCCCACCCTTGCTGAATGCCTAATATTTTCACCACAAATGCTGGAAAGATAGCAATTAAGGCTAGGAATACAGAGCCGGGTAGCGTGATTTGAGACATGATACGATCGAGGTATTCTGCTGTATCCGTCCCTGGTTTGATTCCTGGAATAAAACCACCACTACGTTTGAGATCATCAGCCATTTTGTTAGTTGGTACCGTGATAGCAGTATAGAAGTAAGTAAAGATGATAATCAATACCCCAAATACAAGGTTATACCAAAATCCGAAAATATCGCTGAAGTTAGCTTGAATTGTTTGAGCAAAGGCGCTTTCCGATAAACTAGCCACGGCAGATGGCACAAACATAATCGCTTGAGCGAAAATGATCGGCATAACTCCTGAAGCATTTAATTTTAAAGGAATGAACTGACGTGCTCCAAATATATTCTTTTCATAAGCTCCAGATGCCGTACGACGTGCATATTGCACTGGGATCTTACGAACAGCCATTACCAGAAGTACTGAGAGTAAAATGATTACAAACCAAATCGCCAATTCGATAAGAATCATAATCATTCCCCCGTTTGATTCAAAAACTCTTGAAGCGAACTCCTGAGCAAAAGTCAAAGGCAAACGTGCAATGATCCCCACCATAATCAGAATTGAAATTCCATTACCAATTCCTTTATCAGTAATCTTTTCTCCCAGCCACATAGCGAATACACAGCCAGTAACCAAAATGGTAATAGAAGAAACATAAAACAATGCAGATTGTCCCATAACAAAAGCCTCTGAAGGAACCCCCAGGGCTGGTAGACCTGCTAAGTAACTCGGTGCCTGAACCAAACAAATACCAATAGTTAACCAGCGGGTAATTTGATTGATTTTTTTACGACCACTTTCTCCTTCTTTTTGAAGCTTTTGCAGATAAGGAATTGCAATTTGCATAAGCTGAACAACGATCGAAGCTGAAATGTAAGGCATGATTCCCAGAGCAAAAATTGAGGCGTTAGCAAATGCTCCTCCGGTGAATGCATTTAACAATCCACCAATACCTCCATCGTCAAATCGACCAGCGAAATCACTAAGCATTGCCGCATCAATTCCTGGCAATACAACTTGCGCTCCGAATCGATAAACCAATAACAACCCTAGTGTCAAGGCGATACGATCGCGCAACTCTTCAATTTTATAGGCATTTTTTAATGTCTCAAAAAACTTCATTCCTCAGCTTAATTAAAGGGTTTCTGCTGAACCTCCTGCAGCCTCTATAGCTGCTTTGGCGGTTGCAGTAAATTTATGAGCACTAACGCTAAGCTTAGCTTTAAGCTCACCGCGACCTAATATTTTTACCATTTCATTATTACCGCACAAACCAAGAACGACTAAAGTTTCGAAATCTACAGTGTCTTTGACTTTCTTGTCGTCTACAAGACCTTGTAGCGTATCTAGATTGATTCCTTGGTATTCTTTACGGTTGATATTCTTGAATCCGAATTTAGGCACACGGCGCTGCAGCGGCATTTGACCCCCTTCGAAACCAAGTTTCTTAGAGTAACCTGAACGAGATTTCGCTCCTTTGTGACCACGTGTTGCGGTACCGCCTTTTCCGGAACCCTGACCACGACCAACGCGCTTGGCTTCTTTTTTAACTGATCCTTCAGCTGGTTTTAAATTACTTAAATCCATTTCTGTATCTCTTAATTGGTTTCAACAGAAACCAAGTGATTAACTTTACTTACCATACCCATAATGTTCGGGGTATCTTCATGCTCCACCGTCTGACCGATTCTATTCAAGCCAAGTGCCTTGAGCGTTCTTTTCTGGGTCTCAGGACGCTTGATATCACTGCGAACCTTTGTGATTTTAATCTTTGCCATAACTGTTTGATTAACCTTTAAATAATTTATCCAAAGTAATGCCGCGTTGTTTGGCTACCGTCTCTGCACTGCGCAATTGAAGTAAAGCATCAAAAGTTGCTTTTACCACATTGTGCGGATTTGAAGATCCTTGTGATTTAGACAATACGTCGTGTACTCCTACAGCTTCCATCACAGCGCGTACGGCACCACCAGCGATTACTCCTGTACCCGCAGCAGCAGGAAGAAGATTCACACGGGCTCCTCCATATTTACCTTTTTGTTCGTGTGGTAAAGTCGCTTTGTTCAACGGAATACGCACCAAGTTTTTCTTTGCATCTTCGATGGCTTTAGCAATAGCACTGGCAACATCTTTAGACTTTCCTAAACCATGGCCCACTACACCTTTTTCATCGCCTACAACAACAATTGCAGAGAATCCAAATGCACGTCCTCCTTTGGTTACTTTGGTTACACGCTGCACCCCAACCAAACGATCCTTTAATTCGAGTCCGCCCGGCTTAACTAGTTCTACGTTTTTATAATCTTGATACATATTTTTAGAATTTTAAGCCGCCTTCGCGCGCGCCTTCTGCTAATGATTTAACTCTACCGTGATACAAGTACCCGCCGCGATCGAAGGTAACTTCAGTCACTCCAGCCTTTAGGGCTTTTTGAGCAACACTTTGACCCACAAGTTTTGCAGCTTCACTCTTGTTGACACTCGCCGTTTCAATATCCTTATCTCTTGATGAGGCTGCAGCTAGAGTAACTCCAGATAGATCATCAATAAGTTGCGCATAAATTTCTTTATTACTGCGGAATACGGCTAACCTTGGGCGCTGTGCATTCCCACTTACGGTTTTTCTAATACGAAAGCGAATACGCTCTCTTCTTTCTTCTTTGGATAATGCCATAACTCTATACTTATGCAGACTTACCTGCTTTTCTTCTAATTATTTCACCGACAAACTTTATACCTTTTCCTTTGTAAGGCTCTGGTTTACGGAAGCTGCGGATTTTGGCCGCAACTTGGCCGACAAGTTGTTTATCGTGAGAGGTTAACTTTACGATTGGGTTTTTACCCTTTTCAGAAATGGTTTCTACTTTAACTTCTGGAGCTATGTCCAAAACGATATTGTGTGAAAAACCAACAGCCAAGTCCAATTTGTTTCCTTGGTTACTTGCACGGTAACCAACACCTACAAACTCGAGTTGTTTAGTCCATCCTGTCGAAACACCTTTAATCATATTGTTGACCAAAGCACGGTATAAACCGTGTTTTGCACGATGATCTTTTGCATCTGACGGACGTGTTACCAAAACCTGACCTTCTTCAACAACGATTGATACCGCGTCGAACTCTTGAGTTAACTCACCTAATTTCCCCTTTACTTTGACTTCTTGGCCATTCACTGTTACAGTGACACCTTCTGGAATCGCAACGGGATTATTTCCTATTCGTGACATTTCTTGGTCTTATTTAGATTAATGAACGTAACACAATACTTCCCCACCGGTATTCTGAGCTTTGGCTTGTTTGCCTGTCATTACCCCAGCTGAAGTAGAAATGATGGCGATACCCAAACCATTCAAGACACGCGGCATATCCTTGGCGCCCACATATTGACGCAAACCAGGAGTACTCACGCGCTCTAGGCGACGGATTACGGGCTCTTTAGTGATTTTGTCGTATTTCAAAGCAATTTTGATAGTTCCTTGAGGGTTTTTTCCCTCTTCAAACTTGTAGCTCAAAATAAAGCCTTGATCAAAAAGAATTTTTGTGATCTCCTTTTTGATGTTTGATGCTGGTACCTCGACTACGCGGTGACCAGCAAGACTTGCATTTCTAACACGTGTTAAAAAATCTGCAATTGGATCTGTGTTCATGTTCTATTTATTGTGGATGTGGTTTTCCGTTTTATCGAAACCTGCACCCGGTTTATATTATTTTACCAGCTCGCTTTACGCACTCCTGGTATTAATCCTTGATTTGCCATTTCACGGAACATCACACGAGATATTCCAAATGTTCTCATATAACCCTTTGGACGACCAGTTAGCTTACAACGGTTGTGCATGCGTATTGGAGATGCATTTTTTGGTAATTTTTGCAATTCGTCAAATTCTCCAGCTTCTTTCAAAGCTTTTCTCTTTGCGGCATATTTTGCTACCGTTCTTGCTCTTTTTACCTCGCGGGCTTTCATTGATTCTTTAGCCATCTTAGTTCTTTTTAAATGGTAATCCCAACTGGGTTAATAATGATTTCGCTTCTTGATCGGTATGGGCAGAGGTAATGAAAGTAACGTTCATACCTTCAATTTTCTTGACCTTATCGATATCAATTTCAGGGAAGATGATTTGCTCGGTAATACCCAAGGAATAATTACCGCGTCCATCAAATCCAGTTGATTTGATTCCGTTAAAGTCTCTCACACGAGGTAAAGCTGAAGTGATCAAACGATCTAAAAACTCATACATACGCTCTCCACGAAGTGTAACTTTGGCGCCTATAGGCATACCTTTTCTCAATTTAAAGGTAGCAACGTCCTTTTTAGAAATCGTTGCTATAGCCTTTTGACCAGTAATCTTAGTCAATTCATCTACTGAATACTCAATGAGCTTCTTATCCGCTACGGCACTGCCGACACCTCGAGAAACAACAATTTTCTCGAGTTTTGGTACTTGCATTACGTTATTGTAGCCGAACTCATCGGTCAAGGCAGAAACTACTCTGCTCTTGTATTCTTCTTTAAGTCTTGGTGTGTATCCCATAACTATAATACTTGATTCGATTTTTTAGCAAATCGGACTTTTTTATCTCCTTCCATTTTAAACCCAACACGTGTTGCTTCACCTGACTTAGGGTCTTTAACAGCAAGGTTAGAAATGTGAATTGGTGCCTCCATTTCAGTGATTCCACCTTGAGGACTAGCAGCGCTAGGCTTTTGGTGTTTTTTCACAAGGTTAACCCCTTCTACGATTGCTTTATTTTTATCCTTTAGCACCCGAAGAACTTTTCCTTCGCTGCCTTTGTGATCTCCAGCGGTTACCAAAACAAGGTCACCTGATTTTATCTTTAGCTTTTCCATTTGGTTTTGCTTTAAAGCACCTCAGGTGCTAATGATACAATTTTCATGAACTGTTTGTCTCGAAGTTCACGGGCGACCGGACCAAAAACACGTGTTCCTCTCATTTCACCCTGAGGGTTCAAAAGAACACAGGCGTTGTCATCAAAACGGATATAAGATCCGTCTGGACGACGCACCTCTTTTACGGTACGCACTACTACTGCAGTCGAAACGCTTCCTTTTTTGACATTTCCGTTTGGCGTTGCCTCTTTTACGGTAACCACGATTTTATCGCCTATAGAAGCGTATCGTCTTTTGGTACCGCCTAACACACGAATACAAAGTACTTCTTTTGCTCCTGTGTTATCAGCTACTTTTAGTCTTGATTCTTGTTGTATCATGATTACTTAGCTCTTTCGATAATTTCTACTAGTCTCCAACATTTGGTCTTGCTCAATGGACGAGTCTCCATAATACGAACAGTATCCCCTTCGTTGCAGTCATTTTTTTCGTCGTGCGCGACATACTTTTTGGTCTTCAACACGAACTTTCCGTACATCGGGTGCTTCACCTTTTTAACCTCGCTAACAACAATAGATTTCTCCATTTTGTTGCTGGTCACTACCCCGATTCGTTCTTTTCTTAAGTTTCTTTTTTCCATGTTTCCGTGGCGCACAATTATTGTACTGATCTTTTAGTTAGTTCGGTCGCAATTCTCGCTACAGCTCTTCTGAGCCCTCTAAGTTGAATTGGATTTTCCAACGGTGAGATGGCGTGAGCAATACGCAAATCGGTGTGCTCTTTTTTAATTTCTGCCAGCTTCTCTTGTAATTCCGCTGTTGATGCTTTTGTTATTTCTGATTGTTTCATAATGACAATGTCAATAAATTAAGCTTGATAATCTCTGGAAATGACAAACTTCGTTTTCACAGGAAGTTTCTGAGCCGCTAAGCGCAAAGCTTCTTTCGCAATTTCGAGTGGCACTCCAGACACCTCAAACAAGACGCGTCCTGGTTTAACTACGGCAGCCCAATATTCTACAGCTCCTTTTCCTTTACCCATACGTACCTCAAGTGGCTTTTTTGTGATCGGTTTATCAGGGAATATCATGATCCAAATCGAACCTTCACGTTTCATATATCGTGTAGCAGCAATACGCGCCGCCTCGATTTGACGTGCTGTCAAGAAATTTGAGTCTAGTGATTTAATACCAAAAGTCCCGTATGATAATTGATTTCCTCGGCCCGCATTTCCTTTCATGCGACCCTTCATTGTCTTACGAAACTTAGTTCTTTTTGGTTGTAACATCTTCTTTCGTCTTTAAAAAATTACTTTCTGTTACGACGAGCTTTATTCCCGCCACGTCCAGTATTCGCTTTACCACCGGATTTATTACTGGAAAGGCCTACTAATGGCGACAACTCTCTTTTGCCATAAACCTCACCTTTCATGATCCATACTTTTACTCCTAGACGACCATAAGTCGTATGGGCTTCAGCCAAAGCATAGTCAATATCCGCTCTAAATGTCGACAATGGAATACGTCCATCCTTGTAGGCCTCAGAACGCGCCATTTCAGCTCCGTTCAATCGACCTGAAATCTGCACCTTAATTCCTTCAGCGTTCATACGCATAGAGGCGGCAATTGCCATTTTAATGGCACGTCTGTAAGAAATACGGTTCTCGATTTGACGAGCGATGCTCGAGGCCACTAAGAACGCATCTAATTCAGGACGCTTAATTTCATGGATGTTAATTTGTACTTCTTTGCCGGTAATTTTCTTAAGTTCTTCTTTCAGCTTGTCTACCTCCTGGCCGCCTTTTCCTATAATAATACCGGGACGGGCTGTGGTGATAGTAACGGTTACAAGTTTTAAAGTTCTCTCGATAATTACACGAGACACACTTGCTTTATTCAAACGAGCATGAACGTATTTTCTAATCTTATCGTCTTCGGCTAATTTATCGCCGTAGTCGTTGCCACCGTACCAGTTGGATTCCCATCCTCTGATGATACCTAAGCGGTTTCCGATTGGATTTGTCTTTTGTCCCATTTACTTTCTAGCTTTGTGTGTTATCATTAGCTCCTAAAACCAAAGTTACATGGTTGGAACGCTTTCTAATTCTGTGTGCACGACCTTGAGGTGCGGTACGAAGTCGCTTAAGCATACTTCCTCCGTCAACACGAATCTCCTTTACAAAGAGATCAGCATCTTCTAGTGAAGCGTCTTCGTTTTTGGCCTGCCAGTTAGCAATAGCCGAAAGCAATAACTTCTCAAGACGACGTGAAGCTTCTTTTTGACTGAATTTTAAAATATTCAAGGCGTGATTCACCTTCTCACCACGAACTAAGTCGGCAACCAGGCGCATTTTGCGCGGTGACGTCGGGCAATTATTCAACTTAGCGAAATACTGTGATTTTTTCGCTTCCTTGATTTCTTCTGCTCTTTCTCGTTTACGAACTCCCATGGCTTACTATTTTTTTCCTTTATTCTTGTTTCCACCATGGCCACGGAATGAGCGTGTCGGCGAAAATTCACCCAATTTGTGGCCTACCATGTTTTCTGTAATATAGACAGGAACAAATTGTTTACCGTTATGTACTGCAATGGTTTGACCTACAAAATCTGGAGTAATCATTGATGCTCTTGACCAAGTTTTGATTACTGTCTTTTTGCCCGACTCAACATTGTCAGCAACTTTTTTATCTAACTTATAGTGAACGTAAGGTCCTTTTTTTAATGATCTTGGCATGACTTATTTCTTTCTACGTTCTACAATGTATTTATTACTCGCTTTGGTTTTAGAACGCGTACGGAATCCTTTAGCAGGAATACCTTTACGTGATCTTGGATGTCCTCCTGAAGAACGTCCTTCACCACCACCCATTGGGTGATCTACTGGGTTCATCACTACCGCACGAGTTCGTGGACGACGACCCAACCAACGTGAACGTCCAGCCTTACCAGAAACTAGAAGTTGGTGATCACTATTTGAAACAGCGCCGATTGTTGCTGAACAGGTCACCAAAATCATACGAGTTTCGCCTGAAGGAAGTTTAACGGTTGCGTATTTACCATCGCGCGCCATTAACTGTGCAAAAGCACCAGCACTACGCGCCATTACGGCACCTTGACCTGGATGTAATTCAATGCAAGAGATTATTGTTCCTAGCGGGATTTGCGCTAAAGTCAATGTATTTCCAATTTCAGGAGCTGCTCCGTCACCAGAAACCACATTTTGACCGACCTGTAGACCATTTTGCGCAATAATATAACGCTTCTCACCATCTTGGTAATTGAGAAGAGCAATAAATGCTGTACGGTTTGGATCGTATTCAATAGTGGCTACGGTTGCAGGAATACCGTGCTTGTCGCGTTTGAAATCGATGATTCGATAACGCTTCTTATGACCACCACCGATATAGCGCATGGTCATTCTTCCTTGACTGTTTCTTCCCCCTGAACGTTTTTTCGGAGCAAGTAAGCTCTTCTCCGGCTTATCAGTCGTGATGGCGTCAAATCCATTCACAACTCTAAATCGCTGCCCTGGGGTGATTGGTTTTAATTTTCTTACTGACATTGTTGTCTTTATTAATCTAAATCTCTTTAGATATTAGCATAAAAATCTATTGTATCACCTTCCGCCACCTGTACGATTGCTTTCTTAACGGCAGTCGTTTTACCAGCTTGGATCCCCGTCTTCGTGTAACGAACACGACGATCTGGGCGGACATTAATTGTGCGAACTGAAGTAACTGAAACACCATATGCCGTCTCCACTGCATTTTTGATTTCAATCTTATTCGCCTTTGGATTCACCACAAAGGTGAAGCAGTTCAAATCCTCCGCGTTGCGCGTGGCTTTCTCTGTAATAATAGGTTTAATTAAGATATTCATCTTGTGTCTATTTACTTAAGTTTTCTTCAATACTTTCCAAAGAACCTTCAAACAACACGAGGCTGTTTGCATTCATAATCTTGTAAGTGCTTAATTCTGAGTTATTTATGACCTCAGTCCCTCGCAAATTACGCGACGACAAATATACATTATTATTTGAGTCACCCAAGACGAACAAAGATTTTTTGTTTTCAAGGCCTAATGACTGCAACAATGCTGTAAATTCTTTAGTTTTTGGTGTCTCCATGTTGAAGTCTTCTAGAACCACGATCGCTTTATCCTGAGCCTTAATGCTCAAGGCAGAACGACGGGCCAAACGCTTCAAGTTTTTGTTTAGTTTAAATCCGTAATTGCGCGGACGAGGGCCGAAAAATCGACCTCCTCCTTTAAAAACACCGGACTTTATACTCCCCGCACGGGCAGTTCCTGTTCCTTTTTGTTTTTTCAACTTACGAGTACTTCCTGCGATCTCGGCTTTTTCTTTAGCCTTGTGCGTCCCTTGACGCTGGTTCGCTAAATACTGCTTTACATCCAGGTAAACCGCGTGATTGTTCGGTTCAATACCAAATACTTCTTGAGAAAGGTCTACCTTTCTACCCGTATCTTTTCCGTTTTTGTCTAATACTGCTACCTTCATTACTTTGTAATTGTTAGATAAGCGTTTTTGTGACCAGGCACACAACCTTTAACCACAAGTAAGTTCTTTTCAGGAACTACTTTTAATACGCGTAAGTTTTCAACTTTCACTTTTGAATTGCCCATCTGGCCCGCCATACGCATTCCTTTGAATACGCGAGCAGGATATGATGCTGCACCAATTGATCCAGGAGCACGCAAACGGTTGTGCTGACCATGAGTCGACTGACCCACACCGCCAAATCCGTGGCGTTTAACTACCCCTTGGAAACCTTTTCCTTTGGTAACACCGGAAATATCGACGAATTCACCTTCAATAAAGTGATCCACTGTCAAAGTATCTCCTAGTTTATACTCCCTTTCAAATCCTTGGAACTCGACGACTTTTCGCTTGGCAACAGTCCCTGCCTTTTGGGCGTGGCCCTCAGCAGCTTTATTGGCAGTCTTTTTGTCATCGAAACCAAGTTGAAGAGCTTCATACCCGTCAACCTCTTTGGTTCTGACTTGGGTAACAACACAGGGTCCTACTTCGATGACAGTACAAGGAATATTTTTTCCTTTCTCGTCAAAGATGCTGGTCATCCCTATCTTTTTTCCAATTAACCCAGACATAATTTTTATTTTTTAGTTATTAATTACTTATTCAAAAAAACAGGACCAAAATAAATTCAGTCCTGAATATTATTTTGTTTCCGTTTTTCCCTTGCTCGCAGCTCAGGACATGTGCTCACTAAAGCGAGAGGTCTTAGACCTTAATCTCAACTTCTACACCGCTTGGCAACTCAAGTTTCATGAGTGCATCGATGGTTTTTGAAGAAGAGCTGTAAATATCCAAAAGGCGCTTGTAAGAACTCAATTGAAATTGCTCACGACTCTTCTTGTTCACGTGCGGCGAGCGCAACACAGTGAAAATTTTCTTGTGCGTTGGTAACGGAATTGGCCCAGTAACCACAGCACCAGTACTTTTTACGGTTTTTACGATTTTATCAGCAGATTTGTCTACTAAATTGTGATCGTAAGACTTTAACTTGATTCTTATTTTTTGACTCATTGCTGTGATTGTTAAGCGTTAGCAGTTCCTCTAGCTTCAGCGATTACCGCCTCAGCAATATTCGAAGGAGTTTCTGCATAATGTGAAAATTCCATTGTTGAGGTCGCACGGCCAGAAGAAAGGGTACGCAGTGTAGTCACATATCCAAACATTTCAGATAATGGCACTTCTGCCTTGATTACCTTTGCTCCGGCGCGGTCGCTCATATTATTAACTTGACCACGACGACGGTTCAAGTCACCAACAATATCCCCCATATTTTCTTCTGGGGTCAATACTTCGAGCTTCATAATCGGCTCAAGGATTACAGCACCAGCAGCTTTAGCTGCAGACTTAAATCCTATTTTGGCAGCCAATTCGAAGGATAATTGGTCAGAATCCACAGGGTGGAACGAACCATCTTTCAGGGTTACCTTCATACGGTCAATTTCGAATCCAGCCAAAGGTCCATTTTTCATAGCCTCTTTGAATCCTTTTTCGACTGACGGTATAAATTCTTTTGGAATGTTACCTCCTTTTACTTCATTAACAAACTCAAGACCAACAGCTTTTTCATCGTCAGCAGGCGACAAGGTAAAAACGATGTCTGCGAATTTACCGCGACCACCAGTCTGTTTCTTGTACACTTCACGATGATCAGCGCCACGGGTAACCGCCTCTTTGTACTCAACTTGAGGTTTACCTTGGTTTACTTCCACCTTGAATTCACGTCTTAGACGATCAACAATAATATCTAAGTGAAGCTCACCCATACCTGAGATAATGGTTTGACCACTCGCCTCATCAGTACGGACCTGGAAGGTCGGGTCTTCTTCAGCCAATTTCGCCAAAGCCATACCCATTTTATCCACGTCTGCTTTAGTTTTAGGCTCTACCGCAATACCGATTACAGGATCAGGGAAAACCATACTCTCGAGAACGATCGGACTCTTCTCAGCAGACAAGGTATCCCCAGTCTTGATGTCTTTGAATCCTACAGCTGCACCAATATCACCAGCCTCGATAAAATCGATGGCGTTTTGCTTATTCGCGTGCATTTGGTAAATACGAGAAATACGCTCTTTATTACCTGAACGATTGTTAAGAATATAAGAACCTGCGTCTAAGCGTCCTGAATAAGCGCGGAAAAATGCCAAACGGCCTACAAATGGATCCGTAGCAATTTTAAAGGCCAAAGCAGAAAATGGTTCGCTCACATCTGGCTTACGCACTTCTTCTTTCTCAGTATCAGGATTTGTACCTACAATACCCTCTTTATCCACTGGCGAAGGCAAATAGCGACATACAGCGTCTAGAAGGAACTGAACTCCTTTATTTTTAAATGCAGAACCGCAAATCATAGGGATAATCGACATATCCATAACAGCAGCGCGCAAGGCAGCATGTACTTCCTCTTCAGTGATGGAATTTTCGTCTTCCATATATTTCTCTAGAAGGTTTTCGTCATAAGCAGCAACCTCCTCGATTAATTTTCCGCGGTACTCAGCAGCCTCTGCTTTAAGATCCTCTGGAATATCGATGACATCAAAGGTAGACCCCATGGATTCATCATGCCAGATGATGGCACGGTTCTTCACTAAATCAACTATTCCTTTGAAGTCTGCTTCATCACCGATAGGCAATACGATAGGCACTGCATTAGATCCCAACATGTCCTTAACTTGCTGACAAACCGCCATAAAGTTTGATCCTTGTCGGTCCATTTTATTCACAAAGCCCATACGTGGGACTTTGTAGTTATCGGCAAGTCTCCAGTTCGTCTCACTCTGTGGCTCAACACCATCAACAGCACTGAACAAGAAAACCAGACCATCCAATACACGCAAGGAACGGTTTACCTCTACGGTAAAATCAACGTGACCAGGAGTATCGATAATATTAAAGTGGTATCCTTTTGTGTCGTCTGTTGGTTGACCATTTTGTGTTGGGAAGTTCCAAGTACAGGTAGTTGCAGCAGAGGTAATGGTAATTCCACGCTCCTGTTCTTGCTCCATCCAGTCCATGGTTGCAGCACCATCGTGCACTTCACCGATCTTATGGCTCACACCGGTATAAAAAAGAATACGCTCAGTAGTTGTAGTCTTACCCGCATCAATGTGCGCGGCAATACCAATATTTCTGGTGAATTTTAAATCTCTCTTGGCCATGACTTAGAATCTAAAATGTGAAAATGCTTTGTTAGCTTCGGCCATCTTGTGGGTGTCCATACGCTTTTTAACTGCGGCACCTTCTTCTTTTGCAGCGGCCAAAATCTCAGCAGCTAATTTTTGAGCCATCGATTTTTCGTTACGCTTGCGCGCATAACCGATAAGCCACTTCATGGCTGTAGAAATTTTACGATCTGGACGAATCTGCATTGGAATTTGGAATGTAGCCCCACCAACGCGACGTGAGCGCACCTCTACGTGTGGCATTACATTAGACAACGCATCTTTCCAGATTTCTAAAGCTGTCTTTTCTTCGTCTTGATTTTTGCTGTCTACGATCTCGATTGCATCGTAGAACACTTTGAAAGCGACGGATTTCTTACCATCCCACATCAAGTTGTTGACAAACCTTGTTACCAGCTGATCATTAAATTTTGGATCTGGCAACAGCGGTCTTTTTTTCGCTTGTCTTTTTCTCATGTCTTCTTCTTAAAGTTTAATTACTTCTTAGGGCGCTTTGCTCCGTACTTTGACCTGCGCTGTAATCGACCTTGGACCCCTGCGGTATCCAATGCCCCGCGCACAATGTGGTAACGTACTCCTGGCAAATCCTTCACCCTTCCACCTCTAACCAATACTATCGAGTGCTCTTGAAGATTGTGTCCTTCACCACCGATGTATGCGTTTACTTCCTTACCATTGGTCAATCGAACACGAGCTACTTTACGCATTGCTGAGTTCGGTTTTTTAGGTGTGGTCGTATATACACGCGTACACACTCCGCGGCGTTGCGGGCACGAATCTAAAGCAGCCGATTTACTCTTCTTGGTTATTTTGGCTCTTCCTTTTCGTACTAATTGTGAAATAGTTGGCATATAAAATCCTTGTTATACTTAGATAAACGATATAATTTGTCCCTATAAAGGGCGGCAAAGGTAGCAATAAAAATGAATTATCCCAATGGCCGTAACAAATTATTTCAAGACCACTTATTTTACTTTCTGTGTCGCACGAATATTGTTCTTTGGACGTTAAGTTTGTAAGGTTTTAAAAAAGCTGAGTTTTACCTATGAGTAAGGGAAAATTTATAAGTATATTATTTTGTCTATTCCTCTCTTCAAAAATTTACGCCCAAGAATTGACGGTGCAATTTGTCGCGCATCCCCTTGCGCAATCAAAAGTCCTTAATTTCTCAAACAAGCCCCAAAAATTTAACAATAGAGCTGCCTTGGCAGAAACCATTAGCCAGGAAATAGAAAGACTTCAACTAATGGGCTTCCTTGGTGTTCAAACCCAGGAAAAGGAATACTTGAATGCTGAGGGTCAAGTCTTAGTGGAAATTAGCTTTGATCTGGGGCCTAAATGGCAGTATGTCGTTTTTTCCTATTCCAGCACGATAGAGCCTTACATAATAAATTTCACCGCCAATAATTCAAAATCTGATACCCCTAGACTGATCTCTCCTAGCGTCACTGAATGGAGTATCCTACCTCAAGAATCGGCAGAATCATTAAACTTAGTCAAAATCTCTATTCAAGAGGTGCCCGATTTTCTCAATCAACTCAGTAAATTGATTGCACAAGATTTTAGTCCATTTTCCCAGCTAAAATTTACCCATCTAAAACCAATCGTGTTTCCTGTTCTTTATGCAGAACTTCGCGCTGTGTTAAATCCGCAACGCAAAATTGATAGCTTGGTGATTAAAGGCTACTCCGAAGTAGACCCAGGATTTTTGAAACACAAATCAGGGCTAAAGTTTCCGCTTCCATTTAGAGAGGAAACCATAAATCAGGCAGAAGAAATATTGTCTTCATCCCCTTACGTGGGTGTGCAACGCCCAAGCGAGACTCTTTTTGAAAAAGAGAAGACCACCTTATATATGTATCTCGAAAAAAAGGTAGCCAACCAGGTGGAGGGCATTTTAGGCTTTGGTACAGATCCTGAGAGTCAGTCTCTGAAATTTAATGGTTATCTCAACTTGCAGCTTTGGAACAATCTAAACAAAAGTGAGCAATTAGATTTGCGATATAAAGCCGATGGCAACCAGCAAGAACGCCTTGAAATCCAGACAGGACTTCCCTACATTGCCCAAACTCCAATTGGTGTTCAAGGAAGATTCGAGCTTTTCCGCAGAGATTCTACTTTTACAACGGCAACCTCGGGAGTCCAGGTAACTTACAAACCTTTCGGACTTTGGGCCCTTGCACTGGGTTATACATCAGTCAAATCTTCAAAAGGCTCTGGCGTATCATTTGATGAAAATAATATTTCCGATTACAACCAAAGGCTTTGGGGCCTAGAAGCCCAATTAACCAAAGAACGCAAATCCATTTTAATGCCCCGGCGCTACGGTATTAAACTGCTTACGGAATTTGGATCAAGTGATGACACTCCAATTTCTGGAAATCCTATTTTAGATTCAAAACAATCCTTTACAAGGGAAAGGCTCAATTTTGAACTCTTCTACCTCTGGAATCTTTGGCCAAATCAATTCTTTTGGATTAACCATAAAACCGCCTACTTAAAAGGAAAAAATCTACGTACAAATGAATTATATCGTTTTGGAGGAACTCAAAGTTTACGTGGCTTCAACGAAAATTTACTCGAAACATCCCAATTGCATTTAACGCAACTCGAGTATCGATTATCCTTCTCTGATACATTTTATATACATCATCTTTCCGATGTTGCCTTTTACCGCAACGAAATCCAGGGAAAAATGCAGCAAAACTTCTCATTAGGGCTTGGTGTTGCACTTGTGACACGTGCGGGAATATTAAAAACTCAGATAGCACAAGGTTTCGGAGAAAGCTCTGATTTTTCGAGAAATAATACTAAAATTCACCTTGTTTTTAACAGTCAATTTTAGCGCAATGATTGTATTAAAATTTTTGACAGTTTGGGGTGTTTTTTATGGTGGTTTTGAAGGTCAATTTCAGTGAAAATTTGACTCAATTTTAATGAGTTAACCAAAACAATCAAAAACGCCAAACCTTAACAATAGCGTAACTTTCTGTTAAAATAATTCGAAATTTTAAGTTTAAAAAGTTGTGTATTTAACTTTTTATTGTGATTTTTGGCGTTGGCTAATTCAAATAAATTACAAAATGAGAACAAAGTTTAGTGGAATTTTAACGCTATTCCTAGCGTTTGTGGTGCAACTCACGTTCGCACAACAACAAACTGTCTCTGGTACGGTACTGGACGAGTCCAATTTACCGCTGCCTGGAGTCAATGTTATTGCTAAAGGAACTACAAACGGGGTCCAAACGGATTTCGACGGTAATTATACCATCGAAGTGTCCGTGGGAGAGACTCTTGTTTTTAGTTACGTTGGCTATAAAATTGTCGAGATGCCTGTGACGGCAACGTCTTCCGACATATCTTTCTCAATGGAATTGGATGCTTCTGTCCTTAACGAGGTGGTGGTAACTGGTTTTGCTGTTAAGAAAGAGAAAAAGGCATTGGGTTATTCTGTTTCCTCAATTCAACAGGAATCAATTAAGGAAAGCCCACAAACGGATTTAACACGTGTTTTGAGCGGAAAGGCTGCGGGGATTAACATCACCACGCAAAATGGTCTTTCTGGATCTGCAAACAAAGTGATTATCCGAGGAACAAACTCTTTCACAGGAGATAACAACGCCCTTTACGTGATTGATGGTGTGCCAATTAGTAATGACACCAACCAAGCAGGTAACTTCGTTGACGGGAACATGGGATCTAGCCGATCTTTTGACATTGACCCAAACAACATCGAGCGTGTGGATATCTTGAAAGGTCTTGCTGCGACAACCCTTTACGGTACTCAAGGACGTAACGGGGTAATCCTTATCACCACAAAAAGTGGTAGTGGAGCGGAGCAAAATACAAAACAAGAAATTGAAGTTTCCTCTTCTTTGTTCGTTAACGAAGTTTCTATCCTTCCTGATTACCAAAACCGATTCGGAGGTGGTTTCGACCAGGCTTTCGGATGGTTCTACAGTAACTGGGGACCAGGATTTTACAGAGACGGCTTAGGGGGCTGGGGATCTGACCCATCATTTGATGCAAACGGAACCGTAGCTCACCCTTATTCTACGTCTAACTTCTTGGCTACGAACTATCCTGATTATCAGGCTCAGTTCGCCGGCGAGCGTTATGAATGGAAGCCTCGCAATAGTGTAAATGAATTCTTCCGCAAAGGTCTAGCGCGAAACATTTCTGTTAATGCCAGAGGTAGAAGTGCAGACGGTAAATTCGGTTACGGTACTGTATTCAGTAACCTTGACGAAGATGGATTTACTCCTGGAAACAACGTAAAACGTTCAAACTTAACCCTATCGGGAGACGCTAAATTGAGCAACAAATTCAGTATCCGTGGATCGATGACTTACACCAAAACTGATCTAAAAACTCCTCCAGTAGCAGCGAGTTTCGGTTCTAGTACTTTTGGTTCTGGTTCTTCAATCTTCGGAGATTTGTTTTACACTCCAAGAAGTATCGACTTCTACGAGCTGCCATTCGAGCTTCCTGATGGAGGTAGTGTTTACTACCGTCAAGATAACGCCATTCAGCACCCACTTTGGACTGTAAAGAATGCAAGATTCAGTCAATTAGTTAACCGTGTTAATGGTTTTGCCAACATAGCTTATGACATTTCTGATAAATTCAATGTGTTCTATCAAGCGAGTATTGACAACTACACTGAAAATGCAGTAAACAGACAAAATCGTGGCGGGGTGACTGGAGATATCAACACTGACCGCGGTTTCTATCAAACCACTTCCACTTCAAACACCATATACGATCATCGTGTTGTTCTCTCTGGAAATAACTTCGCATTCCTCGACGACAAAGCTAATATGAGCTTTACGGTTGGGGCAACCTCTAACAGTGTTGATTACAACAGTGTTGGTATGAGAAGTACAGATCAGCAAGTATTCGGGTTTTTTGACCACTCAGGTTACGTAGAGCGTACTCAGTCAGAGTATCACCAAAGACGTAACATCGTTGGGGTTTTCGGACAAATGCTTCTTGACTATGACAACTACCTTTTCCTTAACCTTTCAGGACGTAATGACTGGGTTTCTAACTCTATAGAAAATTCGTTATTCTATCCATCTGCTAGTGTATCTTTTGTACCAACAAGCGCCTTTGATGGATTGTCTTCGGATAATGGCATTAAATACCTGAAGTTACGTGCTGGTTACGGTACATCTGCTAACTTCGTTACAGGTTATCCAACGGTTACTTTGGTGGCTTTGAATACTCAAGCTTGGAACGATGGTGGTTCTGACATCACATCAAACACCACCACCAGCAGTATTGGTAACCGCGCCATCCGCCCTGAGCTTTTCGAAGAAATCGAGTTTGGAGCTGAAGGTAATCTCTTTAATCGTTTGACTTTTGACGTTTCTTACTTCGAAAGAACCACTAACGATTTGATCGTAGAAGATCAGCCGATTCCAACCAGTACTGGTGCATCGTTCATCGATAACAACATTGGTGAGGTTCAATCAAAAGGGGTTGAAGCTGATTTCGGTTTCAACTTAGTCAAAACGCAAACCAACGGTTTCGACTGGAAAGTGAATGTTAACTACACCACTTTCGAAAGTGAAGTTATTAGTTTAGGTCAAGACACTGAACAAGTAGTTTACGCCGGGTTCACTAACTTAGGTAACTTCGCAACAGTTGGCGATCCTCTTGGTGCCATGTACGGTTCAAGAGTTAAACGTGACGCTAATGGTAATCTAGTTGTTGATGCAGCTGGTAACTATGTGGCAGAAACTACTACAGAAGATGGTCTTGTTCCTCTTATTGGTGATGCTAACCCTGATTTCGTAATGAACTATATCAGCAGCATGTCATACAAAGGACTTAGCTTGAATGTTCAATTCACGCACGTCTCTGGTGGAGACATCTACTCTACTTACGTAGGTTCATTACTTGGTCGTGGTTTGACTACAGACACTGAAGATCGTTTAGGAACATATATCTTAGACGGGGTTAACCAAGACACCGGTTTACCAAATACGGTTCAAATCAATAACTCAGATTTCTATTTCTCAAACGGTTTTGCTAGTCCAGCAGATGAACTACAGGTATATGATGCCTCTGTATTGCGTCTTCAGGAAGTATCTCTAGGATACACCCTTGGATCTAAAATGTTAGAGAAAACTCCATTCGGATCTGTAACCTTCAAGTTCAGCGGCTTTAACCTTTGGTATGACGCTTACAACACTCCTGAAGGAATTAATTTCGATCCAAACGTAACTGGTCTTGGTGCTGGTAACGGAGCAGGGTTTGATTTCTTGACTGGACCTAGTAGCAAGAGATATGGATTTAGCGTAAATGCTACATTTTAACCTGATAAAACACGAACAATGAAAAATATAAGTAAATTATTTACCTACGTTCTTTTAGCTGCTGGTTTGGTATTTACCTCATGCGAAACCACAGATCTAGATCTGTTAGACGATCCTAACAACGTAACCCAAGATAAAGCGAGTTTAGATCGCTTCATGACCGCCATCCAATTGGATTTCACAAGCTTTATGCGTCAAATGGGTGGAAACGGTGCGTCCTTAACACGTATTAACTACATGTTCGGTCGTACTTATGTAAACAATTATCAACCTGTTGCCCTAGATGGTGAGTGGAGCCTCGCTTATCGCGGAATGTTCTCGGATATGGCTTCTGCTGAAGTTTTAGCCAACAACGCTGGGAACAACAAGCATCTTGGTATCATGCGCATTTTAAAGGCGTACACGCTAATCACTTTAGTTGATGCCTTTGGAGATGTACCTTACAGCCAAGCGACTAATCCTTCTGCATTCCCGGCTCCTACGGTAGATCCAGGAGAAGAAGTCTATGCAGCAGCAATCGATATGCTTAACGAAGGTATTGACCTACTTGGTCAGCCTGGCGATAACCTAGAATACGATTTCTTTTATGACAATGAATTCGGAAAATGGGTGAAGTTAGCGAACACTGTTAAAATGGTGGCCTTCCTAAACACTGGCAATACGGGAGCTTTCAATGGTATTGTAAACTCAGGAAATTATATCAACTCAAGTGCTGATGACTTCCAGTTCCAATACGGTACTAATGAAACTAACCCAGACACACGTCACCCTTCGTACAATTCTAACTATAACGTTACTGGTACAGGGCCTTATCAATCAGTTTGGTTGATGGGAACGATGTTGGATCTTGGTGACCCACGTATGCGTTACTATTTCTATCGTCAAAGTGATTGCTGTCCCGGTGCTTCTTGTAATCCAGGAGGTAGTCAAACAACCCTTACTTGTTCTGTAGCTCCACGACCAAACCACTTCCCAGCAAGCATGTTGTTCTGCTCATTGGAAGAAGGCTATTGGGGTCGTGACCACGGTAACGCAGAAGGTATTCCACCAGACAGCTTCCAGAAAACTTCTGGAGGTGTTTATCCAATCGGTGGAAGCTTTGACGACGATCGATTCTCTTCTGTTACCGTTGGTGGCGGAGGTGGTGGTGCTGGAATCATGCCAATCATGCTTGCGAGCTGGACTGAATTTATGAAGGCTGAAGTCGCCTTGGCTTCCGGTTCTGCTGGTGCTGCTTCTACCGCACTTAGCGCTGGTATCAGTAAGCACGCCAACAAAGTACTTGAGTTTGGAAGTTTAGATCCAGAGGCTGATTCAGCATTCTTCGCAACTTCTTCAGATGTAAGTAACTACGTAAGTAGTGTTGTGAATGCATTCAACAGCGGTTCTAATGAAGATAAGTGGGAAGTTCTTGCTACTCAGCAATTCATTGCTCACTACGGGAATGGAATGGATTCTTATAACTTCTACCGTCGCACAGGATATCCAAAGAAATTACAATTGAACATCGATCCTAACCCAGGAGCCTTTGTCCGTTCGTTCTTCTATCCTGCGAATGAAGCTAACGTAAACAGTAACATTGTACAGAAGCCAGGTGTTGACGTACAAGTATTCTGGGATACTAACCCTCCATCACCTGGATTCCCAGTTGCTAACTAAAAATTTGATCAGTATGAAAAATATTCTAAAAATATTCGTTTTAGGTGCCGCTTTGAGCTTCTCAGCTTGTAGTGAATCCGATGCGCTCATCAATCAAGTTCTAGACACTGTGGATACAGAATCTGGAGCCGTCTTGAGAACTATTGTTGATTTCCCTGATTTGGTAACGGTAACTAACCCAGCCAATAACGTAATCAACTCTACTATTGAAGTACAACAAGGAAATGGAAGTTTCGTTCCAGATTTCAAAGAGGTTAATGTATACGTTCAAGTATACAACGATCAAGATTTGATCGATCCTTTATTGACTGATGACGGAGCTGATATTGGTGAGCAAGCGTGGACTACCTTCCCTGCTGGTGATTTCACCATTTCAAGCAATGGTTTGCCTCGTGCGGACATTAGCCTAGTCATTCAAGATGTGGCTGATCTCTACGCAGCAGCTGGAGCCACTCCAGGTGTGCCAAGTTTTATGGCCGTACGATTTGAAATTGTTATGAATGATGGCCGTACCTTCTCATCTAATAATGTTGGTGCTACTATTTCTGGAGGTATATATTTCAATTCACCATTTCTTTTTAAAGTTATTTTCTTGCCAATCTAAAACGATTGTGTAGAATTTAAAATCACAATAAAGGGGGCTTTGGCCCCCTTTCTTTTTATTTTTTTGATTTTTTTTGGCTTTTTTCTAAAATATTTTTTTCGTAAATTTGACTTTATTAAACTTTAAATTTATAGTTATTATGAAAAAAAATTATTTTTTAGCTGCGCTTTTCGCGTTCGCCATGACTAGTGTTTACGCACAGTTCACTGACGATATGGAAAGCTACACGCCAGGTCAAACCGTTTACGAAAACTGGTGGACTGACTGGGGATGTGGTGGAGCTTGTGCTGGACTAGCGTCTGACACATACGCTCAGAGTGGATCTGTTTCTTTCTACGTAGATGGATCAGGTATGGATCCTGTTCTAGATTTAGGTAACAAAATCTTTGGAACATGGTATTATACTGCTTTCATGTATGTTCCTTCTGGACAAGAAGCTTACATGAACCTCCAAGGTACTGTGCCAATTGGAGGCGGTGAGTGGATTGTCGGAAACATTTTCTTCAACCAAGGTTTAGGCGCTCCAGGTCAGGGATCAATCAGCAACAGTGCTCTTGGTGCTGTATCTTTTACTTTCCCACATGATCAGTGGTTTGAATTTAATATGAACGTTGATATTTCTGCTGGTATGTCTTTAGCTACTATCGAAATGATTATTGACGGTAACGTAGTTCTTCCTGCTGGAACAGCCTTTACTGACTCTGCCGGTACTGTACCAACAAGTTTAGGTGGAATCAATTACTACTCAATCAGTGGAAACAACCGTTTATATTTGGACGATATTGTATACTCTGACACTAACGTAGGAACTCAAGACTTTGCAACTAAAGGTTTCCAAGCTTATCCAAACCCAGTAAACAACGTATTGAATCTTCAAGCTAACGAGGCTATCAGCAACGTAGCTATTTTCAATGTTCTAGGACAAGAAGTATACCGCGCTAACATCAACGCCATGACTTCTCAAGTGGATATGTCTCATATGGCTAGTGGTGCTTACTTTGTAAAAGTAAACATCGGTGGTACTGAAGGTACTGTAAAAGTTATCAAGTAATTTGAACATACTTTATAATATTAAAGAGGCTGTCTAACGACAGCCTCTTTTTTTTGAACTAATTTTGGCGTATAATTCGCATCATGAAAAAAGACGATTTTATTTTTGGCTATTATCCAGTACTTGAATCCCTGGAGGCTGGGGCAACACTCGACAAAATTTACATTCATCAAGGCAGTGAGGCCCATCGCTTTGAATCAATTATCAAAATAGCAGAAAAGCGGGGTATACCAGTTAATGCCGTGCCACTAGTAAAACTCGACAAACTCACCCGCTCGAATCACCAAGGAATAGTAGCCTACCTCTCCCCTATAAGCTTTGTTTCTCTGGAAGAGCTCATACAAAATCAAGAAGAACGCGAATCCCCTGGGCTTTTTATCATTTTAGATCAACTCACAGATGCGCGCAATTTTGGCGGGATTATTCGCACCGCCGAATGTACAGGAGTGAGTGGGATTATCATTCAAAAATCCGGAGGGGCGCCCGTCAATGCCGATACCGTAAAGACATCGGCTGGGGCCGTATTTAATGTGCCCATTTGTAAGGTTGACCACGTAAAAGACGCCATATTTTATCTACAAGGATCCGGCTATAAAGTCTATGGCGCCAGTGAAAAAGCACCTGAGACTTATTTTAAATCTGATTTTAAAGCCCCTACAGCCATTGTCATGGGTTCTGAAGGCTCTGGTATCAGCAAATCTGTCTTAAACCTCTTAGATGGGCTTATATCAATACCCATGATGGGAAAAACAAAATCATTAAACGTCTCCGTGGCAGCAGGAGCAATTTTGTTCGAAGTATTACGCCAGAGAACCACTTAAAAAAAGCTCTAATTCGGCTTTCGCTTTTTAAAACTGTATTTCACCTGAATAATTTTCGGGGTATTCGGATCACTTGACTCTGTATTCTTTTGGCCCTGTGCCTGTTTTGTCACCTCATCAGAAGCTCCTATGGCCTGAGCGGGAGACTCTGGGATCTCATCTAAAGTTTTGTCTCCACTAATTGAAGGACGGACTTGAGCGTAATAGTCAGTTCCTTCTTTTAAACGCTCTTCATGATCAGTAATTTCAGTCTCTTGAATAGGTCTGAATTGTCCATTTTCGTCAAAATGACGCATAAATACATCCTTCTCGGGATCAAAATCCTCATTTTGCCATAAATAGGACTCGTAAAGGTGACTCTGCTGTTTTCTATAGATAAAGGCCAATAAAATTCCCACAATAAATCCCGCACTATGCCCTTCCCAAGATATTTTTGGATCTAAAGGAAACATATACCAAAATAAGCCACCATAAAGAAAGACAACAGCAAGTGCTACGGCTATTAGAGGGTAGATACGCGACTGAACACCTTTGAAAAAAATAAAAGACACCAGCATATAAATCAGACCACTGGCACCAATATGCCACGATGGACGACCAATGAGCCATGTAGTAAGGCCAGTCAGTAAAAGTCCGATCACTACCACGCGTAGTGCAATGGGTTTATAGAAGTAAAAAAGTGCCGCCAATAAAAAAAGCACGGGCAAAGAATTATTGCTCAAATGATTCAAGCCTGAATGAATCCAAGGTCCCGCTAACACCCCCCATAAGCCTTCTATCTTGCCTGGAAATATTCCAAAGTGCTTGAATCGCATGCCAAAGCGAATTTCCAGCCAAAAAACAATCCACATGCTCAGGACAAAACCCAGCGGCACAATCAGTACCGACCAATTAAAAGGAATGTTTTTTTTTGTCCGCATAAGGGTGAATATTTTGTTTGGATATACTCAAAATACGGGCCCCTCTCAAAATTATGTCAATTTTTCAGCAATCCTCAGTGAATGTCGTAAATTTAAAGTATGAATATCCCTTTGGCAGAACGCATGCGGCCGGACGTATTGGATGATTACATAGGTCAAAAACACTTAATAGGACCCAGTGGTGCATTGCGCCCTCAACTCGATAGTGGCCTGATAACCTCTATGATTCTGTGGGGCCCGCCTGGAACTGGTAAAACCACACTTGCAGGACTACTAGCCAAAGAAACTAAGCGCGAGATATTTAATATAAGCGCCATAGATAGTGGTGTGGCTAAAGTTCGAGAGGTGATTCAAAAAGCTAAAGACGCCTCTGGATTATTTGCCCATAGTAATCCCATCCTCTTTATTGATGAAATTCATCGATTTAGCAAGTCTCAACAAGACGCCTTACTCGGCGCCGTAGAAAAAGGTTGGGTTACCCTTATCGGAGCCACTACAGAACAGCCAAGTTTTGAGGTGATCCCTGCTCTTTTGTCGCGCTGTCAGGTTTATACGCTTAATGCGCTAAATCAAGACGATCTCTTGCAATTACTCAATCGGGCCTTAGCCGTAGATCCCGAACTTAAGCGCAAAACGGTCCACCTGAGTGAAACTAAAGTACTCATACAAAGTTGTGGTGGGGATGCGCGCAAATTACTCAACACTTTTGAGCTACTAGTGATTCCCAATGCAAAGAAAGAAGTTGAAATCACTGACGCCTATGTCAAAGCTCAATTCGATCAACTAGGGGTACGCTATGATAAAAGCGGAGACCAACATTATGATATCGCCTCTGCCATGATTAAATCGATTCGTGGGAGTGATCCCAATGCCGCTTTATATTGGCTTTCGCGCATGCTGATTGGTGGAGAATCATTGAGTTTTATCGCAAGAAGGCTCATTATATCCGCCTCAGAAGATATTGGGCTGGCCAATCCGACAGCACTAATTATGGCCCAATCTACCGCGGTGGCTATCCAAACTGTTGGTCTACCAGAAGCGCGCATTATTTTAGGCCAATGTATTCTATACCTCGCTATGAGTCCAAAAAGTAATAGTGCATACAAGGCGATAAATGAGGCCATGAATTGCGCCAAAGAGACAGCACACCTGCCCGTACCTATGCACTTGCGCAATCCTGCCAATAAAATTACCCAAGATCTGGGTTATGGGGCTGATTATCAATATGACCACGACACGCCCAGCGGCTGTGCTCAACAAAATTTCTTGCCCAAAGAATTGATTGGGACGAATTTTTACAAGCCCTCTGCCCGCGTAAAGGAACAGCAGAGTTTTGCCGAATTTCAAAAGATGTGGTCCGGAAAATATCCCGTTTAAGGGACCTTATAAAAAATAATTTTTTCGCCTTCGCGATTGAGAATTAAATTACTATCCGGAGAAAATTCGGCTAAATAACGCATTTGGTCCTTGTCCTCGAAAAACAGCATTTTTTCAACCACAAAAAATTTTCCCTCGTAAATAAAATCTTGTCCTTCCTCTCGGTACCATTGATAGCCTATATTTGTGCGGCGTAATAAAAAAGTTGCCTCGTTTGCGGCAAAACTCATCACCGCAACATCAGGTATTAGACCAAGGGTCACTGCGGGTTCAGTGTTTTTAATGGTCTCATTTTCAGAGTTTTGAGCAGCATCCAAACTTAATGGCCGATCCTTTTTAGACTCAACTACATTCTTAGAAACAATGTTATTTTCTGAATCACTGGTATTTATACCAGCTTTTTGCAAAATTTCCAGTTCCCCTTGACTCACCCCTAATATTTCGATGCTTTCAAACGCCATTCGCAGGGCCTCAGTATAGGCCTTTGAATATTCCTTTAGTTTACTTCGCCCAGTTTTGGTTTGATAAAATAAGATGCCATCACAATCAACAAGTCGAATGTTCAATTCAGTCCATACAAATCCACTAATCTGCTCTATATCAGCATAAAGCCCATCACAACGACTCACGTCTGGTAGTTCATCAGGAAAATAAGCGTGAAAACCGTGCTTGTTAAACAAAAATTTAAGCAAAGAATTAAATTGGTACTGATCTCGTTCATATTGAAAATCAAAACGTTCAGGAACAACGACATAATCAAATGCACTTAATTTTTCCTCTTGGGCCCTTAACTGGAAAAAAGCGCTTGCCCCAAAAAAGAATAAAACACTGAATATTAAGTACTTCATCGTCGTTCTAATTTTACATTTATTCCGAACTGAACGGACGCTCCCCTAGCCTTAGCCAGATTAGGATAGCGCAACAAGTGATCCGCTGCAAGATAAACATTTATTGGTCCTAATTCACCCACCACGGCCAATCCAAGATTTGTGTAAGATAAGGCGTCCATTGTCCAAGTGGACTTCAGTGTTAAATTACGTAATAAACGACGCACATAAAAAAAAGTTAGGGCCGTTTGTACAGCTTTGGGTCTTTTTATGGCATAAAATTGCACCCCCACTTCACTCTCTAGTTTGTAGGGATCTCCTTTGCCAAAGCAATTACAAGCCACAGAGCCGGGGGCAGTAGGACCAAAACCATAAGCGGCTGAAGCATTAAATTTAACTGGACGCCACTGGGTATAGGCCGAATACAAGGTGTCTATGGGAACCGCGGCTTCCACTTCATTTTCAAAAATTGCATAATAGGGCGGGGCATTTTGTCCTTGTGAAAGGTCAGGGAATTCGAGTTCAATTCCCTCAAGCACATAATCTCCAGAGGCCTGATAAGTTTTCACATCGGAGGCATGTACGATTGCTCCAAGGTCTAAAATACTGGCACTAAAGCGCCAGGCATCATCGTACTGATAGGTCGCTCCAAGGTCAATCCCAAGGCCCAAATCACCACCAAATAAAACGGAACTCGTTATATCTGAAGATGTAAAATTACCTTCAAATCGGGACAGTCCTGAGGTTTGAGCACTGACATTAGCATTATTCAAATCCTGGGCGTAGATATTTTGACTATCGCCATCGGCCAGACGAGTGGTAAAACTCCCAGAATTATTCAGACTACTGCCCGAAAGTATACCGTTATAGATTTTGAGTCGCCCTCCGACGTTCCATTTGCGATCAATTTTTTTATTAATACCAAAATGAAAAACACTGAGAAGATCCGCCCTGGCACTGATATGGTTAAATTTAAATGGATAATCGAGGTAATCGGCATTACCGTACCAAGCTAGGGTAGCCCAGTCTTTGGGAAAATAAGTTATAAAGTCAAACTCTTGATATAATCCTGCTGTATAAAAAGTCTTTTCATCTTTGCGCCACCCTACGCTGATTAATTCAAGCTGCTGGGTGAGTGTAATAAAGTCTTTGTCACTTAAATCACTTATAAGGCTCGATATTCGCTGCGAAGGAAGTCTTCCATCTGAAGCGGCAATATCGTATAACGAAAAACCTGAAGAACCGGCATTGAGGTGAAGTCCTGAGAGGACAGGAATTCCGATAAAGAAGCGTCCCTCAGGAATTCCACCAGGATTGAGCATTAGATTCTGTGGCACTTCGTCTAACCCATAAATTAATTGCTTGTTTTGAGCCATCAGGGGCACAACAAGAATGATCTGTACAATAAGAATTCTGATGAAATAGCTCATTGACCAGAAATTTCAAGATAAAATCGCGCCTTAGATTTCATTTTTAAACTTCCTTGATTAGGCGGTAATCCTTGGACTATAGCACTAATAGCCATCAAGCCAGCCTGTGTAATATTGGATACTTCTGGCGCTACGATCTCCTGCAGGACAACTTGTTGTTCAGGGGCACTGACTGTCCCGGCACTAATGGTTGTTTGCAGAGAATATGTAACACTACCCGATAGACTCACAAAGTCAATAACAACATCATACTCAGCATCACTGGTATTTTCAAAATCAAATAAAAAATCTGCTCGGACAACGCTATCTTGAGTATCTGGGTCATCTAAAAAGCGAACTTCTGTTGTGTCACGAACAGTCCCTAATGGTAAATTTCCACTGGTATTATTGAACAAAGGGGCCTCGACCTCCCAAAAGACTAGATTAAGATCGACTACAGGTTCAAGTAAGGTTTGATTAAATTGATCTAAATCGGTATCCTTGACACATGAGCCCAGAGTGGCCATGAATAGTGAAACGCCAATAAATTTAATGATGAAATGCTTCATGTTAAAGTAGGTAATTAAGGGGCTTGGGGCTACAAATGTAGTTTGATTTCATGAATATTGCCAATAATATTGTAACGACTGGGTACATCGACAGCCCAATAATTATAAAACAAAGTGTGCATACCCACAGCCTCTGCGCCTAAAATATCAGCTTCAAAAGTATCACCGACCATCAAACTTTCTTGTGGTTTGGCCTGAGCCTTTTCAAGAGCCTTTTGAAATATAACAGGATTAGGCTTCTTCAACCCTACTTCTTCCGAGGTGGTTACTGAACTAAAATAAGGCATAAGACCACTTTTTTGTATTTTGTTGTGTTGCACACCATGAAATCCATTGGTAATAATATGGAGCTCATATTTTGTTTTGAGCTCATCGAGCGTTTGGATTACGCCGTCAAATAAGTGATTATTTTTTGGCAACTCTTCAATGTATGCTTCGGCCATAACATCGAGTTCAGCCTCTGAAAAAGTAAGCTCAAAATGAGCGAAGCTATCGCTTAGCCGACCACGTCTCAAATCTAACTTAGAAATTTCCTCAACTCTAAATTTTGCCCAATAAGCGTAATTAATTGGCTCGTAAATAGCGAGAAATTTGGTTAAATCAAGTTCAATATTATACCGGTGAAACAAGGCCTCAAAAGCGAGTTTCGAATTTCTATCAAAATCCCATAAGGTATGATCTAAATCAAAAAAAATATGTTTTATCTTACCCTGCACCCTTAATCAGTTTCTCTGAAAACAGATATCGCCAAATTTTATTGTCCTTGGTAGGCTCAAAATCTCTGTTTGAAAAAACCATTATAAAATGACCGCCTACTGATTCAACTGAACTATAGAAAGACCCAAAAGTTTTTTCAATTAGCCCCGGGGCATTTCCATATAAAGCGAGTGTTTTGCCCACCACAGGCATAAGTTCCAGTGGGGTTTTTATCTCGTACTCCAAGTCGTAAAACAAAAATGGTGTGCAAGTACCACCCCGAAATCCAAATTGATCAAAATAATACATACTATAATCCCGTGAAATCTCAGCTTCCACCAAATTCCTGTAGACTTCAGGAAGTTTTACCCTTTGACGATCATTAAAACTAGAGGTCACTACTCTTCTTGTATAGGATTCGAGTTGTTGTTTTTCATATAACAGTTGTGGCAGATCAGAAAGCCAGTGATAAGAAAGAATTAAGCCGACCTCTAGGTAGTCAGCCACGAGTTTGACCAAATTTACATAACCCTGTCGGGTGGTTTTAAGGGTTTCACGAAAGGTGTAACCCTCGCCTAGTAAAAAAAATAAAATTATCCGCGCTTGACTTAATTTTGATAACTTAATGATCCATTTAAAAGTGTCGTATGGATCTTTACGCAATCCCACGAGCACTTGAGCCCGCCAGACCAAGCGTCCAAACCTCAGTTTATACAGATCGCTAAAAAATCCAACCACAGTCCGTGAAAATCCTCGATATAGAAATTCGAAGGGCCGTTTAGACTCAATTGCAATAATGTTTTTTGTTGTTCTTTTATTTCGTTGAATCTCTGGAAAAACACGACTTAAACGGTCCCAAAATATTCCGGCCCACTGATCCACCACCGGTTGATTGAGAAATCTGTGTTTCCAGGCTAAACTTTCTGTATATGGAAATCGTCCGAGCTCGTCTTTCACATGAGGGAGATACTCCTCATAACGACTCAGCAAATAAAATGAGGCCGCAAAAATATCAAATGGTATTGCACTCGATTCGCCGGTGGAAAAAAATCCTATAGTCGCACCCCAAGGCCGCACATTAATCTCCCAATCTTCAAGTCCCTGACTAAACAATAGATCATGGCTTTGTATAAAAAACTCATTGCCTAAAGAAGCCCTTCCATAAGACATTTTTGGCTCATTATGCGCAATGAAATGCTCAAGGTTTGTAGTAAATTCAAAATCAAGGCCTAAGATTCTTCCGCAGATATGTTTAAATGCATAATCCAAACGCGGACCTATCTTGACCACATATATCAATAACATGTATCAGATTAATTGGGCATCAGCAAAGCTAAAATAGTCTTTTTCAGCCACAATAAGATGGTCCAAAACCCGCAAATCCATTTGCTGAGCCGCTTGTATAATGCGTTTTGTGAGCTTTTTATCCGATTCACTCGGAACTACAGAACCGCTTGGATGATTATGTACCAATATCATTGCGACAGCTCTGTAATCCAGTGCTTTTTTTAGGAGCAGTCGCAAATCAACCACCGTAGAGGTTACACCGCCTTTGCTCAGCTGGGAAATACCCTCTAGTCCGTGCGCCGCATTGAGAAAAAGAACCCAAAATTCTTCGTGGTCCAAATGACTTAAACTAGGGCGCATAAATTCATATACACAACGACTGGATTCCATTTTTTGTGTAATACGTCTCGAATCATGCCTACGACGACGCCCTAGTTCAAAAGCTGCCAATATGGAGAGCGCCTTGGCGCGTCCAATACCTTTGATTGCGGTTAATTCAGCCAGTGTGGTGCGTTCCAAGGTGGCTAAGTTTTGGCCTACTTTGGCCATGAGTTGTGCGCCGAGCAGTTCGGCCTGCCAATGAGGGGAACTTCCTTTAATCAGCAGAGCAATAAGTTCAGAGGTTGATAAGGATTCAAACCCCTCTTGCCAGATAGAATCTTGTGGACGAATTATATTTAATTTATTGATTGCTGGAGAGCTTTTTACAAATCAAACTGATTTTTAAACAACGAAACTGAGGTTTTATGAATTGAATCCCTGTAATTTAAAAATTACTTGAAAATCCGCTTTAAATCCAATCCACCATAATTACCGCTACTCATGAGTAACAGAACCAAGGGACGGTGATTTTTTGCGCTTATATAGGTTTCTAATTCTTGGGAAGTCGTCATCAGTCTGAGATCCTCGCGGGCAAAGGCCGACTGGATCATTTCAGGAGGTATAGGGGGTCTATTTTTAAGCACTAATGTCTCTGGCTGATAAAAAACTACAGCCTCGTCTGCTAAATCAAGCGTGTTTTGATATTGCCCAATGAAGTCCTGATTCAAACTACTATAAGTATGCAATTCAAGGCACGCAATAAGCATGTGGTCAGGATATTGCTGGCGCACTGCCGCCATGGTGGCGCTTACTTTACTCGGCGAGTGGGCAAAGTCTTTATAAACCACATAATCCTTTTGATTGACCAATATTTCAAGTCGTTTACTCGCCCCTTTAAATGAAGCAATGGCCTCATAAAAATCGTCTGAGTCAACCCCCATTAATTGACAAATCCAGCGTGCTCCTTCAAGATTACTAAGGTTATGAGCACCAAAAATTTCTATTGGCATTGGCCCTTCAGGAGTCTCCAAATAGGTTGTTGCGTCTAAGATTTGATGCCCTGGAACTGAATAAGGTATTTTTTTAATTGGATGCGTCGATTGTTCGACCAAAGCTTTCACTTCTGGGTCGTTTTGATTATACACCAAAGTACCACCAGGAACGATTTTTTCAATAAAAATGGAGAACTGTTCGCAGTATTTTTCAAAACTTGGAAAGACATTAATATGATCCCAGGCTATTCCACTGATCAACGCAATATTAGGAGCATATAGATGGAACTTAGGCCTAGGGTCTATTGGAGAAGACAGATACTCATCCCCCTCCATGAGCATAAATTCATTTTCGCCGGTCAGATGAACCATGGTTTCGAAACCTTCTAGTTGAGCACCGACCATATAATCCAAAGAACGATTGTGATAACCCAGCACGTGCAAAATCATGGAGGTAATTGTAGTCTTACCATGAGAACCACCGATCACGACACGGGTCTTATTTTGACTATGGGCATACAAATACTCAGGATATGAGTAGATTCTTAGACCCAACTCTTGCGCCTGAAGCAGCTCAGGATTATCTGCTTTGGCATGCATCCCTAAAATCACAACATCAATATCTGGAGTAATTCGCGCCGCCTCCCAGCCTAGATCTTCAGGAAGCAGTCCTTTGGCCTCGAGGCGACTTTTTGAGGGTTCAAAAATAGCATCGTCACTCCCTGTTACCTTTTCGCCTTTGTTGGCTAATGCCAAGGCCAAATTGTGCATAGCACTGCCCCCAATAGCGATAAAATGTACCCTCATAGATTATTAAATTATAAACTTAAGACTAAATATACGAAAGGCCTTTGAGAGTCATCATTGGATTCATTTCAATATTTTCTTCAAAGCCTTCTGCTCATCCAAGGCCTGCTCAAAATCAGGATCTAAGGCGAGTGCAAGGTTAAGCTGCTCAAAAGCTGCTTTATTTTGACCATTTTTTCGCAACAACTGAGCATATCTCAGACGAATCCATTGCTCCGGAATTCCCTCGACTTTGATTTCAGGGCCCACACATTTTGCGATATATTGTAATCCTTCAAAAATATGCTTTTCGCTTATTACGGACATTTTGGCCCATTGATAATTTAAGGATAAATCCGCGAATTTGGCCATGGCCTTTTTGAGTTCATTGAAAGCAGGCTCCCATCGTTTTTGTCTTTCATAAAAACTAATCAGGCCTCTATAAGTCCATAGTGATTGACCTTCAGTGATGGCCTTTTTGTACTGCTGCTCAGCAAGATCCAACTCGTCATCTTGCTCTGCGAGCCGCGCTCGAGCCATCCAACCATCTATTGGAGAAACTTCAAAAAGATCCTCGGCTTGAGCTAAAGCTTTTTCTGCGCCGCCACCCATAATGCCTGGCACTTGCAAATAATACTCAATAAGAGCCCAATGCGCGGCGACGTAACTAGGATCTGCCTCCACGGCCTTTTTAAAATGATCCTCGATGTCGTCTAAATACATCAAAGCACTCAATTTATTATTACTGAGCGCTTTCATGCCTAATGCACCACCATATTTGAAGTGGGCCGCTGCATTTTTTGGTTCTTTTTCTTTAAATCGTCCGTAATAAAGTAACGCAGAATCCCATTTTTTAAGACCACCAAAAATATCTCCTGTCAGCTCAGCGCCTTGTGCACCAAGTTGAAAGTCTTTGGACATTTTGAGCATTTGGGCGCGTGCTTCAAGAAATTTCCCTTGATCAATAAAACTCTGAATCCCTTGGGAGGACAATAAATCTGATGGCTCAGATTGCTGACCCCAAAAAATATTTACAGACAGTAAGAGCATTTTACTTAGAACCCTGCCTATGGCCATGCTTAATCTTTGATAAATTTTTCTTGGACTACTCCTTGATTGGTCTCCAAAGTGATAAAATACAAGCCTGAGGCATAATCGGAAACATTGATTTGAATTGGGCCAAACTGGTTTATAGTATCCCCAAAAACCAGATCAATTAAGCGACCTTGGGCATTAAAAACGCGCATAGAATTTATTGCTACCCCATTTATCTTTAGCTTCAATTCAGATTGTACCGGATTAGGCCAAATATTGACGTTTAATGGTTCATAGGCCTCAGTACCCAGAATACAACGTGCCGCAACTTGAGGCACTGAATTACAACCGTTTGCATTGCCTTGAATTTCTTCATTGATTTCTGGATCGAAAATAACTTGACACACAAAATTATTATCACAAGTAGTAAGGCTTGTGTTCCTAGAGATAACGACCTGTTGTATCCCTTGAGTAGCCACGTTTTGAATGGCCTGGATATCTACTAAATTTGGATTATCCATGAGATATACGGCCTCTGTGACCTGCGTTAGCCCTTGAAGTCCATCTAAACTCAGGAGGTTCCCATTTTCGTATATATCTAATGAACCAACACTATTCAGGGCGCTAAATGCAGTGAGGTCAGTCATTTGTGGATTGAATCCCAAACGGAAAAGTCCGTGAACTTGTTCTAAATTTTCAAATCCGGCGAATGCCTGAATTTGATCACATCCAACAATCACCAAATCATTGAGGGCAGTAACCTCTTCAAATACCGACACATCGTTGAGTTGTGGATTGTTCCATAAAAAAAGTGACGCCGTAAAATTAAACAAGCCCGAAAAAACATCCAGATTTACCACTTGCTCATTCGATATAAAAATTTCATTTTCAACTGAAATTAAATTATTGAGTCCATTGAGCGAGGTGAGGTTGTTTCCTGCGATACGCAGTCCATTGAGCTGAGTGATCTGGGTTAAGGCCGATAGATCGTTTAGGCTAGTGTTGTCAAAAAAGTTTAATTGGCTGATGTTCGATAATGATTCTAATCCCGTTGCAGCAGTGATGGCCGTATTGTCAATTACGTTCAATAATCCAATATTTGTGATCAACTCCAAACCTGCAAAATCGATTAAATTATTATTACTATTGAGCCAAAGTTCTTGGATATTGGTCAGGTTTTCCAATCCGTTTAGATGCTCAATATGAGTATTTTGAACCTTGATGAGTTGGGCGGTTTCAAGCGAAACTAATCCCTGAAGATTATTTATTATACCATCAACCTCATCAATATAAAGCGGGGTAAACAGTTCAGTACAGTTCGGATAATTTATCGCAAAATTATCAATGTCTGCTTGGCTGCCGAGCATAAGCGGAGCTGAAGGACACTGCGCCATCATACCAAAATTAGCTAAAGACAGCACCAGCCCTAGAAATAAAGGCTTCATAACTTTTTTGGTACAAGATAATGAAAAAACAAACCCGATTAACAATTCCCTCAAGTTGGAAACGTCAAGGTATTCTAAAGGTCTTAAGTGTTCAGAGCGCGCCAAAGAGCATCCTTAAGGGGCTCTAACCCTTGTTGGGCCACCGACGAAATAAACATGTAGGGAATATCCCCAAAATCCTGATTGAGCTCCTGGGTCATTTCAGCTTTGAGCTCAGTATCCAATAGGTCCGATTTAGAAATCGCAACAAGGCTTTGTTTGTCTAATAGTTCAGGATTGTATCGGCGCAATTCATCCACAAGTATATCGTATTCCTTGCGTAGGTCATCAGCATCTGCTGGAATAAGAAAAAGGAGGATGGAGTTGCGTTCAATATGTCGTAAAAAATAATGTCCTAGACCTTTTCCTTCTGCTGCACCTTCAATTATTCCAGGAATATCAGCCATTACAAAAGACTGAAAATCGCGATAGGCCACTATTCCTAGATTAGGTTTCAGCGTAGTAAATGGATAATCTGCAATTTTTGGCTTAGCGGCAGAAAGCACCGACAAAAGAGTAGATTTACCAGCATTGGGAAAACCTACCAATCCTACATCAGCCAAAATCTTCATCTCTAGGGTCAGATTTTTTTCTTCACCTGGAAGTCCAGTTTGGGCGTAGCGCGGGGTTTGGTTGGTGGCGGTTTTAAAATGGGCATTTCCTAAACCTCCCTTACCGCCTTTGGCAGCAATAAAAGTCTGCTCGTTTTCAGTGATTTCTTTTAAAACCGCTCCGGTCTCTGTGTCTTTTATTACCGTTCCTAGTGGAACCTCGACTATGATGTCTTGTCCATCAGCTCCAGTACTGGTCTGTTTACCTCCAGCGCCGCCATGCCCTGCGCTAAAATGGCGTTTGAATTTCAAATGATAAAGCGTCCAAAGATTCTTATTTCCTTGGAAAATTATATGGCCACCGCGGCCCCCATCACCGCCATCCGGTCCACCTTTTGGGACAAATTTCTCACGGCGTAAGTGCGTACTGCCTTGACCCCCTTTGCCCGAAGCAATGTGAATTTTTATGTAATCGACAAAATTCCCTTCGGTCATATTAGGGTTTTATAGGGTATTAAATACTACTGACAATCGGTGGGTGATTTCGTCAATTGCACCAATTCCGTTGACGCCATGATATTTATCCTGTCCTTTGTAAAACCTTTTCAAAATATCCGTTTTGCGATAGTATTCAGCAATGCGTTCGCGGATTACAGTTTCGTTTGCATCATCCGCCCGGCCACTTTCTTTTCCTCGGGCCAAAAGACGTTTAACCAGTAATTCATCTTCAACCTCAAGGGCAATCATGGCATTGATTTGTGTTTGTTTTTTTGTCATGAGCTCCTCAAGGGCCACAGCCTGAGCCTCTGTTCTGGGAAAACCATCGAATATAAAGCCTTGAGCATCAGGACGGGCTTCTACTTCAGCGGCTAACATATCTATTGTAACTTGGTCAGGAACCAAATGCCCTTGATCCATATAGGACTTGGCTAAAGCGCCGAGTGGGGTTGCATCTTTGATATTCTTACGAAATACATCCCCTGTACTGATATGTACCAAGTCAAATTGTTCCTTTAAAATTTGTGCTTGCGTTCCTTTCCCTGCTCCTGGTGGTCCAAACAACACTATATTTTTCATGCTTTCAATTGATGTTTCTAAGGTTAGAGCCCTCGATTCTATCGGGCAAAGATACCGAAAAGGGTGGTCAATTGACAAGTTTTTACCCTGTGAGAATTTATGACCAATGTTTTGGTCCAAAGATTGTAACTTTGCGCTATGAATCGATTTTTTTCGTCTGATTTTTCTCTAGGAATCCTAGGTGGAGGCCAACTCGGCAAAATGCTCTTGGCCGAAACGCAGAAATGGGATATTCAAACCCATGTGCTCGATCCAAGCCCTGAAGCTCCCTGCAAAACAGGATGTAGTTATTTTACTCAAGGCGACTTAATGGATTATGCAACTGTTTTTGAATTTGGAAAACATCTCGATGTATTGACTATAGAAATTGAAGGGGTCAATCTCCAAGCCCTAGCCGATTTAGAAAAAGAAGGTGTTAAAACTTATCCCAGAGCGGAGACATTGAATTTTATTCAAGACAAAGGTGTACAAAAGTCATTTTATGCCGCGCATGATATACCAACGGCACCGTTTGAACTATATGAAAGTCGCGACGCCTTAATCGCCGCTTACGAATCAGAGAAATTTACACTACCCCAGGTATGGAAAATCTGTCGTGGGGGATACGATGGCAAGGGGGTACAAATTCTGAAAACCCCAAAGGATCTACACGAACTTCCTCAGTCTCCTTGTGTTTTAGAGCGCCTGATTCCTTTCACTCATGAACTCGCCGTGATTGTGGCCAGAAGTCCCAGCGGTCAAGAAATAAGTTATCCTGTAGTAGAAATGGAGTTTCATCCCGAGGCGAATCAAGTAGAGTACGTAATTTGCCCTGCCAGAATTGAGAACACTCTCGCGCAGAAAGCACAAGAAGTGGCTCTTCAGGTTTCGCGGGCTTTAAAGCACGAGGGATTACTTGCTGTTGAATTGTTCGCTACCGAATCTGGGGATATTCTAGTAAACGAAGTCGCACCTAGACCCCATAATAGCGGGCATTACAGTATTGAGGCCTCTTACACCAATCAATTCGAGCAACATCTGCGCGCTATTCTCGATTTACCCTTGGGAGACACAAGGAGCAAGACTGCAGGCATTATGGTTAATTTGGTGGGCGCCGAAAGACATGTCGGACCGGTAATCTATGACAATATTGAACAGATTTTATCAATTCCAGGGGTAACCCCCCACATTTATGGAAAGAAAGAAACACGACCATTCCGAAAAATGGGTCATGTGACCATCATTCATTCTGATATGACTCAAGCGCGGTATATCGCAGAACAAGTAAAAAATAGTATAAACGTCATAAGCAAGTCATGAGTAAAGTAGCAATAGTAATGGGCAGCACCAGTGATCTTAAGGTCATGCAGGGAGCCATTGACATCCTAAAAGGATTTGATATTGAAACTGAGGTAGATATCGTTTCTGCACACCGAACCCCAGAAAAACTTTTTGATTTCGCCCAAAATGCACATTCAGGAGGTATTTCGGTAATTATTGCTGGGGCAGGTGGCGCAGCACATCTTCCTGGAATGGTGGCTTCCCTTTCTCCTCTTCCAGTTATTGGGGTGCCGGTTAAGTCCAGTAATTCAGTAGATGGGTGGGACAGTATACTTTCCATACTTCAAATGCCCAATGGGGTGCCGGTAGCGACGGTCGCTCTAGACGGCGCACAGAATGCCGGAATTTTGGCTGCACAAATCATCGGAAGTCACGACAAATGTGTATTGGACAAATTAATCGCCTACAAACAGGGCTTAAAGATTAAGGTCGAAGAAGGTGCTAAATCCCTGAAAAAGTAATGACAAACCCCTTATTGGACTCCTTTGATTTGGTTCCATTTGACCGAATCAAGGCGGATCATTTTTTACCAGCAGTTCAATCCTTAATTGCTCAAGCCAAAAGCGATATTGAACAAATTACGCTCAACCCAGATCAAGCAACTTTTGAAAATACGATGCTGGCCCTGGAACACTCCGGTTTGAAATTGGAACGGGTAAGTCAGTGTTTTTTTAACTTACTCAGTGCGCATACAAATGAAGAACTGCAACAAAAAGCCCAACAAATCTCTCCTTTACTGAGTGCTTTTAAAAATGATATTTTGATGAATGCTGCGCTTTTTGAGCGTGTAAAGGCAATATTTGACCAAAAAAAATCACTAGGATTAAGCATAGAGCAAGAACGACTTTTGGAACAAACCTATAAATCCTTCTGCCGTAATGGGGCCCTATTGAATGCCGAACAACAAAAAGAAGTGCGCTCAATAGACAATGCCTTGTCCAAAGCAACGCTGAATTTTGGCAATAATGTGTTGAGCGAAACCAATGCTTTTAGTCATCATATTGTTGAAATCAGCGCTTTAGAAGGATTACCTCAATCATTTTTAGACCGCGCAAAAGAAAGGGCACGCGAAAAAGATTTAGAGGGCTATTTAATTGGGCTTGAATATCCGAGTTATATGCCCGTTATGAAATTTGCCAAAAACCGTGACTTACGCCAAAAATTATGGCTAGCCTATGGTGCTCGTGCCGCAAAAGACAACGAACAAGACAATAAGGACATCATCCGTGAAATCGTTAGCCTAAGGCAGCGCAGGGCTGAAATTTTGGGTTATCCAAATCACGCTGCTTTTGTCCTGGAAGAGCGGATGGCCAAATCACCTGAAGCAGTTAATAATTTTCTTAGCGATTTGTCAGAAAAAGCAAGACCCGCAGCAGAAAAAGAATTAGAAGCCTTACAATCATTTGCCTTTGAACAGGAACAATTGGCCACAATGCAACCATGGGATCAAGCCTATTTCAGCGAGGGCTTTAAAAAGAAAAACTTTAATTGGGATGAAGAGAAAATTAAGGAATATTTTCCTTTAAATCAGGTGCTTTCTGGCGTTTTTGATATTGCCCATAGACTTTTCGGTCTAAAATTTGAACTTGATCCCAATATTCCGGTATATCATCCAGAGGTCAAGGCCTATAGGGTAAATGATCAAAAGGGCGACTACAAGGCGCTCTTGTATACCGATTTTCATCCACGGCCTTCCAAAAGAGACGGCGCTTGGATGACCAGTTATAAATCTCAATATAAAACTGGTCATGAAAATCATCGTCCCCACATTTCGATTGTATGTAATTTTACCCATCCCGACGCTCAAGGTATAGCATTATTGAGCTTCCAAGAGGTAACTACGCTTTTCCACGAATTTGGACATGCACTGCATGGCATGCTGGCTGACACGCATTACCCCAGTCTTTCGGGTACTAGCGTATCCTGGGATTTTGTAGAACTACCAAGTCAAATCATGGAAAATTGGTGCTTTCAACAAGAAAGTTTGAGCCTGTTTGCCAAACATTACAAGACTCAAGAATCACTGCCTCTGGCCTACCTTGAGCAAATAATTGCCTTAAAGTCCTTTCAGGAAGGCCTTCAAACTCTCCGCCAAATTGGCTTTGCAAGTTTAGATATGGCCTATCATGACGGTCAATCTACGGCTCAAGAAATTGTGTCGTTTGAGCGAAAAATACTCGGGCCAATGCAATTATTAAAGCACGACCACCCATACGTGATGAGTACCGCATTTTCCCATATTTTTCAGGGAGGTTATGCCGCGGGTTATTACAGTTATAAATGGGCTGAGGTCCTAGATGCCGATGCCTTTTCTCTTTTTGAGGAGCGCGGAATTTTTAACCCTGAGACCGCTCAAAGTTTTGCCCAAAATATACTCAGTCGAGGTGGCACTGAAGACCCCATGACTTTGTATAAAAGATTTAGAGGTCGTGAGCCGAGAAATGAGGCCTTACTCAGACGCGCTGGATTAATTACTCCATCATAAAGACATTGAGGCAGTATAAAATTAACCAAGCAATTGGAATAGCCTCTATCCAAAACGCGCTGTACCAATAAGACTGATTGGCCTTTGCCCTAATCAATCCCAGCAGAGTCAATATCATTGCCATCACATAGGGGACGCTCACAAACACTATTTGGTCCTCTGAACTGTCTTCTGCCTTGCTGAATAACCAAAGATGTATGGCCATACTGATCACAAGTAACGAGCTACCTAATACTTTTACACCCATCAAACCTAATTTTTGAGGCCAAGTAGGTTGTCGAAGTTGATCTTTCACAGCATCTCTAATCTCAAAGGGAATGGTTAACACCACAACCCAAAGGGTCTGAGCGAAAAACAACCACCAAATTTCAGGATTGAGTGTACGATCAGACAATATAGGCATTAAGACCGTAACACACCCCCAAACTAAAGCCACAATGACGATTTTAATAGGACCAAAATCCCTCAATGTTGATGGAATGGTTTGTTGTTTTATGGACAACTTTTCACGGCGCTTAACCATAGGTCTGGGCAAAATATAGCCCAAACAAAGCATTGTAATAACAATAAGAATCAAGCGCTGACTCTGGTTCAGCACAAGGACAAGACCAAGGGCAATTAAGGCAAGGATGTGTAACCAAAAAGGGCCTTGTTTTAAAACCTGCTTTACCCCGAAAATTATAGAGACTTGAGGGGGTACGTTTTTAATGTATGTATAAGTGACAAGTGTACCCATTCCCGCAAAAGCCACATAAACCCAATCTACCGCGGAAGCCGAATAATGATAAGTCAAAAGCACCAAACTTACCAGAGCAAGAGAGACATGTAGATTTCGTTCAATATATTGAATTACATACTGTATAATGGAGCTCATAATCAAATATAGCCAAATGTTAGTAAGTGCAATAATCCGTTGAAAAATAGTCCTAAAAGAGCTTTTTAATTGTCTTTTTTTAAGGACAAATTATCGTAATTTTGGCGAAAAATTTAGGCATCTTATGAATACAGATTCGTTTGCTTTACGCCATATTGGTCCGCGAGAAGGAGAGATTAAAGAAATGCTAAAAACCATTGGTGCTGAGTCCATTGCAGAGCTAATTGACCAGACTATCCCCAAAGACATTCGTCTTGCAAAATCGCTCAGTTTGGCGCCAGCAATGAGTGAACATGAGTTCCTAAATCACATCCAAATTCTTGGATCAAAAAACAAAAATTTTAGGACCTATATTGGTCTTGGTTATCATAATACCCATACCCCATCGGTAATCAAGCGCAACATACTTGAAAATCCAGGATGGTACACAGCTTACACGCCTTATCAGGCAGAAATCGCTCAGGGAAGACTTGAAGCTTTATTGAACTATCAAACGCTGATCACAGAGCTTACTGGAATGGAATTGGCCAACGCCTCATTACTCGATGAGTCTACAGCGGCAGCTGAGGCCATGACCCTTTTGTTTGCCATTCGAGAGCGCGATCAAAAGAAAAACGATGTTGTTCAGTTTTTTGTAAGCGACCAAGTTTTACCTCAGACCCTTTCTCTATTGGAAACTCGAGCAACCCCATTAGGGATAAAATTAGTTGTCGGCAAAGCAAAGTCGTTCAATTTTGGAAAAGAATTTTATGGTGCTTTATTGCAATATCCTGGGAAGGAAGGACAAATTTTGGATTTGGAACCTTTTATAAATAAAGCACATGACGCTGAAATCAAGGTGGCTGTAGCAGCTGATCTTCTGGCCCTTGTGCTGCTCAAGTCTCCTGGGGCTTGTGGCGCCGATGTTGTGGTCGGTACCTCACAAAGATTTGGAATCCCTCTAGGGTACGGTGGTCCTCATGCTGGTTTTTTTGCCACACGCGAAGCATTCAAACGCAATATCCCAGGACGTATCATTGGTGTGACCAAAGATATGGATGAGCAGACCGCCTTGCGCATGGCATTGCAAACTAGAGAACAACATATCAAAAGAGACAAAGCCACTTCAAATATTTGTACGGCTCAAGTATTGTTGGCGGTCATGGCAGGTATGTATGCTGTATACCACGGTCCTAAGGGGTTGCGCTATATCGCCAATAAGGTCCATGAGCATGCCCTAATATTGGCAGACGGACTAAAACGAAATGGTTATACGCTTTTGCACAACAGTTTTTTTGACACCATTACCATCCGTGCTGATCGCGATAAAATAGAACCCTTGGCCCTTTCCAAAGAGATCAATCTAAACTATCCAGACACTACACTAGTGAGCATTTCATTGAATGAAACCACTAATGCCGAGGACGTTGCCCAATTACTTAGTTTATTTGGCCCAAGACAAAAATCAGAAGTGCAGGAGGTATCATTGGATGAATTTGGTATTAGTAATAGTCAAAGACGACCATTCGACTATCTGGCTCAAGAAGTTTTTAATCGCTATCACAGTGAGACCGATCTTATGCGTTATATCAAAAGGTTAGAGCGCAAGGATTTAGCATTAAATCACTCTATGATTTCACTTGGTTCCTGCACCATGAAACTCAATGCAGCCACAGAAATGCTACCATTGAGTGATCCAAATTGGGCTGGACTACATCCATTTGTTCCTGTAAATCAAGCGCAGGGCTATCAGCAAATGCTGTCTAAACTGGAAGAACAACTCACGGAAATCACTGGATTTGCAGCAACCTCTCTCCAACCGAATTCTGGAGCTCAAGGCGAGTACGCCGGACTTATGGTTATCAGGGCCTATCATCAATCCCGTGGGGATCATCACCGTAATATTTGTTTGATTCCCTCGTCTGCACATGGCACAAATCCAGCCAGTGCCGTAATGGCGGGTATGGAAGTGGTGGTGACTAAGGCCAATGAAGATGGCAATATCGATGTAGCAGACCTAAGAGAAAAGGCCTTGGCCCATAAAGATAATTTAGCGGCACTGATGGTGACTTACCCATCGACTCACGGGGTCTACGAAAGTGCGATTAAAGAGATTACCTCAATAATTCATGAATGTGGGGGTCAAGTTTATATGGACGGTGCCAATATGAATGCTCAAGTGGCATTGACCCATCCAGGAGCCATTGGCGCCGATGTATGCCACTTAAACTTACATAAAACTTTTGCCATCCCTCATGGTGGTGGTGGCCCTGGTGTAGGGCCAATTTGTGTAGCCTCTCAGCTTGCGCCATTTTTACCCAGTAACCCTGTTGTACCTACCGGAGGAGATCAGGCAATCACTGCCATTTCAGCAGCGCCTTGGGGAAGTGCGTTGGCCTGTCTGATTTCTTATGGCTATATCTGTATGTTAGGTGAGTCCGGGCTTCGTAAGGCCACAGAAATTGCGATTCTCAATGCTAACTATATCAAAGAGCGTTTAAAAGGAACCTACGAAACTTTATATACTGGTGAACAAGGCCGTGCGGCTCACGAAATGATTCTTGACTGTCGACCCTTCAAAGAACACGGCATCGAAGTAACTGATATTGCAAAACGACTCATGGATTATGGATTTCACGCCCCTACAGTTTCTTTCCCCGTGGCAGGAACTGTTATGGTAGAGCCTACAGAGAGTGAAAGCAAAGCAGAACTCGATCGCTTTTGCGAGGCCATGATTTCAATACGCAGCGAGATTGACGCGGCTAGCGCGGACCAGCCGAATAACCCCCTAAAAAATGCACCACATACCTTAGCCATGATTACTGCTGATAAATGGGATTTGCCTTATTCGAGAACGCAAGCTGCCTTCCCACTACCCTATGTTCAGGAGAATAAATTTTGGCCTTCTGTAAGGCGGGTGGATGATGCTTACGGAGATAGAAACTTAATCTGTACTTGTACGCCCATTGAGGCCTATGCGTGAAGAATTGGGAGCTCAGCAAATGCTCCAGCGTTATTCATGGAGAGGCCTTTGTCTTAAAAAGGACTTTTTCAGTACCTTTAAAGAAAACTAAGGCATGAGTGTAATTATTACCGGCACAGGGAGTTATATTCCAAGCAGTGTTACCTCAAATGATGAGTTTAAAGATCACCGTTTTTTTAATGAAGATGGGGAGCAACTCAGTGAAAACAACGAGGTCATCATTCGCAAATTCAAGGCCATTACCGGCATATCCGAACGCCGTTATATTAAGCCGCACAAAGTAACCTCAGACATTGCAACTTTTGCAGCAAGTCGCGCTATTGCTGATGCGGGAATCGACCCAGAAACACTAGATTATATTGTCATTGCCCATAATTATGGTGATGTCCCTAATGGCCACCATCAAAGCGATACAGTACCTAGCCTTGCTTCCAGAGTAAAACACCAGCTCAAAATAAAAAATCCGCGATGTGTCGCCTATGACATTCTCTTTGGTTGCCCTGGTTGGGTGGAGGCCACAATCCATTGCAATGCATTTATCAAGGGGGGTATGGCCAAAAAATGTTTGGTGATTGGTGCAGAGGCCCTATCAAGAGTGATTGACCAGCACGATAGAGATTCAATGATCTACAGTGATGGTGCTGGCGCCGTAATTCTAGAATTAAAACCAGAGGAAGAGACTAGGACGAAAAATCAAGGTATTTTGCATCACCTCAGCGCCACCTATGCTTTAGACGAAGCGCACTTTATCTACTTTGGGCCTTCCTACAATCAGGAGGAAAACAGCGCGCGCTACTATATAAAAATGTATGGGCGAAAAATTTATGAATTCGCCATTACCCGTGTGCCCGTGGCCATGAAACAATGCATGGAAGATGCCGGTCAAGACATAAATGACCTTAAAAAAGTTTTCATCCACCAGGCCAATGAAAAAATGGATGAAGCAATTTTACATCGATTTTATAAGTTATATGATATGCCTGCACCAGCAGACATTATGCCACTTACCATAAATACACTCGGAAATTCAAGTGTAGCGACTGTCCCAACACTTTATGACCTTGTGCGCCGAGGAGAACTAGGGAGTCACGAGGTTAAACCTGGCGATTTAGTGATGTTTGCCAGTGTCGGTGCTGGGATGAATGTCAATGCTATCCTTTATCGCGTTTAATATGTATACAAAACATTTTCCGCATAAACGCTATCGTATTACCGAGGAATTTGTTGACAAACACCTTCTGCGCTCCGAAAAAATATTGGACCTTGGGGTGGACAATCCACTCAGCCAACGCCTGCGCGAGAATGGCTACACCGTGCACAATACCCAAGGTGAGGACCTAGATTTCAATCGCAGTATACTCAAAAAGGATGAATACGATGTCGTCACCGCCTTTGAAATAGTAGAACATCTGCTAAATCCTTTCTCACTGCTTAGTGAAATAAAAGCGCCTAAACTGTTTATATCGGTGCCACTAAGGCTTTGGTTCGCCAAAGCCTATCAAAGTAAAACCGATGAGCGCGATCGTCACTTTCATGAATTTGAGCCTTGGCAACTGAGGTGGCTATTGGAAAAAACAGGCTGGCGTATTGTCGAAGAAGTCCAATTCACCAATCCAGTCAAAAAAATCGGTTTCCGACCATTACTGCGGCGATTTACCCCACGCTATATTTTGATTTACGCCCAAAAAACATAAGAAAAATGTTCTGCGCCGTAATTATGCCCGTTTACAATGAAGCCGCACATTTAGATCAAGTGCTTCAAAGTTTTGTTGAACAGACCACTCCTTGCGACCTCCTTGTCATAGTCGATGATGGCTCTACAGATCAAAGTGGAGAGATATTAAAGCATTGGGCAGAAAAATACTCTTGGATTGAGGTAATTTCTTCTGAAAAAAAATCCCATCACGCCCCAGGTCAAAAGGTAGTTCAGGCATTTTATCGCGGGTATGAATATCTGCAAGAACTGGAGAAAAAAAACTCACTAAGACTCTCATTGATTGGCAAGTTTGATGGTGATGTAGTCTTACCTAAGGATTATTTCGCTAAACTAAAAAGTGCATTTGAAGAAAACAATAAGCTTGGCATGGCTTCAGGCCTACTTTACATCGAGAAAAATGGGAGCTGGGTCTACGAACAAATCGCAAAAAAACACAAAGTGCGCGGCCCAATTAAATTATACCGCAAAGAGTGTTTTGATCAAATCGGTGGTCTTAAGCCCTGTCTGGGATGGGACAGTATAGACCAATGGTTTGCACTATATTGGGATTGGGAAGTCAATACTCTGCCCGAGTTAAAAGTAAAGCACCTAAGAGCGACAGCCCAAGTTTACAGTCCAGGAAAACTCAGCGATCAAGGACTCGCATTCGCCCATATGGGTTATGGTTTTTTATTGAGTTTACTCTCTCTAATAAAACTCGGGCTGCATTTTAAAAATCTACCTTTAGTGCTCTCTGGTCTTAAAGTTTATTGGCGAAATAGACAGGCCTTAATGGTCACCAAAAAGCAAGCCAGATTCATCCGAAAATCCCTTTGGCGATTAATATTAAATAATCGATAACTTAGGCTTAGTTTATTCAAAAAATAAAGGCGAAATATTACATTTGAGGCATGAAAACAAGCCCTTTAAAAATCTATCTCATTTTTACCATCGCACTTCTTTCTGCGTGCAAAAATGAAAGCTCGACCTTATCGGTTGGCCATGAGCTTCAAGATGTTGCTCAAGTCGCTAGCACACATGACTTCAGCGCGGATGTCACACCAAAAAATGTAATCTTTGTCGTTGGGGACGGGACAGGAATCAATCAAATTTCAGCTCTAGAATTCTACAAAGACGGTAATGTATTTTACGATGAATTCCCTGTTGTGGGGTTAAGTAAAGTCAGTTCTACTTCCTTGATCACAGACAGTGCCGCAGCGGGAACCGCTATGGCCTGCGGCGAAAAGACTTTTAATAAGGCTATTGGGGTTGATGCCAATGGAAATAATGTTCCAAATATAATTGAATTCATGGAGCAATTAGGTGGCTCAAGTGGGCTTATCGCCACATCATCTTTAACTCATGCGACACCGGCTTGTTTTTATGCGCATCATAGTGACCGAAATGACCATGAAATAATTGCTTCTTTTTTACCTAAGTCGGGTGTTGATTTTTTTGCAGGTGCAGGATTGAAATACTTCAATAATCGCGAAGACAAAGTTAATTTAATAGATTCTTTGACGGCCAATGGCTATACAATTGAAACTTCTGGCTTAAAAGCGTATCCAGATGCTGAGAAAGTGGGTTTCCTTTTGGCAGAAAAGGATATGCCCAAAATATTAGCGGGGCGTGGTCCATTTTTACAAGAGGCCACCCATATGGCCATTGAACATCTTTCAAAAAATGATAATGGATTTTTCCTTTTGGTTGAAGGCTCCCAAATAGATTGGGGCGGACACGACAATGCTTTTGATTATATGATTTCAGAACTCATTGATTTAGACAATACCCTAGGGGCGATTTTGACCTATGCCCAACAAGATAAAAACACCCTCGTAGTAGTTACCGGAGATCATGCGACAGGAGGTCTATCGCTTTCAGCCGACAACAAGGATTACGACAAAATTAAACCGAGTTTTTCAAGTCCTGGACACAATGCCGATTGGATACCGGTATTCGCTTTTGGTCCAGGAGCCGAAAATTTTAGCGGGGTATATGAAAACAATATGCTCTATCATAAAATTAAGGCGCTACTTAGCCCCCAGAACTAGACTTTGGCGATTCTATTTTTCTTAATTTAGCTCAATGAAGTATTTCAGTGAGATTGGGACCTATTTCTTGATGCTCGGCCAGGTTTTTCGCAGACCGACAAAATCCAGTGTTATGCGCGAGCTAATTTTCAAAGAGATTGAAGAGCTCATCCTTAACTCCCTTGGAATTGTGATTTTTATCTCCTTCTTTGTTGGTGGGGTGGTATCAATTCAAACGGCCCTCAATATAAATAATCCTCTCATTCCAGAAATGCTCGTAGGCTTCGCCACAAGACAATCCGTTATTTTAGAGTTTGCTCCGACCTTTATCTCCATCATAATGGCTGGAAAAATTGGTTCATTCATTACCTCGAGCATTGGCTCTATGAGGGTAACAGAGCAAATTGACGCCTTAGAGGTCATGGGGATTAACGCATTAAATTACTTAGTTTTTCCTAAAATAATTGCCCTTCTGCTCTACCCGTTTATTATTGGTATGGCTATGTTCTTAGGAATTTTTGGGGGTTGGTTTGCCTCAACTTACGGAGGATTTACCTCGTCAGCTGCTTTCATAGAAGGTGTTCAATCTAATTTTATAACTTTTCATTTAGTTTATGCCTTTATAAAAAGTTTTGTTTTTGCTTTTATCTTGGCCACTGTGCCATCCTTTCAAGGTTATTACATGAAGGGTGGTGCCTTGGAAGTGGGAAAAGCCAGCACCTATTCTTTTGTATGGACCAGCGTAATCATAATCTTGGCTAACTATGTCATCACAACCTTATTGCTGAGCTGATGATTCGAGTTAATTATTTACATAAATCCTTCGGAGAGGTTAAGGTGTTGAAAGACATCAGTACAACTTTTGAGCAGGGTAAAACCAACTTGATTATTGGCTCGAGTGGTAGTGGGAAAACTGTTTTTCTCAAATGTCTTCTGGGCTTGTTTAGTCCAGATGAAGGTGAAATTTTCTATGGTACCCAGTCTTTTAGCGCTATGGATAAAGACCAGAAAAAAGAGCTCAGAGAGCATATAGGCATGGTTTTTCAGGGCGGAGCGCTCTTCGATTCTATGACGGTGGAGGAAAATGTGATGTTTCCACTACGCATGTATTCAAACCAATCTCAAGAACAAATGCTAGAACGCGTTGCTGTTGTTTTGGCGCGCGTCAACTTACAAGGGGCCAATAAAAAATTTCCGTCTGAAATTTCGGGCGGAATGCAAAAGCGCGTCGCCATAGCACGAGCAATTGTCAATAACCCAAGATATTTATTTTGCGATGAGCCCAATTCTGGCCTTGACCCGAAAACCGCTATGGTCATTGACAACTTAATCCAAGAGATTACTGCCGAGTACAATATGACGACCATCATCAATACCCATGATATGAATAGTGTCATGGAAATCGGTCAAAATATTGTCTTTTTACAAAATGGATCTGTCGCTTGGGAAGGCAATGCAGACAATATTTTCAATGCCACCGAGCAAAGCGTAATCGACTTTGTTTATTCTTCTAACCTTTTCAAGAAGATCCGCAGCATCCAGCAGCAAAACAAAGGCTGATCCTCCAGCTATAAACAAGATTTTTGCGAAAAGTCATCCAACATCACCTAGTTACACGGGCATACAAAGGAATTTGAGATCAAAATACCTTTATAATCTGCAGCACTAACGTACCACAAGGGTGTCTAGAGCAAGCTTGTATTTAAGCCATTGATAGAGTTGACTTTTTTGGGCCTCGATTTGTTTGGCTTTGGCTTTAACAGACCAAAGTGTTTCAAAAACTACCAAGGTATCTACTCTTTCAAAATTAGAAATCAGTGTTGAGGCATAACGCAACTCAGCAAGCTCAGAATGCAGAATTTTTGCCTCTTGACTGATGGACTCAAAAGGTATTTGGCTTTGCTCGTATTTTAGTAGTCTCGCTAATTCACGTTCTAGTATGGCAATCTTTTGCTCCTTGTTGTAAATTTCTAAGGAGTCTCGCGAACGCAGTTCCACCAAATAACGCATCTCATTTTCGACATCATCTTCTTCTATGTTTTGGTTTAAAAGCAAGGTTGTCCCATCTAATGCTTTATACTTACTCATACGGCTGCGCAACAACTCCAAGGTCACGGGATCGATTTGTTGCCCACCAAAAGAAGTGATTTCAATAATTGAACCCTGCTCTGGTTGATATCTCGTAGTAGCGTATTTCTTAATGTAAGAGGCATTAGGCAGGCCTTCTAATTCACGCTCAATGAATTGGCGGGCTTCATTATTAAAGCTACTTTCTTTTAATACGCTATAAAATGTAAAACCTGCAGGAATCATGACTAATATGGCTAAAAAAGAAGCCAATCGTGCGATTTTTTGACGCCGTGCAGAATTGGCGTATTTGAGCATTGGAAAACGCAGGACTTTCAGCACAATAAAGGTAGCCAAGGCAATAAATATGGTGTTGATCACAAATAGATAAAAGGCTCCCGCAGCAAAGGCCAAACCTTTAGGGTTCCCCAAAAAAGCCTGAGATAAACCAAAACCTACTGTACATAATGGCGGCATCAATGCCGTAGCAATGGCCACTCCAAAAATTACACTGGCAATGGTTCCTTTTTTGGTGCGTGCGATAATCAGAGCTAATCCACCAAAAAAGGCAATAAGCACATCGCGGATATCGGGTTTGGTGCGTGCCAATAATTCAGAGGACTCCTCTCTGAGAGGAAACAACCAAAAAAACAAAAAGGCCGTAAGTACACTGAGTAAAATCATGACCCCAAAATTGATCAGTGATTTTTTCAAAGTGTCAATATCGTTTATTGCGATAGATAAACCAATTCCGAGAATGGGACCCATTAAAGGTGAAATAAGCATTGCACCGATCACCACCGCAGTAGAATTCGCATTAAGCCCAATTGAGGCGACGAATATAGAACAGATCAAAATCCATGCTGTTGCCCCTTTAAAGGGTATATCACGGACAATGGCCTCTATGGTACTCTCACGATCTGTGTCACTGCGAAAATCCAAAAGCTCCACGAGAAAAGCCTTTATTTTGGCCCAAAGGCCTAAAGCATCTCTTTTTATGGCTCCAGCTTCGTCAGAGGTTAATTCCTCAGGATTAACATTATTTGTTTTCATTATTGAGTGTGTGTGATCTGAGTCACTTTGGTTTGGTTATTGTTGGTTATTCTGTCCAACATCCAATAAACGAACTTGGACATGAGGCTGAAATAAATATACTCGTCCACCTTGGACTTCGGTACACATAAATCGCTTAGCACGCTGAGATCCTCGGACAAAAATGCGCCCTTTTGCTGTCTCAAACTTACTGCCTTCTGGTATCTCAAAGATATATTTTTTTTGATTCGGTGGGTCGAAGGACTTTAATGCAAGGGTCAAAGCTAAATCTGCATCACTACTTGCTTTTGGATTTTTTAAATAATGAGCCAGTGGTTTTAATAATATTTCTGGAAAAATTTCCGGCCGTAAAAATGGCAACATTAAACGTTTAAAGGTGTTTTTCCACTCAATCCCGTGTGGTTTTATCCCGCGACCAAAGTCTAAGTAGGCCCGAAAATGAGCTAATTCGTGAATCAAAGTAAGTAAGAATCTATAGCGGTTCTCACCCTCATTTACGGTGATGATATGCTCACCATTTGGCAGTCGACGGTAGTCTCCGTGACGCGTGACACGGCTGGGAACCACTTGAACCTTAACCTCTTGTTTTTCGAATAATGCAGAAACTTGCATAAAGGCCGCTTCAGGGACCTGCTGCTTAAATTTATTCAAATCCATCTTCAAACCCCTTAATTTAAGGCGTCGATTGAGAAGCGGGAAGCGTTTTACCATTGTAAATACGATGGCCTTCTAAAGCAAACTGGTATATATAGTTCGCCATATCCTCTGGTGTCAGCGGTGCTTGATAACCTGGGAATGCCTCAGCCAACATTTCTGTTTGCACCGCACCTATAGCCAAAGTATTAAATTTAGGACCGCGGTCCTTGTATTCTTCTGCCATAACTTCACTCCATATACTGAGCGCCCCTTTACTACTGCTATATGCACTGAGGCCTGCAAATTTCACCGTGCCATGGACCCCACCCATACTGCTGATCGAAACAACATGACTCGTCATGTCCATGAGCGGTAATAACCCACGTGTCAGGGCCATAGGACCAAAGGCATTTACTTTATATACCTGTTCAATTTCTTGAGCTTTCAGATTTTCAAATGCTTTATTGATGAGTAAACCCGCATTATGGATCAGTATGTCAATATGATTATATTTTTGCTTTATAAGCTGAACAGCCTCAGCTACAGACGCTTCGTGGGTTAGGTCTAGCGGGAAAATAGAGCAGAGCGCCCCATCCAAGTCTTTTAGAGGCTCGATGTTACGCGATAAGGCCACCACATGATGTCCATGCTCGATAAAAGCGCGGGCAGAGGCATATCCGATACCGCGACTCGCGCCAGTAATTACAATTATTTTACCCATGGACTAAAGTTACAAAATATCAGGGGTGTTTAAGCTCCTGCTTAAAAATCCACAAAAAAGACCATATGAACGGGAACATTACCTCCCACAAGTATTTGTAATGATCTCATCATGCCCGCTTATTGGTACTGCGTTGCTTATGCAAACATTGTCACAGGCTGCTCAATATACTGACGCAAGGTCTGTAAAAATTGAGCCCCTGTTGCGCCATCTACTGTCCTGTGATCACATGCCAAAGTAATCGTCATAGTATGTCCAACAACAATTGCTCCTTGTTTTACAACAGGTTTTTCTATGATTGCGCCCACTGATAAGATTGCTGAATTTGGCTGATTGATGATTGAAGTAAATTCACGAATACCAAACATACCGAGATTCGACACCGTAAATGTACTGCCCTGCATTTCCTCCGGAGTAAGCTTTTTAGCACGTGCTTTTCCCGCAAGGTCTTTAACTGCCGCCCCTATTTGAGTAAAACTCATTTGATCGGCAAATTTCAGCACCGGTACCACTAAGCCATCTTCTACGGCAACCGCCACGCCCATGTGAATATGTTTGGCAATTTTAGTCTCTTGTTGCGTCCATTGACTATTCACTTTAGGGTGTAAGCGCAATGCCATAGCACAGGCTTTGACCACCATATCATTGAACGAAATCTTAACCCCATCCTTAGCATTTATGGCAGCACGTGCTGCCATAGCATGATCCATGTCAAGCTCTACGGTCAAGTAATAATGCGGCGCCGTAAATTTAGATTCACCTAAACGCTTGGCGATGGTTTTGCGCATTTGTGAATTCGGTACGGATTCAAATACCTCAGTTCCCACACTTTGGAACACAGGGGCAGCACCAGCAGCAGCTGGCACAAAGTGCTCAATATCCCTTTTGACAATTCGTCCGTGCTCTCCCGTACCTGTTACTTGTGCAAGATTAATGCCTTTTTCTTCGGCTAGCTTTCGCGCAAGCGGACTCACAAAACGACGCCCTTGGTCAGCAGTATTCATCGCCGCAGGTGCAGTCGTGGACACAACTGGAGCACTCGAGCTAATTGCAGGAGTGACTTCTACAGTTTTAGCTTGCTCTTGTGCTGGCGGGGTATCTACAACTGGCGCACTAACCTCAGTCTCAGAAGCCCCTGAGGTGGTTTGTTCTAAATTTACTCCAGATAAGTCGGTTCCCGCTGGGCCCAGAACGGCAAGCAGAGCATCAACCTTTGCAGAGGACCCTTCTTGAATACCAATCTTTAACAGCGTTCCACTGTAAAAAGATTCGAATTCCATGGTGGCTTTATCGGTCTCAATCTCAGCTAATATATCCCCTTCAGAAACAGCATCTCCTTCCCTTTTTAGCCAACGTGCTACAGTACCTTCTTCCATGGTATCACTCAGACGTGGCATAGTTATTACTGATACACCCTCGGGTATCGCACTTGAGGTCGCTGTTTTTTGATTCGGTGCATCGGCTACAGGCTGGTCTACAACTTTTTGAGCAGACTCAGGAGTCGGTTCAGACGAAGCAGATTCAGAGCTCGCTTTTGCAGGTTGTCCGGACAAGAGGCTAGAAATATCTTCTCCAGGGGCGCCAATTATGGCCAGCAATGCATCAACCTCAGCGGTTTGGCCTTGTGCGACGCCAATATGAAGTAAGGTTCCTTCGTAAAAGGACTCAAATTCCATAGTCGCTTTATCGGTTTCAATCTCAGCAAGGATATCCCCTTCATTAACCGTGTCTCCTACATTTTTCAACCAAGTGGCCACGGTACCTTCTTCCATGGTATCACTCAGGCGTGGCATTGTGATTATTTCAGCCATAGCTTAAATTTTATGGGGTAAAAATGGATAATCCTCTTGCTGATATACCGTATCGTACATCACGCTTTTTTCTGGATAGGCAGATTCTTCAGCAAATTGCTCACACTCTGCAACTCTATCTTTTACCCTTTGATCAATTTCTGCAATTTGTTTTTCAGAGGCCCATTTGTTTTGATAAATGTGATCTAAAACATGCAAGATCGGATCTAGATCTTGCATTTTATGTACCTCTTCTTTTGTACGATAATGTTGCGCATCACTCATAGAGTGTCCGCGATAACGATAGGTCCGGATTTCAAGAAAAGTCGGGCCTCCTCCTTTACGGGCTCTTGAAATAGCTTCGTCTAATTCTTTGGCAACCATTTCTGGCTTCATTCCGTCTACTGGGCGGCAAGGCATATCATAACCTAATCCGAGTTTCCAAATTTCTGAGTGATTGGCCGTACGCGCTACAGAAGTTCCCATAGCATACCCGTTATTTTCAACACAAAATACTACGGGCAGGTTCCATAACATGGCCAAGTTAAAGGTTTCGTGCAATGACCCTTGACGTGTGGCTCCATCGCCCATAAAAGTTAAGGTCACCGCTTCATTATTTTGATATTTGTCCGCAAAAGCGAGTCCGGCACCTAAAGGGATTTGTCCCCCGACGATTCCATGCCCTCCATAAAAACGGTGTTCCTTAGAAAAGATGTGCATCGATCCACCGAGCCCTTGAGAGGTTCCCGTTCCCTTACCGTACAATTCCGCCATAACACGCTTAGGATCAACCCCCATACCAATAGGCTGAACATGGCAACGATAAGCAGTAATCATCTTGTCTTTAGTCAGGTCCATAGCATGCAGGGCTCCAGCCAAAACAGCCTCTTGACCGTTGTAGAGGTGCAAGAATCCACGCACCTTTTGATTGATATACACCTGAGCCAGTTTATCTTCAAACTTTCTCCAGAACAACATGTCTTCGTACCACTTCAGGTAGGTTTGTTTGGTAATTTTCTTCATCGTAACACAAGATTTGAATTCGCGCGCGCGCGATGCAGCGCAAAAATACGTTATTCTGACTTTATACAAAACCCAAATTGGGCAAAAAAAAGGCACCTTAAACGGCGCCCAAAATTCAATGAGTTAGTCTAAAAATTTTATCTCAATTTCCAAGCGAAATAAATGAGAAATCTAGTATTCGGTGTAGGTGTCGCCTAAGTTAAAGGTCAGACCAAATCGCAGAGTTCCTTCAAGTGGACTGCGCACTCTAGAGGTAGAGAACAAATAAGACAGATCAATATTGATCGAAGTATATTTAAACCCAGCACCTAAAGACAAGAACTTACGTGATCCTTTGTCTTCACTTTCGTTAAAATAACCTGTTCTCAGAGCAAAAACATCTTGGTACCAATATTCCACCCCTAAAGCCCAAGTAAACTCGCTGAGCTCTTCAATGAATCCTCCAGGGGCATCCCCTAAGGAAGAAAACATTCCTGAAATAAATCCTGTGCTGTTGTACTCATCGGCATCTTCGGCATCTAACACGCCGTCACCATTAAAATCCTTTGGTGTAGGGACTAAAAGTTTATTCAATTCCAAATTAGCCCCAATGGTATTGTATTGGTCCAAAATAAAATCAAAACCTCCACCTAATCCGAGTTTAGTAGGCAAGAAGTTCTCTTGGCCGACCTCATCGTATTTGATTTTGGGACCAATGTTAGAGATGTTAAAACCACCACGCCAACGACCGTTAAAATCAGTAAAGGCAACTTCCTCACTTTGGTAATACCCTGAGATATCAACCGCAAAAGAACTTGCCGCAGATGCATCTTCATTAGAGGCTTGAATCTTCAAGTCAGAACGTAAATAACGTCCAGTAACCGCCATTGAAAAACGATCACTCAAACGCAAAGCATACGTCAAATCAAAGGTAAATTCGTTGGGACTTTGAATAAGAGGTTCTTGATCGAAAGTATCTCGAAGTTCAATCTCACCTAGACTAAAATATCTAAAACTACCAGCAAACGCACTGCGCTCATTAATTCGGTTAAAATAGGTCAAATTACCCAAGAAGATATCATTAACTAGACTACTCAAATAAGGTGTATAAGTTACGCCAAACCCTTGTTGCGGGATAGAAAATGCATATTTGGAAGGGTTCCATTGCTGCGAAAAGGCATCGGCCGAGGTAGCGACACCGATATCGCCCATACCTCCAGCACGAGCGTCTGCAGCAATGAGTAAAAATGGCACCCCAGTGGTGATTGGTTGTGGCGGAATCTCATCCTGCGCAATTGCGTTTTGCCCCAGCATCAGCATCGAAAAAACTAACAACAATCCTTTCTTCATATTGAATAAATTTTGACAAATATACTTTTTTAATTATTTATAAAATGACCAGCTTTTCATATTTCTCGGCCGTTTTACCGCTTAATGAGGACCGAACAGTGATTTTATAGATGTAAACACCTTTACCTATTTTGTCTCCAAAATCATCTCGTCCATCCCAGATTATATCTCTCGATAAATAGCCCTCGGTCATAATGGTCTGATGATGATTCCAAACTAATTTTCCAGTAACTGAAAAGATCTGAACACTTACATCCAAGGGTTCAAAAGGTCTGTTATGGTTGAACCAAAACTCCGTGTAATCGACAAATGGATTTGGGTAATTCAAAACCCGAGAAATCTTTATCGCTCTGCCACCGCTAACAATAAAGTCAATAGTCGCAACAGAAAAATTATTGTAAGTATCCCAAGCTTTGACCTGCAGACTGTGTGGCCCATCTTCGAGATCTCGCAGCTTAAATTGAACTTTCCCTTTCGAAAAATCATCTACATTGGCCTGATAATATTCATTTAATACAAAGGGATTAGCGGTATCGCCATCGACAATCGCGATCAGATCATGCCCGATACCTCCCGTGGTATTGAGTCCACTTTCATCACTAAGATTAACCAACAAAATCGGATTTTCATTTGTGGTCCCTCCTGAGATGAAGTTTTCATCATTCATAAAAAGTTCGATTTCAGGGCCAATATTGTCTTGCGGTGCATTTTCATTGAGTCCCCCGACAAGGATATTAAGATTGTAGCCCGCCTGATCTTCAAAGGCGGCAGACTGCTTTGCATAAAAACTGACTTTTCCGTTTCCGACAGGAACTTGTATATCACGAGGCACGATAAATTCGACATCAAAAGCTCCTTGACTCACGCTAGCCTGACCATTGAAGAGGACCTCACCTAGAGTGGTGAATTCCATGAGCAATAAATTAGTTGTATTGCCATCGCCATCGTAATCTGTCCCATTATCTCGAATCCCGTCATTGCCTAAGGTTGATCTTTGTAATTCCTTATCTAGCACCTTAACCTGCAGAATACCATTGTAATTGGGCATAGGATTTCCTTGAGGATCGAGGACCAGTCCGCTGAGTTTTACCCGACTTAGTGCTTTAAGCGTATCGTTTGCTAGACCGAGTGGCTCATCGTTTATAGCCGTTAATCGGATTTGTTTTTTAGGAAAAGCCAAATGCATGGCTGGGTCTCCAATGTAAAAAATCACTCTTTTATTGTTGGATCCGATAAGGTTTTTTGTCAGACGCAGTGCCTCAGCCGGGGCCGGAGGCACATCTTGTCCAAAACCAAAAAGGTATTCTGACAATAAGGTGTTGAAATCCACGCCTAAGGTCACACTAACCGATCGGGTAGTGGTTATAAGGGATCCTGCACCACCTTGTTCATTCCAAAACGTAAGTTCCCCTGCGGTAATTCTAAGCGGATTGTCAAATTTTGAAAACTCGCAGGTTACGGTAACAAAGCAAGGCAAGCGATCTTCGTTGCGCAATTCTTGTGCGGTCTCCTTTGTGTAAATAAACTCTTTAGCCAATCCATCCTCCCCTCCATGACCGAAGTAATTCACCACAAGTGCGCCAACTTCAATCGCATTTTCTATGGCCTCCCGGGCCTCAGGATAGCGATTTCCCCCCGCCGAGGTTTCTTGCTGAAATGCGTCAGTGTGTATCTTTTTTACATTGATAAAAGGCTTCTCGGCACTTACACGATCCGCAATAGAATCCAATGTTACTTCTAAAGCACGATACTCCCATCCAATATCTACGTCATCAGAAATAACTACAAAATTATTGCGCCAAGATCCATAAGCATCTTCATTATCGTAAGAGGTTATCTTGGAGACGATGCGCTGAGCCTGAGCCGGATCATCTACTAAAATTCTTCCCACTGCAATATCCAATGAATGAGCGGAAGACATGGTCCCTTCGTCCGCATCCATCATCCCGAAAAAATCATCAGACATGAACGAGTTAAAGGTATCTAAACTCGAGAGGGTATGATAGGTCGGCACCATATTGTTGTTCCCAGTGAGGCGGTCTTTAAAATCTACTGAGGTGTCGCCAAAAAGACAGAGGTATTTGATTTTTCGCTCCTGTGAACTGGCATTTTCATAGACATAACGCACCATATTTCTGATAGCGCCTATGTCCTGTTTTCCAGAGCTAAACTCGGTGTAAATATCCTCGGTGGTCAGCACGCGCACACTGAGATTATTGCGCATTCTATGGTGGGCTGCGAGTTGTTCTGCTGCAGTCGACAATCTTCTCGGTGTTACGATGATATAATCAATGTCTTGAAACCCTCCCAGACCATTAAATAAGGTACCTTTTATATTTTGATTGGCTACAACAGAATTATCAGCCCGCCTTGGCTCCAGAAAATCCCCTGTGGTAAGAGCAACGTAGTGGGTTTCAGTCCCTAAATTGGTTTTGAATGAAAAAGACTCTGATTGATTTTCGTTTGATATAAAGGAGATATTATATAAATCATTTATGGCCCAAACCTCATTTATATTTTGGGCTTGACTCAATCGGTATTCCCCTACACCACTTAAACTAACTGCCTGCTGATTGAAAAATGAAAATGTGCCTCCATTGCCGCGTAAGGGTAAGGTTGCCGTAACTTGAATGTAATCTAAATACCCAATGCTGGCAGGATTACCCGAATTATTGTAATTCAGGGCCACACTTATGGTTTCTCCGGATAACTGAAAATCTTGAATGAACGAATCCACACTCAGTAATGTCGGATCGTTAATGGCATTAAAAGTCAATGGATCAACCGTCGCCCCATTAACATTAACTTGTAGGCTGGTAGGTACTTCTGAAGCCGCTGCAGCGCGCACTTTGACCTTTACGGGCTCCGAAATAATACGTCCGGGAAAATTAAAACTGTATTCTTGTTGATTTTGTATGTCAAAACGATCACCAAACCAACGGCGCCCCACCTTTGCCGGTGAATACTCATCACGCTCGTGATATTTTAATAGCTGATATTGATCAATGATTATATCCGCACTCGTCACGGGCTCAATCATGGGCTCAATCCGCAATCCGGGCAGTCCATCAGCCGTGATGTAGTAGTACACCGTTTCGGCGTAAGGATTAAAATGACTGTCGTTTTCCGCATCGTACCCCATAATGCCCTGGGCATAAAAAAGAATATAGTCCCCAGAATCAAAACTACCATCCTCTCCCCCTACCACTTTTATCGGGATCTCAGGTAAATCAAAATATTGTGGATCGTTATTGGACAGAGGAATGGGTTTTCCCCCGTGACCGTAGATTTTGATTAAGTCTGGATTAATTGTTGTGGGATTCATACCTAGACTACTCAATATTGACCGGTCCAAACGATAAACACCCGTTTGATCAACTTCAAATTTAAACCAACTCCCCTGAGCCAAAACAGAATTTGATATTCCAGGTACACGGCTACTCGAAGCCCTCAAAGAATATTCATACTCGAGCTCAAAGGATTGAATTTTTCTGATACGTCCGTTGCGACTTGCAAAGGGATTAAATACTGCAGAGGTGTACCAACTTTCTCTGGCCTGAGAGGAAGTTAAAGAAACCTCAAAAGCTTCTGGCAAATCACGTCCTGACAACAAGCTTAGATCTTGGGTGCTGGGCTCACCCCAAACTTCTTTTATTACCCGGACACCTGTTGGTTTAACAGGACCGCCGTCTGCCCATCGCTCAATATACTGAGGACCTTGATCATCCCAGCGCAAATTCAGTGATTGACTAATTTTCTTTTGGGGTGAAGTCGAAAAATTGGCTTTTGAATTCCGTACTTCTTTCGACCAAGGTAAGTCGACCTTTTTGGACTGCGCAGAAAGGACAGATCCGATTAACAAAAACAGAATAAGTAAGCCTTTTTTCCTCATCATTGGCATAACGCCCCAAATATAAGCTTAGTATAACAAGTTTCCACTTGTTTTTTGAAAAATACCATAGCTGTAAAATAAATACAAGGACTGCACGTTAACCCTTGGATACATTCGCTTAAGCACGTTTTTCGAAAATGAAAAATAATATTGTGCTTTAAGCGTTAATTAGTATATTGCGGACCCAATATTTTTACTTTTTTAAGATACTATGAACGTCAACAAAAACTTTGGAATAAAGCTATGTGCGTTGGTTTTGACTGCAACCACTTTTATCGGATGCAGTAAATCACGTGATTATTCAAACAGTTCTCGAGCCACAGGATGGGCCTTAAATTCAAAAGAAGGTGGCTTCCAATACGACCCAAAAACTAGAGAGCAAGAGACAGGTCCAGGACTTGTTTTTGTTGAAGGCGGTACTTTTACCATGGGTCGAGTGCAAGACGATCCGATGCACGACTGGAATAACAGCCCGGTACAACAGCACGTTCAATCGTTTTACATGGATGAAACTGAGGTCACTAATCTCATGTATCTCGAATACCTTGATTGGTTGAAAAATGTATTTCCACCAACCAATGAAAATTTCAAAAATATCTACACTGGGGCTCTCCCGGACACTTTGGTTTGGCGTAATCGTCTAGGATATAATGAGGTTATGACCAATAACTATCTGCGTCACCCGGCCTATGCAAACTACCCTGTAGTGGGTGTTAGTTGGATCCAAGCCGTTGAGTTTGCCAATTGGCGAACAGACCGTGTCAATGAATTGATTCTTGAGCAAAATGGTGTAACGGCACGTGGGGCAAGATTTAGCAGCGAGCCAGGATCCGGTTTTAGTACTGAGACTTACTTAGCCGCTCCGACCAAGGTTTATGGTGGTAACGATTCCATAACAAGAGGGGGCAAATATTCTGAAAATTTGGCCCGACGCAGTCAAGACAGTACCCATCTTTTCGTTCAAAACAAAGATGGATTCCTTCTTCCTGATTACAGATTACCCACCGAAGCTGAGTGGGAATATGCTGCTTTAGGCCTCGTTGGAATTCGTGATTACAACATTTATCGCGGTAAAAAGAAATATCCTTGGGAAGGTCAGTACACACGCTCTTCAGACCGACGCAGCCGTGGAGATCAACTCGCTAACTTCAAGCAAGGAGATGGAGATTATGGTGGAATCGCAGGTTGGAGTGATGATGGAGCCGACATAACAGCTGAAGTAGGCTCTTATGAGCCCAATGACTTTGGCCTCTACGATATGGCTGGTAATGTGGCAGAGTGGGTGTCGGACGTATACCGCCCCATCGTTGATGACGAGTTTAACGACTTCAACTACTACCGTGGTAATGTGTATACAAAAAATGCGATTAATGCCGATGGACAAGTTATGGTTGTGCGCGTAGATTCCATATTATATGACACCTTAAGCAATGGCAAAATTGTCGCCCGTGACCTGCCAGGAGAAATCTACAAGGTCCCTGTAGATGAAAACGAAACTTATCTTCGTACGAACTTCTCTGAAAGCGATAACCGTGACTTCAGAGATGGTGATAAAAAGTCGACTAGAAATTACCAGTCATTTGGCGGGGAAGATGACAACACTGTGGCCGAAGGCAAGCGCATGTACAATTCACCACAACACAAAGTAGAAACAGACGAAGAAGGAAATCTTGTTCGTGAGTACGACAAATCATCCAAAAGAACATCCCTAGTAAACAACGAAGTACGCGTTTACAAAGGAGGATCTTGGAGAGATCGCGACTACTGGCTAGATCCTGCCCAGCGTCGTTATTTCCCTCAAGATATGGCCACGGACTATATCGGTTTCCGTTGTGCCATGTCACGCTTGGGAAGCAAGTCGAAAAAAGGCAAACGTCCTCGTAACAACTAGGTCGTTTCTCATAATCTCATTAAAACCCTTTAACCTTGTTGAAGGGTTTTTTTATATCTTTAATTACCATGACAGAGCCGGCTACCCTAGACCATATTTACAGCTGCTATTTGAAGAGTACCGAAGTATCGACTGATACCCGCAAGCTCACTATTGGCTGCTTTTTTGTGGCCCTCAAAGGCGATAATTTTGACGGCAATAGATTTGCTGTTCAGGCCTTCGAAGACGGGGCCGCCTTTGTACTGATGGATGACCAGGCGGAATTTTCCAGTAAGCAGCTCAATCCTTATCGCGATCGCACGCTGTTTGTGCAAGACAGCTTAGTCGCCTTACAAAACCTGGCTAGGCATCACCGGCGAGCATTAGACTTACCTATATTGGCGTTGACCGGCAGTAACGGCAAAACCACCACCAAAGAACTGCTGAACGCTACACTCTCTGAGAAATTCAATTGTTTGGCGACTCTAGGTAACTTAAACAACCACATTGGGGTTCCATTAACCCTTTTGCGGATGGATCAAACTACCGAGCTTGGGATTGTAGAGATGGGGGCTAACCATCAAGGCGAGATTGCACTATTGTGCCGAATCGCCGAACCGAATTACGGATATATTACCAATTTTGGCAAGGCGCATCTGGAAGGCTTCGGTGGCGTAGAAGGGGTAATTAAAGGCAAATCAGAGTTGATCGATTATTTGCGAGACACTAAAGGCATCATGTTTGTTCAGTCTATCGATGAGAAGCAAATGCAGCGGACCGAAGATCTCACGCGCGTGGTATTAAATCCAGAGCAGCAGTGGGCGGTTATATCAGAAAGCGAACCCAACAAGACGCATTCTCAAGTCATTATTTCTAACGGTACTTTATCACTATCAGGCCCCAAAGGCGTGGTTCACACTCAACTCATTGGGCACTATAATACCCCAAACATTATTGCTGCAGCGGAAATCGCCCAATATTATGATATTGCTTGGGAAGAGATTAAATCGGCCTTGGAACAATACACCCCAAAGATGAATCGCTCCCAAGGCATAAAGCGGGGGATTTATGATTTAATTATGGATGCCTATAATGCCAATCCATCTAGCATGCAACAGGCCCTAGATCACTTTTCAAAAATTAGCACCAGTGGATTTAAAGCGGTCATTTTAGGAGATATGTTTGAACTCGGTCAAGAAGCTGCAGTCGAGCACCAAACGATTGTCACACAAGCGGAGCAGCTGGGATTTGATCAAATTTACCTCGCCGGGCTAAACTTTAGCGAGACGGAGTTTAAAAACGCAGAAACTACTTGTTTTAAAGACTACGATTCTCTAGAGGAACACTTGTTGATTCATCCTCCAAAATATGGCTCAATTCTGATAAAAGGTTCTCGAGGCATGGCCTTAGAAAGATTATTAAACTCGGTGTTTAAGGAGTAGGACGAGGGTTATGGATATAAAAAAATCCCAGAACATAAATGATACTGGGAGTTTTTTATTGTGGGATATGCCAAACTACCGAGAATGACAGCTGAGAATATAACTCAGGGGTTCTAATTAAGATCTATAAATCGTAATCTCTAAAACCTGACCTTCACAAGAGCTAATGGCGAGTTCGTTTACAGCCTCCCCTGACGGGTTCTCAACCACGAGCGTTTCTTCAGCATTAATTTGTGTATTTGCATCATTAGAGATAACTGCTCCTGAACTTCCTATTAAAAAAGCCTGGGTACAGCCTTCGCTACAAAAATCATTAACAACGACTTCTACTCTTGCGATATTCTCCAGGCCTGCTAAATCAACCTTCAATCTAGAAGGATAAAGCCATACGAATGTTGTTTCAATTCCGAAACTAGACGATCCAGCAACACAATCATCATCGGTTGTATTAACAAAACTTAGATCTAAACTTTCTTCACTCCACACATCATTTGTGGCCGTATTGGCATCAATGTTGTCTAATGTCAACACGATAGTTTGTGCTTGATTTTGTTCTTCTTGTTCATTGGCATTGTCGTCTTTCGAGCAAGCGAAGATCAATAATACCGACAAAGACATTAAAATAAAATTTTTCATGAGATAAAAATGGATTTGAATTAATAAGAAAAGGCTCCGATGATTCGTATATAACTCAGGCCAAGACTATTTATTTTTCTTGCACACTGATGATCAATGTGACGATTTGTTGTGGGTCATACTGGATTCGAACCAGTGACTTCTACCCTGTCAAGGTAACACTCTGAACCAACTGAGTTAATGACCCATTATTTCAGACACAAAATTAACTATTTTTCAACGCTTAAAAGCAAATATCAAGCCTGAAAAAAAAATCCTGATGAATGATCAACAGGATTTTGTGTCTTGTGGGCGCTGAGGGATTCGAACCCCCGACCCCCTCGGTGTAAACGAGGTGCTCTGAACCAACTGAGCTAAGCGCCCGATGTGGTTGCCTTGACAACCAAAGCGGCTGCAAATATAAATTAGTTTTTATAATGGCCCAACAAAAATTCATAAAAAACTACAAAACCTCAGCCACCACAAAAGTGCTCCCGCCCACGTAAATTACATCGTCTTGAGTGGCTTTAGATTTGGCGGCCTGCAAGGCCGCTTTAACCGTATCAAATACTTGACCATTGAGACCTTTTTGCCGGCCCAATTCAAATAGACTATTGGCTGCCATGGATCTTGGGTTATTGGCCGCACAAAAATAATACAGACCCGATTTTGGCAAACAATCAAAAATCTCATCCAGTGCTTTGTCGCTTACAAAACCCAGTACCAAATGCATCTGACTTGCCTTTAATTCCTTTAACTGGGCCATGGTCATTTTTATACCATCAATGTTATGAGCGGTATCACAAATCACTTGAGGGTTTTGTCCTATGATCTGCCATCGGCCCATAAGTCCCGTAATTTTTTGGACCTGAACTAAACCTGTTACAATTTGTTCCTCCCCGAATTGATATCCCAAAGATCTTAATACATCCAAAGCTGTCAAGACGGTCTTTTTGTTATACTGCTGATAAGCCCCGATAAGGTCACTTTGATACTCATGATGGAGACAATCTTGCGCCTTAATCAATGGCGCATTTAAATCCTTTGAAACTCTCAGAAAAACCTCGAGTGTCTCTGCGGTATACTGACCTATAACCACAGGAATACCCGGCTTTATAATTCCGGCCTTTTCGCCCGCAATAGCCGCTAAGGTTCCCCCTAAAAACTGCATGTGATCCAGCCCAATATTAGTGATTACACTTAAAATTGGAGTAATGACGTTTGTGCTGTCCAGGCGGCCGCCCATACCGGTTTCGACTATGGCGATATCGATACTCGATTGGGCAAAATAATCAAAAGCCAAACCTACGGTCATCTCAAAAAAAGACAACCCCATTTTACTGAATGCACTTGCATGAGCCTGAACAAACCTTAGAACCTCAGATTCGGGTATAGGCACTCCATTGATACGAATACGCTCCCGAAAATCTTTTAGATGGGGTGAGGTATATAGACCTACACGATACCCCGCAGTTTGGAGTACTGAGGCCAACATATGCGCCGTGGATCCCTTTCCATTAGTGCCCGCAATATGAATAGACTTAAAGCCTCGCTCGGGATAATTTAAATAGGCCATTAAACTCTCGGTTCGCTCCAAACCTGGTTTATAAGCCGCCGCACCTTGTCGTTGATATTGAGGCAACCGCAAAAATAGCCATTGCACGGCCTGGTCATAAGTATTAAACGCCTTAGTCATGGTCCTGTTTCAACACATTTATCGATCCTGTCCCTAACGAATGATCAACTTTTGAGAAGTCTGTCCTTGTGGAGTAATATAGCTTACAAAATATACCCCGGGGACAATTCCCTCAAGATCCAGCCTGCATTCTTGAGTCAGGCAGCTGAATTGACGTAACATTTGTCCCTGAGTATTAAACAGAACCGCTTGTGGGTTATTTAAACCTTGAAGCAGTGTTAAATTCACATTTCCATGGGCCGGATTTGGCCACAGTATTGCCTTCAAACTAGTGGGTAAAGCGTTATTGCTGAGTATAATTTCATTCAACGCTAGGCGGTAAGCTGATCGGCCATAGGTAGCAATGAATAATTCTTGGGTCCCTTGATGAATATGCATATCGTTGATTACAACAGCGGGAAGATTCGCGCCAATGGCGCTCCAGCTGAATCCCCCATCGCCAGAACCAAAAACTCCAATATCTGTGCCGACAAAAAGACGCCCCTCATTATCTTGAACAATATCATTAACCGGTACGTCTGGTAGTCCGGTAGAGATGTCAATCCAGTTTTGTCCATTGTCATAGCTCTTGTAAACATGACCTTCATCTGTACCGTAACGATAACCCGAAAGCGTCACAAAAAGTGTCCCTGGATGTGTTACCGAATGAAGAACCTTAGTGACCCATCGCGCCGGTAAATCGTCGGAGAGTAATTCCCAATTCGCCCCTGTATCTAGAGTCATCCAAACATTCCCGTCATCGGTTCCTGCGAGAATCTTTTCGGGATTAAATGGAGAAACATCCAAAGCTACCACGGTACCATAATTCAGATTGCCCCCACCAGGGCCATTGGTTAAATCACCACTGATGGCCGTCCATAGACCTGCACCGTTTTCCGTTCTGTAAACACGCTGAGTGGCGGTATACATGACTTGTGGATTTTGCGGATCAAAAACAATAGGGGTATCCCAATTCTTGCGGTCCGCCCCTGAAATACCCGCTGTTGCCCCCACAAAGCTTGCGCCATTATTTGTAGACTTTGCAATATTACCGTACTGGTATTGCGCAAAAATGATATTTGAACTCGTTGGATCCACTAGGGGTTGAAATCCATCACCGCCGTATATGATTTCATAATCATCAGGACCACCCGTCAAGGTTCGATGTGTACTGTTGTCTTGGGCCCCGAGATAAATTTTATCGGCACTCGAAGCGTCTACATAACATCGATAGAGCTGTGTAATGGGCAATTGCTGGTCTTTAGTCCAAGTACTGCCCCCATCTCCGCTAAAATAAACCCCTCCATCATTGCCAAGCACTAGGTTGTTTGGATCATTTGGGTCAAACGCCAGGGCGTGCTGATCGACATGAACATCATTGAATATCCCAAACCAGTTACTGCCTCCATCGGTTGATTTTTGAACTTGAAAATCCACATTATAGATGGTATTCTCATCAGTTGGGTCGATTACAATTCCACGAAACCACCAGTGAAAACCAACGTTATTTAAGGCCCCAGAATTCATAGACGTCCAAGAATCGCCGCCATCACTTGAGCGATATACCCCTTGAATGTTCCCGGTCGCATCAGCATATCGCGCATACAAGACATCAGGATTAGAGACAGCAATCGCAATACTGATTCGGCCTTTTTGATTCCCCGAAGTGGGTAAACCATTGGTTAATTCGGCCCAATTCTCTCCTCCATCGAGAGATCTGTAAAGTCCCGAAGTCATTCCACCGTACGAGCGATACTGAGGGCGACGCACGCGCTGCCATGCAGCGGCATAGACAATTTGCCCGTTGGTAGGATGGATCGCCATATCCACTATACCTGTGGAATCACTCACAAAAAGGGATTGCGTCCAAGTCTGACCCCCATCTTGGCTTCGGTACACCCCACGATTTGCATCATTACGGAACAATGGGCCCATAGCCCCAACAAAAATGTTTTGTGCATTATTAGGGTCAACAAGGACTTTGCCGATATTGCCGACCTCTGAGAGTCCCATATTGGTCCAACTTTGACCGCCATCTTCAGAAAGGTACACCCCGTCTCCGTCGTAGGCCAAAGAGCCGCCACCGGCATTAACTTCACCGGTACCGACCCAGACGCGACTTGTATTACTGGGATCAATGGCTATGTCCCCGATAGACAAAGAGGTTTGACCGTCAAAAACGGGAACCCAATCCGATCCCCCATTGCTTGTTTTAAAAACGCCACCTGAGGCTGCAGCCACATAATACTCTTGTGCACTAACCATTTCGATGTCACTAATGCGACCCCCTATATTTACCGGACCCACAGCATTCCAGTTACCACCGGTGCTGCTCATTGAACGCTTTTGTATCATCGCAAGTCTACGTGCCTGAGGATCGAGTCGCCCCGCAGGAAAAGCACGCTGCATGAACATCCAATCGTTAGGTTTTACGTCAGATTCTGCCGTGTTAATTGAACTGATGGCCAGGTCAGTATCATGACAACTTGAATAGAAGGCTAAAATCAAAAGGGTAATTAGAAAGCGCATAAAATGAGTTTATGCCCTAAAGATAATTCATTTCCCCTATTGCTATTAATTCCTTTTATTGGGATAACCTGAAAACATAGATAATTTTCCCGATTTGACGCGACGGCGCCTTCGGGTCAGGATTAAACTCAGTAGCCAAGGCAGCACGTCGGGCAGGGTCTAAAAGACAGGGGGCATTATTGGTCGTTCCCCGCACTCCGGGCATGGCAGTAATTACCTGACCTTGTTGATTAACCTCAATACTCACTACGACACGACCGGCTTGATTACAATCTTGGACGATAATCTCTTTGTGCAACGCACGTCTTCCTCCGAGTAAATAATTCCCGTCCCCATCAAGACCAATGCCTAGATTATAAGGGCTCTCAGAGAGTGGGCTTCCATTATCAGCCCCTAATGCCGTTTGATTTTGTTGTTCTGATGAATTGCTCCCAGCCGAATCCTTAATTGCGGCAGCACTTTGTCCCCCCAAAATTCGTTTTAAAGCCTCAGCCGTGGCTGCATCGGGCTTTAGTGCCACTTCCTGAGTCACAGCCAACTCAGCGGATTCAGTAACTAATATTTGCTCCTCAGTCAATGTGGCTTCGTCAACAATTGGTTCTTGTGTTTTGGGCTGGGCAGTTGTCTCAGAAAGGGTTTCTGTCGGAATGTCAATACTGGGCTCAGATTGAGTTTGGGTGTCACTGTCCGCTTGAGACTCGACTTGAGTTGATTCAACCTCCAGATCCTCTGAGGCAACCTCTTGTTCTGCCGGCGACATGGTATTATCTCCGCCAACAGTCGTATTTTGATTTGAAGTTCCTTCGGGGCTTCCTAAAGCAATGATAATTCCGCGCTGCAAAGGTGGATCGTAATGCCTAAGTCCAAAAAACAACAGCAGGAACAATAGACAAATCCCGATCAAAATAGTTTTGAGCACTCCTTTACGCTGATGAACATCTAAGGCTATAGACATATTACTCAGGATTTACCGCCAAGACTACTTGATAGCTTTTACGGTTAGCCAAATCCATGACATAGACTACCTCTTCAATAGGCACCCCTTGTTCCGCTCTTAAAATAACTGTCGGTTTTGATTCAGATCGCAAAGCCTCATCTAAGGTATAGGCGAGTTGTTTTTTGGTAATACGTTCCTTGTTGACATAATAAGCACCGTCTTTAGTGATACTTACCGAAGCTTTTTGCTGATTTGTCGATTTCCCTTTGGCCTGCGGCAGAATTAGGTCCAGTGCATTGGGCGTTATGGCCGGAGAGGTCAGCAGAAAAAACACCAAAAGCAAAAAGACAATATCCGTCATACTGCTCATGCTAAAGGTGGCACTGACATTATTGCGTCCGCGCAAATTCATTAGGCTGGTTCGTTTAGTAAGTCAATAAAATCTACAGCCGTAGCTTCCATTTGATGGACGACTTTATCGGTTTTAACAACCAAATGATTGTAGGCCATATAGGCCACAATACCCACAATAAGTCCCGCTACAGTAGTAGTCATAGCTGTATATATGCCCTCCGCTAAAGCGCCCATTTCTGCTTGACCACTGCTGTTGGCTAATTCGTGAAAAGCCAAAACCATCCCAATTACGGTCCCTAAAAATCCAATCATGGGTGCAGCACCTGATATGGTTGCCAAAATACTCACATTTTTCTCGAGCGCATACACTTCAAGACGCCCGGCGTTTTCAATCGCGGAATTGATATCCTCTAAAGGATGGCCCATACGAGAAATACCTTTTTCAGTCAGCCTAGCCACAGGTGTCTGATTTTGACGACAAAGTCTTTTGGCCTCATCAGGTTTTCCCGAAAGAATAAAGGTTCGGATTTGACCCATAAAATTAGGGTCAGTTTTGCTTGCAGCCTTAATGGCCGATAAGCGCTCGAAATAAATGTAAAGCGCCACAAGTAAAAGCACAAATAATAAACCAATAATAATTTGGCCACCGAGATCCCCGCTAAGAATTAACTGCATTAGAGATAAGGTTTGTTCTGCTGCCTCTTGGTCTACCGAGACATCATTTTGCAGACTGAGCAACATTGGCATGAATAAATTCATAAAAAATCTTTCTAAAAGAACGCTTAGGCCTAATCGAAATTGTTAGGTGTGATGAAAAAGAACGCGTTCGATAAACAAAAACAATCCGGCGCCCGCCAAGAATCCGACAAAAGCTAACCAGGCAATTTTCTTGAGATACCAAATAAAATTAATGCGCTCCATACCCATAGCAGCAACACCAGCAGCCGAGCCGATGATTAGCATACTTCCGCCAGTACCTGCGGCATAGGCAATAAAATGCCAAAGCACAGAATCCATGGGTAAGTCGTACATTCCAATTGAAGCGGCAACTAGAGGCACATTGTCAATCACTGCGGAGAACATACCCAACAGTATAACTACTACATCTTGATTAGGAATCGTACCCTGCAGAGTTTCGGCTAAGTACCTTAACGTCCCTACAGACTCTCCTGTTTCTGTAGCACCGTACACCAAAGATTCAAGTCCAGCCACTGCCATAAGTATCCCTAAGAAAAATAATATACTCGACAGCTCAATACGCGACAAAGCTTTATGGGCAGAATATAAATGACGACGTTCTGAAGTGAAGTCTTCCTCGGGATGAATGTATTCTGAAACCAACCATACCACCCCCACGGCTAACATCATACCAATATAAGGTGGCAAATGTGTTAAGGTTTTAAATACAGGAACTGAGACGATCATCCCAAGGCCAAGGTATAACATTGTTTTACTGCTTAACAAGCGCTGCGCTTGCTCATTCTCTGTAGCAGAGACGATTATTTTACCTTGAAATGGTTTGAGGTAAGAGGCAATAAAAAAGGGCAATACGAAACACAAAATAGAGGGCAAAACCACAAATTCAATCAATCCCGCGGCAGAGACTTTTTTGGCAATCCAAAGCATGGTAGTAGTTACATCTCCAATGGGAGACCATGCTCCACCAGCGTTGGCTGCAATAACCACCAATGAGGCATACCAAATACGATGTGTTTTATCACTGATTAGTTTGCGTAATAAGGTCACTAGGACAATTGTTGCGGTCAAATTATCGATGATGGCAGATAAGACAAAGGCCAAAATCCCGATTATCCAAAGCAGCGATTTTTTACTGTCAGTTTTAACCGCCCCCTTGAGCACTTCAAAGCCTCGGTGCAGGTCAATAATCTCAACAATCGTCATCGCACCTATCAAGAATATCAATATTTCTGCCGTCTTACCTAAGTGATGTAGTAGGGTTTGTTCAAAACCGTGCAAGGCCCCTTCACTACCAGTAACGGCATTAAAAATTGAACCTTCGGTATCGATAACTGCAAACCAACCTAAGCCAAAACCTACAGCAAGAACACCCCAAATCAGGGCCGCCATAATCAAGGCGGGTACCGTTTTATCCAAACGGAGTGGATGTTCCAGAGTAATGGCCAAATAACCAATTACGAAAATGATAATTATCAAAGATTCCATCTAATTTTTTTAAATTTCAAAGAAGTTGTTTCAGGGCTATTTCAAAGGCCGTCGCACTGATATTAAGGTTATCAGGGTTTTGCGCGTAAACTTTTTGAAGTGCCTTTTTTATAGTCGTTGAAACATCTTCAAAAATAGCATCATCTGTCATGGCGACTCGTTTTTCCATGAAGTAGGCAAAGACACGAGCCATACCACAATTGCTTATAAAATCAGGGATCAAACTGATTTTTTTATCTGTGGCTTCCATTATAGGCCCAAAAAATATTTCACGGTCTGCAAAAGGCACATTGGCCCCTGAGCTTACAACCTCTAATCCAGAATCAATTAACGATTGAATTTGTTCCTCAGTGATCAATCGCGAGGCCGCACATGGGGCAAAAATGTCGGCCTTAATGTTCCAAATACGCTGATTTACCTCTTCAAAAGTCAAAAGATTCACACAAGCCAAAGCGTTGCCGTTTTTATTGAGAAAAAGCTCTTTAACTTCTTCAATGGACAAACCATCTTCATTGATGATACCTCCCGCACGGTCAATAATTCCAACGATAAGCGCCCCAGATTGAGCCAAATAATAGGCTGCTGCAGAGGCGACATTACCAAACCCTTGAACTATAGCGCGCTTACCTTTTATCGATCCCCCAAAAATGTCGTAATAGTGACGAATTGCCTCGGACACCCCATAACCAGTGATTAAATCTGCCACGGTATATTTTCGAGAAACATCAGGCGAGTATTCTGGGTTTTCAACGACTTTGATTACCCCTTGGCGCAATTGACCGATTCGATTAATTTTATCTGCCTCGCTCGGGCTAAAGTGACCATTAAAAACTCCTTCCTGAGGATGCCATACGCCACTTTCTTCGGTAATCGGAATAACCTCGTGAATCTCATCCACATTCATATCTCCACCGGTACCGTAATAGGCTTTAAGGAGTGGTGAAACGGCACGATACCATCGTTGCAAAACCTCTTTTTTACGGGGATCACTCGGGTCAAAATTTATCCCTGACTTTGCCCCCCCGATGGCAGGACCCGATACGGTAAATTTAACCTCCATTGTTTTGGCCAAACTCAGTACTTCATTCTGATCTAAGCCTACGCGCATTCTAGTACCGCCTCCAGCAGCGCCACCGCGCAGACTATTTATCACAGTCCAGCCTTCGGCCTCTGTTTCAGCGTCTCTCCAATGAAAAACTATTTCTGGTGATTTATCTTCGAATTTCTTGAGCAATTCCCTCATGGGTGGCAGTAATATTTTGGTCTTTGGAGGATTTCGCTTCATCTAATGAAACGGATATATCCATATCGCACAAATATAGAAAATTGACAGGGGCTAGTATTAAATTATGGTAAAATTTATGTCCAAATAACCCCACTGCTGTGATCTATTGAGGCACCGGTAACAGAGGACAAGCAATTTATCTCTCCTATGGATCGCAGAACCCCAAGGAACCCAAAAATAAGGGCCTCTTTATAATCGATCAATTCCTTAGTGGGTAAAATAAATTTGCCAGGAGCCAAAGCATGAAGCTGCTCTATAAAAAAACTGTTATAGGCACCACCACCAGTTACCAAAACACGATCAAAATCTTGAGTGGCTTGATCAATTTGCTGAGCCATATGCCTGGTGGCCGTAGCCAACCAATCCTTTGGACCACAGTTGTAGGATTGATAAAGGGGATAAAAATTCGATTGCACCCATTCAAGGCCAAGAGATTTTGGCGGTCTAAAACTGTAGTAATCCAAGGCGTTAAGTTCTGCCAGCAAAGTAGGGTTTAGAGTGCCGCTTCGCGCAAAATCGCCATGGGCATCGTACTGAGCGCCTAATTTTTGAGCCCAGAAATTTAAAACAATATTAAGTGGACATAAGTCAAAAGCCACAGTCGATCGATCCTCATTGCGGTAGGAAATATTGGCAAAACCTCCCAAATTGAGACAAGCCTCAAAATCGGAAAACAGCAATTGGTCTCCGATAGGCACCAAAGGCGCTCCCTGCCCCCCCAAGGCGACATCTTGGGTGCGAAAATCACAAATAACAGGGCAAGGCATCCCATCTGCAATGGACTCCAGATTGCCTATCTGCAGGGTCAATCCCTCTTGCGGCTTATGCCAAACAGTATGGCCATGACTGCAAATCAGGTCAAGATCAGTTAATTTGAGTTCATTAATAAAGGCCAAAATGACTTTATTGACCAGGGCGGTATACTCGGCATTGATTTCGCCAATCTCACGCGGATGGGTATTAACAACCGCTAATAGTTTTTCTTGCCATGCTGAATCATAGGTTATAGTCTTTGCGTGCTCGATGCAGTAGGACCATTTATTTTTAGCAACTCGTATGAAATGACAATAGGCCAAATCTATGCCGTCACAAGAGGTTCCGCTCATCACACCAATTACTTTAAATTGCCTTTTTTTCATCTTGTTAAATTTAGTGGCTTTTATTGACATTCAAGACACAATCCAATATCTTTGCCCATTAACGAAAACGTTTTAGTCGTTCAGCGGCTGACCCCAAAAAACAACTTAACCATGGACTTTAAATTATCTGAAGAACACCTCATGATTCGGGATGCTGCCCGTGAATTTGCCCAGAGTGAACTCCTCCCTGGGGTAATTGAGCGAGACAATTTGCAACAATTCCCCACTGAGCAAGTCAAGAAAATGGGCGAAATGGGTTTTCTAGGGATGATGGTCGACCCTCAGTACGGTGGAGGTGGAATGGACACCTTGTCCTACGTCTTGGTCATGGAAGAACTCAGTAAAATTGACGCCTCATCATCGGTCATTGTCTCAGTGAACAATTCTTTGGTTTGTTATGGAATTCAAGCTTATGGCAATGAGGCCCAAAAAGAAAAATACCTCCGACCATTGGCCACTGGTGATGCATTAGGGGCTTTTTGTTTGAGTGAACCCGAGGCGGGAAGTGATGCGACCTCTCAAAAGACCACAGCCATCGATCAAGGCGACCATTACCTGCTTAATGGCACAAAAAACTGGATTACCAATGGTGGATCTGCAGACTATTATATTGTCATTGCCCAAACCGATAAAGAAAAAGGACATCGCGGGATCAATGCCTTTATAATAGAAAAAGGAATGGATGGTTTCTCCATAGGCCCGAAAGAAGACAAACTCGGGATTCGTGGAAGTGACACACATAGTCTGATGTTTCACAATGTTAAAGTCCCCAAAGAAAATCGTGTCGGTGAAGATGGTTTTGGATTTAAATTCGCCATGAAGACCCTCAGTGGTGGGCGTATCGGTATTGCTGCTCAAGCCTTGGGCATCGCCTCTGGCGCCTATGAGCTGGCACGCGACTACTCAAAGATCCGATCAGCTTTTGGCAAGGAGTTATACAAACATCAAGCTATTTCCTTCAAACTCGCTGATATGTATACCCAAATCGAGGCTGCAAGACACCTTGTTTTCAAAGCAGCTTGGGAAAAAGATCAAGGCATAAACTACGACCGAAGCAGTGCCGTGGCCAAACTTTATGCCAGTCAAGTGGCGATGGACACCACTATTGAAGCCGTTCAAATTCACGGCGGCAACGGTTTTGTCAAGGAATACCACGTAGAGCGATTAATGCGCGATGCGAAAATTACCCAAATTTACGAGGGCACCAGCGAAATTCAAAAAATTGTGATTTCAAGAGCACTATTAGACGATTAATCTGGAGTTATTGGCAAAGTAAATTTCAACGCCATACTCTTTTTACAAGTACGCCTACGAATCAAGAAAATCATCGGTCATTATTTTCGCTGGATGGAGGTTTTATTTGAAGAAATTCCAGACCAATCCAAAGCGCAATGAGGCATCGCGGTACGGAATCCCTGGAGCACTAAAATGATTGTTTTTCCCCTGAAATAATTGGTTCATGTGCTCATAAATCAAAAATAAACGCGTCTGTCTTATTTTGGTTTGAAAAAAGAAATCAAATAGTGGAAAAGCCCCGAGTTTTTCTGAATTTTGGATATAAAACTCTGCCAAAACTGGATCGTAAGCCGGTAAATTAAACTCAGTAAAATACTTCAGGCGCACCCCTGTTTGAATTTTTGCCGCCTTTTTAAACCACTCATCTTCAAAAAACAAGGTTTGCCTTGTCAGAAGTTCAGGCACAGGCAAAAGGGATTCCCCATTTAAAACCTTCTGATATATCAATTCTGATTGATAGCCCCAGCCTCCTAATCGCCAAGTTTGATCATGATGAATCTTTAGGTGTTGTACTTTTTGATCATACTGCCACGGGCGCGGATGTAATCCATTTTCATCAAGGCCAAAATAAGTGTAGTTTTCTATTTCAGTAAGAGATCCTTTTAAGGAACCTACATAGGGAAGTAGCACATTTAATTTGAGCCCTTGATTGGTTATAGGAGCAAATGTATTAAACCAATTATAGGCCTTGTAATCACTTTGATTCAGGCGCAGATTAACCCCCACAGGGCGGGTATCACGCACGATCTGAGCTGCAAAACTCAATCCATTGCCAAAAGTTTTTTCTAATGCAAAATCTAATTGATTGAATTTATTACCCCCACCAAATCCTTGTGAAAAACTACCGTTTAATTGCCAAGTTTTCCATTGACCCGCAGCTTCTGCACCGGAAACCAGGAAACTATTTGAAATTTCAGCCGGTATGAGACCATCATTTAGGTCCAAAACACGATCATAGCCATAGCGCAAACTAAAATGTGAAACAAAGGGTTTAATCTTAAATCCATTGAGCAGATTTAAGTTCCCAAAGAGCTTAAGTCTCGTATTAAAACCGGTGGCTTTTGTGTAAAGATTATCTGCTTTATAAGACTCTCCAAACCCCTCATAGGCTGCCTTTTGGGTATAGAGGTAAGACTTTGCTCCATGGGCCGTCTCGAGTCCGATGGACTGGAGTAATGGGCTCGCCTGTTCAGGATTAAAAACATACTCTTGCTGAGCGTAATAACCCGCACTATGTATCACATTTTGAGCGTTCTCAAAATTAACATCCAGACGTCCACGATCATCAAATTCTGGGTCAGCCGTAGTGTAAAGCTCAAGAGCGGAATCGGTCAGCCCACCATTTTCTTGATTGAGCAATTCTTGATTCAGCAAATGGGCCTTGAGTTGATAGTGTTTGTTAGGCGAAATATAATATACAGTACCTCTAAAATCTCCGGTACTGGTCAAGATATGTTGGTATTGTCCGAGTGAACGTACCCCTTTATAGGCGACGGAAATATTCAGGCCTTCAGAGATGTTAGTCGTAAAAAACGCATCTAACTGCTGCCCTTGAACGAAGGCTGTTTTAAAATATAATTCCGTTAGAGGTGTCGGTACCCGATGATAATTAATATCAGACGCACTCAATTGTGTTTCTCGGCGGGCTCCTGCAGCAAAGTTCGGAACATAAGAAAATGATGGCAATTGAAAACTCAATCTATTGTGTGCTTGACCGACGTTAGCAAAAGGGAGTAGTTCAAGATCGTCGCGTCTCAGATAATTAAACTTGTTGAGTTTGTGAATTCCTAATGTGGTATCCAGAGCTGTGGTATCCCCCTTTAAACTGATGCGCTGATATAACTTTATATCTGGCTTTTCCTCGTATTGACTGCGGAATTTACTGGGCACCCCAGCAGGTATTTGCGCCAGGATATTACTTGAAAAACTCAGCAGAAAAAGCAGATAAAAATACCGACTCATGGAATCATTTTACAAGGTAAAGTTACATTATTTTGACAGGAATTGAGTACTTTATGCTCATGCTCAAACTCAAGATAAATTCAGGGCTTTTGGAATGCGGTACGGACGAAGCGGGCCGAGGCTGTCTCGCGGGTCCAGTGACCGCGGCGGCCTGTATCCTACCCGATGATTTTGTGCATCCGCTACTCAATGATTCCAAACAACTCAGTCATAATCAGCGCGAACACCTACGAAAAGTCATTGAGTCTTGTGCACTGACTTGGGCCGTGGCTCATGTCAGCGAGTCGGAAATCGACAAAATGAACATACTTAATGCCTCAATTGAAGCGATGCATCGGGCGATAATGAAACTAAAGCCCGTTCCCGAATTTATCGCTGTAGATGGTAATCGATTCAAAGCACTAAATAATATTTCATTCGAGTGTGTGGTCAAAGGTGATGCAAAATATCAGCACATTGCTGCCGCCTCAATACTGGCTAAAACCGAACGCGACCGCCATATGAAACGTCTTGATCAAAAATACCCTCAGTACGATTGGCGCAACAACAAGGGATACCCCACAGCAAAGCATCGCGCTGCGATTGCCCAGTTTGGCGATACCCCTTACCACCGAAAAAGCTTTCGTTTACTGCCCAATCAATTGAAACTATCCCTTTGACCCTGACGCTCTTTCAAATCGCTCGACAACCCATAAAATAAGTCTATCAAAATGAATTATGGGTTTCTTAAAATAGTCCTTGAGAATTGAGCAATCCTTTATATTTTTGCGTATGCCAAAAGCCCTTCACTTCCTCTACCTACTGCTCGTCATAGTCTTGATTGGATGCCAAAACGACCAAGAAAAAGCCTTTGAGCCTTGGCATCTCTTTAATGCACAAACGACCCATGTTTTAGCATTTAATAACACATCTATCGGACTGCAAAATCTTAAACAGCATTCGGCTGTTCGTGGTCTTTTTTCCGTACCCAAAATGTCCGTATCCCTTGATAGTTTGAGTGCCCGTTTGAGTCGAGAAAGCAGTAGTTATCTCTTTATTCAATACGACGAAACCCTTGGTCAAAAAAAACATGAAATAACCGAATTCAGTTGGGTATTTCCGATAAATGATAGTATTCCTGTTGAAACCGCAAACGAACTTATCTTCGGACAGGATACTGTTTTTATTTATTCAGAGAACCAATATCGCATCTACTCCAATAAAAATTCTTTGGGCGTTAAAGCTAACCTCGCTCAAAACAAGACCCTTGATGGACTAAAAACAATGATTCAGCTTAAAAAGGATAAACCACTGGTCATTGGACAAAAACTCAGTGCGCTCGTGTACATAGTTTCCTTTAATTCAATGAGCTGGGCAATCTATGATCCTCAGGCCAGTAGCGGAGGTGCATCCGCTCATGGAGTTCTTCTGGTGAACAATAGCGATTCACTTTTATCTAAAAATCAATCCTTGGTTTTGGACCTAGGGCAAAAACCTAGCATTTTAAGCAGTCCGACGGTCATTCCTCTTACTGCAAAATCCAGCTCAAGCATAGTGCTCAATAATCCTCAGTCTTTAACGCAAAAAATGAAGGCTATTGATTCTGTATTTGTGGCGAGCCCTTTTTTGGAAACCATGGAAGAGGTAAGTGTGATTGAATTCAACAGTGGCATGGCTTTGGTTCTTAAAAGCATGGATATCAATATGAGTCTTGGCACTATGACCCAGAGCTGGACATCAGAGGATAATTTTCGAGGTGTCGCCTTACAAGCGCTTAAACCCGAAGATCTAAAAATTCAACCACTAGATCAAATTTTCAAGGACATTCCTGAATTGACACATGCGTTTATCTGGGAGGAATACATTATTATTTGCGCCAACTCAGAATTGGCAAAAGAGTATATTACGCAATTGCAAAATAAAAATACTCTTGCCCAAAGTAGTGCATGGGTTTCAGCCCAGGAAGATATCGCTCGAGAAAGCAGTATTTTAGTGGCACGAGTTGATGCGCCAAATAAAAGTTTTGAAACCCTTCAACTGATTGAAGACAAAGGCTTTGCCCATATCAATTATTCACTTCAATCAGGAAGTCAAAAAATAACCCAAGAAACCAAGGGCCCGTTATTGCGCAGCATTCAATTGAATGCCCCAATTTCCAGTCAACCACAATTTTTTAGCAACCATAAATCAGGAGGTAAAAACATAGTGGTTCAAGATGAAAATCATCGGCTGTATTTTATTGCCCCAAATGGTAAAACTCTTTGGTATCGTGACTTAATGGAACCCGTTTTAGGGCCAATTCAAGAGGTTGACTTATTGCGTAATGGCAAAAAGCAACTCGCCTTTGTCACCGCATCAAAATGGCATATCATCGATAGAAATGGCCGGGATGTAGCGCCATTTCCAAAAAGCTTTAGAGACCCTATAACCCAGCCACTGGCTATTTTTGATTACGACAACAACCGAAAATATCGTTTTGTGGTTATTCAAGATCGATCTGTTTTGATGTATGATGCCCAAGGCAAACGCGTTAAAGGGTTTACTTATGAAAAGGCCCCTTCAATAGTGAGCCACCCGCCCACGCACCTGAGAATAAACGGAAAAGACTATCTGCTCTTATTACTAAAAAATGGACAACTTCAAATTTTAAGCCGTACCGGAAAGGTGCGTATCCCTGTTGCTGAGCAATTCAACTTCAGTACTGAAGTACCTGTAAAACATGAGGGTAAAATTGTATTTTGGACAGAAGATGGCAGTCAAATTCTCATCAGTGAAACTGGCGCCATAGTCAAACTCACCGCAAAATCTCCAGCCCAATATCGCGTGGTCTATCACGGAGCGCACACCATTGAATTTGACGACCCCCTATTGCGGATTGATCAACAACTTATCGAACTCCCCTTGGGCAGTTATCTCGGACCACAAGTATTTAAATTTGGCAATAAACTACGAAGCGTTATGGTCGATAAAGACAGTCAAAATGTTTACGTATACAGTAGTGAAGGCCGACTTTTAAAAGACCTGCCCTTTTTTGGCAACTCAGCCGTAGACATGGCTGACATCAATTCTAATGGGCAACTCGAACTTATTGTTCAAGGGCAATCCAATGAGATTCTAATCTATAGTGTCAATTAAACAGATTGTATTTCTGCCTGAAAGAGATTTTGAAAATGATAACGCAATCTTTGGCTAACAGCCTGCTCATCTACTTCGTCAATTTTAAGTTCAACACGCATAGAGGTTACTGATTTTCCCCGAATTCCACAAGGGATCATATGATCAAAATAACCAAGGTCAGTATTGACATTCAAGGCGAATCCATGCATGGTAACCCAGCGACTCGCCCTAACGCCCATAGCACATATTTTGCGAGCAAAAGGGGTCCCGACATCTAACCACACACCGGTCTCCCCCGGGGATCGCTCTGATGCTATCCCATAATCAGCCAAGGTCAAAATAATCATTTCCTCGAGTAGTCGTAGATATTTATGGATATCGGTAAAGAAATTTTCCAAGTCCAAGATGGGATAACCCACAATTTGACCGGGGCCGTGATAGGTAATATCGCCACCGCGATTAATTTTAAAAAATTGTGCCCCGATAGATGCTAATTTTTGCTCATCGATCAGCAGATTCTCAGGGTCGCCACTTTTCCCCAGCGTATATACATGGGGATGACGGACAAAAAGTAGATAATTATCGGTCGGGTTAGTCGTGTTGTTTCTTCGGTTGTCAATTTTAGTGTGAACTATTTCCTTGAAGAGCTCCTCCTGATAATCCCATGCCTGGGCATAGTCCATTAACCCGAGATCTTTCAATATAACTGATTTATTACCTTGCATGCTATCGGTTGGGATTATTAAGGATTATCAATGCTGCAATAACGCCTGGCACCCAACCGAAAATGGTCAAAATACAGACAATTATAAAGGAACCACAACCCTTATCCACCACCGCCAATGGAGGAAATAACAAAGAGAGTAAGACACGCCAAAAACTCATAGGACAAAAATACAGCATATTTTCAATACGACTCCCCGGCCCAAACCGCGAATAATTAATTATTTTTGCGTCATATTTTGTCATCATGCAACGCACAGAACTTGAACTAATTCGCCTGGAAAAACTTAACCAATTACGCGCTTTGGGTATTGACCCTTATCCTGCAGCGCTATATCCGGTAGACATTACCGCCCAGGAAATAAAAGAGCATTATCAAGATGGAAAGCCAGTGAATGTTGCGGGTCGATTGATGTCAAGGCGCATTCAAGGAAAGGCCTCTTTTGCCGAGTTACAGGACTCTAGCGGCAGAATTCAAGTCTATTTTAACAGAGATGAAATTTGCCCCGCAGAAGACAAGACACTTTATAACGAGGTTTATAAAAAGCTTCTCGATATCGGCGATTTTATAGGAGTTAAAGGAACCCTATTCACCACTCAAGTGGGTGAAAAAACAATTCAGGTAGAGGAATTTAAGGTTCTTTCTAAAGCCATTAAACCTTTACCGCTTCCCAAAACAGATAGTGAAGGTAATATTCATGATGAATTTAATGACCCTGAACTACGTTATCGCCAGCGCTATGCAGACCTAGTCGTTAATCCTCATGTAAAGAAGGTCTTTATCAAGAGAACTCGGCTCTTTAATGCCATGCGTGATTTTTTTAATGAACGGGGTTATTTTGAGGTTGAAACCCCCGTGCTTCAATCCATTCCTGGTGGTGCCGCCGCTCGCCCATTCATAACCCATCATAACAGTTTGGATATTCCACTTTACTTGCGCATTGCAAACGAGCTATATCTCAAGAGACTCATAGTGGGGGGCTTTGATGGAGTTTATGAATTTTCAAAGAACTTCCGAAATGAAGGCATGGATCGCACCCACAATCCAGAGTTTACCGCCATGGAGATCTATGTAGCCTACAAGGATTACCACTGGATGATGGAATTTTGTGAAGAACTTTTGGAGTACTGTGCCTTGCAAGTCAATGGCAGTACCAAAGCTCAATTTGGCCAGCGTGAAATTGACTTTAAAGCCCCCTACCCCAGAGTAACGATGACAGATGCCATTAAAAAATATGCGGGTATAGACATCACCGGGGCAAGTGAAGAAACCCTGAGATCGGCTGCTCAATCACTTGGTATCGAAGTCGATAATACCATGGGTAAAGGAAAACTCATTGATGAAATCTTTGGAGCTAAATGTGAAGGTCAATTTATACAGCCGACCTTTATTACAGACTATCCTAAAGAAATGAGTCCACTGACTAAAAGTCATAGGGATCAACCCGAGCTCACAGAACGATTTGAACTTATGGTATGCGGTAAAGAAATTGCCAATGCCTATAGTGAGCTCAATGACCCTATTGATCAGCGCGAACGATTTGAGGCGCAAGTGAAACTGGCAGATCGAGGAGATGATGAAGCCATGTACATTGATAACGATTTCCTGCGTGCTCTTGAATACGGTATGCCGCCCACCTCGGGGATGGGTATCGGAATGGATCGGCTCATTATGTTTCTAACGAATAATCCCTCAATACAAGAGGTTTTGTTTTTCCCTCAGATGAAGCCCGAACGCAGTCAAATCAAAGTTGTGCTGAATGACGAGGAACAAGCCCTTTTGGATACCCTCAAAAACAAAGGCCCAATGGCCCTTTCTGCCCTTAAGGAAATCAGCGGCTTGAGCAACAAAAAATGGGATAAATCCATCAAGCAATTGACCAAAAACAAATTGGCCAAAGTGGAAAAAGACGATCAAGGACTCTGGATTTTACCTTTAGACTAGGATTGACTTAGGATGGATTAAAGGATAGGATGATAACAAAATATTGTGTAGATTAGCTTTATTAATTTACAGATCCTATGAAAACCTACCTAAAAGCCCTAAGTACATTTTGTCTATTCCTCGGTCTATTGACCACCCCACTGTACGGTCAGCAATTAAAGCAAGACAATAGCCGCGCAGATGAAGCCGCGAAGATAGAAGTCAATCAAATGTCTCAGTCTTTGAATTTAGACGGTTCTCAGCAAAGAGCTTTGTTTCGCGCTCTAGTCTCCGAGGCTACTCGCTCGGGACAAACGCCACAAGTACTCTTAGGAAAGGCGGTAAGCGATCAGAATCAGGCATTTGCACAGACCTTAAAGTCAATCTTGACTCCAGAGCAATACCGCAAGTGGAAAAATCCAAATAAAAAGTAGTTAACGAGGAATACGTAACTCCTGACCGATTGACAAATCGATGGATTGCAATTTATTATGATCCATGATTTGGTCCACAGTGAGACCAAATCGCTTGGACAAACTATAAAGTGTATCCCCTGCGACGACAACATAGATTCGGTTTTTACCCTTGATTGCTCGCTCATTTTTTAAATCAATTGATTCTTGTTGATCATCTGACTCTGCCTGCGCTTCCCTGGCACCACCTTCATCGTATTGCCATAAATCAAAGCGCTCTATAAGGCTAATGAGTTTATCCGGATATTTTGGATCAGTGGCATAACCTGCCTTTTTTAATCCTTTTGCCCATCCGGTATAGTCTGATATATCAAGCGCAAACAAATCCGCATAGCGCGAGCGTTGGGTTAAAAAAAGTGAATGATCTCGATAAGAATATTTTACTTCTGTATACTTGCGAAAACACTCCCCTAATTCATCATCGTCGTGATACACGCGTTCTCCTGTCCAAGTCGAATGACATTTGATACCAAAGTGATTGTTTGCTGTTTGGGCCAAAGTACCGTTTCCTGATCCACTCTCCAAAATGCCCTGGGCCAGTGTTATACTCGCTGGAATTTTATAAAGTCGCATTTCATCGATGGCTATGGGGGCGAAGGTTTGAATATACCATTGCATACGCTGTTCCGAGGTCATCGCTTGTATCTCCTGAGCGGCCTGGGTGTTTTCTCCAGCCCCATCATCTTCGCCTCTTGGCAGAAGGCGTTCTGCAACTATAGGCTTTGATTTCTGTTTGCGTAAACTTGTTTTTTTGGTACCACATGAAGACATTAGAATTAAAGCCGTGAGTCCAAATATTCTTATTGATGACGTGATTTTCATTAACAGTATAATTTTTTACTTAAAATATTTTAATCAAATCTTTATTTGATTGATTGAACCCAAGAATTCCTTGGAGACCTCCCGTATGAATCGCCAAGATTTCATCCGATTTGATACTTGGTTTTTTCTTGAGTAAATCCATTAATCCATACATCATTTTGCCCGTGTAAATGGGATCCAAAGGAATACCAGTACGGACTTTAAAATTATTAATAAATTCTATCAATTCATTATTGGCTTTGGCATATCCGCCAAAATGATATTCATCAAAAACCCTTCGTGAAATCCCGTGGCCATATTGCCTAAGTTGACTTTCGAAATCAATGCCCTTTAAAGCTGAAAACCCCCATATTTGCTGGCCTTGATACGCACCATTAAGCAATCCTGCCATAGTCCCCCCAGTGCCTATAGGGGTACACAAAACCTTAAACTTTTGTGGCAACAAACCTACCATTTTGGTCACACCCTCAATCGCTACTTCATTGCTCCCTCCTTCAGGAATGATGATACAAGGTGCAAAGCGCTCATTTAATTGGCTTAAATAAATAGGGTCATGACGGTTTTTATATTCTGTTCTACTGATAAAAAGCAAATTCATTCCGCAATCTGAGGCCTTTCGTAATGTTGGGTTTTCTTGGTAATTTGAGACCAGTTCCCGTCCTCGAATTATACCAAATGTCTCAAATCCAAATCTTTTGCCGGCAGCTGCCGTTGCTGCTATATGATTGGAAAAAGCCCCCCCAAAGGTTACGATACGCTTAATTCCTGCTTGCGCTGCTACTTTTAAGTTAGGCAATAATTTTCTGAGTTTATTGCCAGAGGCTTCCTCTATAAGGGCGTCTTCTCTTAATAAATACAATGCTCGTTCAGACATCCCGAATGGCGCGAGTTCTATCCTTTCAATTTTGGATTGTAGGTTTAGCCATTGGTCTAACTCGAAAATTGTAGTCTTAGAATCGCTCATATGATAATGTAAAGATTAATTATTCAATCCTTATTTAATTCAAAAATAAATTTGAAAAACAGTAACTAATTCTACTTCCCGTATTAATAATTCATTGAAGTCCATAAACCAAATTGGTTTATTTGAGCTTTTGAAGGTAGTCCGAATAGGCAAATGTTAAAATAAAATGCATTTCATCAAATATATTTGCATTTAATCGTATTTATAAAGACTTTTGATCTGTCAATAAGTTAAAACCTTCTGATTTGGCTCCTATAAAACAAATATTGATTCTGGCTTGTGCCCTTAATAATGTGCTGTCTGTAATGGGGTCATGTAGGTCATGATGTCCCCTGCTCCGTAGAATTCGAATTTTTGGGCAACTGATTCTTAAAAGGTTTTTTAGTTTGCGGCATTAAAATGGTATTTTTGCCTGTGCATTTTCCTAAAAAACATATTCCTGTAGAAGATGGAGATTTTTATCTCACCCCCGAGGGATTTCGCTGTTTTACAGAGCAATATCATCTTAAGAGGGGATACTGCTGTGACAGTAATTGCCGTCACTGTCCTTACAAGGGGAATGCCAAAACCTAAAAACACAACTTATGACCTTTCAAGAGGAAATAATTCAAGGCATACCAGAGGTTTTACCGCAGCCGAAATCTTATGACCCTCAAGTCAATCACGCACCAAAGAGAAAATCAATACTTACGCCTAAAGAGGAGCAATTGGCCCTGCGTAATGCCTTACGGTATTTTCCAGCCAAGGATCACGAAACACTGCTCTCTGAATTTAAACAAGAGTTAAAGGACAATGGGCGAATCTATATGTATCGATTACGACCAGAGCACCCGATATTTGCGCGGCCAATAGATGAATATCCCGGTCAGAGTCAGCAGGCAAAGGCGATAATGCTCATGATTCAGAATAATTTGGATCATGCCGTAGCCCAACACCCACATGAGTTAATTACTTATGGGGGTAATGGTGCTGTTTTCCAGAACTGGGCGCAATATCGTTTGACCATGCAATATTTATCGCAAATGAACGACGATCAAACTCTGGTGATGTATAGCGGTCATCCAATGGGATTATTTCCTTCGGGTCCGAATGCACCCCGGGTAGTAGTGACCAATGGTATGATGATCCCGAATTATTCCAAACCCGATCATTGGGAGCGATTTAATGCTTTAGGGGTATCTCAATACGGCCAAATGACTGCCGGGAGTTATATGTATATTGGCCCACAAGGCATTGTTCACGGCACTACTATTACCGTATTAAATGCCTTTAGAAAGTTAGGAAAGTCACCTCATGGCGGATTATTTGTCACCTCTGGTTTAGGGGGAATGAGCGGAGCTCAGCCTAAAGCGGGCAATATAGCAGGTTGTGTCACCGTATGTGCTGAAGTAAATGGTAAAGCCATAGAAACGCGTCACCGCCAAGGCTGGGTTGACCTCGTGTTTGATGATCTTTCTGCTCTTACCGAAAAAGTACGCTGGGCATTAAAGGAGAAAATCGCCCTTTCATTGGCTTTTCACGGCAATATAGTTTCTGTTTGGGAACACTTTGAAAAAGAACAGATTAAAGTTGATATTGGGAGTGATCAAACCTCATTACACAATCCTTGGGCTGGCGGGTACTATCCTGTAACGTTGAATTTTGAGCAGGCTAATGAATTGATGGCCAATGATCCCGATAAGTTTAAAGTACACGTTCAAAAAGCCTTAGTACGTCATGCTGAACTAATCAATAAACACTCCAAAAATGGCACTTATTTCTTTGATTACGGCAATGCATTTTTACTCGAAGCCTCTCGGGCAGGAGGTGATGTTTTAAAAGAAGGCAGTGTTGAGGAATTCAAATACCCAAGCTATGTCCAAGACATTATGGGTCCCATGTGTTTTGACTATGGGTTTGGCCCCTTTAGGTGGGTTTGTGCATCGGGGGATCCAAAAGATTTAGCAAAAACTGACGCGATTGCTTGCGGAGTTTTGGAACAACTCATGACTAAGGCCCCTGAGGAGATTAAACAACAGTTGGCCGATAATATTCATTGGATTAAAGGGGCTCAAGAAAATGCTTTGGTAGTGGGCTCACAGGCCCGCATCCTTTATGCGGACAGTGATGGACGGATTGCTATTGCTCGGGCCTTTAACAAGGCGATTGCCCAGGGTGATCTTGGTCCTGTGATTTTAGGGCGTGATCATCACGATGTATCGGGCACAGACTCACCCTATCGAGAAACCTCAAACATCTATGACGGCAGCAGATTCACCGCAGATATGGCCCTTCATAACGTTATCGGTGATTCATTCAGAGGGGCCACTTGGGTTAGTATTCACAATGGCGGTGGTGTCGGCTGGGGCGAGGTGATCAATGGTGGTTTCGGTATGATTCTTGATGGATCAAAACAGGCAGAACAAAAATTGAGTTCTATGCTCTTTTGGGATGTCAACAACGGGATTGCCAGACGCAGTTGGGCCAGAAACGATGAGGCTATTTTTGCTATAAAAAGGGCCATGGCTCAAGAGCCTAATCTGAAGGTGACTTTGCCGAATCTCGTTGATGACCGCCTTTTTGAAAGTGATTAAGGATAAGATTTTATTTTCTGTATTTCAGTTAAAGTCCAATAATCTTAAAACCAATATTATGAAGATTCGTTTATTGCTTATTAGTATGGGCCTCGCGCTCACAGGATGCAGTTCTGTGCGTGTTGCCGTAGACTATGACACTGCTGTTTCTTTCGATCAATACAAAAGTTTCGCTTTTTTTAAACCCTCGGTAGATAAAATGGAGGTGAGTGATTTGGATAAAAAGAGAATCCTGCATGCCATTGATAATAATCTCACGACAAAAGGATTCACTAAATCCCAAGAGGCAGGACTTTTAGTCCATGTTTTTACCAAAGAGGAAAAAGAGGTCGATGTTTTTCAGAACAACTACAGCTGGGGTTGGGGCTGGTCTCCATGGTGGAATACTAGTTTCTTTGGTCCGAGCGTAAGCACGCGCACCGAAGGCCAACTTTACATCAATCTAGTCGACGCAAACACAAATCAACTTATTTGGCAAGGAAAAGGCACAGCACAACTTTATCCCAATGAAAAGGTTGAGAAAAAACAGGCCCGAATTCAAAAAATTGTCGACAAAATTTTAGAACAGTATCCTCCCGAGTCAGAGGAATAATCCACCTTAAAAAGACGGAGTAAGAATCTGTCTACACACTTATTTCTTAATGAGTCTAAAAACTTTTTGACTGTTGTTTTCCGTGACCTTAAGGTAATAGAGTCCTTCAATCCATTGACTCACATCAACTTGGTCAAGCTCAGAGAATTCAGTGTTACCTAAAATCTTTTGGCCCAAGGAGTTAAAAACCTGCACGTTTAAAGGCTCTGTTCCTACCCTTGAAACCATAATTTGCTCAGAAAAAGGGTTTAAAAAGGTCAAATCAATAGCTGAGTCCAAATCATTTTGACTGAGCACGACCTCACCATCGACTATATTTTGGGCATAGACCTTCGCTGGACCAGATTTTTGCTCTACAAATAAGGCAACACTTTGGTTACCAATCATACGTGTATGATGGATTCGGCCCTTATTGGCCTGAAAAGTAGCCACATCTTTGAGGCCTTCAGGCCATACAGTTTGGCCAGCTTGATCCAAATAAGTCGCGCGAAGCACTGTAGGTGAAGCCCCATTATCAATACCCTCTTTAATAAGTAATATGGGCCCTTGTTCGGCAATATTCATGCCGCCTACAGGTACAGATTCAGAACCAACTGGGTATAATTCAAAAGCGCCATCCCCAAAGAGTCGATCCCCAGTTATAAGATCAAATTTTTGTAAATAAGTGCCCTTATTACTTTGCGATGTATTGGTGTAGGTACTGCTCATCCAAACCACATCATCGCCCTCTTTATAAGCCATAAAGGGGCCCATTTCATAAAAGGACTGAGTGGTGTCAAAAGACGAGCCATTAACCCCCCACGGCATGGTACCATCTGGAGCGATGCACTGTAAAAAAGTATCAAAACGGGTTCCGGAAGAAGCAAAATAGCCCATGTAAACTTTATCACCGATCATCATACCTTGATAATCTCGGTTAAAGGCTGTCGCTTGATCGCTAATTTGAACTGGAGCAGTCCAAACGGCAGTTCCATTAACATCAAAGCGCTGAGCGTGTAAAAATGAATTAATCCCCGTAAGTACTTTGTGAAATACCACAATGAATTCGCCGTTAGCCAATTCAAACATATTACCCACCACTGTGTTGCTTGATCCAAGGGTTACAGACTGTGGTGCTCCCCATACGGCTTGACCAGAAGGGTCATATTGCTGCATTTGTGCCACACCTGAAGGCCCCCACCAAGACACTAAAACATTCCCCTGGTTTAGGGGAAAAATTTTCACAGCATATCCACTACCCACTGCAAGCCCTGTTGGACCCCATAAACGATTCCCTTGAAGGTCCATTTTATAAGCAAAGGCCGGCTCACCACCCCCTGTGCCTGTGGCACCTATATATAAATTATCCTGGGTATCAATCTCAATATTCCACAGTACGGTGAAGGTGCTCATGGGTAGGTCATCACTGACCAATACGCCCTCATCACCGAGCATCTTCTCACCATCCGGGTTCAACACCTGTAGTCTTAATTCATAATTTTCTGGAGCGCCCACACTGTGCCAGAATACAATAAAGGTTGATCCATCTGAGGCGCCGATGGCCTTCATGTCATCACTCGAAAGCGTTGATACCAAGGTATTGGCCTGGGTATCTGTTGTCCATTGCGCACTAGCGGTCATACTCCAGACCATTAAAGCGATAAAAAGAAATTGTTTCATTATTGATTGGGTTGTTTGTAGGGAGCGAGTTGTGATTTTGATTCTGGACTTAATACGAGTCGACCGCTCATGGCCGCGCGCTCTAGGAGCAATTCATCCCAATGTTCGGTTCCCTCCCATAAAACCGACTTCAAGGCGTGCATTGCTTCGACATTATATTGTGAAAGATCCTTGCAGAGATCTATTAATGAATTGTCCATTGATTTAACTGAATCAAATACTTGAGTATATAAGCCTTTTGACTCGGCCCACCGCGCTGACCTGAATCCTTGTGCGTCGATTGACAATGCACTAAGTCCTGCCACCCCAATTTTCCGAGCTACTACCGGCGCGATAACAAAGGGACCGATTCCTATGGTGAGTTCACTCAATTTTACCCCAGCTGTCTCTGTAGCTAATGCATAATCAGCGGCTGCAATTATACCTACGCCACCGCCTACTGCTTTGCCTTGAACGCGAGCAATAATCAATTTTTTACAACGACGCATGGCATTTATAACCCGAGCAAAACCGCTAAAAAACACCTTGCCTTGGGCTTCGTTTTCTATAGCAATTAACTCTTGAAAACTTGCTCCTGCACAAAAACTACGATCACCAAAACTGCGTATGACCACCACTTTTACCCCAACAACCTCTGATGCGGCATCAATAGCTTCCACTAACTCATCCAATAAATAAGCAGGAAGACTATTGTGTGCCGGATGACCAAACTCAATAGTCATTACTACATTTTGGCGATAACTTAGCACATGGCCTTTGTCACTCATTGTATGATCCATAAATTATGGTGTGCTGATATTAATTAAATCGATTTGACTTATGCAAGATACTAAAAATAGTGCCCAAGATATTTCTCCATTATCACATCCGATGAAACCAAAGCTCTTTATGCTAAAGGTCATATTTTATGACAAACATAATAATGCGAGGTAACACCATATATTGACTGGTACTGTTGAATTGTTCTGTAAAACTATCCGTATTGGTAGCCTGATTATTAGTCAGGTTTGTCCCCTGAAGTGAAAACTCCCAATGACTATCTTGCTGTTGAAAATAAAGGGTGCTGTTTAAAAAAGAATAATTGTTTTGTACGGTATTTTGCTCATTTCGATAGTCATAAAAATCCCAATTCATGGTCCAATAAAAAGACTTCCAGAAATTCACATCCAAAGAGAAGAAAGGTCTTTGAGTAAGAAACAGCTGATCAATCCGGCCGTTGTTGTACTGGTTTCTGGTCCAATTATAACCTACCTCAAAGTTGGGCCAATCCTGAAAGCTACTGCGGGCACTCAGGCTATAATTCTGCGTTAGACTTTGACTTTCTTGCAAGGCCTCATTTACCTGAGAAAAAAGCTCACTGTAACTCACCGTGGCATTCAAGCGATATTCAATTTTACTGATGCGCTTACTGATGCGTCCTGAGGCTGCATAAATATGATCCGGATTGTCTGGGTCAAAATTTTCAGGCTGCGTAACCTGATTAATGGCTACCAATGTGGTGTTATTTTTTATACCTCTAGTGCGTTTAGTGTAACTTAAAAAGCCATTGATATTGGTATAATTAAATAAGTTGTAGCTGAAATAATTCAATCGGAACGACTCTAATAAGGCGTTGCCTAAATAACGATTTCCAGAAAAAAGACGATTATAGTTGTTAAAAACATAGGCTTGCGCAAGGTTATTGACGTCTGTGTATTCGGCCGTTTTACTGTAATTAAATCGCAAATTTTCGCTGTTTTTTATATCCCAAAGGGCAAAGAAATCTGGAAGAATTAAAAATTGATCTTGACTCTGGGTACTGCCTTGTTGGGTATTTGAAAGGGCGTATTGATGCATTGTCAAACCAGGAGAAAAAGTAAAATCGCCTCGTTTAATTTTATAATGGACCCCGAGAAAAACATCGTTAAAATTATAATCCACCGTATTGATTAAGGACGTGCTTTGGCCGTCCACCGGGAGGGTTTCCTCGAGTAAAATTGAGTTACCCGCTAATCCTTCAAAAATTCTCGAATCAAATTTCTGAGTACTTAAGGTCGCTCCTAGGGTAATATTCAAGTGACTGGTTTTGCTCAAAATGCGATAGTAGTCAACTTTACCATCGATTTTATTGGTTTGTATTTCTTTGGTTTGACTCAAGTCATAACGCCCCAGTTGCTGACTTATAGGTAATATTCCTGCAAATGGCAGCAAATCAGTAACGGCATTGTAAAATGGGTCTTCCGATTGAATCATGTGCTGTAGTTGTCCTGCAAAAATATCGTTGTCTGAAGCAGTATAATAGGCGTTTAAATTTTGTTGTATTGAGGCCGGCCGATTCTCTTTGCGCTCTGCGATATCATTCGTCTGATCAGCAAAGGCAGAAAATGTAACGTCATCTTGGCGCTGATCTGAGGCTTTGAGCAATATGTCATAATCGACCTGCAAACTGGCGCCTGGTTTGTAAATCCCGCTGAATTTGAGCATGCCTAATTGATTGTTTTGCTCGGATCGTACCTGGGTTTGTTCGGTAATCCCGGAAAGAATAAATTGGTTTATGGTATTGGAGATAATAGAAGTACTATTTTCTGAGGCAATACCAAAGCCACTTAAATCTAGAGACGGGCTAAGTCCGTAGCTAAAATTAGCGGCAGCGAACTTAGTGCCAATCGCTGCCGCGCGATTGTTTTGTGCCACAGCAAATCCCAAATCACTTTCGCGTATATTGAACTGGGTGCCCCCACTGCTATTAAAATTCCTGAAGCCGCCTGTAAAATTGAAATAGTCACGCCATGTAAACGGCACCTCGCCGATATCATTTAAATCTGTAATGACGTTTAAGCTGTACTCAGGATGATAATAAAATAACTTTGGATGCACCAAATAACGAGGATCTATATCCGCATCAACACCACTTCCAGCAGTGACCTCCCCAAACCAAAAGTTCTTTTTGCCTTCTTTTAATTTAATATTAATCGCGACATTGTCTTGGTTGTTAGTAACACCGCGCATTTGGCCGACCTCGCTAAAATTGCGCAATACCTCTACTTTATCGATAGCATTAGCCGGAATATTTTTGGTGGCCAATTTGGAATCACCGTCAAAAAAATCTTTGCCCTCAACCATGACTTTTTGAACCGTCTTCCCTTCAACTTGAATTTCTCCATCATCGTTTACCTCTACACCTGGTAAGTTTTCTAAAACATCGCCTAGTTTTTTCTCATTTCCGGTGTTAAAAGAATCCGCATTGTAGACTATGGTGTCCCCTTTGACCGTTACAGGCATTTCATATACAATCTCCACACCATCGAGCTGGGATGCCTCGGCTTTGAGCAAAAAATCTATATTAAGATCCGTACTGCCCTGATCCAGGATTAATTCTTTCTCTTGAGTTTCATAACCCAAAAAACTGGCTCGAAGCACATAAGTCTCCCCAGCGCTCAGTGAAAGGGTATATCGCCCTTTATTATTAGTTATAGAATAGCCAGCAAGATTACCCGACTCAGGATAAGTAGCAATTACATTGGCAAATCCCAAAGGGGCAATACTATCTATTACGGTTCCCCGCACTTGAACCTCCTGCCCTTGTAGATTAGACCAGGCCATCACGAGCAAAATTAGGCCTAGCCCTCTTTTGAACCATATTGTTTCAGCCCTAAAGGATTCTTTGGTCCTCATCGAGCTAAAAAACCAGACCGGTGATTCTTGAATATGGTTCATAGGGTGGTGGTATCAAGTATTATTGCAAAGTTTTTCTTTCTGTGGATCTGTTAATTGTGCTCCTCGAATTAATTATGCTCGGCGATTAAATTATTCTCCACGACCCCTACGTCCAGAACGATTACGCCAGTTATCGCGCATTTCTTGGGTCTTCTCTTTGACTATGGTTTCAAATTCCTGTTGGTTAATTACGGTGCCTTTGTCCGGTTCAGTAATCGCAGGAAGATCTTTGGGATTCATGACAATTTTAGAACACAATAAGGTCGTGCGATCAGCACTGAGTTCAAGAATAAGCCCTGGCAGTCCGGCATACTCACCTGGACCATGACCTACGGGTATTTGTGGGGTGAACCAGGCCGTCACTTCAATGGTTTTAGGCAGCTCAATTTCCTCCAAAGAATCTGTTTTTACACTATCAGTTTTTTGCAATTTTTTATCATTGGTCTCTCCTTGTGAGCGACGATTACCACGGCGCATCATGCTAAAATCATTGGCTTTAACTTGCTTTATAGCGCGCGCTTTGATGGCCATATAAGCGCCAATCATTTTGGTTTCATTAGTCACTTCCCATTTTAGTGCCGGTATTTTATCCTTTATCAAAAAGGATTTTCCAAAAAAATCATGCGTTTGAACCAAAGCACCCTCCTGCAGGTTTTTGTATTCGATTCCTGGTGCGGCACTTGCCATCATCATACCCCAACCGCGTCCTTGAGTTTCAACATCTAACGAGGCCTCCTCCTCGTAAATGGATTCGCTGCCATTAAAGGTCAAGATATAGGATTTTTCCAAGAAAGATTTCATGCGGGCCATGATCTGTTTTTTCATATCCTCACTCATTCCATCACCACCGAAATTATCTAGATCAACTGTGGTCTTGGATTGATAAAAAGCTTGTCCCGAAAAATTCTGAGCCTGCAGTCCCAAACTCAGCAGAGCGACAAATAGAAAAATGTGTTTTTTCATTACTGTTATATTTTATGGTTTTGAACTATCAATCAATTTTCTGAAACATTAGGACTCCCTCTCGAGGTGAAGGTTTAATGGTGATTGATGATTCACAGGGCAAATCCTTATTTAATTTAAGTACCGAATTTAATTAAATTAACCTACCCCTCTTGTTAATTCTCTGCCAATAAAGCAGTTTTAGTTTTGTAACTTGTCCTCACTTATTTCCCTTAACTCGATGAGATTAATATTGGTTTGGACAATAGTTATGAGCATTTCCATCGCTCATGGGCAATCAGATGATCAAAATTTGGGTATATCCCTCAATTCAGACCAGCAAATTTCCATGACGGGGATAGATCGTTTTATAGGGTATGATAGCTACAATCAATTGTATTGGGTGAATAAAAGTACCCTATACAAGAGTGGCTCCCTGGGGAATTTTGAATTTCAAGAGCTCATGCTAGGCCCCATTTCCCATCTGGACCTACAAAATCCATTGACGGTATTGGTCTTTTACCGTGAGACCAATACTTTGGTTTTTTTAGATAACCGACTCAATGAAAAAAAGCGCATTGATTTTAATTTAATCCCTGAATTCCCTCAAGTCCAATGGGTCTTTAATGCAGGAAGTAATCGATTGTGGCTAATGGATCAAAACAGTCAAAGCCTTTGGATTTACGATACCCAAAAAATGCAGCCTATTTTTCGGAGTCCTCCACTACTTAATGTCGAAGCCTTAAAATGTCGCTTTAACGATTGTATCGCCCAGACCACCCAAGAACTGATCCATTTGAGCCTCTATGCTACGATTACGAAAAAAGAGACTTTTATTCAAGGCCATCTGTTAGATTATAATGATGGATACGTAATTGTTTCTCAAGAAAACACCATATTTGACCTGAAGTCCAATCAAGGGTTAAATTTCCCCGAAATACGGCCAGAAAATCAGATTAACGACTTGCAGCTAACCCAAGATTTCCTGTATATTTACGACAGTAACGTCATCAGGCGTTTCCCCATAGAATCAATTAAACAGTAAATGCGATGCATGTTGCAATAGCGGGAAATATTGGCTCAGGCAAAACCACTTTAACGAGTTTATTATCCAAACATTATAAATGGAAAGCTCATTATGAAGAGGTTGAACAAAATCCTTATTTGGATGACTTCTATAACCAAATGGAGCGTTGGTCGTTTAACTTACAGATTTATTTTTTGAATAGTCGTTTTCGTCAAATTCTGGATATTCGTGAAAACGGACAAGATGTAATTCAAGATCGCACCATTTATGAGGATGCCCATATTTTTGCACCGAACTTGCACGCGATGGGTCTCATGACCAATCGAGATTTTGAGAATTACCGTTCGCTATTCGACCTTATGGAAAGTGTTACCAAAGGCCCGGATCTTTTGATTTATCTCAGAAGCTCAATCCCAAATTTGGTCAAGCAAATCCATAATAGGGGAAGAGAGTATGAAAATTCAATCAGTATTGACTACCTCAGCCGATTAAACGAGCGCTACGAGGCTTGGATTCATCACTATGATAAAGGGAATCTACTAATCATTGATGTAGATGAATTAAACTTTGTAGACAAGCAAGAAGACCTCGGTGTTGTCATCAATAAAATTGATGCCGAACTCCACGGATTGTTTTAACTCCCCAATAATTCTGGCATTCAGACTTATGCACTGACGTAATTCAGGTCTGCCGATAATTTAGAATATAAAAAAAACCGGTGCTTTGCGCCGGTTTTTTAATTCTATATAAATAGCGAATTACTTCTGCTCTACCTCAACTTCGATGACTTTTTCACCGTCAACTTCGTCGATTTTAATTTTCAAGGCTTCCAAGGCCTCAACCTCAGCACGCACCTCTTCTTCAGTGCCTTTAAAGACCTGTACGTTTTCTTGAAGTTCACCATTCACCTCGGTAGTTGTGGTTACAGTAGCTTTAAACACATCGCCTTCTTGCTCCATAATCACGGTCACTTTTTGCTCTTTTTGAACGGCCACTTCACCAAGATTAGTGACAGTACCATCTTCAGAAACAAATACCATAGCATGGGCCTCTGCAGCACCACCTTCCTGATGTCCTCCGAGAATTGGCGCAATTACAAGACCTACTAAACAAGTTAACTTGATCAATATATTCATAGATGGTCCTGAGGTATCTTTAAATGGGTCTCCTACAGTATCACCGGTAACCGCAGCTTTGTGCGCGTCACTGCCTTTGTAGGTCATCTCTCCATTGATTTCAACACCGGCCTCGAATGATTTCTTGGCGTTATCCCAAGCACCACCCGCGTTGTTTTGAAAAATAGCCCACATTACACCGCTCACACAAACACCTGCCATGTAACCGCCTAGAGGCTCTGCACCAAAAAATACTCCAACCACTACGGGGGTAACAATAGTCAATAAACCAGGCAACAACATTTCCTTGAGGGCGGCCTGAGTAGAAATCTCCACACATTTTCCGTATTCTGGAGTCCCAGTTCCTTCCATAATTCCTGGAATTTCACGGAATTGACGACGTACCTCATGTACCATTTCCATGGCTGCTTTACCCACAGACTTCATGGCCATTGCCGAGAATACTACAGGTATCATCCCTCCAACAAAAAGTGCTGCTAAAACATCAGCTTTAAAAATATTGATACCGTCGATCCCTGTAAAAGTTACATAAGCGGCAAATAAGGCCAAAGCCGTAAGCGCTGCAGACGCAATTGCAAAACCTTTACCTACAGCAGCTGTAGTATTTCCTACTGAGTCAAGGATGTCGGTACGCTCACGCACATGATCTTCTAGTTCGCTCATCTCAGCCACTCCTCCTGCGTTATCCGCAATAGGACCAAAGGCATCGATAGCCAGCTGCATGGCAGTGGTAGCCATCATGGCCGAGGCGGCTAGGGCAACCCCGTAGAACCCGGCAAGCTCGTACGAGCCATAAATCGCAGCGGCAAACAAAAGTACACTCCAAAACGTGGACTTCATCCCTACTGCAAGACCGGCGATAATATTAGTTGCGGCTCCAGTCGATGAATTTTGAACGATATCCATTACCGGCTTTTTACCTAAACTAGTGAAGTAAGCCGTGACATAAGAAATAAGCGCCCCTACTGCAAGACCAATACAGGCTGAGTAGAATACGTTAAGTGATGAAATCTCTTTGTAGCCTTCGCCGAAAAATTTCATGCTCATGGTCTGAGGCAACATCCAATCGATCAAGAAATAACTCGCAATCAAGGTCAAAATAATTGCCGCCCAGTTTCCAGTATCTAATGCTTTTTGAACTTGGGCTTCCTTAGCTGAATTATCTTTAATGCTCACAAAGAAGGTTCCTAAAATTGAAGCCAATATCCCTACACCAGCTATAACCAAAGGCAACAAAATAGGGCCCATACCTGAAAAAGCTTCGGAAACCACCCCATTGGCGGCCATATCACGAATAATATAGTTACCCAGTACCATAGAGGCTAAAACTGTAGCCACATAAGAGCCAAATAAGTCTGCGCCCATTCCGGCAACATCCCCAACGTTATCCCCAACGTTATCTGCAATTGTTGCTGGGTTACGCGGATCATCTTCTGGGATTCCTGCTTCAACTTTACCTACTAAGTCAGCACCAACGTCAGCTGCCTTCGTATAGATACCACCCCCAACACGAGCGAACAAAGCAATACTTTCTGCCCCTAAGGAGAAGCCTGCTAAGGCCTCAAGAACGATTGTCATTTCATTGTAGAAATCGCCACCTTCCGTGAGAAACTGGCACATGAAGAACATAAAGAATAAGCTCAATCCAAGGACTGCTAAACCAGCAACACCTAGACCCATTACCGTACCTCCACCAAAAGAAACTTTTAGGGCTTGCGGCAAACTTGTTTTTGCGGCTTCCGCCGTTCTAGCGTTTGCTTCGGTAGCCACACGCATACCGATATTCCCAGCTAAAGCAGAAAAGATTGCCCCAAAAATGAAGGCGGGCACGATCATCCAACTTGTGGTAGCCACTATAGTAGAAATTAAAAACAAAAGAGCTGCAGCGACCACTGCGAAAATTACAAGCAGTCTGTATTCGGCATTAAGAAAGGCCAAAGCCCCTTCTTTGATACTCTTAGAAATACTTTGCATGCGCTCACTTCCTGCGGCCTGTTTTTTGACCCAATTCATTTTGACCATCATAAATAACAGTCCTAATACAGACAGTGCGACAGGGACGTAAATAATGTTTTGTTCTAGCATAATTGATTATTTAGTAGGTTTTTATTGCAAATTTTTGCGGTTGCAAAAGTAGTAAAATAGATCGGTTATCCAATTTGATGATTAAAGCGAAATCTAGGCCGTGCGATACATGACTTTTTTCACTGCAGCGATAACATCCTCTTTATTAGGTAGCCATTCGGCCAAAAGCGCTGGCGAATAAGGTGCTGGTGTGTCGGCAGTATTGATCTTTACAATCGGTGCATCTAGATAGTCAAAAGCTTGGGCTTGGACTTGATAAGTAATCTCTGTGGCCACGTTGCCGAAAGGCCAAGCTTCTTCTAGGATGACCAATCGATTGGTTTTTTTAACACTATCTAAAATGGTTTTATGATCCATTGGGCGCACGGTACGCAAATCGATGATTTCACATTCTATACCTTCGCTTGCTAAGACTTCAGCCGCAGCATAAGCTTCTTTGATGATTTTACCAAAAGACACAATGGTAACATCGGACCCCTTGCGCTTAATCTCAGCAACGCCTAGCGGAATTAAATATTCCCCTTCAGGCACTTCGCCCTTATCACCATACATTTGCTCGCTCTCCATAAAGATTACAGGATCGTCATCGCGAATAGCGCTTTTGAGTAGTCCTTTGGCATCCGCTGGATTACTTGGCACCACAACTTTCAGCCCAGGGGTATTGGCAAACCAACTTTCAAAGGCTTGAGAGTGCGTTGCCGCCAACTGACCTGCTGAGGCCGTCGGACCGCGAAAAACAATGGGGCAATTAAATTGTCCGCCACTCATTTGACGAATTTTCGCCGCGTTGTTAATGATCTGATCGATACCGACCAAAGAGAAATTAAAAGTCATGAATTCGACAATCGGGCGATTACCGTTCATAGCAGAACCTGTGGCTATTCCCGCAAAACCCAATTCCGATATTGGGGTGTCGATGACCCGCTTAGGGCCAAACTCATCCAACATGCCCTTACTGGCTTTGTAAGCCCCGTTATATTCGGCGACTTCTTCACCCATCAAATAAATGCTCTCGTCGCGCCGCATTTCTTCACTCATCGCCTCGCAAATCGCTTCTCTAAACTGAATCGTTTTCATGATTTTTAATGTCTGTTTGACCCTATTTTTTTTTAGGCAAGGCAAAAATAATACTATTTGAAAAGTTAGCTTGATTTTTTGTCATAATTCTATAAATTTATTATGCATGCATAGCAAAATTGACCGGATTATTGTATCTTCGTTACCTCAAAATAACGACTTAAAAACCGCCCTTTACCCATGAAAATACTCGTGTGTATCAGTCACGTCCCCGACACGACTTCTAAAATAAACTTTAACGCAGATCAGACCGAATTTGACACTAATGGTGTTCAATACGTGATCAATCCAAATGATGAATTTGGCCTTACCCGTGCCCTTTGGTTCAAAGAAAAACAAGGCGCCGCGGTGCATGTGGTCAATGTCGGTGGTTCTGAAACTGAACCCACCCTGCGCAAGGCTCTAGCCATAGGAGCTGATGAGGCTCTTCGCGTGGATCAACCCGCTACAGATGGCTACAGTGTGGCTCAAGCACTTGCTCAGGTAGTAAAAGAGGGTCAATATGACCTAGTTATTGCCGGCCGTGAATCTATTGATTATAATGGTGGCATGGTCCCGGGAATGCTGGCCAAACTTTGTGGATTTGGTTTTGTCAATACCTGCATCAGTCTAGAGATAGACGGGGGTTCAGTCACTGCAGTAAGAGAAATAGATGGTGGTAAAGAGACCCTTAAAACTACCCTACCCCTAATTATTGGTGGTCAAAAAGGACTGGTCGAAGAAAGCGACCTGCGTATCCCGAACATGCGTGGAATCATGCAAGCACGCACCAAACCACTTCATGTCAAAACCGGAGAAACCACTGGAGCCAAATCGCAAACACTCCGTTACGAAAAGCCCACTCCTAAGCAGGCAGTGACCTTGGTGGACAATGCCGAGCAACTCATCAATTTATTGCACAATGAGGCTAAAGTCATATAATTGAAAAGCTTCTATTTCATATAACCCAAAACAAAAAATCAGTCTTATGCCCATTTTAGTTTACGCAGAATCTGATCAAGGAATATTTAAAAAAAGTACTCAAGAACTCATTTCATTTGGCCGCGCCATGGCCGATCAAATGAATACAGAAGTGGTTGCTGCAGTGACCCAAGATGCCTCAAGTGCTAACCTAGGGCAGTATGGCGCCCAAAAAGTTTTGCATCTTCAGCATGCGACACTCGCTAACTTTAACGCCGAATCTGTAGCCGAGGCTCTAAGCCAAGCCGCTCGTGCTACACAGGCCGATATTGTTATCGTTTCATCGAGTGCCAACAGTCGATATATGGCACCGCTCATGGCTATGAATCTCGAGGCGGGTTATGTTCCCAATGTGGTCGGCTTGCCCTCGAGCTATGGACCATTAACTGTGCCCCATAATGTATTCACGAACAAGGCCTCGGCCTACACCGCTTTACAAAGTAGTATTAGAGTCATTGGCCTGTCCAAGAATGCTTACGGCGTACACCATTACGATACAAGTGCAGGAATAAGCAATTACAGCCCAGAGCTTGGTGCTTCGTCGGTCGAAGTCACCAGTACAGACAAGGCATCAAACAAGGTTATGATTGCCGATGCAGAAGTCGTTGTTTCTGCTGGTCGTGGTCTAAAAGGTCCTGAAAATTGGGCCATGATTGAAGAGCTCGCCGAGGTAATGGGCGCGGCAACAGCCTGCTCAAAACCAGTGAGCGATTTGGGTTGGCGCCCCCATAGCGAGCACGTGGGACAAACTGGAAAACCAGTTGCAGCAAATCTTTACATCGCCATCGGTATTAGTGGGGCAATCCAACATTTGGCTGGAATTAACTCGTCCAAAGTCAAAGTCGTGATCAATACAGACCCTGAAGCGCCCTTCTTTAAGGCGGCAGATTATGGCATAGTGGGAGATGCCTTTGAGGTCGTTCCAGACTTGATTCAAAAATTAAAAGAGTTTCAAGCACAAAACGCATAATTTTCTTATTTTGGTGCTGGCAAGCATTGTAAACGCTCGCTCATTGGCCTTTGCCAAGTATAATAACCAACCACATGAGCCTTGTGCGTCTTAACATCAAAGGAATCTCCTATAGCCAAACCCAAAATGGGGCTTATGCCTTAATTTTAAGTGAAGAAGATGGAGACCGCAAACTCCCCATTGTGATTGGTGCTTTTGAAGCACAATCCATCGCCATCGCCTTGGAAAATGAAATCCGCCCGCCAAGACCGCTGACCCATGACCTTTTTAAAACCTTTGCTGATCGATTTGGCATAGTTGTTAAACAGGTCATCATACACAAACTGGTAGACGGTGTTTTTTACTCGAGTATTATCGCCGAGCGGGGGGAAGATGAAGAAATCTTGGATGCGCGCACCAGCGATGCCATTGCTTTGGCCCTGAGATTTAATGCGCCTATTTTTACTTATAAAGATATTTTAAATCAGGCTGGGATTCATCTGCAAACAACTCCGGTTAATCAAGACGAATCAGATCAACAAGACGGAGCAATAGCGCGACTCATGGATCAGGAGGTTCAAACCAAAGCCCCATCAGAGAATTACGTAAAGCTAACGCTTAAAGAGCTTAAAGAGCGTCTCAGTAAAGCCATAACTCAAGAGGATTATGAAGTCGCAGCACGCCTTCGCGACGAATTATCCAAAAGAAATAAATAACTATGCTCAAAAGACTTTTGTGCTCAAGCCTGCTGCTGATTAGCCTTATTGCCAGTGCTCAATCCATTGAGGGGCAATGGCAATTTGAATCGATTAAAAAGGACGGAAACACCTTGTTTGAAATCAATCTTGCGACTGATCTATTGACCTTAGAGGCTGGTAAGTTCAGCTACACCCTTGAGGCCAAAAATAATTTAAGTGCCTCAGGCAGTTACCTCAACGATGAAAATGTTTTGAGCTTTCAATACGCAACCCCGAAAGACACTTTACGCATTTATGATCTGCGCTTGATTGGAGACACATTAAGTTTGGCTGAGGCAGGAGTGGAATATCGATTTATCCCATTAAAAACTTCGTCGGATTTAGTGGCTACTGCAGCGTCTCAAGAACTACCTATAGCCAATGGCGGCCTGAATATCAGTTTGGAGAGTTTGGGCCGAGGACTTCTGGGGCTAGCATTTTTAGTGCTTTTGGGTTATGTACTCAGCAGTAACCGTCGACGCATTGACTGGCGTCTTGTGGGGTCTGGACTTTTGTTACAGGTCATATTTGCCGTTTTAGTGCTCAAGGTTGACCGCGTGGCCAATAGTTTTGACTGGCTTTCTCAACAGGTAGTTACTTTTTTGAACTTTAGTGAGAAAGGAGCTGAATTCCTTTTTGGAGGCTTAGTAAATAACCAGGATACCTTTGGCTATATTTTCGCCTTTAAAGTACTGCCTACAGTAGTCTTCTTTTCGGCCTTTACCTCAGTGCTTTATTATTTTGGGATTATCCAGAGGGTTATCAAAGTTTTTGCTTGGGTCATGAATCGCACCATGCGGCTATCAGGCGCCGAAAGTTTGGCGGCGGCAGCGAATATCTTTATTGGTCAAACTGAAGCGCCACTTGTGGTCAAACCTTATCTCGACAAAATGACCAAAAGTGAGCTCATGTGTCTTATGGTGGGTGGTATGGCCACAATTGCCGGCGGTGTGCTCGCCGCTTATATTGCTTTTTTGGGTGGGTCAAGCGAGGCTGAAAAAATTTATTTCGCTAAACATTTACTTACCGCTTCGATCATGTCTGCCCCCGCAGCCATTGTCATTGCCAAAATGCTCTATCCAGAAACCGAGGAAGTGGATCGTAAACTGGATGTATCAAAAGAAAAAATCGGTACCAATGTTTTAGATGCCATAGCGCGAGGAACTACAGATGGTCTTAAACTAGCCATTAATGTCGGAGCAATGCTTTTAGTATTTACGGCACTCATTGCCGTATTCAATTGGATTACCGTGGACTGGATTGGGGGTCCCACTGGACTAAACGAGCAAATTAATCAGCAAACTGCGGGGCGTTATTCTGGGCTTTCCCTTCAATATATATTGGGCAATTTATTTGCCCCTGTAGCCTGGATCATCGGAGTCCCTACTGCGGATATTGTTTCTATAGGGCAGCTTTTAGGAGAAAAGACAATTCTGAATGAGTTCTTTGCCTATGCCTCTTTATCGGATTTAAAAAATAGCGGACTACTGACTTCAAATCGCTCTATTGTGATTGCCACTTATTCACTTTGCGGCTTTGCCAACTTTGCTTCTATAGGTATTCAAATCGGGGGCATTGGAGGACTGGCACCTAGCCAGCAATCCAACCTAGCAAAATTTGGGATTAAGGCCCTGATCGGGGGGACTGTAGCTGCCCTTATGACGGCGACTATTGCCGGCATGCTCATTGGATAATACGTTTAAAAATTCATCGCAGAAACCCGATACGGCAAGAGACTAAATAAAAAATTCTGCGGTTAATAACTATTGATAAATGTGGCCTGCTAGCGGGCATTTTCAGGGCGATGTTTTTTTATTTTTACGCTTATCTGAAGCTTCAATCTCAATGAAACAATACCACGACTTAGTGCGCCACGTGCTCGAGCATGGTGCTTTTAAAGAAGACCGGACAGGAACGGGAACCAAAAGTGTTTTTGGCTACCAAATGCGCTTTGACCTCAGTGAGGGTTTCCCTATGGTGACCACCAAAAAACTTCATTTAAAGTCGATAATTTATGAACTTTTATGGTTTTTAAAAGGTGACACTAACATTGGCTACCTTCAAGAAAACGGCGTGCGTATTTGGAATGAATGGGCGGACGAAAAAGGAAATTTAGGTCCCGTTTATGGCCATCAATGGCGCAACTGGAACAGCGAAGAAATCGATCAAATTACCGAAGTCATTGAGACCTTAATAAAGAACCCGGACAGTCGTCGTATGCTGGTCAGTGCCTGGAACCCATCAGTACTTCCTGATACCAAACAGTCCTTTGCTGTAAATGTGGCTCAAGGAAAAGCAGCTTTGCCGCCTTGCCATGCCTTTTTTCAATTTTATGTGGCCGATGGAAAACTTTCGTGCCAACTTTATCAGCGCAGTGCCGATATTTTTCTCGGGGTGCCCTTTAATATTGCCTCTTACGCCCTTTTTACTATGATGATGGCCCAAGTCTGTGGCTATGCACCAGGCGATTTCGTGCACACCTTTGGCGATGCACATATCTATAGCAACCATATGGAACAACTTGAGCTACAATTATCTCGAGAACCACGTCCACTGCCAAAAATGCATTTGAATCCTGAAGTCAACAATATATTTGACTTTAGTTTTGAAGATTTTACCTTAACGGATTACGACCCGCATCCTCACATCAAAGGGGCGGTAGCGGTATAAATATGCTCCTAGAAAATTTAAAAACATCATTATGAATAAATACATTATTGCTAGCCTTCTGTTTCTTTTTTCCAACGTCATACTCGCCCAAGAATGGGGAACAGTTGAAAAAAATAAGGTAACCATGAAAGAAATCGCGCCCGTTTGGGCAGGCTGCGAGAATCAATCTGGTGCCGGTCTTCAAAAGTGCTTTACCCAAAAACTCACCCAGCATGTGGTAAAGAACTTTAAGTATCCTGCCGATGCTTACAAAAGCAACACTCAAGGCCGCGTGATTGTGGAATTCATCATCAACACAGAAGGTATGGTAGAAATAAAAAACGTGAGCGGAGGAGCGCCTTCATTGCAAGAAGAGGCCCGGCGTAATATAAGTTTGATCCCTAAAATGGTACGCCCAGGAATGTACGCAGGTAAACAAAAAGCTATTCAATATACTGTTCCATTTGATTTTAAGACAGGAAAATAATACTGTCGCATTCCATAAATCTGAGTTAAAATAAGCTTATGGTTACAATGATTGCGGCGCTTGGTGCGAATAATGAGCTCGGTAAAGACAATGACCTAGTTTGGCATTTGCCCGATGACTTTAAACGATTTAAATCCCTGACCACCGGGCATTGTATCATTATGGGACGTAAAACTTTTGAGTCCTTCCCCAAGTTACTCCCTAATCGCAAGCACATTGTCATTACGCGTAATACAGACTATTCCGTTCCAGAAGGGGTTGTCATAGTGCAGAATATGGCTCAGGCCCTATCACATTGTGAAGATGATCCACAGCCCTTTATCATTGGAGGCGGAGAGGTATATCGACTAGGCATGAATTATGCAGATTGCTTGGAGCTGACTCATATAGATGGGGAATTTGACTGTGACACTTTTTTCCCTGAAATTGTCCATGATTTATGGACATGTGTTTCCAGTGTGGCGCATGAAAAGGATGAAAAACACGACTACGCATTTCGCTTTAATACTTATCACAGAAAAAAATAGTAAGACAATATAAAACTTATGAAGGCATATGTTTTTCCGGGCCAAGGCGCCCAATTTACAGGAATGGGGCAAGAACTATCCGAGCAATCTGCTCTGGCCAAATCACTTTTTGAGCAAGCTAACGAAATCCTGGGCTTTGACATTACCAAAATCATGTTTGAAGGCAGTGCCGAGGAATTAAAAAAGACTGAAGTGACCCAGCCGGCGGTGTTTTTACACGCGACTATACTGGCCCAAGTTTTGGGAGATTCTTTTAAACCTGATATGGTGGCCGGACATTCACTTGGTGAATTTTCTGCCCTAGTGGCCAATAAATGCCTATCGTTTGAAGACGGACTTAAACTTGTGGCACAGCGGGCGCAAGCCATGCAAAAAGCCTGTGCTCTGGAGCCCTCTACAATGGCTGCTGTTTTAGGCCTAGAAGATGCTGTAGTGGAGCAAATTTGTGCTGAGACCCCTGGCACTGTGGTGGCCGCTAATTACAATTGCCCTGGTCAATTAGTGATTTCAGGAAGCATGTCGGCCGTCGAGATGGCCTGTGCTAAGTTATCAGAGGCTGGCGCTCGCCGTGCTCTGATTTTACCTGTGGGCGGCGCGTTTCATAGCCCACTTATGGCTCCAGCCCAAGATGAATTAGGTCAAGCCATAGAAGCCACTCATTTTGCCAAACCAATTTGTCCGGTTTATCAAAACATAACGGCCTCTGCGATTGTGGACCCAGCGACCATTAAAAGTAATTTGCTGACTCAACTTACGGCGCCTGTGCGCTGGACCCAAAGCGTCCAGCAAATGATTAAAGACGGGGCGACGCACTTTATTGAGGTCGGTCCTGGTAATGTGTTACAAGGTCTGGTCAAGAAAATTGATCGAGAAGCACAAACAGAAAAAGCAGGGCTATAACCTACCAGAATCAGGCGAACATCCGGGGAAATTCGATGGAAATGAGTTAAAAATACGGGGAAAGCTCGGGTTACAAACCGCGAATACGCTTTTCCCAAGCCCAAGCTGACGCTAGCGATGTCGCTAAATTTCTTTGAGTAGACCAACCCAAAACCTCAGTGGCTTTGGTAGTATCGGCGTATACCGCAATCACGTCTCCTGCCCGCCGGCCCACAATTTTATAGGGCAGAGTCATACCTGTGGCCTCTTCAAAAGTTTTAATGACTTCTAAAACAGAATTACCCTGACCCGTCCCTAAATTAAAGACCTCAACAGCTTCTTGTTGCGTTTTTTTAACCAGGCGATCTAGAGCCACTACATGGGCCTCGGCCAGGTCCATCACGTGTATGTAATCGCGAATACAGCTTCCATCTGCCGTGGGATAATCGTCTCCGTATACAGAAAGCTCCTGACGTAAACCCGCTGCCGTTTGGGTGATAAAAGGCACAAGGTTTTGCGGAACTCCTTTGGGGAGTTCCCCAATAAGTGCTGAATCATGAGCGCCTATTGGGTTAAAATAACGCAGCAAAATGGAACGCAAGTCACTGACCTTACACAAGTCGTGCAGTATTTCTTCGGCGATTTGTTTGGTGTTACCATAGGGAGACAAGGCTCTTTTTATGGGGGCAGATTCATCAATAGGCAGTTGATCCGGCTCTCCGTAAACAGTGCAGGAAGAACTAAAAATAAAATTATGCACCCCATGGGCCACACAATTCTGCAGGACATAAACTAGACCATTGATATTATTTTCATAGTAAAGCAGGGGATTTTCAACACTTTCTCCGACTGCCTTACTCGCCGCAAAATGGATGACCCCATCAAATTTATGCTGGCTAAAAAGATTTTTTACGGCGGTTTTATCGCGTAAATCTAACTCAATGAATTCAGGCGTAAACCCCATAATTTCATTCAGCCCATGCAGAACATCAAGCTCAGAGTTAGATAAATCGTCCACAATTAAAACCGAATAACCACTCTCGTGTAAGGCCACCACGGTGTGCGAGCCGATATAACCTAATCCACCGGTGACAAGTATCTTACCCATGGCGCTGCTGTTTTATAAATTCAATCACTGTTCTAGTGATAAATTCAATTTGCTCGTCTTCCAGTTCTGTGTGCATCGGCAAGGATATTACACTCTTTACCAGCTCATTGGTTACCGCAAAGTCTGCTTGGTTATAGCGCTCATCTGCATAGGCCTTTTGCGCGTGCAGCGGAATCGGGTAATATACCCCGCATGGAATGTTATGGGCTGCCAGATGTTTTACCAAAGCATCACGATCTACGCCATCGATTTTTAAGGTATACTGGTGAAATACATGACAATCGCACTGGGCACAAATGCCATTGTCGGGACCACATACGCCGCTGGGCGTAGTAACGCCCGGCACCTGAGCGAAGGCTCTAGTGTAGGCCGCCGCGGCGCGACGGCGAGCGGCGTTATATTGATCAAGTTTAGGGAGTTTTGCTCGTAAAACTGCTGCTTGAAGAGAATCCAATCGAGAATTTACTCCAACGACATCATGATGATAACGCTCATACATACCGTGATTGACAATACCTCGAAGGGTATGCGCCAAATCATCGTCATTGGTAAATATCGCTCCACCATCACCATAACAACCTAAATTTTTCGAAGGGAAAAATGAAGTCGAGGCGACATGACCTATAGTGCCTGTTTTTCGCTTTTGTCCATCGCAATAAGTACACTCGGCCCCTATTCCTTGAGCGTTATCTTCAATAACATATAAATTATGCTTTTCGGCCAAAGCCATAAGGGGCTCCATATCGGCAGTGAGCCCGAATAAATGCACCGGCACTATGGCTTTAGTGCGCGGACTAATGGCACGTTCTACTGCGGCTAAGTCAATATTAAAATTAACCGGATCGACATCGACCAAAACCGGGGTAAGCCCGAGAAGCGCTATAACCTCTACTGTTGCTGCAAAAGTGAAATCGGCAGTAATCACCTCATCACCTGGCTTTAACCCCAAACCCATCATCGCGATTTGCAGGGCATCAGTCCCATTGGCGCAAGGGATTACATGTTTCACTCCTAAATAGGCTTCTAATTCTTTTTGAAATTCCTGCACCTGAGGGCCATTGATAAAACTAGTAGTGTCAATGACCTCCTGCATCGAGGCAGACACTTGGTCCTTAATCTCGGCATACTGACCTTGAAGGTCAACCATTTGTATTTTTTTCATTGGGTGCAATTTGGATGGGGCAAAACTACGAAAAATTGACCTACAAGCGCCACTGAATTGACCAAAGAACCGTAATTTAGCTCTTAGGCTTATGGGGCAAATCATTTACAATTCGCTTAGCTTTTTTGGGCATCTATTGTTGCGCCCACTGCAGTGGGTAGGCTCTAAAAAGCTACGTGCCTTTTGGAATGGCCGGGATGCCACTTGGGCACAACTCGAGGCTCTTGATACAACAAACAAAGAAAGACTTTGGATGCATTGTGCCTCACTAGGAGAATTTGAACAAGGCCGGCCTATTTTAGAGTGGATGCGCCAACAATATCCGGAGCACCAAATTGTTTTGAGCTTTTTTTCCCCTTCGGGGTTTGGGCCAAAGCAGAAAACACCTTTGGCCAATTTGGTGGTATATCTGCCGTGGGATAATCCAAGTAATGCCAAAAAGTTCATTGGTTATGTTGCCCCTAGCGCAGCCTATATCGTCAAGAGTGATTTATGGCCGAACTACCTCACTGAATTGCGAAAACGTAATGTTCCCACTTATGTAATCGCTGCTAGGTTTAAAAATAAACATTGGATTTTTGGCCCTGCCGGGGGATTCATGCGCACACATCTCTCTAATTTAGAACACATTTTTGTCCAAGATCAAAACTCACTTGACTTGCTCAAAGCCCATGGCATTAATCAATGCAGTGTTAGTGGCGACACGCGTTATGACCGGGTTTGGGCGCAAACCAAACAAGACAATAGTCTTGATTTCATAATGGCCTTCAAGTGTAACGAACCTACAGTAATTTTAGGCAGTTCATGGCCTGAAGACCACAATATTTGGATCGAGGCGATCAATCTATTCGCCGAGAAGGGTATTAAATTTATCATTGCCCCACATGATTTAAACCCTCATGAAATCCAACGACTTCAAGGTAAAATCAGGGTAAAATGCGCCGTGTATAGTGGCGAAGTTACCGCTGAATTTGACGGAGCTATGGTGCTTATTATAAATACCATCGGTCATCTCTCTCGGGCTTATGCTGGAGCAGACTTGGCCTATGTGGGTGGTGGTATGGGCCACAGTGGCCTGCACAATATTTTGGAACCAGCGGCATTTGGGCTACCTATTTTTATTGGCCCAATACATAATAAATTTCCTGAGGCCCTTGACCTCATCGAACAGGGTGGCGTCGCCGTAGTGCAGCACAGTAAAGAGATTATGAAATTGCTACAACAATGGAGTGATAATGCCTCAAAATTCACTTCGATGAGTGCGGTCAATCGCGATTATATTCAGCGCCAAACGGGGGCAACAGCTCATATCATAAATAAACTTGAATCCCAAGTAAAACGGGCGTAATTGGGGTTGTACACGCTATTTATTCACCCATAAGCGCGTCGCGCCAAGCTTATTGACTGAGTCGATTAATCTGACCTTTGAGCTCGTTCATGGATTCTTGCAACTGTCGCAAAAGGCTGCTCTCACTGGGCTCTTCGAGACCAAAGCTCAGTTTACTGTTAACTTGCCAAAGTTCGTGAATGTCCCGAGTAGCCACCTCAATGGGGAGGTATTCAGGATTTAAGGATAGCAAACGTACTTTATGGGGCATGCCCGAAATTTTTTCTAACTTCTTAACCAGGACAGAGTCATGGAGCACGACAATATATATTTTTTGATCTGAGGCTTCTGCAATATGACTCACCGCACGACCGAGCACCCATTCACTGGGACGAATATTGGGCAGCATACTGTCCCCTTCAACTTGAAAGCCTCGGTAAGTAGCATTACGAAATTCCGGTAGCGGAATATGAAAAGCCGGTAAATTACCCACCCAGGTCACGTCCTGAATATTGTGTGGATATCCAGCAGCAGCCTTTTGATTCACCAATAAAATAGTGTCTTCACCTTGAGGATCCACAGCAACCACCTTGGGCTGAACATTGGTTTGATCCAAACTAAGATTCATCTCATGACTTTTACCAAACAACCAAAGTGGATTAATCCCAAATTGATGAAGTAGTTCCATGACCACCGAACCAGTAATTTTGGTCTTGCCTCTTTCGATATCTGCCGTACTTCCTTTAATGCCTAATACTGCGGCAAAAGACTGTTGCGTGTGTCCATGGTCCTCTCGGATTTTTTTAAATCGACGAACTTCAATGGATAATTGTTGCTTCATTGGCTAAAAATACACATAATTTGGAAATATTCCTATATAATCAAGGAAATATTCCATATAATTTTATCCATAACTCCCTAGCTTTCAATTGATAAATTATTATATCTTTGTTCCTCGGAAAATTTAACCACTAAATTTATTTACTATGAAAAAAGTATTGATCACTTTTGCTGCTTTGGCGATGATTGCTTCAGTTGTATCTTGTAGAGAGACTGAGCAAAAAACCGAAGAAGCTGTTGAGGCTGCTGTAGAAGCAACTACTGATGCTGCTGAAGAGGCAGGTGAAGCTGCCGAAGAAGCTGCTGACGCTGCTGAAGAAGCTGCTGAAGAGGCAACTGATGCTGTAGAAGGTCACGACGCCGACGCGCACTAAGATATAACGCTTAGCAAAACAAAACCCTCACAATTGTGAGGGTTTTTTATGGTTTAATTTGAACCAAAAAATCCTGAATTTCTGTATTAAAAATTATATCGCGCTCCTACACCGATGGTGAAATGTGAGTAAGTGTTGTCATTGTCCATATCATATGACTCTCCACCTACCTCAACAGTATTGTACTTTCCACTTAGATAATCAAGGTTAACAGAAAACTTGAATCCTTGATCAAATCCGAACACAAAGGATTGGCCTAACATCCAACCGTTACCTTTGGCTGTTGAATCGAAGTCACCTCCTTCATAATCCGCTACTCCAGCAAGTGAAAAAACGTATTGAGGTTTGATATCCCAAGCTATATTATCTCCTAGGGCAACTGTGTACATAGGACCGGCCCCGAGATAACCAGCGCCAAAAGCTGCTGTGTCTCCGCCATCATCTTCAAAAGTACTTGCTGCCGCACCATAGGTGAGGGTTGCGCCAATATTTTCAGTAAAACGATAGCCAAAGTTCACATTAAAATCAAACCCAGTGCCGAGCTCAACATCATCTGAAATATCACCACCGGGAAACGAAGCACCTACATTTAGTGCCAAATAAGCTTTAGAATCTTGTGCCATCATGCCAAAAGAGACTAAGCAAGCCATTAAAAAAATTAATTTTTTCATTTGTTGTTGTTGTTTTTGGTTAATATTAACGGCAATCATTTTCCAGTAATTACCCAGTTTTCAAATTACTCTGAAGACATAAATTAAAGATACTGAAATTTCGGGCATGATGACTTGTTCTTTAAAATTTCGAAATATTTTCAATCTAAGTGTCACGAAATGCAGGGCCTTTAGCGCCAAATACATTTATGCAAGACAACCAAAAATAAGGCTGCCGAATTTTTTTACTGCGAATTTATAAATTCGAGGACCTAACCCATGAGAATCCTTGACCATGCGATACATTCAAACTATCATTGTATATGAATGAGAAAGTCGCACAACGCATAAAAGAACTTCGCTTAAAAACTGAACTGTCTCAGGAAGGATTATCATATCTGGCCGAACTCGATCGCAAGTACATTGGTATCATCGAAAAGGGCAACACCAATATCTCTATTCAAGTCCTTTCACAAATCTGTGAGGCCCTTGATGTTTCGCTATCAGAATTCTTTGAGCACTTTAGTGACTAAGACTCAACTTTTTCTTTTTATACGGTATAAAAAAACTCACCCCCAAACCAAGCAACTGATTCAGGGGTGAGGCATTAACCAAAACAACTAATTAAACAACATATTAAACTTTAAATCATAGTAGTTTATGGGATCAATGGGGTGGTGAGTTTAGCAATAGAGGCCTCGATCTCTTTTTGAGTGAGCTCGTGCTTGATGATATTGCCTGCAAAATAATCCTGGTAGGCTTTCATGTCAAAATTACCATGACCGCAAAGGTTAATCAGTATCGTACGCGACACACCCTCCTCTTTACACTTTTCTGCCTCTGCAATGGCCGTAGCAATACCGTGCGTGGCTTCTGGCGCCGGGATGATTCCTTCTGCTTGAGCAAATTTAACCCCCGCCGAGAAGACTTCAAGGTTGTCATGAGCCCGTGCCTCAATAAGCTTATCCTTGAGAAGTTGACTGACAATTACCCCTGCCCCGTGATAACGCAAACCACCTGCGTGGATTGGTGCGGGCACAAAATCATGCCCTAGGGTATACATGGGCAGTAGTGGAGTCATTCCCGCTGTGTCACCAAAATCATAACGGAACACCCCGCGGGTGAGTTTTGGACATGAAGCAGGCTCACTGGCAATGCATCTGATATTACGGCCCTCGTCAAAGTTTAAGCGTAAAAACGGAAAGGCCAGTCCAGCAAAATTAGAGCCTCCACCAAAAGGAGCGATCACAATATCGGGCATGTCTCCCGCCTTCTCCATCTGTTTGATGGCTTCTTGACCTATAATGGTTTGATGGAGTTTCACATGGTTCAATACACTTCCTAAAGCATATTTGGTATGCTCGTCTTTAGCTGCGACTTCAATTGCCTCGGAAATGGCGATTCCCAAAGAACCAGTCGTATCGGGATACTCTGCTAAAATTTTCTTGCCAATCTCTGTAGCCCCAGAAGGCGATGGATGCACTTTGGCCCCCCAAGTATTCATCATGACTTTGCGATATGGCTTGTGATCATAAGAAAGGCGTACCATATACACTTCGCATTCGATACCAAAGTGCTGGCAGGCAAAACTCAGTGCACTACCCCACTGGCCTGCTCCGGTCTCGGTGGTTATTTTTTTGACCCCTTCCATTTTGTTGTAGTAGGCCTGTGGAACCGCAGTATTGGGCTTATGAGAACCCGTTGGGCTTACCCCTTCGTACTTGTAATAAATCTTGGCAGGGGTGTCCAATAATTTCTCCAAATTATAGGCGCGAACCATTGGGGTTGGTCTCCAAATACTGTAAATGTGACGTACCTCATCGGGAATGGTCACATATTTATCCGTAGTGACCTCCTGCTTGATTAGCTCCATAGGAAATAAAGGTGCTAGGGCCTCAGGACCTATAGGCTCTAGAGTTCCTGGATGCAACGGGGGTAGAGGTTTGTTCGGCATATCGGCAATGATGTTATACCATTGCTCTGGGATTTCTTTTTCGCTTAGAAGAATTTTTCGTTCCATGATGATTGAATTTTGGGTTTCGATTCAGGTTAAAAAAAAAGCCCGTCGCGAACGACGGGCTTTATATATTGACATAACAAAGACTAGTTCACGAGACGGACGTTTCGTGGCACCACCAGTTGTTATTTAAAATTTGTTTTTTCATTGGTTTAAAATTAGAAACTCTTTTTGAATTTCCAAATAGAACTCAAAAAAAATTCAGTCCATTAGCTGCTGGTAAGCAAACTAGTAATCTTACTGCTGTTTGGCTTGGTAATCGAATAAAAAAAGTCCACAAGTCGTCCCTGCTCATCCACCAAATATTTCTGGAAATTCCATCTAACTGTAGAATCTTGAGATCCGTTTTTGGCTTTTTGGGTCAACCATTGATAGAGTGGATGCTGTCCAGGGCCTTTGACTTCGATTTTCTCGGTCATAGGAAATTCTACTCCGTAATTTGCGCGACAAAAGCTTTGGATTTCCTGTTCGCTACTCGGCTCTTGACCCCCAAACTGATTACAAGGCAAACCGATGATCACCAGTTTATTCTTATAATTTTCATAAAGCTCTTGAAGCCCGTCGTATTGACCTGTGAATCCACACTCGGAGGCCACATTGACAAAGAGGATTTTCTTGCCTTTGTATTGAGACAAATCCAATGGTTTACCATCGATTCCCTCTAGGGCAATATCATATATGGATTCTGTAGGTTCTTGTGCTGAGGTACTTTGGGCACATCCAAAGGAAGATAAACACAACAATCCCCCGAATAACATTCGTAGCATAGTTTTTTTTGTAAAGATACGATCTATTGCTATTCCAAAATTCACTTATGAAAAAATACAATGGATTTAAATATGTAGTAGGATGGCAAATAATATATTTCCTAAAAAGTAAAGCCTTCGACGATTAAAAATAGTGACTTCACTTTTTTCCCATCAAGGTTATAATCATATTTTAAAAATTTTTAATTTTAATACACTAGAGTTCAAAACCTTAGCAAAAATGACAAACTCATTGATAAAAAAGACCATCGGCTTGATTGCGGCCACCTTATTTTTTTTATTCCACGTTTCAGCGATCAGCCAAAGCTTCAATTCCGCATCAAACGGGATCACAAGTACGAGTCATGAATATATGCCCTGGGCTAATGACATGGACGAGTTCGGACGTGAATTTATGGATTCTGCTCCTAATCCTGTATATGAAAATGTCTCCGCTGTGGCCTATATCAGTGACACGACCCAACCTTGGGGGAAACAGTCAAATATCATTGGATTAGACCATGTTTATCCAAATCAATGGACGCATTACTTTTATAATACCGTCGTTGCTTCAGAAGTTTTTGTACCACAGAGACTCGTTGTATTTATAGAGGGAGGCGACTTGGACACTTTCTTGATGCGTGATTTTTTAATGTTAAATAATCAACTTATTGAAGATTGGGTCACATCCGGGGGAAAGTTGCTGATCAGTGCTGCCAGCAATCCTAATGGTATTTATAATTTAGGGTTCGGGATTCAATCAATTAAGGATTCAGGTACTATTAAAAGTTTTGGGTGGCCTGTGAATGTCAATAACCAATTTTTTACAGATTCTCCTTATAGCCCAATAATCCCCAACAATATAGCTTATCGAGGGCGTTTTTTTTCTCATAACTATCTTTCCGGGCCTGACCTGGAACCATTAATTAGAGATGACGCCTCAAGAATAACTTTGGGTCAAAAACCAGTTGGATCGGGTTTAGTGCGATTTTCAGGAATGGCCACTCCCTTCTTTATTGACGATCCATTGGCGTTTTGGCAGCCCAAACCTGAAATATGGAATTTATTATATCGAACTATATATTTTGACATCATCCCTCCTAGTGCTATTTGTCAGGACATTACTGTTGAATTAGACGCCTCAGGTAGTGCCAATATTACTACAACAGACATTGATAACGGATCGAGCGATGATAGCGGTTCTGTTCTAACTGAAATCAATGGAGTTGTTTCAGGCTCGTTAAGCACAACTTTTGCTGGTGGAAATGGTGGCTCTGATGGAGGTGCAGTTTACTTTGATGTTGCCGTTACAGCTGATCTCTCTGTAGAAAGTCTTCAGATGCATATCCAAGACTTTGGCATATTCACTGTTGAAGTTTACGCTATAGAGGGGGATACTTATGTGGGTAATGAGACTAACCCCGGCGCTTGGACTCTGGTTAGCACCGGTACGGGTCTATCGAATGGCACTGGCAGGCCTTCTGACGTGACCTTGGACACCGCTTTGAGTTTAACCAATGGTACAACTTACGCCATGGCCCTTGTTCTAGATGCGACGCATAGTCACCGCTATACTAATGGTGATGGTACAAATCAAAACTACTCTGATACAAATTTATCAATTAGTTCTGGGGCGGCCAGTAATCAGGCCTTTACCGACACACCAGCAAATGGCGATTTACCTGGGATTTTCAGTCCTCGAGTTTTTAATGGTTCATTGGTATATAAAGGATCTATCAATTTTACTTGTGCTGACCTTGGTGTTAATACAGTAACCTTAACGGTGACTGACCCAAGTGGTAACAGCAGCACATGTACTGCAACTGTAACAGTAGAGGACAATATTGCACCTACGGCAGTGGGTCAAGACATTACTGTGAACCTAGACGCTACAGGGAATGCGACCATCACTACGGGAGACATCGACAATGGTTCTTCTGATAATTGTGGGACACCAACCCTTGGCTTAGATGTAACTTCATTTGGTTGTGCTGACGTAGGGCCAAATACAGTGACTTTGACTGCTAATGATGGCAGTGGCAATAGTGATTCAACCACAGCCACAGTTACTGTTGTGGACAATATTGCGCCTACTGCAGTTTGTCAGGACATCACCATTCAACTTGACGCTGCGGGTAACGCCAGTATTGTGGCTGGAGATATTGACAATGGTTCATCAGATAACTGTTCTGTGAGCTTATCGGCAGATGTGACTTCTTTTACTGCTGCTGATTTAGGGGCTAATACCGTAACCCTCACGGTAACCGATTCTAGCGGCAACACTGCAGTTTGTACTGCTACGGTAACTGTTGAGGATAACATCGCCCCCACAGCAGTATGTCAGGACCTTACTGTTCAGATGGACGCTACAGGTAATGCTACCATTACTGCAGCAGGCATTGATAACGGATCGAGTGATAACGACTCAGTGGCTTCACTTAGTTTAGACATTACCGCCTTTACTTGTGCTGATCTTGGTGCTAACACAGTAAACTTAACGGTGACTGACCCAAGTGGTAACAGCAGCACATGTACAGCTACTGTAACAGTTCAGGACAACCTTGAACCGACGGCAATAGGTCAAGACATCACTGTGAACCTTGATGCTACAGGGAATGCCACCATCACTACAGGAGACATCGACAATGGTTCTTCTGATAATTGTGGCATTGTCAATCAAACTTTAGACATTACTGCCTTTACTTGTGCCGATTTAGGGCCAAATGCATTGGTTTACACCGTAGAGGACAGCAGTAGCAATCAAGATGGAGTTACTGTTACGGTAACTGTAGTCGATTCCATTGATCCAACTGTAATCACTCAAAACATAACGGTTCAACTTGATGCAACGGGTAATGCCACAATTACTACAGCAGATATCGACAATGGTACTTCAGACAACTGTACGATAGTTTCATTGACCCTAGATGTGAGCAGCTTTACCTGCGCCGATGTAGGCACAAACACCGTCACTTTGACTGCAGAGGATGAAAGCGGCAACACGGGATCTGCAACCGCTTCTGTAACCGTTGAAGACAATATTACACCTAGTGTTTTGACTCAAGACATTACCGTGGATTTAGATGCTATGGGCACGGCGAGCATTACTCCAGGAGATATCGATAATGGCTCGAACGATAACTGCAGTATTGATACTTATTCATTAGACATTGACACTTTTGATTGTGATGATGTCGGAGCAAATACAGTGACTTTGACTGTAGTAGATGTCAATGGAAATTCTTCTCAGACCACGGCAGTAGTCACTGTAGTTAATCCAACCCCAACAAGTGCTCCTTTATCTGGCGGGGACCAAAGCGAATGCGCGCTAAGTCCACTCCAAACTCTTACAGCTACGGCCAATGTCAATGCTGGAGAGACCCTCTTCTGGTATGATGCCGCCACTGGTGGTAATGTAGTAGCTGACCCTTCGTTAAATGCTTTAGGGAGCATAACCTATTACGCTGAAGCGGTGAACGATTTATCCTCTTGTGTGTCCTTGTCTCGAACGGCCGTTACCCTTGAGATCTTAGCCTTGCCCACACCGACAATTACAAACAATACCGGGATTGGCCTGTTGGATTGTAACCTTACCACAATCAGTTTAACTGCCTCTGGAGGAGACAGCTACCTTTGGTCTACTGGGGAAACCACAGCGACAATCGATGTGACAACCCCGGATACTTATTCTGTGACTGTGACTGGAACCAATGGATGTTCTGATGTAACCTCTATTGTAATTACCCAAGACATTACTTTACCCATACCCGAAATCACAAATAATACTGGCGTCACCCAACTGGATTGTAATGTTACCTTAATTAATCTCACCGCCTCTGGTGGGGATAGCTACCTATGGTCTACTGGGGAGACCACCGCCAGTATTAATGTTACGACTCCGGATACTTATTCTGTGACTGTGACTGGCACTAATGGATGTTCTGATGAAACTTCTTTGAGCATTACCCAGGACATAAACCAAACAGATCCGCCAGTCTCTGCAGGGGACCAGTCCGAGTGTGAGCTTTTCCCAATTCAAACCTTGACGGCATCGGCAACAGTAGGCGCTGGCCAAACCCTTGTATGGTATGATGCGGCCACAGGTGGTAATATAGTGGCGGATCCATCGCTCAATACTGTGGGAACTGTCACCTATTACGCTACTGCCATAGATAACCTAAATGGCTGTGAAAGTGTGTTTCGCGAGCCCGTAACTTTGGAAATTATAGAGGCGCCCGAAGCCCCAATTAGTGGAGGAGACATTACCGAGGTGGCTCAAAATCCAGTTCAGACCATTACCGCCACTGCCACAGTAAATACCGGAGAAATTCTCAGCTGGTTTGACGCCAGTGTGGGCGGAAATATTATTTCAGATCCTAGTTTGAGCAGTCCCGGAACTGTTACCTATTATGCAGAAACCTTTGATCCAGTAATTGGATGCGACAGTGCTGTGCGCACTTCCGTGACTTTGACCCTAACGGCTACTTGTGATGATGGGGTTAGAAATGGAGACGAAACAGGAATCGATTGTGGGGGTAGTTCTTGCTTGGAATGTGCTCCAGAAACAATACTTCACGAAGGTTATTTTGAGACCAGTTGGGATGGCTGGATCGATGGGGGAATCGATTGCGAGCGCGTTTTTGGGCCAGAGGCATATGAAGGGGATTACTCCATTCGTCTGAGAGCTGATACTGGGCTCGAATCTTCAATGATTTTAGAAAATATTGATATCGATTCCTTTAATTGGGTTATCGTGGATTTTCATTTTTACACGAAAAACTTTTCACACGGAGAACGCTTTATCATTGAATACACAGATGATTATTTCTATTATACTGTGGCGGAATACGTCAAAGGACAAGATTTTGAAAATGAGCAATTCTACAACAAATCCCTTTTGATGTTGCGTTACTATCATGAATTTAGTCAATCGGCAAGTTGGCGAATTAGGGCCACTACAAACAGCCAAAACGATCAAGTTTTTATCGATCAAGTGACCATTACTGGTAATCCCGAGGCAGTCTTTCTATCGGGCACAAGTGAGTTGGCGATCTTACCCAACTTGAGTCTCGTTCCGAATCCAGCCAAAGATTACATCAGTATCAAAACCTCACTGGAAGGGGATTTAAATTACACCATTTATAATTTCTTGGGTCAGGTGATTAACAAGGGAATTTATAACGGCATCGAGATCCCTGTTTATGATTTGTCTACAGGCCTCTACTTCCTCGAGATCAACAATGGGATTCAAAAATCTCATCGAAAATTTATCAAGGAATGAGTTAAGATAGAATAAGCCCAATAAAAAAAAGGCCCCGAATTCTCGGGGCCTTTTGTACAGAAGACGGGACTTGAACCCGTACGGACATTTCTGTCCACTGGATTTTAAGTCCAGCGTGTCTACCAATTCCACCACTTCTGCAGCATTGATAAAAAAAGCCGAACTCGTTCGGCTTTGTGGAGCGAAAAACGGGATTCGAACCCGCGACCTCCACCTTGGCAAGGTGGCGCTCTACCAACTGAGCTATTTTCGCGTATTACTTGTGAACATTCCTTCCTTTGAAGGCGGGAGCAAATTTAAAATATTTAGGATAAATACAAAGGGAATTTATCGAAAAAATAAAGGCTTAGCTCCTATTTTTTATGCTTCTTGTCCGAGGCCCCCATCAAAAGCTTTTTGATGTCATTCAAAGTCATAAGCGCCGCCATTGGGGTCAAAGTATCAATATCGGTACTGAGAATTTTTTGTTTGATATCCTCCAGTAGTGGGTCGTCTAATTGAATAAAACTGAGCTGCATGGCATCGGCGGCCGAGGTCTGGACCGAGGCCGCGTTATCGGCAGAAGATCGGGAAGATTCGAGTTGTTTTAAGATGGCCTCTGAACGTTGAATTACCGCAGCAGGCATACCCGCCATTTTGGCCACATGAATCCCAAAGCTGTGCTCCGAGCCTCCAGAGACAAGAGTGCGTAAAAACAATACCGTATCGTCAAGTTCCTTAATGGATACATTAAAATTTTTAATCCTGTCAAAAGTCTGCGTCATTTCATTAAGCTCATGGTAATGCGTCGCAAAAAGAGTTTTAGCCCTAGTGGAATGTTCGTGCAAGTATTCACTAATCGCCCATGCGATTGAAATTCCGTCATAGGTACTGGTCCCACGACCAATCTCATCAAGCAGAATCAAACTGCGCTCTGAAACATTATTCAAAATACTGGCCGTTTCATTCATCTCGACCATAAAGGTAGACTCCCCTTGAGCGATATTGTCACTGGCCCCCACACGGGTAAATATTTTATCGACCACCCCCATAGTCACGGCCTGAGCCGGTACAAAAGAGCCCATTTGGGCCATAATCACAATAAGGGCGGTCTGGCGCAGCAAGGCACTTTTACCACTCATATTGGGCCCCGTAATCATGATGATTTGCTGGCTTTCTCGATCCAGAAAAACATCATTAGCGATATATGGATTATCCTCGGATAATTGACGTTCAATCACCGGATGACGGCCCTGTTTTATGTCCAAAGTATGGCCCTGATTAAGCTCTGGGCAGACATAATTATTTTTAACCGCCAGCTCTGCAAAGCCCATAAGGCAGTCCAATTCGGCTATAGCCGCCGCCGTTTTTTGCACCGCCCCGATATAGGGCGTTATTTTTTTGACCAAAGCCATAAAGAGCTCTTGCTCTAGGACCGCAATCCGCTCTTCGGCCCCAAAAATTTTGGCCTCATAGGTTTTGAGTTCTTCAGTGATATAACGCTCAGCGTTAACTAGGGTTTGCTTGCGGATCCAATGCTCTGGTACTTTGTCTTTGTGGGTGTTGCGCACCTCTATGTAGTACCCAAAAACGTTATTAGAATCTATTTTAAGAGAAGGAATCCCCGTTTCTTCTTGATGACACTGCAGCATTTCCTCTAAATGTGATTTGCCTCCATTAGCGATGGAGCGCAGCTCATCCAGTTCGGGACTCACCCCTGCGGCCATTACAGAACCTTTACTGAGCAATGCAGGGACTTGCTCTTGAAGCTCACCATAAATCATGGTAACCAACTCAGAGCATAAATCCATTTTTGCCCCCAAGTCATTGAGCGCTTTTTGATCGGCTTCAAGGGCAGCCTGAGCAATAGGCCCCGCCGCGGTAAGCGAGTCCGCTAAATAGCGCACCTCTTTTGGATTAATTTTTCCTGTGGCGGTTTTGGAAATTAAGCGCTCGAGATCCCCCACACCTTTTAAGGCCTGACGCAAATCAGCCCGCAGCTCAGAATTTTTCTCCCAATAACCCACCACCTGATGTCGGGCCTGAATCTGTTCCTGGTTTTTCAAAGGCAGGGCTAACCACCTTTTGAGCAGTCGTCCTCCCATGGGCGAAATGCTGTGATCCATTACCCCAAATAAGGTGGCCTGGGCTGAACCAGATCCCGAAAATAATTCCAAATTGCGCATGGTAAAGTGATCCATCCAGACGTATTGGTCTTGGGCAATCCGCGCAATAGTGTTGATATGACTTAAATCCCTATGCTGGGTAGTGCTTATATAATGCAGTATGGCTCCGGCAGCAATAACCCCTAATTCGAGTTTATAAACGCCAAATCCTTTAAGGCTTTTGGTCTTAAAATGTCCGAGCAATAAATCATCTGCATAGGCCTTTTGAAAGACCCAATCCTCCAAGAAAAAAGCATGCCCTTGGGCGTTGGCAGATTTTTGAACACTCATGCGTTCTCTCTTGTGCCAAAGCACCTCAGCCGGATTAAACTTTTGCAGCAAGGCCTGAACATAGACTCGATCGCCTTGGGCTACCAAAAACTCTCCTGTAGAAATGTCTAAAAATGAAACCCCGCTCAAGTTTTGATCCCCACTAACCGCTGCCAAAAAGTTATTGCTCTTAAGCTGAAGAATATCGTCATTTAAGGCCACTCCTGGCGTTACAAGTTCAGTTACTCCGCGCTTGACTATGGTTTTGGTCTGCTTGGGATCCTCGAGCTGATCACAAATCGCCACGCGACAACCGGCCATGACCAGTTTCGGTAAATAGGTGTTCAGGGCGTGATGAGGAAAGCCTGCCAGCTCAGTTTGATCACCCCCGTTATTCCGCGCCGTTAGGGTAATGTTTAAAATCTCTGCAGCGCGCACAGCATCCCCACCAAAAGTCTCGTAAAAATCGCCAATACGGAAAAGCAACAATGCATCAGGGTACTTGGTTTTGATGCCCTGGTACTGCTGCATTAAAGGGGTAATTTTTTTGGCCATGCTTAGGTTTTGCGCTAGACGGGCTAAGGTACTTATTAAATGAAATTTTAGAAAATTCTCCAGTCCAATTCTTTACGACTTATGAAAGCCTTATTTTTGCAAGGCACTATGAAACACCGCAAACTCGAAAATAACGAATTAGACCGTCCCGATTTGGACACCGTTCAAGCGATGGAGCGCTATCCCATCCACGTGGTATTAGACAATATTCGCAGCCTTAACAATATCGGTTCAGTGTTTCGTACAGCCGACGCCTTTATGGCCGCCCATATTCATTTATGCGGCATCACAGCCAAACCGCCTCATCGGGATATTCACAAAACCGCTCTTGGGGCTACAGAAAGTGTTCCTTGGACTTATCACCCTAATACTTTTCAAGCGATAAAACAGCTTAAGGATATGGGGGTCAAAGTTTGGGCGGTAGAACAAGCTGAAGGGGCGACCCTGCTACAAAACTGGGATCCGGCACCTGGCTCTGCAGTCGCTTTAGTTTTTGGCAATGAAGTCAAAGGGGTGGCTCAAGATATCGTCGATCTCTGCGATGGTGTTTTGGAAATCCCGCAACACGGTGTCAAGCATTCGCTAAATATTTCGGTCAGTGCAGGTATGGTGCTATGGGAAGCTTTTAAGCGGTATGCTTTGTGATTATATCTAGAATATTCAGATAATCACCACGACGCTTCACAAAATCCAAATCTTCCAGATCAATCCGAATCACTTTACCCTGATGGACCTCGCTGCTTAAATGGGTTAAATAGCCTGAATGTATTTTTTGCAGGTAATCTCCATCAATGGATTGCTCATATGGGCGCCCGCGTTGTTTTATATTCTCTAAAAGACGCTCAGTAGACTGGGCCAAATAAATATAAACCTGTGGCCGCGGCAATTCGCGATGCATCAGGTGAAAAAACTTTTGATATAGGTCAAATTCTGCTGCGGTCAAAGTAATCTTGGCAAAAATCAAGGACTTATGGCGGTCGTAATCCGTTATGATTAAATCGCTAAACAAATCGTATTGAGCGCTTTGCTCGGCGAGCTGTTGAAACCGGTCGGCCAAAAAAGACATTTCAAGCGGGAAAGCATAGCGTTCTGGGTCTTTGTAAAATTCAGGCAGAAAAGGGTTATCAGCAAAACGCTCCAATATGAGCTTACCCTTAAAATCGCGGGCAATCATCTGGGCTAGAGACGTTTTTCCAGCACCGATATTACCCTCTATGGCAAAATAACGCAGGGCTGTAAAATCATATTTTGAACTCGGGTTTTTAAGCCACTGGGCAACGGGTTTGGGTGGATTGCTGTCTGGGCATTGATCGCGTAACTCATTCAAATTTTGATTCAGCTCTGGATGCTGCCAACTGGGGGCAACATCTAAGAAGGGCTGCAGCACAAACAAGCGATTCTGAATACGAGGATGGGGCAAGATCAATTCAAGACCCGAGAGCACCACATCCCCATAGGCCAAAAGATCTAGGTCAATAGTTCGGCTGCTGTACTGGCGGTCCGTGCTTTGGGCATTTTCGGACTCTGTGCCTTGCTTAGTTTGACTCCCGCTAGTGCCGCGTCTGCGCCCCAAATCTTGTTCGATGGATAGTAATTCTTGCATTACCAACTCAGGGGCCATATCGGTTTGCAGAAAAGCCACAGCATTTAGAAAATCTTCCCCCTCAAACCCCATAGCCGGACTCTGATAGACCCGAGATATTTGCTGTACCTGACCTACGCGCTCAAACATATGATCGAGCGCTTTTTGGAGGTGTCCCATGCGATCTCCTAGGTTACTACCTAGACCGATATAAATATTTTGAAGTGGCTCGATAATCGTTTACTTTTACCTTAAGCGAAAATAATCAACTGGCAGGGAATCCCTGCGGGTTTAATCAAAAAAACACTATGACAGCAAAAGACAAAACCCTGGCACTGCATATTTATATCATATTGGGGGCGCTGTTTATTTGCTCACTAGTGGTCTCAAATCTGATTTTTCAAAAGTTCTTTTATTGGGACTTTTTCGGCCTCTATACTTTTGAGATATCGGTAGGTATTTTGCCTTACCCAATCACCTTTTTAATCACAGATCTGATCAGTGAGATTTATGGAAAAAAATTGGCCAATCGTGTAGTAACAGCTGGCATCTTTGCCTCGGTTTTTTCATTGCTTATTATCAATACCGGGCAAGCCGTTCCCGCCACGGATTGGAGCCCGATTGACAACGCCTTATTTGACAAGGTATTTGGCGCCACAGTTTTGGCGGTACTGGCCTCAATGATTGCTTACCTTTTGGCTCAGTATATCGACATACACCTGTACCACTTTTGGAAAAATCTCACCAATGGTAAACACCTTTGGCTGCGCAATAATTTTTCGACTTTTTTATCCCAGTTTGTGGATACCGCCTCGGTTTTGTTTCTACTCTGTGTTTTTGGCAAAATAGATTGGGCGCTATTTGGGGGACTATTGCTTAGTGGATATTTATTTAAGGTCTTGGTCGCGGCCTGTGATACGCCATTTATGTATCTGGGGGTAGCTCTATTTCGCAAACGCTTTAAAATAGAAAAGCACCAAGAGATCGATTTGAATTTCTCCTAAAGCGACTAGGTCAAAGATAACCCCACTACCAAACCTTCATTGCTACGTACATTAAACACGGTTTGGTCTTCAAAAATCAGATACTGACCCTTTATGCCTTTGAGTACACCCTCATAACTAGGTGTCTTGATCAGATTCAATGACTTTGGCTTTTTTGGATAAGCCAATACGGGAAATTCCAAATGGGTTTCTTGTCCAGCGTATAAATAGGGCTTTACTTCATCAGGCAGATATGGCGCGAGTTTGTCCTGCCAAGCTTTGAGATCCACGTCCAATACCTCGTTTTTAAGCATGGTCCGCCAGTTAGTTTTGTCCGAGACATGGTCTTTTAAGGCCACCTCAGCAATCCCTGCTAAATAGCGATTGGGCACCTCAACGATAGGGAGGGCTTCATGGGCGCCCTGATCAATCCATCGGGTGGGAATTTGGCTTTTACGGGTCACCCCGACTTTGACATCACTACTATTTGCCAGGTAAACCACATGGGGTTGGAGTTGCATTTTTTGCTCAAAGGCCAGATCGCGATCCTCAATGCCCAGATGCGCTTGACTGAGTTCTGGACGAATGATCCAGTCTGCAGCTTGTGGGGCCTCAAAAAAACAAGACTTACAAAAGCCCTGTCTAAAGATCGGTGCATCGCTACCACAATTCAAACACTCATAACCTACAAAACTCAATTTTAGGTTTTGATCCAAAAGTTGATTCATATGAATTGGGTGATCCCCCAGCACTAAATAGTAATCAATTGGTGTGGCCATTTGAGTGGCCATTTTTCTCAAAACCCCTTGAAATTCCATGTAAAAAAGTAGTAATTTTAAACCCTAAAGATAGGGTAATTATGCCAATTCCGATCGTCAATTCCATCGCTTCATGGTTCCTTAAAAAGCGAATCCACCAGATGGAGTTATTTTTTAAATACCCCCACGAGGTTCAGGATGAGCTATTAATGTACCTCATCCAAAAAGGCAAGGAAACCCAATATGGCCAGACCTACGGTTTTGACACCATCACGAATTACGATGATTTTGCACGCAATGTACCTGTGGGCAATTATACCACAAAGGCAGACCTTATCGAGCGAGCACGCTCGGGAGAGTCTAATGTTATTTGGCCCACGCCCATTAAGTGGTTCGCCAAATCCAGCGGCACTTCAAATTCAAAAAGTAAATTTATTCCCGTGAGCCCTGAGGCGCTGGAGGATTGTCATTATGCTGCCAGCAAGGATTTGCTTTGTGTCTATCTGCACAATCACCCTGAATCGCAATTATTCGTAGGTAAAAACTTGCGTCTTGGGGGCAGTAAAAAGCTCTACGAAGATAAGGGCACCGTCTATGGGGATCTTTCGGCTATTTTGATCGATAATATGCCTTTTTGGGCCGAGTTTAGCAGCACCCCAAGTAACGAGGTAAGTTTGCTCTCTGACTGGGAAGTGAAACTTCAAGCCATCGTTCAAGAGACCATCAAAGAGCGGGTCTCAAGTCTGGCGGGGGTACCTTCATGGATGCTGGTTTTACTCAACGAGGTCTTACAAACCACCGGGGCGGCCCATTTACACGAGATTTGGCCCCAACTCGAGGTCTATTTCCACGGAGGGGTAAACTTTGACCCCTATAAGGATCAATTCAAAAACCTTTTACCTAAATCCGATTTTAGGTATTACGAAATTTACAATGCATCTGAAGGCTTTTTTGCCCTGCAAGACCAAAGCAATTCAGACGAGCTTTTGCTGCTGCTAGACTACGGTATTTTTTATGAATTCATTCCCATGGATACCTACGAAACAGACCATCAAAAAGTTATCCCACTGAGTCAGGTTGAAATCGGAAAAAATTACGCTGTGGTGATCACCACCAATGCTGGGCTTTGGCGCTACATCATCGGGGATACAGTTCGTTTTACAAATTTATCGCCCTACCGTATTAAAATCACTGGACGCACCAAACACCACATCAATGTCTTTGGGGAGGAGCTTATCATCGAAAACACCGAAGAAGCACTGCGTATCGCCGCCCGGGTTCAGGAAGCAGAGATTATAGATTACACCGCTGGCCCCATTTTTATGGACGGTAAAGCCAAAGGCGCCCACCAATGGCTCATTGAATTTAAAACGCCGCCAAAAAACCTCGATACCTTTGGTCAAATCCTGGATAAAGCGCTTCAGGATCTGAACTCAGATTATGAGGCCAAACGCGCTGGAAACATTACTTTGAATCCACCACAGATTGTTTCAGTGCGCCCCAAACTCTTTTACGATTGGCTCAAAAGCAAAGAAAAACTGGGCGGACAACACAAAGTCCCGCGCCTGTCTAATCGACGTGATTTTATTGAGGAATTACTCCCAATGAACAACTGATCGAACACCAACTTGAGTTTAAGCACGCAGCACAAATCATTCGACAATTTGGATTAATGGAGCGAGAAATCGGTCTTAGGAAACCACCCTCAATGTATTGAGGGTATCTGGACTTAAATGACGCTGCACAAAGTCTAAATCTACCTCGAGATCAAGGGTTTCAGAACCGGGTAGATCAAACATAGCATCGGTCAATACCGTCTCGCACAAGGAGCGCAATCCACGAGCCCCTAAGGCGTATTCCACAGCCTGAGCGACAATATAGTCCAAAGCCTCGTCGGAAAAGGACAGCTTAATATGATCCATCTCAAACAACTTGATGTACTGCTTGATTATGGCGTTTTTTGGCTCTGTAAGAATGGCGCGCAAAGCCTCAGCATCCAATGGTTTCATGTATGTCAGCACAGGCAATCGCCCAATGATTTCAGGAATCAGACCGAAATCCTTGAGGTCTTTTGGTGTAACATAGGACAACAATTCTTGTCCTGCCTCAGCTTGTTTTTTTGAAGCGCTAAAACCTAAGGCTTGACGATTGAGCCGTTTGGCGATGTGCCGCTCGATGCCATCGAAAGCCCCACCAGCGATAAATAAAATATTTTCGGTGTTGACCTCAATAAATTTTTGGTCTGGGTGTTTACGTCCGCCTTTCGGAGGTACGTTTACCATTGTACCTTCTAAGAGTTTTAAAAGGGCCTGTTGCACCCCTTCCCCACTGACATCACGGGTGATGCTCGGATTATCGCTCTTACGTGCTATTTTATCGATCTCATCGATAAAGACAATTCCCTGCTCAGCCTTTTCTAAATCATAATCGGCCGCCTGCAGCAGTCGGGTCAAAATGCTCTCTACATCTTCTCCAACATATCCGGCCTCAGTGAGCACAGTAGCGTCCACAATAGCCAAAGGCACATTGAGCATCTTAGCTATAGTTTTGGCCATAAGGGTTTTACCGGTACCGGTTTGCCCCACGATGATGATATTGCTTTTTTGAATCTCAACCGCGTTTTGGTCATCAGGCTGAAGCAAGCGTTTGTAGTGATTGTAAACCGCTACAGACATCACCTTTTTGGTTTGCTCTTGTCCGATCACATAATCATCCAAGAAGGCCTTAATCTGTCTTGGCTTTTTTAGCATAACTTCGCCGTCCAGGGCTTGCTGCTGATCGTGTTTGTGTTCTTGCAGTACTATGCCATGGGCTTGCTCAATGCACTCATCGCAAATATGGGCTGAATTTCCCGCGATCAGCAAATTGGTTTCAGGCTTTTTACGCCCACAAAAAGAGCAAGACAATTCTTCTTTGGCCATGTTATTTGGTTTTGTCGCGCGTCAAAATTTCGTCAATCATACCGTATTCTAAAGCCTTATCTGACTTCATCCAGTAGTCACGATCACTGTCGGCGTGAACTTTCTCTACAGACTGACCACTGTGATGCGCAATAATGGCGTAAAGCTCATCACGAAGTTTCAAAATCTCTTTGGCCGTAATTTCAATATCACTGGCCTGTCCTTGAGCACCACCCATTGGCTGGTGGATCATCACTCTGGAGTGGGTCAATCCACTGCGCTTACCTGCCGCACCCGCACAAAGCAACACCGCTCCCATAGAAGCCGCCATACCTGTACAAATAGTTGCTACATCAGGCTTGATAAACTGCATAGTATCGTAAATCCCCAGTCCGGCATATACGCTACCTCCTGGAGAATTGATATAAATCTGAATGTCCTTGCTCGAGTCCACACTCTCTAAAAAGAGCAGCTGAGCCTGAACAATATTGGCTACCTGATCATTAATACCCGTACCCAAGAAAATGATGCGGTCCATCATGAGTCTCGAGAACACATCAAAAATCGCGATATTCATCTGACGCTCTTCGATGATGTTTGGCGTAAGCCCCACAGGGGTCATACTGCTGATGATTTTATCGTAATAGGTACTGCTAATGCCCTGATCTTTAGTGGCAAATTTTTTAAATTCTTCTGCGTAGTTCATGGTGCTAACTCTAGTGTGTTTTAGGAGAAAAAAAGCGTTGAAATTTTCAGGTTCAACGCTTTAAAGATAAGTATTTTCATTCAGCATTAAGCGTAGGCTTCTTTGATGAATTCCTCGTAGCTTACTTTTTTAGTTTTTAACTTGGCCTTTGCCTTAAAAAACGCCAAAAGGTTCTTGGTGTTGAGTTGTTCGCTCAGGCGGCGTACCTCATCTTCATTGCTCATGATACGCGCCACAATGCCGGTTACTTCCTCATCAGTTGGATTTGGGTGGCCGTATTGCATCATCTGCATCTTGATCATCTCATGGGCATAGGCGTTGAGGTCCTCAAATTTCATTTGCAATTCCTCGTTCTCTTCACGTAATTTTCCTTCGATTAGCTGATAACGCAAACCCTTAACACTGCGCTCGTACTCTGCAGCAGCTTCGTCGGCTGTGTACTTCGCCTCACCCGTACTTTGGATCCAACGCTTCAAAAAGTCCTCAGGCAAATCAAACTTTGTGTTGTCAATCAAAGTATCGATCACGTCGTTTAAGAGTTTTTGATCACTTTGCTGCACAAATTGACGCTCAGCATCTTCCTTGATTTTTTCTTTAAGTTCTTTCTCAGAGCTCACATTGTCTGGTCCAAAAAGCTTGTCAAAAAGTTCTTGATTAAGTTCTGCTTTTTCGCGGGTGTTGATTTCAGAAATACTCAATACCATATCCACCTTCAAGTCTTTGGCCTTGTCCGCACCGATGCCAAGCATACGCTCTAAATCTCTTTGCTCTTTAAAAAGATCCTTGGTATTTAAGGTCACCTCAGCCCCGACAGCGGCACCAATTAGCGCCTCACGCTGTTTTTTGCCTTTGACTAATTCTAAATCAAAGGTCGCTTTATGATCAATCCCTTCCGCCTTGCAAGTAAAAGTCCCGGTGATTTCGTCTCCGGCTTCTGCTTTATCCTTGGCGATGAGTTTGCCGTATTGATTGCGGATAGTCTTGATTTGATTCTCAATCATAGCTTTATCCGCTTCGATTTGATAATGTGTGGTGGCTTTTTTAGTCACGTCTACATTAAACTCAGGGGCAAGACCTAAATCAAATTCAAAGCTAAAATCTTCCCCAGTCCAATCGATTGTAGCCTCATTTTTAGGTAATGGATTCCCTAGGATATCAATTTTTTCTTCTTTGAGGTATTCATTTAGCTTTTGCTGGAGTAATTTATTGACCTCCTCAACAAGAACTGCCTTCCCAAATTGTTTCTTAACCACACCCATTGGGATATGACCTTTTCTGAATCCAGGTATGTTGGCATTCTTCTTATAATTTGACAAGACTTTGGTCACCTGATCTTGATAATCGCTGGCTAGAATATTTACGGTAATCACCGCGTTAAGCTTGTCAATGTTTTTTCTGTTGATTTCCATGTGGTTTACGCCTTAAAAATAGGTCGCAAAAGTAATTCTTTTCAGCTTATCCCACAAGATTTGTCTCGATGGATTTATAGGGTGCTTGTTTTAGGCTTAGGCTTGGACAAAGGCCAGAAACGCCTCTAAAAAATCTTGAGGATTTTCAGCATGAAGCCAATGGCCCGCACGCGCGATCTCTTCAATACGTGCCTGTGGAAAATGGCACTTTATTCCCGATTGATCCTCAGGTAAAATATAGGCTGAATTGGCGCCCTTTAAAAAGAGTGTAGGGCCGGCAAATAAAGCATTTATGGGGAGTGCGGCACCAATTTGTTCTGCGTTTTGGGTAAGGGCCTCAAGGCTTAATCGAAGAGCCAGTCGCTCGGGCTCCGCCCAATAAAGATTTTTAAGAAGAAACTGTCTAATCCCTGACTCAGGAATATATTCTGCCAAAAGATGATCCGCCTGTTTTCTCGAGGTTGGCCCATTTTCTTGTAAATGATTGAGCGCCTTTAATATAACCTGATGATGCGGTGGGTATTCCTTTGGACCAATATCTGCCACCACTAAATGACTGATGTAATCAGGATAATGAGTTGCAAAATTCATGGCCGTTTTACCGCCCATGGAATGTCCCAGCAATACAATTTGGTCTAATCCATGATGGTCTAAATAAGCCTTTAAATCTTGAGTCAAAAGCTCATAATTAAATTCTGGGTGGTGAAAACTACGTCCGTGATTGCGCTGGTCGACCAGATGAACCTGGAAGCCAGCTTCTGCCATACCTAAGGCCAAAGACTTCCAATTATCTCCCATTCCCAAGAATCCATGTAAAATGACCAAAGGTTTTCCGGATCCCACAATGTGACTGTGTAAAATCACTGAGCCAATCTTTTGAGATATCCTTTAATGACTACTTCCAAACCTTGGTAAAGCGATTCACAGATCAAGGCATGCCCTATTGAAACCTCAGCCAAATGAGGCACTTGTTGGGCAAAATATTCAATGTTTTCAAGCGATAAATCGTGCCCCGCATTGACCCCAAGCCCGAGTTGATGAGCGTGCAACGCAGCCGCGGCGTAGGGCGCCACTGCTTGTTTTGGGTTTGCTCGGTAGCCATGTGCATAAGCCTCTGTATAAAGCTCTATTCGGTCGGTACCGCAAGCCGCAGCCCCTTCGATCATCCTTAAATCAGGAGCCACAAAAATTGAGGTGCGCACCCCGATATTTTTACACCCAGCTATGATCTCTTTTAATTTTGCTTGATGTTTTATGGTATCCCAACCGGCATTTGAGGTGATGGCGTCATCAGCATCAGGAACCAAAGTCACCTGATCAGGTCGTAATTTTTCGATTAGTCCTAGGAATTTAGATTGGGGATTCCCTTCAATATTGAATTCAGTGTGCACCACAGGCTTGAGATCCACCGCATCCTGGTAGCGAATATGTCGCTCGTCAGGTCTCGGGTGTATGGTGATCCCTTGAGCCCCAAATTTTTGAGCATCTAAAGCTACTTGGATTAAGTTGGGCACATTGCCGCCACGGGCATTACGCAGGGTGGCGATTTTATTAATATTTACACTGAGTCGGGTCATAGTAATTTAATGAAGGGCAAAAATACAAACTTGATCAGCGATAAAAGCGGGTAATTTTGAGTAATTTGCACAAAAATTCGCCCATGGACTGCACGAATTGCATCATCAACGATCACAAGCCCTTTGGTCTTAACGATACATTGGTGGATGTTCGCGATACATTGAGTCATAGTTCATTGTCGCACGTATTGGTCACCAAAGACGATTTTTATTTAGGCGCACTGAGTGAAACCGATGCACTTTGTATGAATCCCAGTATGACATTGAGTGAAGTTCAATACGCACTATCGCCTTTTTTTGTGCGGCCTCAAAATTCATGGTTTGAAATTCTCGAGACTTTTGCCCAGCATCAAACCAATATCATGCCTGTGGTAGACGAGCAAGGCTACTATCAGGGTTATTACGAGCTCAACGATATCATGCAACTGTTTCACAGTACCCCCTTCTTATCGGCTGAGGGAGTGGTATTGATTGTAGGCCGTAAAACCAGCGATTATTCTTTGGCGGAGCTCACTCAAATTTTAGAATCCAATGGAGGAAAATTATTTGGTGCCTTTGTATCAAGGCAAGATAATGACATGACTCAGATTACTTTGAAAGTCTCCTCAGACACCATTACAATTTGTATTGAAGCCCTGAGACGCTATGGTTTTGACATTATTTCGGTACATGAAAAAGACAGTACACTGAATCAGCTCAAAGAGCGATCAGAGTACCTCGACAAGTATCTAAATATTTAATTCCCCTCTGTTATAATGACACGTGTAGCCGTATTTGGACAGTTTTATCATAAAGGCTCAGAACATTTTATTGAGGTCATACTCGATACCCTTTTCGCTCTGAACATAAAAGTGTACATGATTCGGGAACTTTGGGATTTATTGCAAACGCATCAAATTACAATCGCACATTCAGAGCGTATCGAAATCATCGATACAGCAGATGCCGAATTGGACTTTTTTATAAGTGTGGGTGGTGATGGGACCATGTTAAAGGCCGTAACTTACGTGCGCCATCTCAATATTCCACTGGTAGGCATTAATACTGGTCGATTAGGTTTTTTGTCCACAATTCCCAAAGAAGCCATAGCCGATGAACTCACCCAGTTAATCTCTGGCGCATATCGCATTAGTGAGCGCACCCTAATTCAGGTCGAAACAAAGGCTTTGAGTGAGCCCATAAAAAATTGGAATTTTGCCCTAAACGAAGTCTCTATAAACCGAAAAGACAGCACCTCAATGATTCGGGTAGATGTTTGGGTAGACCAAGAACATCTGAACACCTATTGGAGCGATGGTCTTATTGTGTCTACCCCTACGGGCTCAACGGGCTATAGCTTAAGCTGTGGTGGCCCTATCATACATCCGGAGTCCGCTAATCTGCTCATCACCCCTATTGCGCCGCATAACCTTAATGCGCGCCCGCTAATCATCCCCGATGATCGTACGGTAAAACTTAAGGTGTCCTCAGTGGCGTCTCATCACTTAATGTCTCTGGATTCTCGCACAGAATCCCTGCCTAATGATTCTGAAATTACCCTGAAAAAAGCCGATTTTCGGATAAAAATGGTGCACCTTCCTGAATCATCATTCATCAAAACCCTGCGGGATAAACTTTACTGGGGAGAAGACAAACGCAATTAGTGGTTTAAATTTTATTTTCACTCTTGGGTTAAAAGAAACCAAAAGGCTGATAAATCCCCTGAATGCCACAATATTTAAGCAAAATCATTGTTTATTCAATGCTCGCTTCCAAAGAGAAATAAGCCAAAAACTTAATTATTATATTTGCACCCTTTAAGCAGCCCATGCGCGATCAGTTATACCTTATTCTTCTTTTCTGCATTTTGGCGATCAGCCCATTAAAAAAGGGGTATGCCCAAACTTATGAGCTCGGTGCTTTTGTCGGTGGATCTAATTATATCGGTGATGTCGGAGACACACAGTTTATTGCCCCCGCAGGCCCAACTTTTGGTGGGATTGCCAAATGGAATAGAAGCAATCGTCATGCGTTCAGACTGACCTACCTGGTGGGGCAAATCCTATCCGACGATCTCGATTCAAAAGACACGCGCAGACTCCAAAGAGGTTATTCTTTTGAAAATACTTTAAGTGAAATTTCGCTTGGGGTGGAATATACCTTTTGGGAATTTGACTTGCATCAAGGGGCGCCAGCTTTTACCCCCTATATGTATACCGGTTTTACCTACACCTCGTACGACGCTTTAGTCCTGCCCCTTTTTGACCCTGTAGGTCGTGAGACCACATATGCCATTCCTATGATTTTGGGCCTAAAAAAAACCTTGGGCACCAATTTTTTAATCGGTGTAGAAATCGGCGCTCGATACAGTTTTACAGATGGCCTAGATGGCAGTGCAATTATTAGTGATTCCGAGGTAAATAATGTAACTTTCGGCGACACCACCAATAATGATTGGTACGTGTTTACAGGCGTGACCTTTACCTACGCCTTTGGGCGAAAGCCTTGTTATTGTAACTTTTAATGAGCACATCAGAAAAAATCGATCAAGACAAATTGCCAAGGCACATTGCCATAATTATGGATGGCAATGGTCGTTGGGCAAAAAGCCGAGGTAAATTTCGGGTTTTTGGTCATGAACAAGGGGCAGAATCAGTCCGTGAAATCGTCGAAGCTTGTGCCGAACTCAACATCCCAAATCTAACGCTATACGCCTTCTCAACAGAAAACTGGGCACGGCCAAAACTCGAAGTCCAGGCCCTGATGAAGCTCTTGGTAAAAGCTCTAGATAAGGAATTACCAACTCTGCAAAAAAATGGGATTCGCCTCAATGCTATTGGCAACCTTGATGCCCTTCCGGACAAGGCCAGGAAAGACCTAAAATCGGTCATGGAACGCACCAGCGAAAACACTCATATGATCTTGACTTTGGCCTTGAGTTATGGTTCCCGAGAAGAAATTACAAAAACCATAAAAGAGATTAGTCTCAAAGTTAAAAATAACCTAATTTCGCCGTCGGATATTAACGAATCCATTATTAATAATCATCTTTACACCCGGGACCTACCCGATGTAGATTTATTGATTAGGACCAGTGGCGAGCAGAGGATAAGCAATTTTTTACTTTGGCAAATAGCCTATGCAGAATTGCATTTTACGGAGACACTTTGGCCAGATTACACCAAGGCCCATTTGTACAACGCCATTTTGGACTATCAAAATAGAGAACGAAGATTTGGAAAGACGAGCGAACAACTTAACGCCTAGGTACGCCAAAAATATATTCATGCAGCTCCTCCTTTGGGTGGGGCTTTGCTTATTTTGGTCCCCTTCTGTTTTGGCCCAGAAAAAAGAGCTCGACAGCGGAACTAAATACACCATTAAAAGTATCAAGGTTACTGGTGCCCAAAACTTCAACGAGAATACGGTCATTGCCTTTACAGGCTTAAAGGTTGGCGATCAGGTTTACATTCCGGGAGAAAAACTCAGCAGTATTACTAAAAAACTTTGGGCTCAAAACCTATTCAGTGATATCGCTTTTTATGTTACTAATATTGAGGGCACCGAAGTAGATTTGGAACTCTACATTGTTGAGCTGCCTAAACTAAACAAAGTAATCATTGATGGGGTTCGTAAAGGCCAACGCACCGAAATTATCAATGATAATGAGCTCAAAGAAGGCACGAAAATCACCAAAAACCTGATTACGACCACCAAGAATCATATCATCAACAAGTACGCTGATCACGGTTTTCTCAATACCAATGTGATGATTACCACCATACCTGTTTTAGACTCTACAGGTACTGCCATTGCGCAAGACATGCGTATTTTAATAGATCGTGGAGAGCGCGTTAAAGTCACCGAAATCAATTTTGAGGGCAACAAGGACCTCAGCGATCGAAAACTTCGTCGTTTCCTCAAGAATGTTAAGCAAAAAAAACCTTTGCGCCTGTGGAAAAAATCAAAGTATACTGAAGCGCTTTTTGACGAGGACAAAGCTAATTTGATCCAGAAATACAAAGAAAATGGTTATCGAGATGCCCGTATCATCAAGGATACGCTGCGCGTCTTGAGTGACAAAGCCATCGCATTGGATTTGACCATTGAAGAAGGTAAAAAGTACTATTTCGGAGATATTCGTTTTATTGGGAATAGTGTTTACACCGATGAGTTCTTAAAACAATATATGGCTATCGGTAAGGGCGACACCTATAACGGGACCCTTTTACAAGAGCGTATTGCAGACAACAGCGATCCAGATGCAGCAGACTTGACCAACCTTTATCAAAACGAAGGGTATCTCTTTTCTCAAATTAACCCTGTAGAGGTTGCCGTACTTAGTGATACCATTGATTTTGAAATACGTATCAAAGAAAATAAACTGACTTATTTCGATCATGTGACCGTGGTGGGCAACGACAAAACAAACGACCATGTCATATATCGCGAATTGCGCACACGCCCTGGGGAGAAATACAGCAAACGCAATGTAATAAGAACCATTCGAGAACTGGGTCAGCTGGGTTATTTTGATGCAGAACAATTGACCCCAAATTTCAAGAATTTGGATCCAAATAATGGAACGCTTGATCTAGAGTATTCTGTAATAGAGAAAGGCTCGAGTCAAATCGAATTACAAGGAGGTTATGGCGGAGGTGGCTTTGTCGGTACACTTGGTCTTTCATTTAATAACTTCTCACTGCGTAATATTTTTAATAAAGAGGCTTGGCATCCCCTACCAATGGGTGATGGGCAACGTTTTTCGTTGCGTGCTCAAGCCAGTACATTTTATTCCACCTATAGTTTATCGATAATGGAGCCCTGGCTTGGCGGTGAACGACCTATACAGTTCAGCACTTCGTTTTCGCATACCGTTCAATATCTTTTTAATTTTCAAACTCGTGAACGCGATACAGATCGAAGATTTTTGATTACAGGTGGTTCTGTGGGTATTGCAAAGCGCCTAAAATGGCCTGACGATTATTTCCAGCTATCGCAATCTTTGAGTTTCCAGCATTTTGATTTGCGTAACTACAACACTGGGCTATTCACCTTTGGGGATGGGTATTCTAACAACCTCGCCTACACCATAGGCATTGGTCGTAACAGCACATCTGCTAACCCAATTTATCCGCGATATGGTTCAGACTTCAGCCTCAATGCAAAGTTGTCCCTACCTTATTCTGCTTTTAACGGGGTCGACTATAAGGGACTCGATCAGGAGCGCAAAGACTTGCAAGAAGTCTTGGCCAATGATCCAAGTGATGGAGAGGCTGTAGATGCTCAAGAGCGTATTTCTGAAATAGATCAAACACGTTTTAATTGGTTAGAGTATTACAAAATCAAATTTCAAGCCACCTGGTATTCAACCCTTGTCGGGGACTTGGTCTTGAGACCAAAAGCAGAGTTTGGATTTCTTGGGGCCTATAACAAGTATCGTGGCATCCCTCCTTTTGAACGCTTTTTCTTAGGGGGTGATGGTCTGGGAGCCTTCAGCCTTGACGGTCGTGAGGTCGTCCAGTTAAGGGGTTATCCAAATCAATCCTTAAGCACGAATGACGGCAGTGCGATTTACAATAAATTCTCCTTAGAATTAAGATATCCTATTACCTTAAAACAATTGGCGTCAATTTACGTTCTATCTTTTGTCGAAGGTGGTGCGGCTTATGATTCTTTTAGGAATTATAATCCATTTGATATTAAGCGTTCTGCAGGCGCAGGAATTCGTATATTTATGCCCGCCTTTGGTTTATTAGGGATTGATTTTGGCTACGGATTCGATCCAGTATTGAACGGTGTAGGAAGAAATGGTTGGGAAACCCATTTCATTATCGGTCAACAATTTTAAATCGTGGCACGATTATTTCTATGCAATAACAGAGAATTATGAATGCACTTAAGGTCTTGTTTTCCATCATATTTGTCGCGGCAAGCTTCACGGTAAGTCACGCACAAAGAGGCGCACGTTTTGGTTATATCGATATGGAATACATTTTAGAAAATGTACCTGAATACCAAGAGGCAAAAAATCAACTCAGTTCCAAGGTAAGCAAGTGGAAACGCGATTTGGATAAAATGCGTCAAGAGATTGAACAACTCAAACTCAATTTGAGTAATGAACGTATTTTATTGACAAAAGAGCTTATTGAAGAGCAAGAAGAAGAAATTAAGATTTTAGAAGACGAGATGATCGCCTATCAGCAGAATCGCTTCGGCCCAGGTGGAGATTTAGACGTACAACGCCGCCAACTGGTTCAGCCAATTCAAGATCAGGTCTTCAATCTCGTGCAAGAATTGGCCGAGGCCAAAAAATACGATTTCATTTTTGATAAATCTGCTGATGTAGTGATGTTATTTGCAGCCAAACGCAATGATGTCTCAGATCAAATCCTGCGCAGTATTAATCGTGCAGCCAAGCGAGAAGAGGCCTTAAATCGTAAGCAAGGAAAAGAAATTGAACAAGAAGAAGCCTTAAGCGCAGAAGAAAGCGAAGCGCTCAGTGAGCGCGAACAAGTTATCGCGGATAAAAAGAATCAGCGCGAATCTATGATGGAAGAGCGCCGCCGCAAACGCGATTCAATCCGTCTGGTAAAGCAAGCTGAATTTGAAGCCCGACGTCAAGAGCTCTTAGATAAAAGACAAAGACGATTAGACTCTATTAACGGAGTACAAAATAACAATAATGAGGGTTCTAATGGAGCCCAAGGGCCACCGAGCGGCCCTCCAGTTCCTCCAGGGGGCGGAGATGGCTCAGGAATTTAAAACTTAGTAAACTTAAAAACAGAAATTTAATTACCCTAACAAATGAAAAAACTCAACGTATTACTTTTAGCCGCCCTTTTGTTTTTCGGCGCGCAAACTAGCGTTTTCGGACAATCAAAGGTGGCCCACATCAATACCACTGAGCTCGTTTCCGTAATGCCAGAAATGAAGGCTGCAGAAGGCCAACTGGAAAAACTACAGAAAACCTACGACACCGAAATCAAAGCGATGACCAAAGAACTTCAGGCTAAAATCACACAATATGATGCTGAGGCAGCCAACAAGACTGAAGAGGAAAACAGAAAGCGCATAGAAGAAGTTCAAGGGATGCAAAATAACATTGGTGCATACCGCCAACAAGCCCTTCAAGATTTACAGCAAAAAGAGGTTGATCTTTTTCAACCAATCCTTGAGAAAGCCCGTCAAGCAATCCAGAAAGTTGCACGCGCACAAGGATTTCAATATGTTTTGGATGCTACACAAGGTTCTGGGGTAATCCTTGCCGACGGTAAAGACCTTTTGGCTGACGTAAAGAAAGAACTTGGGATTTAATTGAGTTAAATTCAAAGGGCACTAAGCGATTTGAGTTCCAAGGCCGATGTGGTTCTATAAGTAACCCATTTTTAAGTGCTGAATTCCTAAAAATCTAAAGAAACTGCCCGCGATACGCGGGCAGTTTCTATTTTTACACTATGGTAGATAAAGATGCGCCGATAGGCTTGTTCGATTCCGGTGTCGGGGGCACCTCGATTTGGCGTGAAATTAACCAGCTTTTGCCAAAGGAAAACACCTTATATCTGGCCGATAGCCAAAATGCGCCCTATGGCGCTAAATCCGCTCAAGAAATTATTTACCTGAGTATAAAAAATACTGAATTGCTATTGGCCCTTGGATGTAAACTCATCGTTGTGGCTTGCAATACGGCCACCACCAATGCTATCAGTACACTTAGAGCAAAATACGCAGTTCCGTTTATCGGTATAGAACCGGCGATAAAACCCGCTGCAATTAATTCAGTCACTAAATCTGTTGGTATTCTCGCCACCAAGGGTACCTTAAACAGCAGCTTGTTTCATGAAACGGCCAATCAATTTGGTAGCTCAATAAAGCGTATTGAAGTGGTCGGAGAAGGATTGGTTCCTTTGATTGAGCAAGGGATTATTGATGGACCCAAAATTGAGCATCTCTTGGAGCAATACTTGGCGCCAATGATTGCAGCAGAAGTGGATTATATCGTACTGGGATGCAGTCACTATCCCTATCTCATTCCTGCAATAAAGGCCATTATCCCAAGTCATATTAACATAATCGATTCGGGCTTTGCTGTAGCCCGCCAAACCAAGGCCATTCTTATCGATAAAGGTCTGCTGCGACAACATATTGTAGGCAGCAATTCATCGACTGGATCAGGAATATCCCAATTAGAGACTACCATGAACGACAGTGTTAATTTAGAATTTTGGACAAATACTGACCCCAAACCTTTAAAAAAACTTCTTACCCTGGAATCCGCATACTTGGACAAGAAAATCAAAATAGTTCAAAAGGAATTTTAGTCCTCCTTAAACCAAGAGGCATACATCGCGTAGCCGCGGGCGATGCGCTCTATCTCGCCCTCCATGAGTTCTGGGCTCACTGATTTAATACATTTGGCGGGAACACCTGCATATACACTGCCTCGTTTGATATGGGTATTTTTGGGCACTACCGCGCCAGCGGCAATAATGCTGTAGGGCTCCACAATACAATCATCCATGACAATAGCGCCCATCCCAATCAGCACATGATCATGGATCGTGCAACCATGAACAATGGCATTATGCCCTATTGAAACATGATCCCCGATTGTAGTAGAAGACTTTTGGTAGGTCCCATGAATGACCGCGCCGTCTTGAATATTGACGTGATCCCCCACATTGATACTATTCACGTCACCTCTGACTACAGCACTAAACCAGACACTGCATCCTTGACCGAGAACCACATCACCAATGAGTGTAGCATTGTCTGCGATAAAGCAGTCCGCTCCATATTGAGGGGTTTTGCCAAGAACCGTTTTGATGAGCATTGGAGTAGTAATTTTTTAGGCTAAACTATGTCCGAGCAGCCACGGCGCTCAACACTAAAACACCATTGGTTTTCCTAGAAATCAGGACGCAACATACCGTTATAGCGCATATCTTGATCCCATGAGCTATAGCGACCTCTTAAGAAGTTATATCCGATTGTAATTTGATGAAACCCGCCAGATTCTAAACGTACCGATCCTGTTTGGTAAGAGTAGGTGTAGGCAAACATGAAGTTTTTATAGGTCGTCCCCACTACTGGAGTAATGTATTGCAGTTTTTGATTACGGACTTGATTGCCATCGAGATATTCGGCCCCATCAAAACTTCTACGATAACTAAGTCCAGCATATACAGACCCGAATTCCATGGCACGAAATGCTTTGAAGTTTAAGTCAATCCCCTGCTCCTGAGTGCGCTCCTTATACTGAAGTAAAAATGAAGGCTCGAAATAATACAATCCACCTGAACCCGGAATCCCATAAGCCATGGACAAAATATAATTGCGCTGGTTATTAGACTCAAACTCTTCAGAATACAAACTGCGGTTGCGGAACAAGAGATTTTTTACCGTAAAGTGAGCCGAGAAATCCAAGAAATTATAGGACATACCAGCATCAACATTAAAATAACCCGTAGTTTGAATAATACCCGCGATGATTGGATCGTATTGACTTGGATCGAAATTAGTTTCATCGAGTTTAGACTCCATTAAGCCCACACTCATACCAAAAGACAGTTGATTGATCTCTGATCGATTGCGAGAAAACAACAAGTGGTGGGCATAAGTCAAATATCCCCCAACTTGTGAGTGATATCCATTTGCATCGTTAAAAACGATACCCCCTAAACCAGAATTTTGACCGACTCTATTGTGGTAACTCGCCGTTTGAATATTGGGTGCTTCATTTTGATCAAACCATTGCTGACGAGCTGTTATCCGTAATTTTCCATAAGCAGAGGCCCCAGCCATTGATGGGTGCAGTAGGTATAAATTGTCGGCAAAATAATCATGGTATACCGGCAAACCATCCTGTGCTTGCAAGGCCGCAGTCATGGCAACAATGAGACTGAATAGGGTGTTTCTTAATTTCATATGATAATGCAAATATCTATCTTTTTAATGTAAAATGTCCAGTAAAGGCCTTTGGAATATCTTCCTCGGTG